>JBBEAX010000001.1:0-49167 GCA_040882645.1 Acidimicrobiia bacterium
CTGCGGTCGAAGCGGATGGTGCATTCGGTGACGACTGCGGCGATGGCGCCGACGGCGGCTGCCATCGGGAGCATGAACGCGCCGACCACGCCCATAGTCAGGGGGATTTCGACCAGGGTCTGACCCTTCTCGTTCTCGATCACGATGCGGCGGACATTGCCTTCACGCACCAGTTCGCGCACCTTGCTCAGGAGCTGCTCGCCCTGGACCTTGATCGTCTCCCAGCGTTCTTCATTGTCCACTGTTGCCTCCTTCACTTGCCGAACGGTTCTCAGACGCTGCGAGGAGTCTTCCCCGTCAACCGCGAAACGAATCGCGCGATTCGGTGCCCACGGTCCCCGGCCGTCGAGTGGGCTGCCAGGGCCGTTCGACGCAATCTCGGGCAGTCTTTGTCAGCTACATCAACACCGGCAGGTGAGCGCTATCCAGTGCCGTGATCGGCCCGGCGGGCGGCGGATACGCCTTCCCGGTTGAACGCCGTCGCCAGCCAGTAGTAGGTGATGACCACGGCGAGGACCGCGTAGGTGAAGACCGAGCCGATGTAGCCCAGGGCGGCCGCCACGAAGAGCACGACGAGCAAGACCAGCGCCGACAGGTTCTCCCGGCGGATGAAGCCAGCGTCGAGGGCGGGGTCGACCAAACGGCGCCGGTGGGAGGCATAGGCGAACATGCCGGCGCACGCCGCCCCGGCGAGGAACACGCTCCCCCCGTAGATGATGGCCGCCAGCCTCTCGTCCGGATTCGAGGCCACCAGTGCCGACGAGAACGGGGTGATCGACACCGCCGCCAGGAAGAGCATGTTGAGGGTGATCAGCGCGCCGTCGGCGCGGTGGATGTAGCGGAAGGCATGGTGGTGGTAGAGCCATAACAACCCCACCAGGAAGAAGCTGACGAAGTACGCCACCAGCTCGCGCCACAGATTGCGGATCTCGGGCCAAAGGCCGGAGGAGTCCTCGATCTCAGAGACCACGGGCACCGACAGCTCGAGGACCAGGAGGGTGATGACGATGGCGATCACCCCGTCGGTCAGCGTCTTGATCCGTTCCGGGGAGAACGTCGCCGGAGGATGCTGGGGGTCGATCGAGCGGCGGAAATGCATGGTCACGCCCCTCCCGCCAGCCCGTCGACCCCGGAAGGGTTGAGCCGTACCGCGGTGTAGTAGATGCGGGCGGTGGTGTCGCACCCGATCCGGAAGATGCCGGAAACGACGGCGCAGCGGATGCGCATGTCGTAGAGGAAGCCGGCGTCGACGCGGTCCTTGTTGTCGACCATCCACACCGGAGATGCCTCGGTGTCGTATTCCTTGAGGTTGCGCCACCCGAAGTCGTGACGGTTGCACGCCAGCGTGAAGTCGAACGGACCGCTTCCCAGAACCGGGGCCGAGCAGCCATCGCTATCCCAGACCAGATAGTCGGGGCGCGGAGTTGCCGGGTCGGAAGGGGGCTCGGGCTTGCGGAACTCTCCCTCGAATCCGTCGACGCCCCCCAGCGCGATGTCGAGCCGGACATCGATGTTGGTGCACACCTCGGCGAGGAGCACGAGGCCGACCGGGCTCTCCAGGATCGGCGCCGGCACCTCCCGGCACACGTCGGCTGCCGTCGGGGGAGGCCCGACCGCGCTGCTCACCCAGTAGGCGAGCGCGATCAGCGCGATCAGGCCGGTGAGCAATCCCAGGCCGATCGCTCGCCACACCCGAAAGGCCCACGAGCGGCGGTGCGGCTCCTCGGGTGGGGGCGGAGGCGGGGGAAACGGGGGAGGAGGGAGGAAGTCGGTCATGACCCCACCTCGAAGGACACCCGGTACTCGCCGCCCGGCTCGACCGTGGCGGTGATCTCTTCGACGACCCGCCCAGCTACCTGGATCACCAGCCGGAACGTGGTGGTTCCCTCGACTCCGCAGTCTGAGGTGTATCCCACCTCGGCGGTGTAGGTGCCGGATGGAGCACTCCCGGTGGGCCAGAACACGTTCTCGGCGGCCGGCGAGGTGACCTGACCACACGGGTAGTTGGCATCGCGGTCGAGCTGCCCTCCCGAGGCCGAAGTGTCGTTGCCGTAGTACACGATCTCGCCAGAGGGATCGGTGACGTAGAGATCGAGATCGGCACTGTTCTGCCAGACCAGCGTGACCTGGACGTCGCCCGTCCCCAGGCCGGATGGCAGTCCGGCGGTGTCGGCGGGGATCAGGGTCTGGAGTTTTGCCCGGTTCTCCTCGACGAAGGCGGGAGCCAGGTCGGCGGCCACCTCGGGCATGGCGGCGTCGATGGTGCCGCGCCGGCAGGCGAAATCGTCGGTGGCGGTTTGGCGCTCCTCGTCGGCGAGGGCGCGAGCGCCATCGCCGCTCACCCGGGAGATGCGGTTGTACATCTCAGTGACCAGCGTCTCGGGGGTCGCCACCGAGTAGCCGCGGTCCGCCATGCATTCCACCCAGCGAGCGAGGGCCTCTTGATAGTCGGGGTGGGCCAGGGCCTCGGCCTCGAGGCGGGCGATCGAATAGGGAAGGCTCTGCAGCGTCGCCACCGCGGTGTCGAGGGCCTGCCGGCCGGCGGCGGCGCACCCTCCGCCGCCCTCGCCAGACTCCAGGGAAGATCCGTACAGGGCCTGCTCATAGGCGGAACGTTGCGATCGGCTGGGGCCGGCCTGCAGCGTGGGCCGGGAGACATCGGCGCCGGCGGCGATCCCATACCCATCGCGCTCCGGGTCGATGAGGGCACGGAGCGCCTCCACCTCGACCGGCCCCCGATAGCGGAATCCGGCAGTGGCCATGCAGTCCCGCACCGCCCGGGTCACCTCGATCTCGACCGCGGTCCCCAGCAGCCCGGGGTCCCGGAAGAGGGCCTCCGGGTCGCTGTAGATGGTGGCGGGGTCGGTGCGCCCGGCGAACTCGGGGATGCGCGTTGCCGAGTTGTACAGGCTGACGGCAGCCAGGGTGACCACGACGGCGCTGGCTAGCCAAATGGCGACAAGGGTGCTCCGCGAACGGGACATCAGACGAGGGAGAAGCTAGTCCGTTGCCCCGGCTGCCCGCGTGCCGCTGCTCGCTCGCCTACCCGCGGGCCTCCCGAATCTGGTTGGCGTGGTCGTGGGCATGGCTGGCGTAGATACGGAGCCAGTCGTCCACCGAGTATGAGCCCGACTCCGAGTGGGTGCCGACGCGCTCCCACTCCTCGGGCGTCAGGTGCTCGAGCAACTGGAGGCTCGACGCCCGCACCGCGGCCACGACCGCGAGCGACGGCTCGATCGGCCGGTCGTAGTGAAGCCGCCGGGCGAACTCCGCCTCGTCGTACCCCCGGATGACCGGGGAGTCCTCGGCGATGAGCCGCCGCAACCGGACGAGAGCGGTCGCCTCCGAATCGGCCAGATGGTGCACCACGATGCGCGGGCTCCACTCGCCACTGTCATCCTGTCGGTCGAGCTCATCGGGGGTGATCCCGTCGAGGGCATCCACCACCGCCTGGTATCCGCTGCGATAACGCTCCATGAGTTCACTTCGATTCATGACCCGATGTTCGCACTACCGGGGACGGATGTCTCCCCGGATTGGGCCGCCGGGGGTTGAGCGGATGCCCTATCCCGTCTGTTCCCGGCACCATTCGTAGAGCGCGTCGTACACGAACGACCCGCGCTCCAACAGTCGGTGGTCGTCGGGCTCCGCGGCTAGCCCACCTTCACCGATAGCGCGCAGCCCGGCGCCGAGGTCGTCGGTGTGGACTTCTTCGGCGATGTCGGCGGCGTGCACGATCGCGGCGAGGCGTCGCAGGGCGGCGTCATCGCCCAGGTGGTACTCGTCGATGAGGACCTCGAATGTGCATTGATTGGCCCGATGGGTGAACTCGGCCCCGGGTGCGTCGAACGAGCGGGCCCCCTCGGCCGCGGCCACCGGGAGCACCCGCTCGGGATCGACGAACACGATCTCGGCGTCGGGATCGATGAAGCGCCGGATCAGCCAGGGGCAAGCGATCCGATCGGTCTTGGGGCGGGCACGGGTTACCCACTTCATGGCGTCGTCTCCTCCGGTCTGGTGGCGTCGTCCAGGCGCACGTCGCGGAAGGACCGCCACAGGGCGATGTCGTAAAGGGTCTTGATGCCTCCGGCGATCAGGAAGGGGAGCCCCATGGCCATGGTCTGAGCCGCACCAGCCAGCGTCGGGCCCACCGGCCTCACCGAGTACCGCGCCAGATTGGTGTACGCCGCCGCTGCCGCGCGGCGCGATGGTGGCACCAGGACCATTACGAACGCCTGGCGGGTGGGGACGTCCATTTGCGACAGCACGGTTCTGGCCAGCAGGAGACTGATCGCCACCTCCAGACTCGGGGCGAAGGCAACCGCGGCAAGCAGGAGGTTCGACGGCAGGTGGGTGAAAACCATCGTCCTGAGCAGCCCGAACCGCTTGGCGATCAGCGGGGCAACCAGGAACGACATGGTCTGGAGCACGCCGATCGCGGCAAAGGTGATCCCGAGCACTGTCAGTGAGGCGTCGAATCGCGTCGTCAGCCAGTACACGATGAAGGACTGCACGACGAAGCCGCCGCCGAACGAGTCGAGGGCGAACAGCGATGCGAGGCGCCTGATCGCCGGCCGCGACTCGCCGAGGCGAGAACGCCGGTCGCGCAGCTCGGGTTCGACGGACGACGACAGCGACCACGCCACGACGGCGCCCGCGGCCGCACTGATGGTCAACAGCAGGAACCAGCGCTCGTCGGCGGGTCCGTCCCGCCAAATTTCCCGCACTCGGCCCGGCAGCCCGGCTCCGAGCGCGCCAAGGGCCCCTGCCGCGGTCGCCACTGCGTTGTACCGGCCGAAGCCCGCGGCGAGCCGTTCGGGGGGGATGCGCTGTGCGAGCATCGCCTGCTCCAGTGACGTGAATGGACCCGACTCGACCACCTCGGTCGACAGGGCGCCGGTGAGTGACACCAGGACCAAGGCCCACGTCGGACTTCCGAAGGCGAAGACCAGTCCCGCCACCGCCAGAGCGAGGTACAGGGCGACATACATGCGGCGGCGACCCCACACCTCGGAGAACCGCGCCACCGCGATCTGGCCGACCATCGTTCCGGCAAGGACTGATCCCAGCACGATGCCGACACCCACCGGGCCGATTCCGCGGGTGGCCAGGACGGATCCGAGCAGGATGGCTCCGAAGCCATAGGCAAATGCCCGGAGTGCTTGCGCCGCCAAAATCTTTCGGGTGTCCGAGGACTCGGGCACCCGATTCACCGTTTCAGGCTCACGGGCCGAGTGTACGGGCCGGCCGCCAAGGGTTGACACCGATCCCGGTTGGGTGGCAGGGTTGGTGATCGACATTAGAAGGGGGGCGTGATGCCCAAGTACATGTTCAGGGCGTCGCTCACGACCGAGGGGGTTGCCGGGATCGTCGCCGAGGGTGGCACCGCTCGCCGCACCGCGGTCACGGCCGCCATCGAAAGCCTGGGGGGAACGGTGGAGGCGTACTACTTCTGCTTCGGCGACGAGGACTCCATCCTCATCGTCGACCTTCCCGACAACGAGACCGCCACCGCCTTCGCGCTCGAGGTGGGGTCTTCGGGCCGGGTGGGGGTGTCCACCACGGTGCTGATCACCCCGGAAGAGGTCGATCGGGCTCGTTCGATCAAGAGCGGGTGGCGCGCTCCCGGAGCTTGATCGAGTTTCGGCGTACCATTCCTTACGGCGAATGGAGGAAACGTGGCCAACAAGGACCGTGGCGGCAAACAAGTGAAGAAGGCTGCGGCGCACAGCCTCAAAGAGAAACGCAACGCCAAGAAGGACAAGAAGTCCGGGTCGAAGAAGATCTGATCCGGGGGGCCAATCGCCCCTTCCGGCCGCGGTTCGCCCGTGACGACAATGGAGCGTGACCGACGACACGCCCCATCCCTACCGCCCCGTGGGCGGGGTGACCCTCTACGGCCCGTTTCTGACGGACCGACAAGTCGCTGCCCGCATCGGGCGGCCGGCTGCCTCTCGCCGTTCACTGCTCTACCTGGATTGCGTCGTTGGTGTCGGCCGGGCGTATCCCGAATTCCAGTTCGACGATCACGCCCAGACCCGGGAGGTGGCCTTTCTCGCCCCGCTGCTGACCCGTCGGGTGAGCCACGAAGAGGCGTGCGATTGGCTGTTGCGCCCCCAGCCGGGGCTCGCCCACCTGTCGCCGCTGGCATGGCTCGCCTTGGATCGCGACGTGCAGCGGGTGATCGACGCCCTGCCGCACCCCAGTCGTCCGGTGCCGGGTCACGCCGCGGTGACCGAGGCGGAGCTGCTGGCGTTCAGGGCGCCGTGGGTGCCAGAGCCGTACCTGGCGCGCCAAGCCGCCTGAGGATCTGTCACACCCGGGCCGTAGTGTCGGGATCGTGACCAAACCCAAGCGATGCCCCGATTGCGACGACATCACGATGGTCCCCGTCGTCTACGGCTATCCCGACCCGGCGACGCTTACCCAAGCCGAGGAGGGGTTGCTGGCGCTCGGCGGGTGCATCGTCACCGGCGATGACCCGCCGCTGGCGTGTATCGCCTGCGGAGCGGAGATGTGGCTGGGCGGAGTGTTTCGGAGCGCCGACCATCGTGCCCTGGCGGTGGGCATCGGGGGGCGCCCCGGCAGGACCGCCCACTCCGCGTTCTTCCACCACCTCGGTGACCTCTGCTTCCTCGCGCCCGGGCGGCGGAGGCCGCTGGCCCAGACCCGTGTGCTGGGGTCCGAAGTACCCACCCTGCTGATGCTTCTGTGCGTCGAACTGTTCCCCACGGGAGAGCGGCTCACCGCATGGCTCCGCTATCGGCATTTCCCCTGGCTCGGCGAGCTCGCTGGGCCGGTCCAGCGGTTCGTGGTGGGTGACGACCTGAGCCTCATCGCCATCGGCGGCGCCGGCGAGCTGTTCGTGCCCGGCGAGCAGTTCGAACGTCTCGTGCTGAGCGCCATCAGGACGCAAGGCTTCAGGACCGTCGACCGGTTCGACGATTGGCTGAGGGCCTATGGAATCGAGCGGGCGGACGTCTAGAAGTCCACCCCGGACACCAGGAACGAACGGATGATCTCGTCGGCGGCGAGCAGATCGGCCTCGGCGACGACGACGATTTCGACCAGGATCAAGAACGACCCGTCGGGCGGAGTGGCGGCGATCACGATGAACACGCTCAGCTCGTCCCCGCAGTCGAAGTACAGGTCATACCGGCCGACGTAGAGGCCGTCGTCGTAGTCATCGCGGCCTTCGTAGGTGCAAAAGGTATCCCAGCGCTTGAGGTCGAGTATCGATTCGGTGGTCTCGGTGATCACGTCCGATGCCCCGATGAACACTCCCGGGGTGCCCCACTCCGAACGCCAGGCATCGACGTCGGGAGCGGCGACCAGCCCGGGGCCGATCAATTCGCCCTGCTCAATCCAGCCGGTCGGATCGATGTCATCCCACGATGCGGGCACCCGCAGCTCGATCTGGCCGGTGTCATCGGTGATGGTGATGAACTCGTCGGGAGTCACGGAGACGGTGGTGGTCGGCTCGGCGCCGGTGGTGGTTGGCTCGGCGCCGGTGGTGGTTGTGGTGCCGGGAACCTCTCCCCGGGCGCGCAGGCCCTTGACGAGGTCGAGGCCCGACACGGCACCCACGGTGGTGGTCGTGGCTACGGTCGTGGCGGGGGAGGAGGTGGTGGGCGCCTGGGTAGTGGTCACCACGGCGTCGTCGTCGCCGCAGGCGACGAGGGCGAGCGAGAACGCAACTGCGAGCGTGAGGCGCTTCATCAGGCTCCTTGAAGATGGACGCCGCACGCTAGCGGTCCCTGCGGCGTGGTCGTCGCCGCAGGGACCGCCAATCGACCGGCGATTCAGGTCCCGGTGCCGTGTACCACGAACGTGGCGATGATCGTGTCGGTGGCCTCAACATCGGCCTCGGTGACCAGGACGATCTCCACCAGCACCAGAAAGGCTCGGTCGGCTGGCTCGGCAGCGATGGCGAGGAACATCGACCCTTCTGGCCCGCAGTTCGAGTAGACGTCGTATCGCCCGGTATACAGCCCGTCGTCGTAGTCCTGGCGACCCTCGTAGTCGCAGAACGAGTCCCACCGCTTGTCGTCGAGGATCTGGTTCGGCGTGGTGCCGAGCATGTCGGTGGCCCCGATGAAGACCCCCGGGGTGCCCCATTCGGCCCGCCATGCCGCCACACTGGGCGCCGATACCAGCCCGGGGCCGATGAGCTCACCGGAGTTCACCCAGCCGTCGGAATCGAGATCGGTCCACTCGACCGGCACCGACACCTCGATCAGCCCGGAGTCATCGGTGATCGTCTGGTAGCCGGAGTATGCGAGTCCGCCGTCGTCGAGATCGTCCCCAATGTCGGGGATCACGACGGCCTCGAGCTCGCGCCCGTTCAGCTGGCCGCGCAGGATCTGATCGACCGCCGGCCGATACACCTCGATGGTGAGGACGTCGGACGCCCGGTGGCTTCTGAGGATGTCGCAGTACTCGGCCATGGTTCCGTCGGTGGCGAGTTGGAAGTCCTCGATCGAGAGGATCAGGTCGCCGGCCCGCACCCCGGCCTGGTCGGCGGGCGCGCCCGACTTCACCGAATACACCCAGACGCCGTTGAACCCTCCGACACTCATCGCCTCACCGTTGACCCCGATCGATTCGGTGTCGATTCCGGTGAGCAGCGTGTCGACGGTCGGTCGGGCGACGCCGAGGCCGATGGCGAACGATTGGCCGGCCTGGTTACCGGCGTAATTGACAGCCAGCACCCGTCCGTCTGCGGTCACCACCGGACCGCCGGAGTTGCCTCCGAGGGTGTCGGCGCTGTGTTCGATGATGGAATCCACTGACGACCACGAGGTCTCGCCGTCGACCTGTTCCTTTGACACGATCCCGTCGAGCAGGGTGTACTCGGGATCCCCCAACGGGTACCCGGCGACGTACACCTCCAGCCCGGTCGTGATCGGCCCGTCGTACCAGGTGAGATACGGGAACCCCTCCCCTGCGATGTCGATCACCGCCAGGTCGGAGCACTCGGAGACTCCGACGACAACTGCGTTGCGCGGCTGGTCATCGCCCTGGACGTACACCTGCAACAGAGCCGCCCCGGTGACCACGTGGTTGTTGGTGACCGCCAGGCCGGTGGAGTCGATGATGAAGCCGGATCCTGCGCCCGGCTGATTCACCTGCACCCCCGCCGCCGGGTCCACGAAGGTTCCCTGGGCGACGATCTGGACCGTGGCGGCGCGTACGCCCTCCAGGTCGGTGACCGCCCCCGTCGGCGGGCTGGTGGTGGCGGTGGTCGTATCGGATGGGCCGGTGGTCGTATTGGCCCCCGTGGTGGTTGTGATGATGGCGTCGTCGTCGCCGCAAGCCCCCACCAGGAGGACGAATGCGATTGCCAGGGTCAAACGCTTCATGGTCCGCTCCTTCTGCCGCCGGGCCTTTCGGGCGGCGCCCGGGGCGCGGCGGTCTCCGAGACGGTCCTCCTGGCGAGTCCGCCACGCCAGGGCCGAACGTCCCCGGATCGGTCATCTAACCTGCTGGCGTCGACCTGAGGGGGTCCAATGCGGCCGATTACCGTGTCAATGCTCCTGGTGCTCGTCGGAGGCGCCTGTGGAGGGGGTACTGCCGACACCTCGACGACCACCGGGTCGACGGCGTCCTCGGGCACGACGGTGGTGGCGAGCACGACCACCACCGCCCCCGAAGGATTCACCGTCACCAGCGAGGACGGCGACCTCACCATCGAGGTGCCGTTCGAGGCGATGGCTACCGACCCGGGGATCACCATCGGGGTGCTCGCCCCCGAGGAGTATCCGCCTGAACTGGCGGGGGCGGCACAGAACCCGGGCACGGTGATCTACTCGATGCAACCGGACGGGTTGGTGTTCGACGCCCCGGTCCGGGTAACGCGCCGGATTCCGGTGGCCAACTTCCCCGGGCTGCCGGAGGGTGCGATCCCGATCGTCACCCTGGTGACGACCACGGCTGACGGATCCGGATTCGAGTACCTCGGAGATCTCGAGGTGCTGCTCGACGGGGACGACCTCTTCGTATCCGGCGAGACGACCCATTTCACGCCGCTGGTGGCGGTCTCGGAACAGACCCACTTGACGCTCGAGGTGGGTAGCAGCCACCTCGGCTTCGCCACGGAGGCCCTCACCAGGCTCCCTGTGCGCGCGCGGTTCTCTGCAACCGATGCTCTGCTCCTCTCGCCTCCCCAGGTCACAGGAGCCGGGTCCACCGATGACGACGCCGCGATCGGCTTCGAGGAGGGGTCGGGCACGCTTACGGTCGATTGCTTGGCCCTCGGCCAGTACCGCCCGCGCATGGGCTTCCTTTTCACGTTCAGGCTCACCGACGCGGCCGAGGGCGAGGCGACGCTCAGTTCGAGCCGGATTCTCGTCCCGGGTGTAGACCAGGTCCAAGTGCTGGCGCAGCGAGTCACCCCGCTGTCGTGCGTCGATCCGAGCACCTCCTTGGCGGGGGTCGGCATCGACCTGCGGGCGCAGACCGACCACCGGAACGGCGTCTCGGACGGCTTGATCGGCTTGGGGCCAATGCCCCGGCTGGACGGAACCTGGGCAGGCCTCATCCTCGACTTGAACGGCAACGGAATGGTCGATTTATCGGACCGGATGTACCCGGTGTACGAGGTCGTCGAGATGCAACAGCGATGGGGTTATCTCGCCCCGCTCTACGAGTACGGCCGGTATTTCATCTATGTGGTCGACGGCAACCAGTACGACTGGACGCCGGGCGATGACTACGGGCCTGCACCGGTGCTGGACCATCTGCCGGTCCTTCAGTCGCTGTTTCGGGGCCCGGGGCGCTTCGAGGCATCGATCGCCCTGGTTGGGGTCGATGGCGCCCCGTTCGTCTACGAGGTCGGCCCGGAAGAGGACACCCAGACCGAACCGGACGCCGAGTTGCTCCTGTTCGTCGTCCCGCTCATCGTCAGCTCTGAGTAGGAGCGGCTGCCCGCTACCCGCGTTTCTCCCCCCGGAGGGGGGAGTACCCCGAAGGGGGGAGGGGGGCGCTCAGATCGATCGCACAACCAGGAGACTGGTCTCGCTCCTAGTGACGCGTCTGGTCTGAGTGCCCCCTCCGTCTGCCTTCGCTGCGCTCGGCATCCACCTCCCCCTCCGGGGGAGGAGAACGGCTGTCGACTGCCCCCCTGTTTCCCGTAGGCTCCTTGCCTACCGAGGAGGGATGCAATGCGAATCGGGCTGCCGGTGCGGAGGGCCTTGACCCTCGTCGCGTTGATCGGTGCGGTGCTTTCCCCGCTGAACGCCAGTGCTGCCTCCGGTTCCGAGTGCATGGGCCTGACGGCCACCATCGTCGGGACCGGTGCGGACGACGTGATCGCTGGAACCCCGGGCGACGACGTCATCGTCGGCAACGGCGGCGACGACCTGATCCGTGGCGGCGGAGGCGATGACGTCATCTGCGCCGGGGCAGGCGACGATGAGATTTTCGGCGGCGCCGGCGACGACCGGATCGCCGGCGGCCGGGGTCACGACACGGTCCTCGGCGGGACCGGGGTCGACGACTGTCGGGCCGAGGACACCACCAGCTGCGAAGTCGCCGGCCTCGCCCCCGGGGCCACGGGGCCGGCGGTTCGCGCGCTGCAATCGCTCCTCAAGGAGAAGGCCCTGTACCTCGGCTCCGTCGATGGCACCTACGGGAAGAGCACCGGGTCGGCGGTCGTGGCGTTCCACAAGATCTCGGAGCGCGACCGCACCGATCGGTTCCTGCGGAGTGACTGGAGGCGCCTGCTCGCCTTCGACCCGGAGCCGCCCATCGAGCGCAACGGCGAGCCCGATCGCATCGAGATCGACATCACCCATCAGGTCCTCTACCTAATCGAAGGAAATGAGGTGGCGGCGATCGTCCCCGTCTCGTCCGGCGGCGGATATCGCTACTACAGCAAGCATCAACAGATGTGGAGGAACGCCGACACGCCGCGGGGCGACTTCAAACTCCGCTGGAACCAGACGGGTTGGAACACGGACAACACCACCGGGTGGAGCGTCTACAACTACTGGTCGTTCAGCACCTACTACGGAGTCCACGGGTACCTCTCGGTGCCCACCGAACCCGCCTCCCACGGATGCGTGCGCATCAACATGTGGGACTCCGAGCGGCTCATGTCGCGGTTCGAGTTGGGGATGCCCGTCCACATCTGGGACGCCTGAGGGAACAGCCTGGACTCGGGCAGGGTTGGGGTGAGCATGAAGTTGCACGAAGTAGAGACCCGCGCCGTCGACAGCCTAAGCCCGTACGCCCAGAAGCATGTCGCCCAGTACCTCGAGTCGGGCGGCAAGGCCGTGGAACACGGGATGGCCGATCAGTTGATCTTGCTGTACGTGAAGGGTCGTAAGTCGGGTGACATCCGGCGGGTTCCGCTGGTTCATTTCCCCGACGGGGACGATCTGCTGATCGTCGCCTCCAAGGGTGGAGCCCCGGACGATCCGTCCTGGTATCGCAACCTGGTCGCCGATCCTCAGGTGTGGGTCCGCTTCATGGACGACTTCTTCGAAGCTCGTGCATCGGTACTGAGCGACGAAGAGCGAACCCCGGCGTGGGCACGGATCACGGCCCAAGCCCCCGGCTTCGGCGAGTATCAGGCGAAGGTGTCGCGCACGATCCCCGTGGTGAGGCTCACCCCGGTCTGACTCAGCCCGCCACCGTCTCGGCCTCGCCGAGGGCGCGCAAGGCGTTCTCGCCGAGAACCTTGCGGATGTCGGGCTCGGCCCATCCCCTGACCAGCAGCTCGTCGGTGATGGCCGGGTAGCACGAGACGTCTTCTAGCCCCACCGGGGTCACCTCGACCCCATCGAAGTCGCCGCCGATCCCGACGTGGTCGACACCCCCGATGCGGGCCACATGCTCGATGTGATCGACGACGTCGCTGACGGTGCCACGGTTCACGACCCCGCCGAACCGTTCGCGCGCCGCGGCGGCGTAACTCGCCTCGTCTTCCGGCGCGAACTGAGCGCGCAGTCGGCGCCGTTCCTCGAACATCTCCAACGCCTGGCGGGCGGTCTCGGGAACGAGGAACGCGGGCACGAAGGTGACCATCACCACTCCACCGCCGGCGGCCACCATTTCGATCACCTCGTCGGTGACGTTGCGGGGGTGAGGGGCGAGGGCGAATGCCGACGAGTGCGAGGCGATCACCGGCGCCCGGCTCGATTCGATCGCCTGGCGCATCGTTGTCTCGGCCACGTGCGAGATGTCGACCAACATTCCCAAGCGGTTCATCTCGCCCACCACCGCCACGCCGAATTCGGTGAGGCCCCCGTGGCGAGCGGTATCCGTGGCGGAGTCGGCCCATTCGTTGTTGTCGGCGTGGGTGAGCGTCATGTAACGCACCCCGCGGGCATGGAGCACGGCGAGGGCGTCTAGGGAGGCCTCGATGCTGTGTCCTCCTTCGGCGCCGATGAGGCCGGCGATCCTTCCCTGGTCGCGGATCGATCGCGCCTCTTCGGCCGAGGTCGCCAGCGCCGTCAGAGCCGGCGCCAACCCGGTCATCTCCTCGACGAGATCGATCTGTCGGTGGGTGGCTGCATTGGGGGAATCCGACCACGCGGGGACATACACCGACCAGAACTGCACACCGACCCCGCCCGCGAGCAAGCGAGGAAAGCCGGTGTGATAGCCCGCGAGATGTTGCCGCGGGTCGGCGGTGGCGACGGATCCGCCCGCTCGCACCCGGATCTCCCACGGGAGGTCGTTGTGTCCGTCGACGACCGGAAGGCTGGCGTGGATCGATCGGGCGCGGTCGCTCATCGGCGGAGAATACGGATTCCGGTCAGGCGGGCGCTGGCTCGGGCTCGTCCTCGCCGATGGTGTCGCTCGACGCGTTTTGCTTACGGGCCAGCAGCAGGAACGGCACCGCCATCAGCTGCACCGCCGCCCCCACCACATACGAGGTGCCGTAGCTCCAGACGTCGGCGACCCGCCCCAGAGTCGGCTGAATCGCGGTCCCACCGGCCGAGCCCATCAGCGCATCCATCGAGATGACCGTGGCGCGCTGCGCCGAGGGGATGATCCCGTTGAGGTAGGCCTGGCGGATGGGCAGCGAGGCTGAGAACGAGATCGCCCAGACCACCAGCAGTGCGATCGCCAGCCAGAAGTTGCGGGTGAGCCCGATGAAGGCGAGGGCGACCGCACCGAGGATCGCTGCGATGAGGAGGGCGTAGGTGCGCCGGCGAAACATCCGCCGGATCGCAGGAACCAGGAGGCCGCCGACGATCTGGGCGCCGGCGACGATGGACGCCGCCAGCCCGGCGATCCCGAAGGCAGTTTCATCTCCCCACACATCGAGCAGGTGAGGCTGCATCGCGTAGAAGGCGTAGTAGCTCACCCCGAGGGTGAACGGGGCGGACAGCATCATCCACCGCACGGGTGGGCGGCGAAAGCCGACATCGATCGAGGCGCGGAGCACCCGACGTACCTCCTTCATGGGACCCGTGCCCCGTTTCGGTTCGAAGCCGATGTCCTTCATCGCGACGAACGCCACCACCAGGGTGAGCGCCAACAGGACCACCCGGATAACATACGGCACGCCCAGGTTGGTCGCCTGAGCGATGAACCCGCCCGCGACCGACCCGGTGAGCATGGCGATGCCCATCACCGTCTGCCCCCGTCCGAACACGGTGTCGAGCGCCCCGGTGTAGCCGGTGGCGTCGAGCGCGTCGACCAGCCACGCTTCGACGGCCCCAGAGAAGAAGGTGAAGCCGAGCCCGATCAGGGCTGAGGCGAGGGCCCATCCCCAGAACGGCGCTTCGATCTGCCACATGAGCAGGTAGACCAGGGTCGCAGCGAGCAGGGTGAAGGCGCCGAGCAGGTACGAGATGCGGCGGCCGGCGGTATCGGCGACCACCCCGGTGGGTACTTCGAAGAGCACCATCCCCAGGCTGAAGAACGCGTTGGCCGCAAAGGCCTCGGTGTTACTCAGTCCGGCGTCGAGCAGGAAGAGGGTGTTGATCCCCCAGATGAACGATGCCGCCAGCGTCGACAGCAACAGGAGCAGCAGATAGGTCCGCTGAACCGCTCGGGAGGCATCGTTCATGGCGGGCACCCTAGGCGGCTCCGACCCGGGATCCCGTCCGATCAGGCGAGTGCGACCAGCAGACCCAGGGCTGCGACGACCAGCGTGGCGACGGCGCCCAGAGTCAGCGCCCCCCACCGTGCTCGCCGCATCGCCCACATCGCCACCGCGGCGGGCGTGGCCGCCGCGAAAGCGGCGAGGGCGAGGTCGGGGAGGTGCCCGGTCACGATTCCGACGGCGAGCACCCCTCCGCCGAGGCCGAAGAGGACGCCTACCAGGGCCTCGGTGCGCTGGCGGCCGAGCCGGACCGCGGCGACCCGCTTGCTGGCCTCCCGGTCGGTGTCCAGGTCGGGCAACTCGAAGCAGAGCATCATCGCCAGGTGGATCGGCAGCAGAGCCACGATCGCCCAGCGCAGGGGCTCGGCGACGGAGCCGCCGTTGGCTAGGGCGCCCACGATCGGCACTCCCATGGCCACCACCAGGGTGGTGACGATCTCGCCGATGCCCGTTGCCAGCAGTCGAATCGGTTCCACCGAGTAGAGCCATGCGACCAACAGGGCGGCGACGCCGATCGAGGCCGCCTGAGGGTTTCGGGCGTACATCAACCCGATGAACCCGACTGCGACTGCGGAGGTGAAGAGGGCAGCTACTAGCGCTGTCCGCGGCGAGACGGAACCGTCGGCGATCGCGCCGCTGCCGCCGGAGAACCAGGTGCGATTCCTCACGAGCGCGTCGGCTCGAGCGTCGGCCGACTCGTTGACCAGGTGGGCAGTCAGTTGGGTGGCAGTCACCATCGCCTGGCCGATCGCATAGCCGCCGGCATCCAGAGACCCCGTGGAGAAGGCGCCGAGGGCGAAGAGCAGGAGACCGCCCAGCAGAAAGTGGGGTCGGGCCAGGCGGACAATGGCGACCACCTGTGTCACGGGCGGGGCACCGTGAGTATGCGATACGCGATACGCGATACGCGATACGACGGAATGGTCTCAGACGGACGAACCCGGCGGCGGCGACCTTGCGGGGGAGGAGCGGTCCAGAACCAGTGGACAGCGATCATCGCGCGATCACGTTCCCGACCAAGCCGCGAGAAGCACCCGGGCCACCGACAGGATCGTGAAGGAGGGATCCACCGACGTCGCCCCTTCGGTGAACGCCGCGAACACGAAGGTGCGAGTGCCGTCGTCCTCCGTCGGGATCCGAGCCAGGCCGGCAAGCGTCAAAGTCGTGCCGTACCACCCGTCTTTGGCGAGCACCAGAGCGCCGCTGACGGGATCGAACCCGGTGGCGCTGGTGACATCGACCATCAGTTCCTCGACGAGCGGCCACCGGTCGCTCGGAACCAGGGTCCCGTCGGCGATCGCTTCGAGCAGGCGGATCAGATCGATCGCGGTGGTGCGATTGGCCGGGTCGTTGGCCGGCCCGCCGCAGCCGAAGCCGTGCACCAGGCGGGTGGTCGTCATCCCGGCCTCGTCGATCGTCGTCTCGAGCGCGTCGAGCCCGAAATGGGTTTGGAGCGCGTTCGCCGCCGCGTTGTCCGACACCTGCATCATCGCGGCGAGCAGGTCGTAGACCGGCCGCTCGACGCCAGGCCCGGATCCCCGGCATCCGTCCTCGAAGGCGACGGCGACCGGATGGTCCTCTGGCGCGGTGGTGCGCAGCGCGTGCGCCATGTGGACCAGCTTGATGGCGCTGGCCGGGTAGAACGCGGTGTCGGCGTGGAGGGCAGCATGTACCGGCCCCCCCACCTCCTTGATGATGAAGCCGTGGGCTCCGCCGGTCGTGCCATCGTGGAGAAGCTCGTGAGCGGCTTCGGCCGGGGGGCCGCATGTCATCCCCGCCCGGTGCCCGATGCAGGTCAGCACCGCTCGTGCCGGCTGCCCGTCGAGCAGTCCCGTCATCCCGGCAAGGAGCTCGGCGGTGATACCGGCGGGGGAGTCCCAGCGATTGAACTCGACGGTGACCACCGGGATCCTTCCCTCCTTGCCGAAATAGGTGCCCAGCGAACCCTCGGTGACCCAATCGACCTCCGCCACCACCTCCCAGTCCCGCCCCAGCACCGAGGCACCGGCGGCGAATGCCGCTGCGGGGGCCTCAGCCGCCCCGTCGTGCTCGACGAAGGGGCCTTCGCGCGCGGCGTGGAGCGCCACGATGAGATCGGGGGCAAACGCGGCGATGTCCTTGGCCAGCGCGTCGGTCTCAGGCTCCGAAAGCGGGGCGGGGCCGGTCGCCGCCGACGGAGCAAAACCCTCGGTGGGCCAATTCCGGTTGAGGTCCACCCCGGCGGCGTTCTCCCTCGTGTCGGCGACGGTGCCATCGGGGTTGGCATCGAGCACGATTCGCACCGTCCATCCATCGAGGGCGTCCCCGGCCAGGTGATCGATGAGGGCAGGGACGTTCTCCACGGCCGGACGCTCGTCACCGTGGATACCGCCGACAACGTAGAGCCGGCGCGACCCGGTGCCGAACGCCATCGCCTCGATCGGCCGACCCTCCCGGCTCATGCCGATCGTCGTCCGGGGTGAGCCCGTCGTCGAGGTGGTGGTCGCCACCGAGGTCGTCGTGGCCGGTGTCGTCGTCGGCGATGTCGCCGACCTCCCGGTCTCGGGAGCGCACCCGCCTACCACGAGGGCGAGAACGAGCAGGGGGGCCGAGCGCCGGTTCATCTGGTCATCTTGGTAGCCACCAGGGTTTGGCGCGGGTTCGGCCCGGGTGCCGTGGCACCCGGGCCGAACCTATTCGCTCACCCCTTGCAGCTGAGGAGCCCTAGCCGCTGACCGTGACCACCCCTTCCATCCACGGGTGGGGAAGGCAGAAGTAGGGGAACACACCGGCCTCTTCGAAGGTGAACGAGAAACTGTCGCCCGGGTTGAGGAAACCGGAGTCGAAGCGCCCGTCCGGTGATCCCACTGTCCCATCGGACTCACCGGAGGTGACCGTGTGGGCGGTGGCATCTTCGTTCACCCAGCGGACCGTCGTACCCACCGGGACCGTGATCTCGAGCGGGCTGTACGCCTCGTCGGCGTTCTCGGGCAGATATGCCCCGGCCGAGATGACTACCTCGGTTCCGGCGGCGACGGTCGTCGACGTGGTGCCGTTGCCCCCGTCGTCCCCGCCCCCGGGTTGGATCACCGCGAAGAGCTCGTGGTCTTCAGGCCCATCCACGACGATCGTGCCGATTGCGCCCTTGTAGAAAGTCCGAACGAGGGCGTGGTCCACGAGGATGATCGTCGACGGCACCAGGCCGTCGATCTCGACGACGGTGCCCCCGCCCGCGACCACGAGCGTGGACTGCGAGCCGCGGATGATCCGGTTGGCCTGATGGGTCGCTCCCTCCGGATACACCGAGTCCCAGTGGGACCCGATCGGATGAAAGTTGGAGTCCAGGTTCAGGCCTTGATTCACGAAATAGATGCGGACCCGGTCTCCCACGCTCATCGCCAGGGTGTTCTCACCCGAGAGGGCGTCGGTCCGGCCGTTGAAGGTGACGAATCGGGGCTCCTCGGCGAGCAGCGAGTCACGATCGAACAGAGCCACGCCATCAGGCCCGGGCTCGCCGACGTACCACTCGCTCTGCATCATGGCCCACTCGTGATCCACCGCGGGGAGCGGTGTTTCCGGATCCACGATGAACATGCCGTACATGCCGTGGGCGATGTGAACCGGCACGTCGCCGTAGGCGCAGTGGTACATGAACGCCCCGGGGTAGAGGAGACGGACCTGGATCGTCGCCGTTTCTCCAGGGTTGACGGTCAGCGCGGCTGCTCCGCCGCCCATCCCGGTGACGGCATGGAAGTCGATGTTGTGAGGGTTGGCGTTCCCGGCGGCGTTGGTGAGCGAGATCCTCACGACGTCGCCCACCCTGCCCCGCAGCACTGGTCCCGGGCTACCACAGGTGACTTCGGTGTCTCCCGCAACCCGGAATCCCCACATTTCAGTAGAGACCCCGCCAGCAGGATCGAGCGGGCATGCTCCCTCGATCGATTCGAGGTGGACCTCGATGATCCGCTGGTCGGATCGGGTGATCGGGGCGGGAACCTGGGGCGCGTAAGCGACATGCACCTCGTCTCCGGGCGCGGCGGCCAGCTGCGCCACCGGGGTCAATGTGGGTCGGATCGACTGGTCGGCGGGCCAGGCGTTGCCATCTCCCGGTGTGAGCCCTTGCTCAGCGATGATCTCCCGGACGTCGGCCGGGGACAGGTCGCCACCCTGCACCGCGATCGACGCCGCCATCAGCGCGATCACCGCGAACAGAAGGGCGAACTGCCATGCCTTGTGCCAGAACCCGTCATTCATTTCGATGCCTTTCGTGCCAGGGTCGTTGGTTGGGGAGAGATCGGGGTCGCACCGAGTCGCTCGATGAGGGCTGCCCGAGCCCAGGTCCAGGCGTCGTGGAGGGAGCACGGGCTGCCTGGCGAGCAATCGGTCCCTTCGAGGGCGCAGCGCCCATCATCGGTGGGGCCCTCGATGAGCTCGATCAAGTCGAGGACCGTCCGCTTGCCCAAGTCGGTGGCGAGAGAGTAGCCCCCGCGGGGGCCGGGTTCGCTGGTGATCCACCCCGTTCTGACCAGTGGGGTGAGGACCTGAGGGATGAACTGAGCGGTCGAACCGACTCCGGTGGCCAGATCGGCGGCCTGGATCAGCCCGCCCCCGCGTTCCAGCAGGCGGAGCGCCTGGAGCGCGATGTCGGTGCGTCGCATGATCTCCAATTTCATGACTTCAAGAGTCATGGAGTCGACGAGTCATGGATAGGGCCGAAAGACCCTCATCTCCCGAGCGCGTAGGCTCGGTCGCCGACGAAGGAGGGACCAGTGACTTACGAGACACCCGCGGGGCCGGCAGCCGAGTCCCCGCCAGGATCCGTCCACGGGGCAGGCCGCTTCGCGGTGGGCAACAAGGACGGCGAACGGTTCGCGTTGACCCGGCGGTGCCGGCACTTGATGGCCGATCTCGCCCGGGGGTCGATCGACGACGAGGGCTGCTTGGTCTGCCCGTGGCATGGCGCGCGCTACGACACGGACAGCGGGCAAATGGTCTCGGGACCCCAGGGCATCTTCGCCAAGATCCCCGGCCTCGGAGCCGGGTTCAAGGCCCTGACGAAAGTGTTGCCACTAGGCCGGGGCAAGGTGGTGGAGCGAGACGGGGAGTTGTTCGTTAGAGGAAAGGGCGAAGGGCGAAAGGCGAAAGGCGAAACCCGGTGAAGGGCATCGCGTGGCCGACAGCCAACGGCCAACAGTCCATTGGTCGATAGTCAGAACGTCGTTCTACGGGCCTGGCGCGCTCTGTCGTATCGCGTATTGCGTATCGCGTATCGCGGCTTCGTGCGTATCGCGTATCGCGCTTTCTCTACTCTCGCGCACTCATGCGCGCCGTCTGGTTCTCGATCTCACTGGCCGCCTTGGGGTGGGGCACGTCCGGGGTGGCCACCCGGGCGGCGCTGGCTGAGGGGTCGACCCCGCTCGAGATCGCGACGATGCGGTCCCTGATCGGGGCGGCAGCGGTGGTCCTCTTCCTTACCTTCCGCCGGATGGGCCTTCCCCGGGGTGGGCCGACCTGGAGGACGGGGATCGTTATGGGCATTTCGAACCTGGCGATGCCCTTCGTCCTCTCGAACGTTGCGCTCCAGTACGCCTCCGCCGGCTTTCTCGGCCTGATGATGGCGCTCATCCCGCTGATGACCGCGGTGCTCGCCCACTTCATGCTTCCGGCCGAGCGACTCTCGTTCGTCAAAGCGGCGGGGTTGCTGATCGCACTCGCCGGAGTGGCGGCCCTTCTCTCCTTCGGCGACAGCGGGCTGGCCGAAGGGGGGCGTCCCGTGCTGGCCGGAATCCTCGGGCTGGTGGTGGCCTCCAGCATCGCCTACGGCGGTACCTACGCCAAGATCCATGCCGGCGCATACGACCCGATGCACGTGACCGGCATCCACTTCGTCAGCGGTGCCCTGCTCATCGCGGTGGCCGCCTTCGCATCCGAGGGGCTGCCGGCGTCACAGACCGGCGAGGCGTGGGCCCTCATCACCTACATGGGTCTGTTCGCCACCTTCATGCCATTCGTCCTCTTCTATCGCCTGCTGCGGAAGGTGTCGGCCACGTACGCCTCCATGGTCGGCTACGTGGTTCCTCTCGTGGCCGTGATCGCCGGCGTGGTCCTGCTCGACGAGCGACTCCAGCCCGGCATCGTCATCGGTGGGCTGCTGATCTTCGCCGGGGTGATCCTCACCCACCGAGCCGAACAACGATTGGTGGTGGTCCCAGCAGAGGCAGTGCCGGAAGAGATGCTTCCCTAATGGAGTCAAGAATCAAGAACCAAGACAGGACCAGACGAAGGTCGGGCCGACTGATCTGTCGTCTTGTTGTCTCGACTCTTGACTCTTGATTCTTGACTCTCTACTGATAACTCACGTACACGACCGCTGGCACCAGCTGGAGGATTTCCGATGGCGGGATCGGGCCGGGGATGTCTTCGTCGTAGAAGTTTTTCCAGCCGTAGAGCCAGCCGTAGCCTTCCCAGCCGGTGGTGATGCGGTTCCAGGTGCTGTATTTGTCGGGGATGCCGCCCTGGCCGTCCATCTGGATGACGACCGCCAACTCGGACGGGGTCTCGATCAGGTTCCGATCGCGCAGCATCTGGTCCTGGAACTGGTGGAGGAGCAGGATCTTCTGTGGCAGGTGATTGTCCCGCACCAGGGCAGCGAGCCAGTCGACCACCCGGTTCACCTCGGCGGCTTCGACGTGTCCGATCTGCCGCAGGGGCGTCTCATTGGGCAGCAGACGCCACTCGGGGTCGAGTGCGAGCCCGACATGGGGTTCGAGCAATAGCTCCTCGAAGAGCTTCGCCTGGGTGAGGAAGTCGGTGCGTCCCGGCTGCAGGTCGAGGATCACATAGACGCCTTCGCGTCCGGCGGTGTCCACCCAGATCCGGAGCTGGTCCAAATCCATTTCGTTGGAATAGTCGCCGTCGTCGCCGGGGTTGCCGGCGGCGACCGTGGCGATGATCTCGAAGGCGGGGATCGCCTGGACGCCGTCGACGGTCTGGTACTGGGCGGCCAGTTGCTTGGCCCGAATCACCGAGGCGTCGACACCCTGTTCGCCGAGCACCCCGAGGCTGGTGGTGTTGGGGTTGCCATACAGGGCGATGAGGCGCTTGCCCGGGAAAAGGACGAACCCGCCGCCGGGGAGCTGGTCGGCCCCGCTCAACAGCACCTCGAGCTGCCACGAGGACTCAGTCCCGCCGCCGAGCAGTTGCACCTTCTCCGGCTCCATGGCCTGGAGGACGTCCCCGGCGTCGCCGGCCAGCAGGTCGTCGGCGTCCACCGTCACCATCAACCCGCCGGTGACGATCGCCGCCACCCCGGCCGCCAACGCCAGCGGCGTGCTGGCGCCGTCGACGAGCCAGGCGAATCCGAACGATCCTGGTCCGGCGCGAAGGAACGGCACCGGATTCAGCGCGATGGGGGCGGTGCCGTTCGGGCCAGATCCGGTGATTCCCGCCCCGGCCTCGAGCGCGGCGAGGGTGGTTCGTAGTGCGTCGCTACCGCCCCCGCCCGGGATGTCCACTTCCGACCCCGCACCGACGCGGTCGTTCACTTCGTTGGCCAGCGCGGTGTTGTCACCCCCGAGCACTTCGACCTCGGTGAACGCCGGCACGTCGACGGTGACGTCTTCGCCGACGAACCAGACGGTGGTAGGGGCCAGGCGGTCGATCTCGTAGGCGAGGAGGGTCGATCCGGCGTCATCACCGACCAGGAGGGGAGCCCGCAGTCCAACGGCGAGCCGGGCGGCGATGGCGATGCGTTCGAAGTCGGCGGTGCTCACGACGACGACGTCGGATGCGCACACGAACACCGCTTGGGCGACTGCGGCCGAAGCCGACGCCAGGTTCTGTGCCGAGACCCGTTCGGTCACCGGGCCGTCGGTTCCGGCAACCGGCAGCTCGGCGACCACCGTCGTCTGGCAGGGTCGGAGGGGGTCGGCCGGGCTGGTGCTCACGGTGCCCGTGGAACCGCTCGACCCGGGGGAGGAGGGTTCGACCGATCCATCCCCGGAGCAACTCGCGGCGACGAGCGCAATCAGAATGAAGAGGCGACGCAAGAACCCTCCGCAGGTGGGGGGAGGAGAGTACCTGCGCCCGCCCGATTCGGGTTCGACCTAGACGGCGACGGCCCCGGCGCGGTCCGGCTCGTATTTGGAGTCGAATGGCGGCGCATCGATGACCGGCGGCTGGTCCCAGATGTGGACCGGCATCCCGACGAACAGCTGGTCGTCCAGCCAGTCCGAGTCCCAGGTGGTCACCCGGACGCAGCCATGGGAGGCCGGGAACTCGGGAACGCTGAGGTATCCGTGGATCCCGTAGAAGTCGGCGAACGCCCAGTAGTTGTACACGCACCAGCCGGTCGCCTGGTCGCACACCCAACCGTACTGGCGCCAGCGCAGCGTGAAATCGCCCTGAGGTGTCGAGGCTTGGACGTTCCGGCCGTTGCGCGGGCTGAAGTACGTGTAGGCACCCCCGGTGGAGGTGTGGAGGACGCCCGCGACCTGGTGGTCCCGGACGATGAAGATCAGTTGCCGCTTGAGATCGACCTCCACCCGATCGGGCTCGTCGTACCGGTCGGGAATTCCCGAAGGGGGCAGCATCCGGAGCCGAATCCAATCGAGCGCGCTCCAGGTGCTGGTCCTCTCGAGGCCGAGGTACTTGTGGAACGCCACTACCGCCAACGCCGTCTCCACCCCGAAGACGCCGTCGATTGGTTGCCGGTAGAAGCCGGCATCGCTCAACGCCTGTTGCAGTCTCTCGACCTCGACCCCCTGAGATTCGGGCGCGAGTCTCACCAGGGGATCGAAGCCGTTGATGGGCCTGAGCTCGGCCAGGGGTTCGGCGGCTCCCGCCGCCGGCGCCACCCCGGCGACGGCCAGCAACGCCGCCCCCCCAAGGGCGCCGAAACGGGCTCGATACCGCTCGCGCATCAACGGGACTCCTCGTTCTAGCCGACACTCTATATCGGCTCGCCCGAAGGGTGGTTTTCGCGATTTCGTCTTTCCCCGAATCGGTGTCCGGGGAGCGATCTTCGGGGAGGAGTGACCAATCCCCCGATGGTCCTCGACCCCTGTGCCTGAGAGGCCGATACGTTTGAAACGAGGAGATCATATTGAGGACGAGAATGCAGACGCTGGTCGCCATCATGGCGCTGAGCCTGGTGGCGGTCGCCGCACCGGCGATGGCGTCGCACACCAACGGACCGATGATGGTGGGTGACGCGATCACCGAAGAGTTTGCGCTCGCGCCCGAAGAAGTGCACGACCTCCACGAGATGGGCATTGGGTACGGAGCCATCTTCAAACTGCAGGTCTACGCCATCGCCCTCGGGGCGGATGTCGAGACGCTGCTGGCGAGCATGGAGGTCGATCCGGAGACCGGGGAATACGACTTCGCCTTCGGCGAGCTGAAGAAGACCCTGACCGATGAGCAGCTGGTCCTGATCGAGGACCTCCCGAAGAATCTTGGCCAGATCGTCTCGGACGCCAACCGCCCGGACCATGCCGGTAAGGGCAAGCCGGAGTGGGCGGGCCAAGGTAAGCCCCCATGGGCAGGCGGCGGCGACGACGAGGTCGACGACGGTGAGGTCGACGACGGCGACGCCTGATCCTGAACAAGATCGACGATGACGGGGCCACCACGCGGTGGCCCCGTCCGCGTGCGGCGGGTGGCCCGCACGCCGTGGGCAACCCATCGCTAGCCTCGAAGAACGATGCCGAGGCCATCCCGACGCATCCCCGCCCTGATGGGGCTTCTCCTCATCGTGGCGTCGTGTTCTGACGACTCGGGGAACACGACCTCCACGACGGATACCAGTGCCGCGACCACGACCACCTCGTCCACGACGACCACTACCCAGCCTCCGGCGGCGACCGGTCCCCCCATCGCCCGCGAAGGCGACAACAACGAAGTGGTGTTCGCGATCCAGTTCTTGATGAACTGCGCCGGGTACGGACCGCTCGAGGTCGACGGAGCATTCGGCCCGGCCACCGCCGCCGCCATCGAGGAGATGCAGGCGGACCTCGACCGTGAGGTGACGGGCGAACCGGACGAGTTCGCGTTGGCGCTCCTATCCCGAGCCTGCACGGACAGCCGGAGGCTCGAGGTGGGAGGCAACACGGCGCGGGCGGTGGGGAATGTGTCGGTCGCCGATCCCGACACCTACTTCGTCGAGGCCAACGAGGGGGACAGGCTGGCCGTTCTCGTGGAGTCGACGACGGGCGAGGCGAGGATCCAGGTGAGAGGGCCCGATGGAAATCCGGTCGGGCCGTCGACGGTCGCGGCGTGGGCCTTCGACTTGACGGTGAGCCAGGATCATGTGATCACGGTGGCGACCACCGGTGATGCCACCTCGTACACACTCACCGCCGCGGTGCTCGACCCGCCGGATGGTGATGCCCCGGCGGGGGCCGATCCCGACACGGTTGCGGTCGACGACCTCGAGGAGGCGGTGACCAGGGTCTGTCTCGACACCACGGGTGACGGTTCGTATGTGGCCGAGACCGGGTCGGGCTATCTGATCGTCGCCACCGGCGCTCCCGGGAGCTTTGCGATGAGCCGGGGCGGGATCGGCGCCTCCGCCGAGTTCGTATACCGCGACGAGTCGCCGGGCTATGCAGGATTCCCCGTGGACCTCCAGATCGAAGTCGGGGACCGTATCGTCGGGACCGCCGCGGCGTATCCAGCGGGTGCGTCGGAACCGGTCGACCTCGCCTTCAACTTCACGAGGACGGCGGCGCCGTGCGAAGGCGGGGCGGGGATACCCGTCGTCCTGGAGGCCTCCGGGCTAGGCATAGTCGACTTCGGCGCTGGGGTAGACGACGCCCTCGCCCTGGTGCGTCAGGCTTTGCCCCAGGCATCGCCGCCCGAGGACACCGGGTGGGTCGATAT
Organism: Acidimicrobiia bacterium; assembly: GCA_040882645.1. GTDB lineage: Bacteria > Actinomycetota > Acidimicrobiia > Spongiisociales > UBA11373 > JAUYIV01. The sequence continues at coordinate 25,922 of JBBEAX010000001.1, forward strand.
CGACCCGGCGTCGAACGACTTAGGGGTGTGTGAGGCGAGCGTCACCGAGGTCCGGGCGGTGACGATCGACAACCTCACGCTCTACTTCAGCAACGGGGCCGTTTCCGATTTGCCCGCCGGCACCAGGCGCTTCGTGGGTTACCGGGCCACCGCCGGGGTGTTCCCGTTGGCGACCGAAGCCGGCGTCGGGCCTGGCTCGACCATCGGTGACGTGCTGGCATCTCATCCCGACGCCGGGATCGGCGTCGGCCTCGAGGGGGGCCGGGACGTCTTCATCACCTCTCCGCCTGGCAACGACGCGTGGCTGCGGGCGCTTGCCCCCGGGGCCGCCGACGCCTCCGACATCGGGGCGGAAATCACCGCGATCGTCGGTGGCCGGTTCTGCGATCTATGACGCCAGTTCGGTAGCCAGCACTTCCAGTTGATCGAGCCCGAACGGGTCGCCGAGGGGTTGGATCGAGACGTGGTCGGCGCCGGCGTCGAGGTGAGCCCGGAGCCTGTTGGCGACGGTGGCGGCATCACCCCATCCCACCACCGAATCGACGACCGGATCGGTGCCGCCCTCGTCCAGGTCGCGGTCGGGCCACCCGAGACGAAGCAGGTTGCGTCGGTAGTTGTCCAGGGCGAGGTACCCGGCCATGTGGGCACGCGCCGTCTGCCGGGCGGTGGCGGCGTCCGCATCGATCACGATCGCCTGCTCGGGCGCGATGAGCGGGCCGGGGCCGACAAGTTCCCGGGCGAGCCGGGTGTGTTCGACCGGTGAGAAGTAGGGATGAACCCCGGTAGTCCGGCTCGCTCCCAGCGCCAGCATCCGCGGGCCGAGGGCGGCCAACACGACCGCCGGGGCGTCTGCCCCCGCGATCGGGGTGGATACGGTCTCGAGGGCATCGAGGTACTCCGCCATTCGCTGCAGGGGGCGGAGGTATTGCTGCCCCCGGCGGGTCACCGATGGGGCGTGGCTGACCCCGAGTCCGAGCACGAAGCGCCCGGGGTATGCCTCGGACAAGCCGAACGCCCCGAACGCGGTCGCCATCGGATCGCGCGCCCAAATGCTGGCGATGCCCGTGGCGACGACGATCCGCTCGGTCGCCTCGAGAACCAACGACGCTGCGGTGAATGCCTCCCGTCCCCGGCTCTCGGGAAACCAGATCGCCCCGTAGCCGAGTTCTTCGATCACCCGGACCGCGGCTCGGACCTCGGTCGCGGGTTGGGTGACGACCCCCCACGAGAAGACGCCAAAGCGGCCAAGGTCAGGGGGGGCCTTCGTGAGTTCCATGGGGGAAGCGTAAAGCGGGATTCAAGAATCAAGAATCAAGAATCTTGGTTCTTGGCTCTTGACTCTTGGCTCTCTGCCAGCAGCCGTAGTGCGATCGCCTCGGCGACTATCGACTTCTGCCAGTCGTCCAGGTCGAGGCTCTCGTTGGGGCCGTGGGCGCGGCTGGTGGGGTCGGCGGCCCCAGTGAGGACGATGGCCGCCTTCGGGTAGGCGTCGGAGAACGCTGCCACGAACGGGATCGATCCACCCACGCCCATGTCCACCGGCTGGCGCCCCCAGGCCTCGGCGAATGCGGTGCGGAATGCGTCGACGCGTGAGTCCTCCCCGCCGAGGGCGAACGGGGCGCCGCTCTCCCATGGAGTGACCGTCACCTCCGCCCCCCAGGCGGGTTGTGACTCGAGGTGCGCCACCAGCGATTTCATCGCTCGATCGGGCAGGTCCCCGGGGGCAAGGCGCACGCTGACCTTCGCGGTGGCCCTCGGGAGCAGCTGGTTGATCGCCTTGGCAACAGGCGGGGCGTCGATGGCGAGCACCGCCGCCGCGGGCTTCATCCACAACCGTGACGTCAGGTTGCCCGAGCCGATGAGTTCTACGCCGGGCAGGACCCCTGCCTGCGATCGGAGCTCTTCCTCGGTGAGGTCGAGGGGGTCGGCATCGCCGGTGACCAGGCCGGGAACGGCCACCTCGCCACTGGCATCGTGGAGCGAGGCGAGGACTCGACACAAGATGGTGAGGGCGTCGGGGACCGCTCCGCCGAACTGACCGGAATGGACCCCGGCCTCGAGGACCTTCACCTCGACCTTTGCCGACACGATCCCGCGCAGCGAAGTGGTGAGGGCGGGGACACCCACGCGCCAGTTGCCGGAATCGGCGATCACTATCACGGCGGCGGCTAGCAAGTCTCCGTGTTCGGCGAGAAAGCCGGGAAGGTTCGCCGAACCGATCTCTTCCTCGCCCTCGATGAACACCTTCAGGTTCACCGGTGGCGCACCGTCGTAGGCCCGCAGCACCGCGGCGTGACCCACCACGCCGGCCTTGTTGTCGGATGAGCCCCGGCCATAGAGGCGGCCGTCTCGTTCCTCGGGCTCGAAGGGCTCGGTATCCCAGCCGTCGTCCTCACCGGGAGGCTGGACGTCGTGGTGCGCGTAGAGCAGAACGGTGGGAGTGCCGGCCGGCCCGGGGACTTCACCGAACACTGCGGGGTGGGCGTCGGCGTGCTCGAGTAGCCGCACGTTCTGGTACCCGGCGCCTCGCAGCAGTTCCGCGGTGGATTCAGCCGATCGGCGCACCTGGGCGGCATCAAAACCCGGTGCGCTCACCGAAGGAATGCGGACCAGCGCCTCAAGGTCGGCCCGCAACGCCGGCAACAGGGCCTCGACTTTGCTCTTGAGATCGTCGTGCATGCCGGGGACGGTAGTGCGGGCATGAGCCCGAGCCACCGGGGTTCCGTCAAGAAAGAGACAGAACTGCATTCACCGAAGGGGGGGGCGGGCTAAAGTTGCCGTCCCTGGCCGACTCTCCGTCGGCCGGGAACTACAACGGGAGAGACCCTATATGAAGCGATTTACGAGAGTGGCAACTCTTGTCTTGGTGTTCGCTCTCGTCGCCGCCGCTTGTGGCGACGACGACAGCGGCACATCCACGAGCGCCGGCGGCGGCGACTTCGTGGGAGACGCAGTGGTTGCCCCCGACTGCGAATACGGCGGCAAGATCAAGTCGATCACCGCCACCGACCAGTTCACGGTCGTTTTCGAGATGTGCAAGCCGGTGCCCGCCTTCCCGCAGATCGCGGCGTTCACGCCGTTCGGGATCCAGCCGAAGGAGCACCTCGTGGCCACGGGTGGCTCGCCGCTCGAAAACCCGATCGGGACCGGCCCGTTCAAGCTCGATCAGTGGCAGCGTGGTGACAGCATCATCATGAGCCGCTTCGACGACTACTGGGGTGAGCCGGCGCCGTACGAGACCATGGTCATCCGCTGGGCGACGGAAGGCGCGGCGCGCCTCCTCGAGCTCCAGGCGGGCAACGTCGATCAGATCACCAATGTGAGTCCCGACGACTTCGACACGGTGAAGAACGATGCCGATCTGCAGTTCATCCCGGTGACGAACCCGAACACCTTCTATCTGGCGATGACGAATACGTTCTCGCCGTTCAACAACCTGAAGGTGCGTACGGCGATCGCCATGGGAATCGACAGGCAGCGGATCGTGGACAACTTCTACCCGGAAGGGTCGGAAGTTGCCTCGCACTTCACGCCTTGTTCGATCCCGAACGGGTGTGAGGGCGAAGAGTGGTACGACTTCGATATGGCTGCCGCCCAGGCGCTCCTCGCTGAGGGCCTGGCCGAGGAAGGGCTGTCGCTGGACACCTGGACCACCGCCGTCTACTACCGCGACGTGTTCCGTGGCTACCTGCCGGAGCCCAGCAGCGTGGCGGTGGAGATCCAGACCCAACTGATGGAGAACCTCGGGATTCAGGCCGAGGTGATCGTGATGGAGTCGGGTGAGTTCATCGACGAGTCGAGCAATGGTCGACTCGACGGGTTCTACCTGCTCGGCTGGGGTGCGGACTATCCGCACATCACGAACTTCCTCGACTTCCACTTCGGCGAGGCCAACCCGCAGTTCGGCACCGCCCATCCGGAGGTCTACGAGAACCTCGTCGAGGCGTCGACGATCGCGGATGAGGCCGAGACCGCGCCGCTGTACGAGGCGGCGAACAACGCCATCCGGGAGCTGGTACCGATGGTCCCGATCGCTCACGGTGCGTCCGCTTCGGCGGCGCTCGCCAGCGTGGATGGAGCCCACTTCCGTCCGTTCGGTGCGCCGTTGATGGAGACGGTCGATCCGGGCAAGGACACGTTCGTGTTCATGCAGAACGCTGAGCCGATCAGCCTGTACTGCGCGGACGAGACCGACGGCGAGTCTCTGGCCGCCTGTCAGCAGGTGGTGGATGCACTGCTCGGTTATGCCATCGACTCGGGTGAGGTCGTGCCGGCGCTAGCCACATCCTGTGATGCGAACGCCGACTCAACGGTGTGGACCTGCCACCTTCGTGAGGGTGTCAAGTTCCACGATGGGTCCGACCTGGACGCCAACGACGTGGTTGCCTCGTGGGCTGCCGGCATCGATGCCGCCAACCCGCTCCATGTGGGCAACACAGGCATTTTCGAGTACTACGCCTATCTGTTCGACCAGTTGATGAACCTGCCTCCCGCCGCCGAGGGATGACCCTCAGGCGTGAGTGAATGAGATGCTGGGGCCCGCCGCGGGGCGGGCCCCAGCATTTCGCAAGAACCAGAGTCAGGAGCCAAGAGTCAAGAGCCAAGATCAGTTCTTGGTTCTTGGTTCTTGATTCTTGATTCTCTCAAAGGAGGTGAGCGATGCTGCAGTTCGTCGGCAGGAGAATCCTGTTGGCGGTCCCCGTGCTGTTCGGGATCCTCATCGCCACCTTCTTGCTTGCTCGCATGATCCCCGGGGATCCATGCCGGTCATTGCTCGGCGAGCGGGCGAGCGCCGAGGCGTGCGAACGTTTCGCCCGTAACAAGGGACTCGACGAGCCGATTCCGGTACAGCTCGGCATCTACATCGGCGACGTGGTCCAGGGGGATTTCGGCGATTCGATTCGCTTCTCGCGGCCGGTGTCCCAGATCCTCATCGAGCGTCTCCCGATGACGATCGAGCTGTCCACCGCGGCCCTGATCCTCGCCCTCGTCGTCGGGATTCCTCTGGGGATCGTGTCGGCGATGAAACACAACACCGCAGTTGATGTCGGGACGATGATGTTCGCCAACATCGGGGTGTCGATGCCGGTCTTCTGGCTCGGCCTTTTGCTCGCGTACCTCTTTGCGCTGGTCTTGGGGGACACCCCACTGGCGTTACCACCTTCCGGGCGTCTGAGCGCAGGGCTGATCTCTGAACCGTTCTACGAGGTGTGGGGCCTCGGTCTGAAGGACGGGAATCTCTTTCACACGGTCCTCGAGTTCATCTCGAACCACTACATCTTCAACTCGCTGATAACCGCCGATTGGGAGCTGTTCTTCGATGCGATCCAGCATCTGATCCTTCCGGCAATGGCGCTCAGCACGATCCCGATGGCGATCATCGCCCGGATGACGCGGTCGAGCCTGCTCGACGTACTGGGACGCGACTATGTACGCACCGCCCGCGCCAAGGGAGCCCCCGAGCGGCGAGTGGTGGTGAGGCACGCGCTGCGAAATGCGATGCTCCCCGTGGTGACGATCATCGGGCTCCAGCTCGGAGCGCTGCTGTCGGGGGCGGTGCTCACCGAGACGGTGTTTGGCCTCGCCGGGGCGGGCACGATGCTGTTCGAAGCCATCACCGCCCGCGACTTCCCGATCATCCAGGGATTCACCGTCATCATCGCCACCGGCTACGTGGTCATCAATCTGATCGTGGACGTGTCCTACGCGTACTTCGATCCTCGAGTGAGGCTGGAGTGATGCCATGTCGTGGATGAGGAATCGGGTCGACGAACTGAGCCGGCCGCAGGATCCGGCTCGGTTGGTGCAGAAACCGCGCGGTCTGTGGAGCGGGGTCTTCAAGCGGTTGCTCCGGCGCAAGACCGGGGTGATCGGCATGTCGATCATCGGGATGATGGTGCTCGTGGCGTTTGCCGCTCCGCTTCTCGCGCCCTACGACCCCACCAAGGTCCTTATCGGCCACGAAGAGAACATCAAAAGGCGCGACCCGCCGTGCGTCCACCTGTTCGGATGTGACGAGGCGAAGCCGCAGCACATCCTCGGTCTCGACGGCAATGCGCGCGACGAGTTCAGCCGGATCATCTACGGGAGCCGGGTGAGCCTCTCCGTGGGTTTCAGCACCGTGCTGGTGGCGTTGACGGTTGGCGCAAGTCTCGGGGCGATTGCCGGCTTCTGGGGCGGGTGGCTCGACAACGTGATCATGCGGGTCATGGACGTCGTCCTTGGTTTCCCCGCGCTCTTGCTGGCCATAGCCATCGTCGCCGCTCTCGGCCCTGGCCTGAGAAACACCCTCCTTGCCATCGCGGTCGTCTCGATCCCGGCGTACGCCCGGGTCATGCGCGCCTCGGTGCTCTCCATCAAGGAACTCGACTTCGTGTCGGCGTCACGCGCTCTCGGCGCCTCGGGGGCCCGCATCCTTTGGACGCGCGTCATCCCCAACGCCCTTACGCCCTTAGTGGTCATCGCCACTCTGGGGATTGCCGGGGCGATCCTGGACGCGGCCGCCTTCGGGTTCCTCGGTTTGGGAGCACAAGAACCCACCGCCGAGTGGGGCAGCATGCTGGCCCGCGAGCGGAACCAGGTGTTCAGCGCTCCACATCTGGTCTTCTTCCCGGGCCTGGCCATCATGATCACCGTGCTGGGTTTCAATCTGCTAGGTGACGGCCTGCGTGACGCCCTCGACCCCTCGTTGGCCGAATGACCACTGACGAACGCCCCATCCTCGAGGTTCGCGATCTGCGGACCTATTTCCATACGCGCAACGGCGTCGTCAAGGCCGTGGACGGGGTGAGCTTCGAGGTGCGCCGCGGCGAGATACTCGGAATCGTCGGTGAGTCGGGCTGTGGCAAGAGCGTCACCTCACTGTCGCTGATGCGGCTGGTGCCCAAGCCCGGTCGCATCGAAGAGGGATCGAGCGTCACCTTCGACGGCCGGGACATCTTGAACATGTCGTCGAAGGAACTGGAGGGTCTGCGGGGAGAGCACGTTTCGATGATCTTCCAGCAGCCGACTTCGGCCTTGAACCCGGTGACCCGCGTCGGTGTGCAGATCTCCGAGGTCTTCGAGATCCACCGTGATCTCAGCCGCAAAGTTGGTGTTGAGAAGGCCAAGGAGATGCTGACGACGGTCGGCATTCCCGATGTCGACCGTCGGGTGGACTCCTACCCGCACGAGTTCTCGGGAGGCATGGCCCAGCGGGTGATGATTGCAATGGCGCTGGCGTGCGAGCCGGACCTCCTCATCGCCGACGAACCTACGACGGCCCTCGATGTCACGATCCAGGCCCAGATCCTCGACCTGATGCGCAACCTGCAGAAGAACCTCAACACCGCGACGATCCTCATCACCCACGACCTGGGCATCGTCGCCGAGATGGCCGACCGGATCGCGGTCATGTACGCCGGGCAGATCGTCGAGGAGGCGGACGCCGTCACCCTGTTCGAAGAGCCGAAGCACCCTTACACCCAGGGACTCATCGGATCGGTACCGGTGCTGGGGACCGTCAAGGACCTGCTCGCCACGATCCCCGGGATGGTTCCCGACCTGATCGACCTGCCGGTGGGATGTCGTTTCGCCGACCGGTGCAAAGCCCGGGTCGAGAACAACTTGACGATCTGTACCGAGGTGGAGCCCGAGTTGCTTCAGGTTGGCGAGGGACACCGAGCCCGGTGCTGGCTGTACTCGGAGGACCGCCGATGAGGGAGGTGCTGGTCAGCGTCAAGGAACTCGTCAAAGACTTTCCGGTGAAGGGTGGCATCCTCCGGCGGACGGTCGCCAACGTCCGGGCGGTCGACGGAGTCGACCTCGAGATCCGGCGCGGCGAGTCAGTCGGCTTGGTCGGCGAGTCGGGCTGTGGCAAGACGACCCTGGGACGGATGCTGGTGCGGCTGATAGAGCCGACTTCGGGTTCGATCGAGTTCGACGGCGTCGACATCGCCAGCCTCGAAGGCGAGCAGCTCAAGAAGATGCGGCAGCGCATCCAGTTCATATTCCAGGACCCGTACTCGTCGCTCGATCCACGGGCACCGGTGGGGGCAAGCATCGCCGAGGGGTTGAAGATCCACGGCGTCACCGACCCCGACGAGCGGCACCAGCGCGTGATCGGGATGATGCGCCTCGTCGGTCTCGAGGCGTATCACACCGATCGCTTTCCCCACGAGTTCTCGGGTGGCCAGCGGCAGCGGATCGGAATCGCCCGGGCGCTCATCCTGCGGCCTGACTTCGTGATCGCCGACGAGCCGGTGTCTGCCCTCGACGTCTCGGTGCAGGCCCAGGTTCTCAACCTCCTCACCGAGTTGCAGAAGGAGCTCGAGCTGACGCTTCTGTTCATCGCCCATAACCTGGCGGTGGTGGAGCACATCAGCGACCGGGTGGCGGTGATGTACCTGGGCGACATCGTCGAGATCACCGATCGGGAGACGCTCTATCGGGCTCCCGCCCACCCGTACACCGAGGCGCTGCTGTCGGCGATCCCGGTGCCCGACCCGACGCTGCGCCGCAAGCGCATCCTGCTCGAGGGGGACGTCCCCAGTCCGCTGAATCCGCCCGCCGGCTGCCGCTTCCACCCCCGCTGCCCGATTGCGGTCGACGGTGTCTGCGACGTCGAGGTGCCCACGCTGCTGCCCGTCCCCGGGACCGCCGACCACCTGGCCTCATGCCACCTCCGCACCGGTGCCTACCAACACCTCGACCCGGTGGGGAAGTAGCCGGGCGGCCTCTCCCCCCGAAGGGGGGAGTACGGGGACCCCGCGGGTTCCTTGGGGAGGGGGCCGTGCGGCGGCCCCGCGCGTCTCGGCGCGTCAGGCAGCCGCACGGCCCCTCCGTCACCGCCTGCGGCGGCGCCACCTCCCCCTGCGGGGGAGGAAACGCGGTCGCCACCGCCGCCACTCTCGCTCTGCAGGGATCCACCGAAGAGGAACAGTTCGAATGAGGCCATCGTCGGCCGGGCGCTAGGGCTCGACCGAATAGAGGACGATCGGGGCGTCGACGTTCTTCAGCTTTCGCTCCCCGAGAGACACCGCCTTGAGACCCTGCTTGTTCCTGACGTTGGCGTACACGACGTCCGAGATGCCGATCTCGCCCGCTCCCACCTCGGCTTGGATCCGGGAGGCGATGTTCACCCCGTCGCCGTGAACGTCCCCGTCGCCGTGGATCACGTCGCCGAGATGGATCCCGATCCTCAACTGGAACCGGCCGTCTTCGGCGACCCCGCGTTGGACTGCCCTGGCACATGCCACGGCATCAGACGCCGAGTCGAAGCTGGCCAGCATGCCGTCCCCGAGGTCGCGCAGCAGGCGGCCGCGTTGTGATCCAAACGCCTCGCGATGGATGGCGGAATTGGCCTCGAGGATCTCCATCGTGGCCGCCTCATCGGCGCTCATGAGCGCGGTGAACCCGACGATGTCGGAGAAGAAGATCGCCGCCAGACGGTGTTCCTGTCGGCGCGGGCCTGCTCTGCGTATCGCCTCGTCGAGGAAGTGGCGCTTGCCGTTGAGGGCATTCCGGTGCTCGTCTCTGGAGAGGATGTTCTCGTCCAGCTGGAAGTCGGTACGCAGGAGGTTGTCGAAGAACGCTTCGAGACGCGCCGTGCTCGCCATCACGTTCTCGCGCATGAAGCGTGTGTCGATGTTGATGCAGATCGCTCCCACCAACCCGTAATCGGGGCGGAAAATGGGGATCGTGGTGCATTTGAACTGCCGCGTTCCGATGTTCAACTCGTAGTTGATCTTGTCCTCTCCGCGCTGTCGGCGGGTCTTCAGGTCGAGCACGAGATTGGTGGCGCCGCTTCCGGTCGACCGGCCCGTCACTTCGGCGTTCTCTATGACCACCAACGACCGCGACGGGTTGACGAGATTGTGGAGGAGAATCTCGATCCCGGTGTTCGGGAACGAGCGGCCAATGTGGTGGACGATGCGCCTGAAATTCTCGAGGAAGGTGTCGTTCTCGCTGACCACGGCATCGCCGCCGTACATGGAGTACAGCTCCTTGTACCGCTTGAGCCGGTCGCTGGGGAACGTCTCTCGCACAAGATTCTGCTCGCCGATCACAATGAGCTCTCGGGCGGCGCGGTCGTTGCGCTCCCGGAGCAGGTGGGACAACCCCTCGTCGAAGGCGTCGGGGTCGAAGGCGACGTGACCGTTGGCGTCGACCGAGAAAGGATAGAAGGGGTACTCCTCGAGGCGGCGAGCCGTATCCGGCTGTCTGTCGGCCCGGCGGCGCGTGGCTCGCCTCCCGAAAAGGTACGCAGCGGCGGCGGCTGCGACTATCCCGACGACGGTGAGAGCGGTGCTCATGTCCTCCCGGTTGGTCGAGGGCTGCACCGCCAACCTACACCGGTGACTGATCCTTACCCATCGCCCCGGCGCCGGATGGCCCCTCCGTCTCGCTTCGCTCGCCACCTCCCCCTGCGGAGGAGGAAACGCGGTCCAGCGCACTGACTCGTTCTGTCGCATCGCGAATCGCGAATTGCGGGGCGAGCGAAGCGAGCCCTTTCATCGAGCCCCTCTTACACTCTGCCCCCATGACCCGTGACACCGCCGACGTGGTGATCATCGGAGCCGGAATCATCGGCCTGTCGATCGCCCACCAGATCAGCCGCCGCGACCGGCTCCGGATTGTGATCCTCGAGAAGGCGTCGAACGTCGCCGAGGGGTCGACGGGCGCATCGTCAGCGATTCTCCGTCAGCGGTACACCCACACCGAGGCGATCCTCATCGCCCGGGACGGGCTGCGGGCCCACCGCAATTGGGGGGCCTATACAGGTCTGGAGGAGCCCCGGGCGCTTTTCCACCACTCCGGGGTGCTCTGGATGATGGCCGAGGTTCGGCAGGTCGTGGAGCGCGACCGGGATCGGATGATCTCGCTGGGCATCGACGCCGAGGTCCTCGATGCCGATGGAGTGCGTTCTCGATTCCCCGCCCTGTCGACGTGCAATGCGCCGTTCGACCTCAGCGGCGAGACCGAGCACGTCTGTGTCGATCACGACGCCTTTCTCTACGAGGGTGACAGCGGATTCTTCGATCCGGTGAGCGCCGCCCAGGATCTCCTCGAGGTCGTTCGCAACGCGGGTGTCGAGGTGCGGTTCCAGACCGAAGTCACGGCGATCCGGACCTCGAACGGCCGCATCGACGGGGTCGATCTGGCCGATGGCTCATCGGTGGATACACCGGTGGTGGTGAATGCCGCCGGACCCTGGGCCGCCCGCATTGCCACGATGGCCGGCCTCGACTGGAAGTGGACGATCCGCCCCATACGCGCCCAGGTGATCTACCGGGAGTGGCCGCGGGATCTGGTTCCCGGCCCCCTGCCGGTGCTGGGCGACTCGTCGGCGGGGATCTACCTGCGGCCTGAGGCGAGCGGGCAGCAGATTCTCGTCGGTTCCATCCTCCACGAGGACGAGCAGGAGGTGGTCGAGGATCCGGACCGCTTCAACAACAACGTCGACGCCTCATTCCGTGACACCAAGATCCACGCACTCCACCACCGGATCCCGGCGCTCCCGTACCGGGGACAGATCACCGGGCTGGCGGGCATGTACACGATGAACGTCGAAGACGTCCACCCGATCGTCGGGCCAACCGCGATCGAAGGGTTCATCGTGGCCAACGGGTTCTCAGGTCACGGGTTCAAGGAGTCGCCTGCGGTCGGCTCGATGATCGCCCGCTTCCTCACCGGCGCCCCGGCGGACGAGTGGGACACCGAGGCGCCAATGGAGTTCCTCTCGATCGACCGAGAGCCAATCGAACTGGCGGACACGACGGTGCTTGCTTAAGAAGAGTCGCTGACAGTCGCTACCAGTCGCTACCAATCGCTACCGGCTGTAGCGATTGTCAGCGATTGTCAGCGATTGTCAGCGATTGTCAGCGATTGTCAGCGATTGTCAGCGATTGGTAGCGACTGTTTTGGTAGCGACTGTTTTGGTAGCGATTCTGCCCGCATTTCCCGCCACACCTTCTCGGGGGTGAACGGCGGCTTGGTGAGCCGGATCCCGATGGCGTGGTAGACGGCGTTGGCGATCGCCGGGAGGGGTCCGTTGATGCCGATCTCGGCGATCGACTTCGCTCCCATCGGGCCGGTGGGCTCGTAGGACTCGACGAGGAACACCCGGATCGGGGGCAGGTCGAGGGGGCCGGGGAGCTGGTAACGGGCCAGGTCGGGGTTCTTGGTCCGGCCCTCGGAGGTGAATTCCATCTGCTCGGTCAGCGCGTACCCGATGCCGTTGGCGATCGCTCCCTCCACCTGGCCCTCGGCGAGCCGGGGATTGATTGCGGTCCCACAGTCGACGGCGCAGACGTAGTCGAGCAGGCGGATGAATCCGGTCTCGAGGTCGACCTCGACCTCGACGAAGGTGGCCGTGAATGGCGGCGGCGAACCCTCAGGGACGCAAGAGGCAGTCGCGCCGATCTGAGCAGGATCGGGTCCATAGAAGGAGCGCCGGCCGATGGCGGCGAGGTCGAGGCCGGCGGCCCCGTCTTCGGTGGAGACTTTGCCGTCGGCGAGATGAAGCGACTCTGCGTTCACGCCGAGCGCCGACGCCGCCACTTCGACGATCTGCTGTCGCACATCCTCGGCTGCCGACTCGACGGCCCGCCCCGATACGTACGTGGTCGATGACGCGTAGGCGCCGACGTCGAACGGGGTCAGATCGGTGTCGGATGAGTAGACCACGATCGAGTCGAGGGGCACTCCGAGTACCTCGGCGGCGATCTGGCCGAGGATGGTGTCAGACCCGGTGCCGAGGTCGGTGGCTCCCACCAGGAGGTTGAACGAACCGTCGTCGTTCATCTTGATGGTGGCCGCTGCCATGTCGATCAGCGGAATGCCGGATCCCTGCATTTGGATCGCCATCCCCACCCCGCGGCGTGTTGGGCCCGTGTCCGGTGGCCGGGCGCGTTTCGCGTGCCACCCGAACCGGGCGGCCCCCACGCTGATGCACTCCTCCAGTTCGCACGAGGAGATGGTGTACGGCACACCCTTCCGTCCTTCGCCGAGTTCCTCGAAGATTGGCGATGTCTCACCTGTCCTGATGTGATTGCGGCGCCGCAGCTCCACCGGGTCCAGATCGAGCCGTTCGGCCAGCTGGTCCATCGCGGTCTCGAGGGCGAATGACCCCTGGGTCGCCCCGTACCCGCGGTAGGCACCGGCGACCGGAAGGTTGGTGTACACCGTCTTTCCATCGAATCGGATATGGCGCGCCCGGTTGTAGAGGGGAAGGGTCTTCGACCCCACGTTGGAGAGCACCGTCAGAGCGTGCGCGCCGTATGCGCCGGTGTTCGAGATGACCTCCATCTCGATCGCGTCGAGGACGCCCATGGCGTCGGCGCCGAGCCGCATCGCCAACCGCATCGGGTGCCTGGTGCGCGACGAGATGAATTCCTCCTTGCGAGTGAACTCGAGGAGCGCTGGCCGGCCGGTGCGCATCGTCACCATCGCCACGATGTCCTCGATCAGCACTTCCTGCTTGGCGCCGAAGCCGCCGCCGATACGCGGCTTGATGACCCGCAGCCGGTGAATCGGCACGTCGAGAAGCCGGGCGACGATCCGACGTACATGAAATGGCACCTGGGTGCTGGTGACGATGATGATGCGGCCCTCGTCGTCGAGGTGGGCAAAGGCGACGTGGGGCTCCAAGGGCGCGTGCTGGGCGTACTGCGTTTCCACGACGGTTTGGACGACGATCTCGGCATCTTCGAGAGCGGCACGGGCGTCGCCGACGATGGCGGACACCACGGAGGCGATGTTGCGCTGGGCGTCCCAGATGTCGAGCGCGTCTTCCTCGTCGTGGATCACCGGTGCGCCGGGAGCGAGCGCGGCATCGATTGACAGGACGGCCGGCAGATCTTCGTAGTCGACCTCGATCAGCGCGGCGGCGGCCCTTGCTGCGGCGCGGGTTTCCGCGGCCACGGCGGCGACCCGGTCGCCGACAAAACGCACCTTGGTGTCGAACATTCGAGTGTCGTACGGACTCGGCTCGGGATACCCCTGCCCCGCGGTGGTGTAGCGAGTCGGCGGAGTGTTCAAATGGGTGAGGACACAGGCGACCCCCGGGGCGGCTTCGGCCGCGGTGGTATCGATACTGTGGATGCGGGCATGCGGCCGCGGACTCGTCAGCAGAGCGATATGGAGGGCGTCGGCCGGAACCATGTCGCCCACGAATACCGGCTTGCCGGTGACCAGCGACCTCCCATCGACCCGGCGTTCAGACTCCCCGACGACGTTGAACTTCATCGGGCGCCTCGCATCCTGGCGGCGGCTTCCAGGATCGCCTCGATGGGTTTTACGTAACCGGTGCATCTGCAGTAATTGCCGGCGAGTGTCTCGCGGACCTCGTCTTCAGTGGGATCGGGTGTGTGCTCGAGAAGGTCGAGCGCGGTGAGCAGCATCCCGGGGGTGCAGAAGCCGCATTGAACTGCTCCCGCGTCGAGCGACGCACTCTGCAACGGGTGCAGGTCGTCGGTCGCGAGGCCCTCGATTGTGCGGATCTCCCGACCGTCGGCTTTGGCGGCGAAGACCAGGCAGGCGTTTACCGCGCGGCCATCGAGCAGGACAGCGCACGACCCGCAGTCGCCGCGGTCACAGCCGTTCTTGACGCTGGTGTACTCGCTGCGGCGGAGCACATCCATCAGGCTCTCGCCGGGTTCGATGTCGACCTCGGTGCGCCGCCCGTTCACAGATATCGCGACTCTCACCTGAGCCTCCCTGCGGCATCGCGGAGGCATCGGCGCACCAGAACTGCGCCCAGTGTCCGTCGGTATTCGGCCGATGCCCGATCATCGTCGCGGGCGGGGACGGCACTTGCGGCGACGGTGGCGCATCGCTCGATTGCGGACTCATCGAGCGGACCACCGACCAGCGAGGCTTCGCACGCCGCCAGGGAGGCCCCAAGGGCCGGAGTCTCACCGACGACGATGCGCGCCGCCGATACGGTTTCGCCGTCGAGATCGACCCGACAGGCGGCGTTGAGGATGGCCAGGTCGAATCGGGTGCGAGAGAACTTCCGGAAGGCGGCGGCCGATCCGGCCTGAGGGACCGGGATCGTGACCCCGGTGACGATGAGCGGCTCGCGATGGCCCTCTCGTGCATAGAAACCGGCGAGGGACTCCGACTTGTCGCTTCCATCGTGGAATTGGATGGTGGAGTCGAGAGCGAGCAACACCGGGATCACGTCGGAGAGCCTCCCCCGAGCGACGTGCCCGCCGATGGTGGCCACGTTGCGGAGGAGCGGCGAGCCGACCTCGCGCAGCATCTGCGCGATCACTCCGTTGGCGACCGCGGCGGTCTCCGCATGGTGGAGCATCTCCGTCATCGTCGTGGTCGCACCGACGACGATGTTGTTTTCGACGCGGGATATCCCCGCCAGGGGAAGGCCGGTCAGGTCGACGAGGGTGGTGGGGCTGCGTCGGCGGTGGAGGATCACATCGGTGCCACCCGACACGGGGACCGCCCCGTTGGCGATCGCCGCGAAGGCCTCCGTGATATTCGTCGGGCGTTCGAACGCCACGATGTTGTCGAGCATCCTCTTGCGAGCGTATGCCCGGGGGAACTGGTCCGTACGGGTACTTCGCCCCCCATTCCCCGACATGTGGCCGTAGTCGGCGGTCGGCCATTTCGAGAGGCTGTCGGAAACAGACCGGAGGTTCTGATGCGAAGCTTCGCGGGCCGCGACATCCTGTCGCTGCGGGACTTTGAGCACGCCGAGTTCATGCAGGTGTTCGACGTAGCCCGATCGATGGACCCCATCGCCCGGTCACGGCGCAACACGCACCTCCTCGCCCACAAGACCCTGGTGACGGCCTTCTACCAGCCATCCACCCGCACCCGGCTCGCCCACGAGGCGGCGATGCACCGCCTGGGCGGCCATGTGCTCGGATTCTCCGACCCCCGGATGACCCGCGCTGGCGACTTCTACCAGGAGTCGATCAAGGACACCGTCCACATGCTGGAGTACTACGGCGACGCCATAGTCATGCGACATTTCGACCAAGGAGCGCCGGCAGAGGCCGCCCGCTGGGCGAGCGTGCCGGTGATCAACGCCGGCGACGGATGGGGGGAGCATCCCACTCAGGTGTTGACCGACCTCTACACGGTCGAGCAGGAGAAGGGCGGAATCGACGGGTTGACCTTCCTGTGCGTGGGCGACATGCGGATGCGAACGATGCATTCCATCGGGTACGCCCTGAGCCAGTTCGACGCCGAGGCGGTCTTCATCGCACCACCCGAGATGTCGCTGACCACCGAGTTCAAGGCTGAGTTGACCGAGCGCGGACTCAACTTCCGCGAGGCCGACCATGTTGCCGACGCCATCGCCGAGGCTGATGTCATCTACATGGAGCCGGTGGTACAGGCGGATTACACCAAGAGCCGCGAGGAGCAGTCGGGCGACAAGGGACGTACTCCGGCGAACTACCGGATCACCCGGGAGGTGCTGACCAAGGCCAAGTCCGACGCCATCATCCTCCATTCGCTGCCGCGAATGGATGAGCTCCCCGAAGACGTCGACGGCACGCGGCATGCCCGGTATTGGGAGGAAGCGTTCAACGGCGTCGTCATGCGCATGGCCCTGCTGGCCCTGGTACTTGGCGCTACTGAGTGAAAGGCTGAGTCATGCGAACTGGCTTGCGCGGCAGGGATCTGATCACCACCCAGGAGTGGACCAAGGGAGAGATCGAAAGCGTCATCGAGGTGGCGCTCGATCTGAAGCGCCGACGCGCCCTAGGTCAGCCACACGCGCTGCTGGATGACAAGGTGCTGGCCATGCTGTTCTTCTTCTCGAGTACCCGGACTCGGGCCTCGTTCGAAGCAGGGATGGCCCAACTCGGCGGTCACGCCCAGTTCATCGAGAGCACCACCACCCAGATCGCCCACGGCGACACCGCCAAGGAGATAGGTGAGATATTGGGCCGCTACAACGACGGACTCGCCATCCGCCACTGCGATTGGGGTGTGGGCAACCGCTATATCCGTGAGGTAGCCGAGGCGTCCCGGGTGCCGGTGTTCAACATGCAATGCGACCTCTTCCACCCCTTCCAGGCGCTGGCCGACCTGCTGACGATCATCGAAGAGAAGGGCGATCCTCGTGGGCTGACCATCGATGTCAGCTGGGCGTACGCCTCGAGCTATCAAAAGCCAATGAGTGTGCCAATCAGTCTGATGCTGCTGCTCACCCGATTCGGGGCGAACGTGCGCCTCGCCCGGCCTCCCGAGTTCCGGCTGATCCCCGAGTTCGTGGAGCAGGCCACGGCGAATGCGGCTTCCGCCGGCGGATCGCTCGAGATCCTCGAGGACTTCGACGCCGGCTTCACCGGGGCCGATGTGGTGTACCCGAAGAGCTGGGGCTGCATGCTCGAGACCGAAGACAACGCCGCCTCCGCCGAGATCGGGAAGAAGTACTCGGACTGGATAGCGGACGAGCGCCGCATGGCGATGGCGGCAGACGACGCCATCTACATGCATTGCCTGCCCGCCGACCGCGGCATCGAGGTCGCCGACGCGGTGATCGACGGCCGGCACAGCGTGGTGTACGACGAGGCCGAAAACCGGCTCCACGTCCAAAAGGCCGTCATGGCCCTCACAATGTGAGGAGGGGCTCATGGACAACGTGCTCGGGCTCCGCTGCCTGATCTGCGGTCGGCTCTATCGGCTCGACGAGATCGAGTACGTCTGTCCCGACCACGCGACCGAGGGCATCGTCGACGTCGAGTACGACTACGACGTAATCGGGACTCAAGCTTCGCCACAGCGGTTGGGGCAGGAGTCGGGCATGTGGCGGTACCGGCCTCTGCTCCCTATCGAGTCGTCGTCGGTGCCTCCGCCCCTCCTGGTAGGCGATACCCCGCTGGTGGCCGCCCCCCGGCTCGCCACTGAGTTGGGGATCGCTGCGGTGTGGGTGAAGGATGAGGGCCGTCAGCCCACCGCCTCGCTCAAGGACCGGGCTTCCGCGATGGCGGTGGTCAAGGCGACCGAGCGGGGGGTCGACACCATCACCACCGCGAGCACCGGCAACGCCGCGGCCGCCCTCGCCGGTTTGTGCGCCGCCTCAGGGAAGCGAGCGGTGATCTTTGTTCCGGGGTCGGCTCCTCAGGGAAAGATCGCCCAACTGCTCGCCTATGGGGCCAAGGTGGTCCTGGTCGACGGCTCCTACGACCAGGCGTTCGAGATGTCGATGGCCGCGGCGGCCGCCACCGGCTGGTACAACCGCAACACCGGCTTCAACCCGTACATGAGCGAGGGGAAGAAGACCGTCGTCTTCGAGGTCTGCGAGCAATTGGCATGGTCGGCCCCGGATGCGATCGCGGTTGGCGTCGGCGACGGATGCATCATCGGTGGACTCCACAAAGGGCTCAGTGACCTGCTCGCCCTCGGATGGATCGACCACATGCCGAGACTCATCGGGGTTCAGGCCGAAGGAAGCGCATTCCTCGCCGAGGCCTGGCGGTCGGGGGAGGATCCACTCCACAAGGCCCCCGTTGCGGCAAGCACCATTGCCGACAGCATCAGTGCCGGGCTTCCCCGCGACCGGCTCAAGGCCATGCGGGCGGTGGTGGAGACCGAGGGCGCCTTCGTGACGGTCAGCGATGAAGAGATCCTCCAGGCGATTCCGCAGGTGGCTCGAGGATGCGGGGTATTTGGCGAGCCGGCGGCGGCGGCAGCGTGGGCAGGGACCCTGGCGGCCGCAGACCTTGGGTTGATCGGAGCCGAGGATCGACTGGTCGTGCTCAACACCGGCAACGGACTCAAAGATGCCCCCGCCGCGATGCGGGCTTCCGAGTTGGTCGAGTCGACGATGGTGAAGGTGTCCCCGGGCCGGGCGGGATTGGACGAAGCGATGAGTCGACTGGAGAAGGCAGGGGGACGATGATCGAGCTGCACGGCGACGACGAGGTTCTGGCGAGAGCGGCACGCCGGGCGGCCGAGCGGGGAATCGTGATCCCCACGTTCGCCCAGATGATCGATCCGTCGTTGATCCCGTCCGAGACCACTGCCCGGCTCCGCCAGGTCGGCCTCTGGGACCTCGATCCGCTCAACTTGTTCCGGATCACGTGGCACAACGAACCGGTGGGGCACGGGGGAGGGTTTGGACGGGCCAACTGGCTCGAGATCCCGTCGGCGCTCAGCGGAGTCGACGCCCGGATCGTCGCGTTGGTCGGCAAGTGGTTCCCGACCGGGGCTCACAAGGTGGGGGCGGCGTTCGGTTGTCTCGTCCCCCGCCTGGTCACCGGCGGTTTCGACCCCACCAGGCAGAAGGCGGTGTGGCCCTCCACCGGGAACTATTGCCGGGGCGGAGCCTTCGACTCTCATCTGCTCGCCTGCGACTCGATCGCCATTCTCCCCGAGGGGATGAGCCAGGAGCGGTTCGACTGGCTGGCCTCGGTCGCCGGCGAGGTCATCAAGACGCCGGGTTCGGAAAGCAACGTCAAGGAGATCTTCGACAAGTGCCACGAGATCCGCGCCTCGGGCCAGGACGTCGTGATCTTCAACCAATTCGACGAGTTTGGGAACTACTTGTGGCACTACTCGGTCACCGGCCCGGCCCTTCTCGAGGCGGCCGAGGCGGCAGCACCCGGCGATGGTGTGGCGGGGGTCGTCCTCACCACCGGGTCGGCGGGCACCATCGCCTCGGGTGACTACGTCAAGCAGCGGCATCCGGCAGCCCGCATCGCCGCCGGCGAAGCTCTGCAGTGCCCCACCATGCTGCTCAATGGATACGGCGCCCACCGGATCGAGGGCATCGGCGACAAGCACATCCCGTGGATCCACAACATGCGGAACACCGATGACGTCATCGCCATCGACGATGCCGACACGATGGCGGGGCTGCGGTTGTTCAACGAGCCCGAGGGCCTCGAGCGGCTGATGGGGGCCGGGGTGCCGGCGTCGTTCATCGAGCGACTGCCCCTCTTCGGCATCAGCGGGATCGCCAACCTGCAGGCATCGATCAAGTTCGCCAAGTTGCACGATCTCGGGTCGGACGATGTCGTCCTGACGGTGCTCACCGACTCTCTCGAGATGTACCGCAGCAGGCTGCCCGAACTCACTGCCGAGGAGGGTCCGTTCACCGCGGACGCCGCTGCGGCGGCCCATGAGCGTGCCCTTGTCGGCCAGACCACGGACAACATGCTCGACCTCGACGACGCCGGCCGGCGCCGGATCCACAACCTCAAGTACTACACCTGGGTCGAGCAGCAGGGGAAGACGGTCGAAGAACTCGACACCCAGTGGGACGACCCCGATTACTGGACCGGCATCCAGGGCCAGGTAGGAGAGATCGACCGGCTGATCGAGGCGTTCAATGAGCGGGCGGCGGCCTCATGACCTCAGGCGTCGACGAGGGCCGGGTGACCCCGGGGTTGGTCTGCGCCCACCACCACCTCTACTCGGCGCTGGCGCGGGGGATGCCTGCTCCGCCGAGAACCCCGAAATCGTTCCCGGAGATCCTCGAGTTGGTGTGGTGGCGCCTTGACTCCGCGCTCGATCTAGAGATCATCCGCTGGTCGGCGATGCTGGGCGCCCTCGAGGCGCTGAAGGCAGGGACCACCGCCATCGTCGATCACCACGAATCGCCGAACGCCATCGAGGGGTCGCTGGATGTGGTCGCCGCGGCTTGTGCCGACGTGGGGATACGAGTCGTCTGTGCCTACGGAGTCACCGACCGCCATGGGGCCGACGGGGCGCGACGTGGTCTAGAGGAGAACCGCCGGTTCCTCGCTGCCGGGGGTAGGGGCTTGGTCGGGATCCATGCCGCCTTCACCTGCTCCGACGCCACTCTCGAGAGCGCGGCCGGGCTGGCTGCAGACCACGGCGTCGGGGTCCACGTACATGTCGCTGAGGATCGGGTCGATGTCGACGCACCGAAGCGACTCGGGCACCTGGCCGGGGACTCGTGGCTGCTGGCTCACGGCGTTCACCTCGACACTCCACTTCGGGGGACGATCGTCCACAACCCGCGATCCAACGCCAACAACGCAGTCGGGTACGCCCGCCCGGCGAGGTTCGACAACCCGGTAGCCCTCGGCACCGACGGCATCGGCGGCGACATGCTCGAGGAGTTTCGTCTCGCTTTCGCCCTGCACCGGGCCGACGACGTGACGGCTTCGCCGGTGACGGCGTGGCGGTGGCTGGAGGCCGGCCGACAACTCGTGCCGGAAGCCGGGCGGGACCGGGTCACCTGGTCATACGCCCCGATGGACCCGTGGCATCTGGCGTATTCGACCGGCGTTCGTGCAACCGAGGTCGTCGTCGACGGACGGGTCGTGCTCGCCCGAGGGTCGCCCACGCTGGTCGACGAGAGTGAAGTCAGGGCCAAGGCGGCTGAGCAGGCAGCGAGACTGTTCCGGCGATTGGGGGAGCAATGAACCAGCCCACACTCGTCCCGTACCCGCTCCGGGTTCTCCTCGGGAGGATTGCCGAGGAGTGGACCACCCGGCAACGCATCTTCGACATGCCCACCGGGCGCTTCCACCGATCCGACCCCGACATCGACCTGTCGGTCATGGTGGGTCAACAACCTGCCGCGACACCGATCGGGCCGGCAGCCGGTCCCCACACCCAGTTGGCTCAGAACATCGTGCTCGGGTGGCTCGCCGGCGCCCGGGCCTTCGAGCTTAAGACAGTCCAGGTGCTCGATGAGCTCGAGATCCCCCGGCCCTGCATCGACATGGAGTCGGTGGGCTACAACGTCGAATGGAGCCAGGAGCTGCGCATCGCCCAGTCGGTGGAGGAGTACACCAAGGCCTGGATGCTTCTCCACCTCCTCGGGAGTTGGGAACCACTGCGCGAACTCATCGGTGATCCGGGCCCGCACGTATTCGACATGTCTGTCGGGTACGACCTCGCCGGAATCGAGTCGCAGGCGATGCGGGGGTTCGTCGGCGGTTTGCTCGATGCAGCGACCACCATCGACCGCCTCCGCAGTGAGATACCGGAGCCGTTCACCGCGCTCCGGGACTTCCCCTTCCCATCCCGGCTGGTCGACGGCGTCACCCTGTCGACATTCCACGGGTGTCCCCCCGAGGAGATCGAGGCGATCGCCCGGCATCTGATGGGGGAGTACGGGCTCGATGTCGTCGTGAAGCTCAACCCGACTCTTCTCGGCCTCGACTCGGTTGCCGCCATCCTCGACCGGCTTGGACACGGTTCGGTTCCGCTCGATCGTGCGGCCTTCGAAGCCGACCTCCAGTACGAGCGCGGGCTGGCGATGATCGAGTCACTGCAGGCGTTCGCCGCCGACCAATCCCGGAACTTCGGGATCAAACTCACCAACACCCTCATCGTGGGCAACCACCGCGAGCGTCTCCCTGGCGACACCATGTACCTGTCGGGTCGGCCGCTTCATGTGCTGGCGATGACGTTGCTCGACCGACTGATGAGGGACCTTCCGGGGTTGCTTGGGCTGGGGAGCCGCCCGGGAGCGGTTCAGGTGTCCTTCAGCGCCGGCATCGACCGGGACAACGTGGCCGACGCCGTCGGCCTCGGTTTGGTACCGGTGACGGTCTGCACCAATCTGCTCAAGCCCGGGGGCTACGGGAACCTGTCTGGCATGCTCAAGGCGCTTGGCGCCGAGATGACAAAAGCAGGTTGCCGCGACATCGGCCAGTGGGTCGACCATGCCGAGTCCGCGGCGGTGGCGGCCGGGCACCGCGACGCGGTGGCCGCGTATGCCTCCCGACTCGGCGGCGACGAGGGTGTCTTGCGGTTCGGAGCCGCCGCACCGGAAAAGCGGCACCGCGAAGTCGATCGGGATCTGCAGGCGTTCGACTGCGTGTCGTGCAATCTCTGCGTGATCGTGTGCCCCAACGATGCGATGCTCCACATTCCAACCCCTGAAGGCTTGGGACTCACGGAAAGATGGCAGTACTTCTGCCTCGCCGAGCTGTGCAACGACTGCGGCAACTGCACCACCTTCTGCCCCGAACGGGGCGACCCCTTCCGGGCGAAGCCCCGGGTCTTCCTCGACGAGACAATCTGGTCCGAAGACCCGATCCCCGGCTACCTGGTCACCGGGAATGGAGCGCTCACGGTGAATGCAGCGGAGGCCGCCCCCGACCTCGACCTGGTCCGAGCACTCCTTACCACCGGGGAGGGCCTACCAATACGGACAGGCGATCTCTGACGCGAGACGGCGAGAGGACCTGCCCGTCCCTCGGCCAGCGTGCGGGATTGCCATTGAGTGTGAGATGGCGAAGTCAGGGGTGCTGAGGGGCTCTGACCTCGCCCCTTCCTTACCCCCCTCGAAGCGGCCCCACCCTCAA
>JBBEAX010000002.1:0-9145 GCA_040882645.1 Acidimicrobiia bacterium
CCCCCTCCGGGGGGAGAAACGCGGAAGCGCTTGGTACGGGGACCCTCGGTCGAATGGCGAATTGCGAATTGCGAATTGCGGGGCCGGAAGGCCCTCACCAGAACCTCGCCTCCATCACCCGGCGGGCTCGGCGGGTGACCCGGCGGTATTGCTCGCGGAGGGTGGACCGGGGGTTGATGTCGTAGCCGAGGGATCGGGCGAGGCGGGCGGCCTCGTCGGCGTCGCTGGGTAGCGAGTCGCGGCCGCGGCCTTCTCGGAGGAACAGGCGGTTGCGGGCGGCGGCGCAGAATCGGTAGGCGTCGGCCAGTGCAGCCGCCTCGTCGGGGGAGAGCAGGCCGGCGGCCTCGAGGGCGGCGACCGCTTCGAGGGTCGAAGGCGTGCGGATGGTCGGGTCGGCGAAGCCGTGTTCCATCTGCAGCAACTGGACGGTCCATTCCACGTCCGACATGCCGCCGCGGCCGAGCTTCATGTGAAAATCGGGGTCCTCACCCATGGGAATCCGCTCTTGCTCCACTCGAACCTTCATCGCCCGGATCTGGCGTCGCTGCTCATCAGCCAAATGGGGAGGATGGGCGCGAGCCGCCGCCTGCACCGCGAACTCGGCACCGAGGGCGGGGTCGCCGGCGGCAGGTCGCGCTCGCAGCAGTGATTGGAACTCCCAGGTCTCCGCCCACCGACCCCAATACGCCTCATACGAGTCGAGGGAACGGGCGATCACGCCCTTCCTGCCTTCGGGTCTCAGGTCCAGGTCGATCTCGAAGGAGGGAAGGTCGAGCGACGACCGCCCGATCAGGTTCACAAAGGCCTCCACGGCGCGGGCCGCCGCCTGGTCACCTTCGGCGGAGCCCGACCCGCGGAACACCAGCAGGGCGTCGAGGTCGCTCGCATAGTTGAGTTCGCGTCCGCCCCACTTCCCCATTGCGATGACGGCGATCGGGGGAACATCGGCATCGACCGACTCCACTGCCTCATCGAGGGCGGCCGCCACCACGGCATCCGCGGTGTCGGACAGGCGATGCCCCACCTCGTCCACGGTGGCGAGTCCGGCGACATCGGCGGCAGAGATCACCAACAATCGCTCCGCCCCGAACCGATGAAGCGCCTGCGCACGCGAGTCGGCGTCGCCGCGGATCATCAGCCTCGTCCGCGCCTCGGTTGCGAGCGCGTCACGGTCGACGACTTCGGCCAGGGCGGTGTCGTCGCCGATGACGGGAAGGGTGGGGGGGAGCCGGTCGATCAGGCGGCCGGCGAGCCGCGATGTACCCAACAGCAGGCAGAGCCGCTCGGCCGTCGCCGGGTTGTCGCGCAGCACCGGCACCACCGTGTCGTGTCCCGCCGCGGTCGTCACCAGCAGCCGCAGCTGGGCGAGGCCGAGATCAGGGTCGGGCGACTCGGACACCCAACCCATCATCAGCGGGAGCAATTGCTGCATCAGGCGGCTGCGGCGGGAGAGCCCGGTGGTCAGGTCCTGCAGAGCGCTGCGAGTGGCTTCGGAGTCGGTGAAGCCAAAGGCGGCAGCCTGACGGTCGGCTCGAGGATCGGCTGCGGCGGACGCGAATGCTTCGAGCAGCGGGCGGTAGAAGAGCCGTTCGTGAATGGTGCGAACCAGCGAGCGTCGTTCGACCAGCGTCCGCTCAAACCGCGTCAGGGCGGTGTCGGCGGCATCGTCGCGGAGCCCGAGTGCCTTGGCGATCCTCGCCCGGCCTTCTGGATCGGGCGGAAGAGTGTGCGTCTGCCGCAGGTCGTACAGCTGAATCCGGTGCTCGACGTTGCGCAACCACCGGTAGGCGTCGGCAAGGTCGAGGGCGTCCTGGTGGCGGATGTAACCGCCTTCGCCGAGGAGGGTCAGCGCATCGAGCGTGTTGGCGCTCCGCAGCAGAGGGTCGGCCCGCCCGTGGACGAGTTGAAGCAGCTGCACGGCGAATTCCACGTCCCGGATGCCGCCCACGCCCCGCTTCAGCTCGTCGTCGCCGCCCGCCTCCTGTTCGGTGCGGGCCTTCATGGCCCTAATGCTGCGGACGGCGTCCGCGCCGAGAGTGTCGGGGAACACGAAGGGGTCGACTGCATCGAGGAAGGCCCGGCCAAGCGCGGCGTCACCGGCTGCTGGCCGGGCCTTCAGCATCGCCTGGAACTCCCATGTCTCTGCCCACCGGCCCCAGTAGGCGCGGTACGAGTCCACCGAACGCGACATCGGTCCCGACCGTCCCTCCGGTCTCAGGTCGGCATCCACCCGGAAGGCGATGCCATCGGATCCCCGCCGCGCCAGCAGGTCGACAAACGAGACTGCGATTCTCTCCGCCTCGCCCTGGTCGCCGTCGTGGACGAACACCAGGTCGATGTCCGATGCGTAGTTGAGTTCCCGCCCGCCCCACTTGCCGAGGGCGATCACCGCCACCCGGGTGGCCGAGTCGCCGGTGGCCACCTGCAGCGCCAGTCCGGCGGCGGCGTCGGCCACCTCGCTCAACGCCCGCCCCACCCCGGGCATGTCGAGGCGCCCGGTGAGGTCGAGGGCGGCGATCCCCAGCAGATGGGCGGCCACCCCGCGCCGCAGCGCCGCTCCCGGCTCACCGTCGGCAAAGGTGACGGAAGGCGGCGCTTCCCAGCCGAGGATGTCCGCCGCATCGTTCCCGAGCGACGATGCGATGCTGGGCAGCGCCCGGGAGGCGCCACAGATCGCCACCAGTACCTCGGCGAGGTCGGCCCGGGCGAGTTCCGGAACGGCCTCGAGCAGCGACGCCAGCCGCGCCACCGCCCCATCCGGCTCCGGCCCGCTCCGCAAACCCCGGAGCGCGCTTCGCCCTAACGTCGCCTCGACGGATTCCCATGAAGACACCCCCGAAGGGTACGGCGCGATGGGGTTGGGGACGGGAGTCCGAGATTCGCGGACCCTATGACACCTGCCGTTCCGCCCTAGGACTCCAACCCCGGCTCCGCCTAGCTTTCGTGGTGGATCCCGCACGACCGCCCCACTCCCGAGGAGCAACGATGCTCGCCATTCTTGACCGCGAGCGGACCGTGGCCGGTCCCGGGTTCAACCGGTGGCTGGTGCCCCCGGCCGCCCTCGCCGTCCACCTGTCCATCGGTCAGGTCTACGCGTTCAGCGTGTTCAACGGGCCCCTCGAGACCAGGTTCGGCGTCGATGCCACCCCGATCGCCGTCATCTTCAGCATCGGCATCGTGATGCTGGGCCTGTCGGCCGCGTTCGGCGGCACCTGGGTGGAGCGCAGCGGCCCCCGTAAGGCGATGGCGCTGGCCGCGACGTGCTGGAGCCTGGGTTTCCTGATCGCCGCGTTCGGGATCTCCATCGGGCAGCTGTGGCTGGTCTACCTGGGCTACGGGTTCCTCGGCGGGATCGGCCTCGGCATCGGGTACATCTCTCCGGTGTCGACTCTGATCAAGTGGTTTCCGGACCGGCCGGGCCTGGCCACGGGTCTGGCCATCATGGGCTTCGGCGGCGGCGCGCTCGTCGCGTCCCCGCTCAGCAACAGGCTGCTGGGCGTCTTCGCTGAGAACCCCGAGGACGCCCTGGTCCCGGTGTTCATGGTCCTGGGTGTCACCTACGCGGTGCTGATGGGCCTGGGCGCCTACGTCGTCCGGGTCCCGGCCAAGGATCGGACGCCCAAGGGTTGGACGCCCCCCCAGGCCTCTGAAGTGAGCTCGATGAAGACGACGGCCAACGTCAGCGCCAAGAACGCCATTCGCACTCCGCAGTTCTGGCTGCTGTGGACCGTGCTGTTCTGCAACGTCACCGCGGGCATCGGCATCCTCGCGCAGGCCTCGCCCATGGTGCAGGACTTCTTCGGCTCGGTCGGCCCGGCCGAGGCCGCCGGATACGTCGGCCTGCTGAGCCTGGCCAACATGGCCGGCCGGTTGGTCTGGTCGTCGACCTCCGACGTTTTAGGCCGCAAGAACACCTACATCATGTACCTGGGCGTCGGAGCGGCCCTGTACCTGCTCATCGCCCTGTTCGGCACCGTGTCGCTGGCGGTGTTCGTGCTGCTGAGCGTCGTCATCCTGAGCTTCTACGGCGGGGGCTTCGCGACGATCCCGGCCTACTTGAAGGACCTGTTCGGCGGGTACCAGGTGGGTGCGATCCACGGCCGCCTTCTGACCGCCTGGTCCGCGGCCGGTATCGCGGGCCCGATCATCGTCAGCGCCATCCTCGACCTGCAGCGTGGTCGGGGCGCCGAGGGCGCCGACCTCTACACGCTGTCGCTCTCCATCATGGTCGGGGTCCTCGTCGTGGGCTTCGTCGCCAACCTGCTGGTGCGGCCGGTCGACAGCCGCTTCCACGAACCGGCCAGCGAGCCCGCGCCCGCGGGCCAGCTGAATGAGGAGGAGAATCTCTTGAGCAGCCAGCACGCACCCGCCTCGACCAGCCCGCAGCAGTCCGGTACAGCCGAGACCGCAGGGCGCACCGCCGCCATCACCCTGTGGGTTCTGGTCGGCGTCGCGCTGCTCTACGGCGTGGCCGAGACCTCGGTCCGCGTCGTGCGGTTCTTCACCTGAGACCGTCCACCCGGTACCGCCGACCACCCCGCCCACCGCACTCGGCCTAGCCTTCGCGGCATGCGTGTTCTCATCGATGGCCGGCCGGTGTCCGAGCGCGAAGCGGCCGTTTCGGTGTTCGATTGGGGACTGCTCCGGGGCTTCGGGGTGTTCGAGGTGGTGCGCATCTACGGGAGCGCGCCCTTCCGTCTCGATGCCCATCTCGAGCGCCTGGAACGGAGTGCATCCGCGCTCGGTGTTCCGATGCCGGGGAGAGGCGACCTGGTCGAATGGACCTGGATGCTCGCCGGGACCAATGGCGAGGGGCATGTGCGCTTGGTCCTCACTGGCGGCAGCCGCGACCACCCGGCCCTTGCCCCATCCCGGTCGGTGCTCATTTGGGAGCCGAACCCGTCGGTCCCGGTCGAGATCCGGGTCATTCCGATGGCTGCCCCGTGGCATCCCGGGGCGGATGCCGGCGGTTTCCCCGGGGTGAAGTGGACCTCGTATGCCCCCAACATGGCGGCCACCGACACCGCCCGTCGTGCCGGGTTCGACGACGCCCTCCTGATCGATCGGGACGGGATCGTGCTCGAGGGCCCCACTTTCACGGTCGCCTGGACCCACGAAGGCCGGCTGGAGACCCCATCTCTCGACCTGGGCATCCTGCACTCGATCACCCGGGAGGTAGTGCTGGAATGCGCCGAGGACTTCGAGATTCCGGTCGCTCAGGGGCACTTCCCAGTGGGGCGGATGCGCACCGCCGACGAGGCGTTCGCTCTTTCCACTCTCAAGGAGATCAGGCCGATCGTGCTCCTCGGCGACACTGTGGTCCCTACAGGGCCGGTGACGAGCCGGTTAGCCGCCGCTTTCGCCGAGAAGGTGGCCGCCGAGACTTAGAGGCCAGGCCCGTCCGCTCGCCCCTTAGACTGACCCGCTCCCGACCTGGAGACCGATCTTGGAGATACGAGCGCGGTCGCTCATCGAAAACCCGGACCCCGCCGAGCTGCGGCGGCTCACCGAGGCACAGCCGACCAGCCATCTGACCACCTACGGCAACCTCGACGTGATCACCCGGGTGACCGCCCGGTCGAAGCAGTCCACCTTCATCGTCACCGACGACGCCTCCCCTCACACCGACGCCACCATCACCCGCGCCGAGTACGACGCGCTGGCGGCCCGTCAGAACGAGCACCTGCTCGGCAAGGATGTGGTCGTGCTGGACGGGTACATCGGCGACCATCCCGACGCCCGGGTGCGCACCCGCCTGGTCATCGAAAAGGAGAACGCCAACATCGCCGCCAAGCAGGCGCTGCTCTACTTCCCGGCCGACGACGCCGCCGAGCCCGAATTCCACGTCATCTACACCCCGTCGCTTGCCGCCCCCGGCTACCCCGACGACCGGATCATCGCGGTCGACCTCGACAACGGGGTCACCCGGGTGTTCAACGCCGACTACTTCGGCGAATCGAAGATGAGCGGCCTCCGCATGTGGGACGCCCTGATGTATCGGCGGGGCGGACTCGCCCTCCACAGCGGCCTCAAGGTGCTCGACGGGGAGACTGGGCGCAGGGTCGGACTCGTCGTCGGGCTCTCCGGCACGGGCAAGACCACCACCACCTTCTCGCAGACCGGCGGAGGCTCGCCGGTGCAGGATGACTTCGTGGCGCTGTTCCCGGGTGGCAAGGTGTACGGCACCGAGAACGGAACCTTCGCCAAGGTGTTCGGCCTCACCCCCGAGTCGGAGCCGGCGGTGTGGCACGGCGCAACACAACCCGGCTCGTATCTGGAGAACGTGGCCATCGATGACAGCGGCCAGGTCGACTTCCACGACAAGAGCCACACCGAGAACAGCCGGGCGGTGATCGCCGCCGCCAACATTCCCGGTTTCCTGGCGCCGGCCAATGTCGACACCGCCGACTTCATGCTGGTGCTCAACCGCAATGCCAGCATCATCCCGGCGGTTGCCAAGCTCAATGCCGACCAGGCGGCCGCCTACTTCATGCTCGGAGAGACCCAGGGAACCAGCGCGGGCGGCAAGGCCGAGGCAGGCAAGTTCCTGCGCGTGCCCGGCACCAATCCCTTCTTTGCGTATCGCCATGAGTGGCAGGCGAATCGCCTCCGGGAGATCCTCGATACCTGCGACATGGCGGTCTACGTGCTCAACACCGGGCGGGTGGGCGGCGGGGGAGACGACGAGCGGTCGAAGAAGGTCACCCCGGAGATGTCGGCCGCCATCGTCGCCGCCATTGCCGCCGATTCGATCGAATGGGAGCTCGACCCCGACTTCGGCTACCTGGTGGCCACCTCGGTGCCCGGGATCGACGATCCGCACGTGCTTCGGCCACGGCTGCTCTATGAGTCGCAGGGCCGGGGCGACGAGTACAGCCAACTGGTAGAAGAACTCCACGCCGACCGGCGGGCCCACATGGCCAAGTACCCCGATCTCCAGCCGGAGATCGCCAACCTGGTGTGAGCGCCATCGAGGCGGCGGCCGCGGTCGATGACCTGTTTCGGCGGGCAGTCGAAAGCCCCGACGAAGTCGATGATCCGGTGCTCGTCGACTGGCTGGCTGACGCCTCCGACTCGCTGGGACCGGTCGTTTCCAAAGAGGATGCCCGGGTGCTGCGGCTGGCGGTCCGCCTGGCCCGCAAACTCGCCGGTTACTGGTCGGAGCGGCGCGGTTCCTCACTTCCCGATTGGCGAAACGGAGTGGATGAGGCCCTCGGCTCGCGCGGGTGGGAGGTCCAACTCGACCTGGTCATGAACGCGTTACGGCACGAACCCGACCCGGGTCTGTTCGAAGAGGCGAAGACCCGTTTCCGCGCCGCCCGCTTCGAGGAGTGGATGGAGGGCGTTGGGTACGAGGAGTGGGCGGTCGGTCGGGAGGCCCGCTGAGGGTCAACGGCGCAGATAGCGCAGGAGGACGACGCCGTTGCCAAAGGTCCGGGTCTCCGCCAGCCGGAGAACCATCATGGTGTCGCTGGGGGAGAAAAGAGGCTTGCCCCGCCCGATGAGGACCGGGTGCACGTAGATCCGGAATTCGTCGATCAGATCGTGCTCCATGAAGGACACGGCCAGGTCGGCGCCGCCGAGGAGCAGATCGCCTCCGGGTTGTGCTTTGAGTTCTTCGACTTCGGCGGGAACCACTTCCCGGACGACAGTGGTATTCCAGTCGGCTTGCTTCAAAGTCCTCGAGTACACGAACTTGGGCATCTCTCGCCAGATGCGGGCGAACTCGATCATCGTGGGCGGGTTCGACGGGTCCTCGTCGGCTGTCGGCCAGAAGCCCGCCATCAGCTCATGGGTGACACGTTCGCCGAGAAACGCACCCATGGTGGCGAGCTCGTCGTTGAAGTGTTGGTGAAGTTCCTCGTCGACCATGTGCCAATCGATTTCCTGGTTCGGTCCCTCGATGAACCCGTCGAGGGACACCCCGGACATCAGGATCAGGTTTCGCGTCACGGCATTCTCCTCACAGGAACAGGGCGGCGATCGCCAGGAATCCACCGAACCCGAACAGGTCGGTCACCGTCGTCATCAGGATGTTCGAGCCGAGTGCGGGGTCCTTGCCCAGCCGGTGCAGTAGGAGGGGGATGCCGGTGCCGGCCAGGTTGGCGATGACCAGGTTGACCAGGGCAGCCATTCCCAGGACCACGCCGATCCGGGGCTCCCCGGTGAAGAACCCGGCGATGGACCCCGAGAGAAAGCCGATGGCGAGGCCATTCCACAGCCCCACCAAGACCTCGCGACCGATCACCCGTCCCACGATGCGTGAGGGGACTCCATGGGCGGCGAGAGTTCTGATCACGACCGCCTGACTCTGGGCGCCGCCGTTGCCGCCCATCGACGCGACCACCGGCATATACGCCGCGAGGACCGTCAACCGGCCGATCAGCGGCTCGAACCGGCTGATCGTCACCGTCACCAGCAGCGCCGTGGCGAGGTTC
The DNA here is from genome assembly GCA_040882645.1 of Acidimicrobiia bacterium. Lineage (GTDB taxonomy): Bacteria > Actinomycetota > Acidimicrobiia > Spongiisociales > UBA11373 > JAUYIV01. Next base: position 8,439 of record JBBEAX010000002.1, read on the forward strand.
ACCACCAGCCAGGGGAGGCGGTGGCGGATCGAGGCGACCACCGGGGTGAAGATCGTCTCTTCGATGCCGGCACCGACCATGGCAGCGATGTCCTCGGTGGCCTCCCGTTGAACGGCCTCGATCACATCGTCGACATCGATGAGTCCGAGGAGCACTCCACGGTGGTCGACGACCGGCAGCGCCAGCAGGCCGTAGCGCTGGAAGATGGCCGCCACCTCCTCGCGGTCGACCTCGGGGCGCACCGCCAACGGACTCACCACGATCGCCTCGTTGAGGGGTGTCTCCGGGGTGGCGAACACCAGGTCGCGGAACGAGACCACTCCGACCAGCCGGCTGTCCGCGTCGACCACGTAGACGTAGTTGAGGTTGTGCACCTGTTCGTGCAGGCGGCGAAGCTCTTCGATCGCCGCGCCGGCGGTGAGGCCCAGCGGGATCGTTGCCGGGCCCGAACTCATCAACCCGCCGGCCGAATCCGGCGGATACCGGAGAAGGTCGAGGATGTCGTCGACCTGCCTGTCTGAGAGCTCATCGAAGATGGCAGTGCGGGCGTCCGCCTCCAGGTGCTCGACGATGTCGGCTGCCTCGTGGGCCTCCAACTCGGCGACCATCCCCGCTGCCTCTGCCGGATGAAGCTCCTCGAGTAGGTCGGCGGCCGCCTCGTCCTGCATCTCTTCGAGGACATCGGCCGCCTCGGTGGGAGAGAGGTC
>JBBEAX010000003.1:0-8725 GCA_040882645.1 Acidimicrobiia bacterium
CGGGTCATTCGGCAACGCTACCCGCTGCCCGCTACCCGCTCCCGGCAAGAAGGAAGGAGAGGCCGAATGGCGTCTCCCCCCGGTTTCCGGGGGGAGTACCCCGAAGGGGGGAGGGGGGCAGCTGACCCTGCGAGCAGGACTGGACCCGTCCTTGAAGAAGTCGTTGGAGTGCTCGCTGTCTCCGCTGCCCCCTCCGTCACCGCCGAGACGGCGGCGCCACCTCCCCCGCCGAAGACGGCGGAGGAGGACGTTGCTTCCTACTCCGGTCGCGTGATTCTCCGGTTCAGCGCGTCGAGGACGGCCCGTACCACCGTCTCGCTGTCGTCGCCGTGGCTCAGGGCCGAGCCGATCGAGATCTCTTCGCCCCGCTCGCCGGTGGAAACGATCACGACGACGATCACCGTCCGCATCCCGATCATCGGCGACCCCACCGCGTCCAGCGCCAGCGCCTCACCGGGGAGCAGGTCTTCGATGGCGCGGATGGCCGCTTCGCCGACGAGGCGGTGGCGTGCCGTAGGCGCCGCCGGGCCGGTGGCGGTGCCGACGTATTCCTCGCCGTGCCATCCGAGGGTGACCGCCACGGTGGTGCGCGCCCCTTCGGGGATCTCGTGCACCCCCTTGATGGCGGGTCGATCATCGCCTGCATCGAGGCGCTCGGGGCCAATCTGCACCACCGAGATCGCCCGCCGGTCGACGGTGATCCCAAACCGGGCGAGGGCCAGCGACTGGACGTCGCGCACGACCTGCTTGGGGGCCTTGTCGGGTGCGGCGAGCACGTGCACCTCGCGAATTCCGTCCCTGCCGCCGACGACCCGCACGGCGTTGATCGAGGGCAGACGGGAGAGAGTTTCCTCGAGCTCTTGGATGTCCACCCCGGTCAACTCCCCGAATCCGACGCCCACCGTTCCACCACGAAGCGTAGTCAGATTGGTCACCCATTGTCATGAGAACGCGAAAATCGTTTGGCAGGGGCCGGGGACCGGTTAGTCTGCTGATTGGGCGGACGTCTCCCCGATTGCGGGGGCGTCCGTTCTTGCGCGCCGGGGGTCATTCCCTGGCCGCAGGTAGCGGTCACTTGACAAGTGAAGGTGCGCGCAGATCGTGCCGATGAGAGTCGGACACGATCGGCGACACCGGGGTTGCCCGGGTCATCGTATGGCTAGCCCTCGACAACGAGCGAAGCGGAACAAGCCGCCACCGGACTAGAACCGGCGGCGAGCCTCCGAAGAAGGGAAGCGGTAGGTGACATGTGGTCGACCGTGGGAAATTGGCCGAAAGATCCTGCCGATACGAAAGCCAAATGACTTGGCGTATCGGTTAATCCAATGACCCGGGCTTCCCCGCTACCCATATGACAAGCACCTCACAAGATCGCAAGACCGCCATCCTCGCCGGCGCTTTCGCCGCGGCGGGAGCAGTGGTTCTCGCCGTCCTCTTCGTGGTCCAGTCGGATCCGCAGCCATTGGGCGTGTGGTTCGTTCTGGCCGCGGCCTTCTTCTTTCTCCAGATCAGCGCGGTTGAGGTCAACGATCGGCTGTTCGTCTCCTCGGCGATGATGGTGGCGTTCACGGCCGCGGTGGTCTTTGGTCGGGAGAGCGCCGTACTGGCCGTGGTCCTCATGGCGGCGGTGTCCGCGCTGCATCCCGACGACTTGCGAGAGCGGCGGTGGCGGCAGCCCGCCGGGAACTTCGGGCAACTGGTCATCTCGGCCGCGGTGGGCATCGCCGTGTTCCTGCCGTTCCTCCCCGACGCCCCGGTCACCGGTGGCGACCTCCCATTGCTCGCCGTGGGGGCCGCCCTCGCCGCGGTGGTCTACGACTGGGTCAATTTCCGTCTCGTCGCCCTCTATGTGCGTGTCGCCTATCCCGACCGCGACCTGCGGCCATGGTCGAAGATGCTCGCCAACCACTTCGCCCTTTCGGTGCTGGGTGCCTTCGGCGGCATTCTCGGGGCGGCGTACGTGCTGGTGGGGCCGCTGATCCTTCCGCTGATGTTCCTGACCTTCGTGGTGGGCCATGTCGGCTTCGCCTCCTACAGCAAGCTCCGGGAGGCGCACGAGGACACCATCCGGGGGTTCGTCAAGGCCGTCGAAGCACTGGACCCATACACCAGGGGGCACACCGAGCGGGTGGCGAGGTTCGTCCGGATGACCGGCGAGGAACTGGGCCTCGGGCCCGAGCGGCTCGAGACGCTCCGCTGGGCGGCGCTGATCCATGACGTGGGCAAGGTGGCGGTCCCGGCGAGCCTGCTGCACAAGCCGGGCTTGCTCACCGATGACGAGTACAGCCAGACGGTTCGCCACATGCAGGTCGTCGAGGAGGTGCTCAGCCGGGTCGACTTCCTCCGTCCGATGGTGGCCATCGTCGCCGGTCAGCACGCGCTGCTCGACGAGGAGAGTGAGGCCGAGGTGCCGCTGGAGAGCCGCATCCTGGCGACGGCAGATGCCTTCGACGCGATGACCAGCACCCGGTCATACCGGTCGGCGGTCACCCAGGCCACCGCCTTCGACCAGCTGCGTCGCCGCGAAGACGTGTACGGACCCGAGGTGGTCACCGCCCTGATTGCCGCGATCGGCGCGGCCGGGGAGGTCTACGGCTCGCCCGATGAGGAGAGCGCAGCCGAGGTGGAGCGACTGGTGAGGGAGCGCGCGATCCGTGCCTGATACCTTTCTCGGCCGCCTTGCCCTGTTGGTAACCCCCGGTCTGGGCGCCGGCGCCGCAATCTATTGGTCGGCCGGCTGGAAGTTCGTCCTGGTCGCGGCGATCCTCGCCGTCGGCCACCTCTTGCTGATCCCCAATCCGTCGGGCCGGGGTGCCCCCCTGCTGGTCGCCGTTGCCGCCGCCTTCGCCCTCGAATCGCAGGGATCCGCGGTGCTGGTGCTCGGGGCGGCCGCGGTCGCCCTCCCCTTTGGCTGGTTGGGAGTGCAGCTGGTACACGGTCGCCGCGTGTCCGACCAGATGTTCCCCGCCGAACCGGCTGGGCTGGTCGTCTTTGTCGGCGTGATGGCCGTCACCGCGACGTTGATCCCCACCGGGACGTACAGCGGCGCGCTCGGAATGGCGGCCTTTGGGGTCGCCGCCGTCATCTGGTTTCTCACGGCGGTGGGGGTTCGGGGCCTTTTCTCCCGTCAGGCCCGCCTTGCTCCGCGGCGGTTGGTCGTGGTCCGTGCCCTGGAAGACTGGCCCGCCTACCTCGCCCTCTTCTCGAGTGGGGCGCTCTACGGGCTTACTGCGCCGGCGATGGGGTGGTGGGCAATTCCGCTGGCCGGCTTGCCGTACGCGTTCAGCCACGTCTCGCTCCACCGGGTGCAGACCACCAGGAGCACCTACCGGCAGACGATTCAGGCGCTGGGGGCGATCCCGGAGGCGGGCGGTTTGGTAACCGGCGGCCACGCCGCTCGCGTCGCCGACATAGCGGTGGGCGTCGGAGCCGAGATGGGACTGTCGGCCGGCGTGTTGCAGCGCCTGGAATACGCCGCCTTCCTCCACGACCTCGGCCGGGTGGTGCTGGCCAATCCGGCGGTGGCGGCGGGCTCGTACACGCTGTCGGATGTCTCTGGCTGGAGTGCCGCGATCGTCTCCGAAGCGAGATACCTAGAGCATGTCGCCGAGGTGGTGGCCGCCCAGCACCATCCCTACCGCCGGCCCGGCGAGGAACGCGACCCGGACCACCCCCTGGCGTCGAAGATCCTGCGCGTTGCCGCTGCTTACGACGGCGAGATGAACAACGGATTGTCATCGCTCGAGGCCATCGAGACTCTCCATCGGGGAGCGGCGTACGACTACGACCCTGAAGTGGTCACCGCCCTCCGCCGGGTGCTTGAGCGTCGGGCAGCCAGCGCCGCCTGACCGCGCTCAGCCAAGTCATCTGAGGATGATGCGAACGATCGGTGATTGGGTCCTTGTGCCCTTGTGCCGGGGACCCCGACCCGCAGCATTGTTGTGCGTAGGAGGTGGTCAGATGAAGATGCGCGTGTGGCTCAATGTGTTGGTGTTGGTGTTGGTGGCAGTGATGGTGGGCTGCGGGGGTGATGACGAGGAGGCCATTACCGACCCGCCCGTCGCCGTGGAGTCGTCCACCACTACAACAGTGCCGCCTACGACGACCACGGTCGCGACGACGACCATCCCTACGACCACGACGACGACGATCACCACGACTACGGTCCCCGAAGAACCGTTGCCCACCTACTCGGAAGTGCTCGCCGGGTTTGGGCCGTGCTCGACCAAGGGAGACATCGAAGGTGGTGAAGGCGGCAGCTATTCAATCAAGGCCGGGGCGATCCTCGATCCGCAAGGCGGGATGTTCTGCCGCGGTGCCCAGTTCACAACGGTTGGTCCCACGGTCCTGCCAGACGGCACAGAGGTTCCGATCGGGAGCTTCCTGACCATCGGTTCCGACGGCTACCTCGTTCGAGTGTCGAGCTTCTCCGAGTGACACGGATCTGACGCCGCCGCTTCCAGATGAGAGCGGTCACCCTTGGGGTGCCGCGGTCACCATTCGCTCCGACCGACCGGAGTCCCGTAACCCGTTAGGCCCGAGAATCGAGTTGTCACCGAGCTTCAGGTCACCGGGCTGCTTCTCTCGAGGGACATCCCCGACCCCTCGGCCAGCGTACGTAAATGTCATCTGCGGGCCCTGGCCCCGCCGGAGGCGGCCTCACTGGTCCGCAAAGAAGGCCTGCAATTCCGTATCCCCATCTACCCATGACTGAATCTCATCGAAGACTCTGGCGTGGAGGCGGGTCCTCGACGGCGTCGTAGGACAGGAGAAGATGGTCCTTGGGGGGATCTCGCGTAGACGGATCGGATCGGGCGTGAGCTCTGGTGTTGCTCGGAGGAACCGAACCACGGAGAGGTTCAGCTCGAATCCGGTGTAGCACTCGACACTGGAGTTGTACTGGGCGTGCATGGATGCTCCAGCTCCCGAAAAGGAGAAGAGGACATCGCACATTTCTGTGCCCGGGCCGAGCCACGCGATCCCTGTCGCGACCAATCGGACAACTGCCGGCCACGAACGCACGCGGACAACCTGTTCCACGGCGTTGTACAGGTCCTGTGGTTCGAGGAACCCTTCGCGCTCATACGGGTCTCGCGTCCAGGGGCCGTCTGCGGACAGATCCCCCTCAACGCAAATAGTGATGCTGTGTGCTGCGGTGGTGATCGGGTCGGGATCGGCAACTGTGGTCGGGGCATCGTTCCCGCAGGCTGCGGTGAGCAACAGGAACGCAAGAATCATGGTTGGGGTTCTCACCGTCTTACCTCCCCAGTCGAACACGAGCCGTCGACCCCGGGCGAGGCCGACACGGCCCGGATAGCGGCTGCCCAGACGGTCTGCGAAACACACCATCAGGTATAGGGACCTACGACCCCTTCTCTGCTTGTTCTACGAGCCGGCGGAGTACTGGTGTGACGGAGCGACGCGAACCGTGCGCCAGGGGGCTCACTCTGCCCTCAGGGACGGCGCTCTCGTCATGCCTCTCTTCCGCTGGCCTTCTCCCCGAGAAGCACACCGGGGTTGGGGCTTTCCGGCTCGTAGACTCCCGGGCGATGCTCCGTTACGACGTCGAACCGCCGCGAGCCACGATCACGATCGACGATCCGGAGCGTCGCAACCCGCTGTCGAACGCGGCCATGGGCGAGATAGTTGATCTGATCGACCGCGCGGCCGGCGACCCGTCCGTGCGGGTCATCGTGATCACCGGCGCGGGCAACCAGGCTTTCTCCGCCGGCGGTGATTTGAGCGGGGGGTTCGTGGAGAACCCGATCGCCGACCATGACAAACGGGGGGCGCTCGGCCGCTTGCTCCGTTCGCTGCGGACTTGCGGTAAGCCGACGGTGGCCAGGGTCAACGGGCATGCCCTTGCCGGCGGCTTCGGATTGGCGGCTGCGTGCGACATCGTGGTGGCCGTGAAGGAAGCGACATTCGGCACGCCCGAGATCAAGGTGGGGCTGTGGCCGATGGTGATCACGGCCGTGCTGCAGCGGGTGATGCCGCACAAGGCGGTGTTGGAGCTCATGATGACGGGGCGGTCGATCACGGCCGAGGAGGCCCAGCGCCTCGGAGTGGTGTCCCGGGTGGTCCGGCGATCCGAGCTCGATGAGGCAGTCGATCTGGTGGTGTCGGGACTCGCTGCCGCCAGCCCGGCGGTTCTCCGACTGGGGCGCGACTCGTTCTATGCGGTGGAAGATCTGGACTTCGATTCGGCGGTGGCCCACCTCCATGTCGGGCTGACCTCGGTGGCGGCGACCGAGGACGCTGCGGAAGGTGTTGCGGCGTTCCTCGAGAAGCGGCGACCGAACTGGCGCGGTCGGTGAGCGCAATCGTCCCGAGTCGGCTGCGACCTTCGGCCAAGGCCGTCGTCGTCAAGGACGGGCGGGTGCTGGCCAACCACCATCGACCTGTCGGCGGACAGTCCGAGTGGTTCGGGTTCCCCGGTGGCGGCCAGCGGCCCGGTGAGACCCTGCCGGACGCCCTCCGCCGCGAGGTCGCCGAGGAGACCGGGTGCGTGGTGGAGCCGATCCGCCTGCTGTGGGTGCGTGAGCTGATCGTCGCCTTACGGCCCGAGTTGCCGTTCGACCCGGCGGATCACGCCATCGAGTTCATGTTCGAGTCGCGGCTCATCGACGATCGGGGGGTGGCCACCGCCGTCGACACCGATCAGGTCGGGACGGCCTGGCTGTCGCCCGACGACATCGCCGACCGGGTGTTCTTCCCGCGGGCTCTGGCGGCGGCCGTGGCGGGGTTCCTGCGAGGTGCGCCCCCCGGGCCGGTGTACCTGGGAGACGTGGATTGAGGAGCCTTCCCCGAATCCGGCCCTCGATCGCCGGCCACCCGCTAATCGCTAATCGCCAATCGCCAATCGCCACGCTCCGAAGGAGCGCATGGTGACCTGGGAAGCCTGGTTCACGCTGGTCGTGGTGGTGCTGACAATCATCCTCCTGGCCCGTGACTTCACTGCCCCATCGGCGATCGTGTTCGGCGCGGTCGTCGCGTTGCTTGTAGCGGGCGTGCTGGAGCCACAGGAAGCCTTCGGCGGGTTCGGGAACCCCGCCCCGATAACGGTCGCCGCGTTGTACGTGGTGGCCGCCGGGATCGAACGCACCGGAATCCTCAACCGGATCGTCGACTTCGTCCTGGGGTCGGGAGGCGGGGATCGGCGAACCCTCACCCGCCTGCTGGTCCCCACCGCGGCGGCATCTGCCTTCCTGAACAACACGCCGATCGTGGCGATGATGGTGCCACCGGTGAGCCGGTGGACCCAGCGAATGGGCCGGTCGGTATCCAGGTTCCTGATGCCGATGTCGTATGCGGCCATGCTCGGCGGAATGGTCACCCTGATCGGGACCTCGACCAACGTCGTGGTCTCGGGCCTCCTCGAGTCGGTGGGGATGGAGCCGATGGGATTTTTCGAGATCTCCAAGATCGGGCTCCCGGTGGCGATTGGAGGGGTGGCCCTGCTGGTGCTCCTGGCGCCGATCACCCTTCCGGACCGGCGTCCGGCGCGCCAGGACATCGAAGACGTGCGCGAGTTCGTCGTCGAGATGACCGTCGACGCGAGCGGCCCGCTCGACGGGCTATCGGTCGCTGACGCCGACTTGCGCCATTTGGCGGGAGTGTTCCTCGCCCAGGTCGAGCGCGCGGGCGAAACGATCGCTCCGGTATCGCCTCGAACGGTCTTACGTGGCGGTGACCGGCTCCGGTTCGTGGGCAACGCCCGCGAGGTCGCCGATGTACACGACCGCGCCGGGCTCACCCCCGAGGCGCAGGAGCATGCGGTGGCGATCCCCACGGGCCAGCACGCCTTTTTTGAGGCAGTCATCGGCGACGCGTCACCTCTAGTGGGGGTGTCACTCAAGGGAATGGGGTTCCGACAGCGTTATCAGGCAGCCGTGCTCGCCATTCATCGCGCCGGCCAACGGGTGGAGGGGAAGCTTGGGGAGGTGCGGCTCAAGACGGGTGACACGCTGCTCGTGCTGGCGTCGCCGGCGTTCCAGGATCGCTGGCACGGGAGCAGCGACTTTCTACTGGTTTCTCGATTCGGCGGTCCCGAGCCCGCCCGGCCCCAGAAGATCGTGCCGGCGAGTCTCGTGGGCCTGGCGGTCGTGGTCGCCGCCGGGTCCGGTTTGATCCCGATCCTGGAGGCGTCGCTGCTCGGGGCGATTGCGATGGTGGTCTTTGGAGTGCTCAGCCCCAACGAAGCGCGGACCTCGGTCGACCTGGACGTGATCGTCGTGATCGCCGCTGCTTTCGGGCTCGGGCAGGCCATCAGCAGCACCGGCCTGGCCCAGCGGATCGCCGACGGTCTGGTGGCTCCGGCCGAGAGCCTGGGTCCGGCCGCGCTGGTCTTGGCCGTCTCCCTCGCAACTTTGGCGTTGACCGAGGCCATCACCAACAACGCGGCGGCGGTGCTGATGTTCCCGGTGGCGGTCGCTGCTGCCAACGACGCGGGTGCTGACCCGCGAGCCTTCGCCATCGTGGTGGCCCTCATGGCGTCAGCGTCGTTCCTCACCCCGATCGGCTATCAAACGAACACCATGGTGTGGGGACCGGGCGGGTACCGGTTCGGCGACTACGCCCGGCTGGGCACCCCGCTGACGATCTACGCCCTCGCGGTCGTGGCGGTGCTGGCTCCGGTGTACTGGGTCATTTGAGGTTCGGCCAGCCCTGGGACGTGCGCGGATAGGTCGCGAATCCCATCAACTCTCGGCTTGCGGCAAGCCGA
>JBBEAX010000004.1:0-8647 GCA_040882645.1 Acidimicrobiia bacterium
CCGAGCTGCGCCGCGGGATCGACTGGATCCTCGCGGCCATCGGATGGGTGATGGTCCCGACGATGGCGATCCTCATCTACAGCCAGCTGCAGGCGAACGATGAGCTCAAAGAGGCCATTCGCGTCGCAGTCGGCGGGATGGTGGCAATGATCCCCCAGGGGCTCGTTCTCCTGACCTCGGTGGCATTCGCCGTCGGAGTGGTGAGGCTGGGACGGCGGAACGTCCTCGTTCAAGAGCTGCCGGCCGTCGAGGGCCTCGCCCGGGTGGATGTCATCTGCTTCGACAAGACCGGGACGCTCACCGAGGGGCGGATGTCGGCCGAAGAGATCCTGCTGCTGGTCGACGAGGATCAAGCGATCGATCTGACCGACGCCCTCGGAGCTCTCGCGGCCGCCGAGCCGACCCCGAACGCCACGATGCTGGCCATCACCGAGCAGTTTCCCGAACCGATCGGGTGGATCGCCACCGCAACGGTGCCTTTCTCCTCGGCCCGGAAGTGGAGCGGAGCGAGCTTCGGCTCACTTGGTTCGTGGGTCATCGGTGCCCCTGAGGTGCTCATGCCGAACGATCGGACGATAAGCAGTGCCATCGGCGATGCCACGGCGCGCGGCAAGCGGGTGCTGCTCGTCGCCAGGTCCCCCCGACCACTGACCAAACAGGAGGTCCCATTCGATCTCGAACCGATCGCCCTCGTCGTTTTGGCCGACCGGGTCCGGGCGGACGCCGCCGAGACGCTCAGGTTCTTCGCGGACCAGGGGGTGCAGGCGAAAGTCATTTCCGGCGACCATCCCGACACGGTCGCCGCCATCGCCCGCGAGGTGGGCCTCGACGGTGAGGTGGTCGATGCCCGCCACCTTCCTGAGGACGAACGCGAGTTGGTGGCGGTGCTCGAGCGGGGGACGATCTTCGGCCGGGTGACCCCTCACCAGAAGCGGGCGATGGTCAAGGCGTTGCAGTCCCGGGGCCACGTGGTCGCTATGACGGGAGACGGCGTGAACGACGTTCTCGCCTTGAAGGACGCCGACATCGGGATCGCCATGGGATCGGGCTCGGGGGCTTCGCGGGCGGTCGCTCAGTTGGTGCTGCTCGACGCCTCGTTCGCCACGATCCCCAATGTGGTGGCCGAAGGCCGCCGGGTGATCGGCAACATCGAACGCGTAGCAAACCTATTCGTTACCAAGACGGTGTACGCCTTCCTCTTCGCGGTGCTCGTCGGCATCTTCGCCCGGGTCTTCCCCTTCGTCCCACGCCATCTGACCCTGATTGGCACGCTGACCATCGGCGCACCGGCCTTCTTCCTCGCGTTGGCGCCACGCAGCGACCGTGCCCGGCCGGGGTTCGTCGGGCGCGTCCTCAAGTTCGCCGTGCCGGTGGGTGCGATTGCGGCCATTGCCACCTTCAGTGCCTACGAACTGGCCATCGCGGAAGGCGTCGACCTGCTCCGGGCGCGCACCCTGGCGACGATCGTGCTGGTGGCGATCGGGATGTTTGCCCTCATCATCAACTCCCGGCCCCTGACCGCCGGCAAGCGGGTTCTCATCGGATCGATGGGCGCCCTGTTCGGGCTGATACTGGTGACCCCGGGAATGCGCGAGTTCTTCGAACTCGAGACACCGCGCCTGCTGGTGCTTCTCGCCGGGATGGGCATCATCGGGATCACCGGCGCCCTGCTCTATGCATCACTGCGATCGGTCGGATGGCTCCAACAGATGCCCGATCTGCTGCGAACCCCCTTCGAGGGCGCCGACGGCCCGGTGGGCGCACTCCGCAACGGCATCGCCCGCATCCGCCAGCGCGCCAGCCGGATCGGCCAACCGCAAGAGGCCTCCAGCCGCCAGCCTCCAGCCGCCAGCAAGAAGCCCGATCGCGGAGCCTGAAGGCCCCAGAGACCGTGCCCCGCCAATCGCGAATCGCCCATCGCGGGCCTCGCAGAGCGAGGCCCTATCGGGGTGGCCGGCGCCGCGGGCCGACCATCGCGAGGTCGAGCGAAGCTCGGCCTCATGTGATCTCGATCTCCAGCAGTGAGTGCGCCTCGCGCAGGGCCGTTTCCACATCCCCGGCGTGTTCGCCGCTGGCGAAGATGAAGCCGAGGTAACGATCGCCCTCGGGCAGCGGATCGATTCGGCGGCCGATCGGCACTGTGATCTCCACCGAGGTGACCCCTTCCACCTCGCCCACGGCCGCCAAGCCGCGCACTGCCCGCAAGATCCCGCCCCTCGGGATCGGGATCATCATCGCCCCGCTCGCCCCATCCTCCCGGCCCATGCCACGGCGCGGCATGCCGAGGGCAGCGCGGATGAGCAGCGACTCGAGGCTCTGCCGGAGCATTCCGAACCGAAGGGAGCGGCCGCACAACCCGCCGATCGAACGCGAGGCCACCTCGATCACCTTCGGCCCGTCGTCGGTTAGTCGCAGCTCGGCGTGCACCGGGCCGTGCACGAGGCCGAGCGCCGCCACCGCCTCACCCACCACCCGCTCAATGCTGTCGGTCACCGCCGCCGGGTGGCGCGACGGGGTCACGTAGATCGTCTCCTCGAAATAGGGGCCGGTCAAGGGATCGGGCTTGTCGAAGATGGCCAACACCTCCATCCCTCCGGTACCGGCCAACGCCTCGACTGCCACCTCGCCGCCTTCCAGGTACTCCTCGACGAGCATCGGCAATGACTCGCCCGCAGCTGCAACGATCGATGCCACCCGCTCCGCGGCGGCTCGCGCCGATTGGCGGTCGTCGGCGCGGATCACTCCGCGGCTGGCCGACAGGCTACGGGGCTTGACCACCACCGGGTAGCCGATCGCGTCGGCTGCCCCCACCGCCCCATCGGCATCATCGACCGCGGCGAACCGCGGCTGCGGAACGCCTGCCGCCGCGAGGAACTCGCGCATGACGATCTTGTCCCGGGTCGCCGCCACCGCCGCGACGGGGTTGTGGCGCAGACCGAGAGCCGCTGAGGCCAGGGCAGCAATCAACACGCCGGAGTCGTCGACACCGATCACCGCATCGAGCGGACGGTCGGCGGCGGCAGTGACGATCGCGGCCGCAGCCGCCGTCGGGTCGGAACAATCGATCGACACCACCGAGGTGGCGTCTCCCAACGGAAGTGGAAGTGACCCGTCGGTTGCCACCACCAGATCGACACCCAACTCGGCGGCAGCGGTCACGAAGTCGGGTCCGCGGTATCCGGAGGTGGGGAGGACCAGTCCGAGGCGAGGCATCTCCCCAATCATGGCGCGGAGGAGTCACTCCCGGCCTCGTTTACCATGCCCGACTCATGCCAATCGACGATCGACAAGTGATCTCCGTCACTCCCGAGGCGGTTGAGGCCATCGTTGGAATCCGTGCGGACGAGCCTGACGCAGGTGATCTGGCCCTCAGCGTGGCCATCAGCGGCGTGCGCGGTCTCCAATTCGCCTACGAGCTGACCTTCATCCCGACCACCGACGCGGCCGACGACGATGTCATCCAGACCTTCGGCGAACTGCCCGTCGTGCTCCGCGCCGACAGTGTCGCTCGCCTCGAAGGCGCCACGATCGAGGTAGGCGAGTCGGGTCTCGGCATCGACAACCCAAACAGCCCCAGCCCCGCGATTCCCACCGGCGGCGCGGCCATAACGGGGCCACTGGCAGAGAGGGTGGCTCAGGTGCTCGCCGAACAGATCAATCCCGCAATCGCCGCCCACGGCGGACGGGCCGAGTTGGTGGGAGTCGAAGGCACCACCGTCTATCTCAAACTGGGTGGCGGCTGCCAGGGCTGCGGCATGGCCCGGGTCACGCTCGGACAGGGCATCGAGGTCGCCATCCGCGACGCCGTGCCCGAGGTCGGCGAGATCATCGACATCACCGACCACGCCGCCGGCGAGAACCCGTACTACGAGGCTGCGAAGAAGTGAACCGCAATTCGCAATTCGCGATTCGCAATTCGAAGGACTGCTGAGAGTCAGCGGCCTTCGAGGGCGATCTGTTCGACCTGGTTCAGGTGTTCCACGCGCCGTCTGAGGTCCGCGGCGAAGGATTCGCGTTGGTTGAGGCGCTCTGGTCCACCGCCGGACAGCAGGCCGCGGTTGTCGGCGAGGCTGATGGCGTGTTCGAACAACACGGTCGAGATCGCCTCGGCGCTCGCGATCCGCTTCTGAAGCCGGTACTGCTCCCCGAGGGCGAGGCAGGTCTTGACCAGTGTCTTCTTGTCGACGTCGCGCCGGTAGTCGGCCTCCACCAGCGCGTCGGCCACCAGCAGATATGACTCGAGGATCGGGCGCAACACCCAATGGGCCGCGTTGGGACGGATGGCCCGCAGCACCGATGTCCGGTCACCGCCCGTCAGGGCTTCCCGCCAACCGGGAGCGTGGTCGTCGAGATCCTCGGCGATCTCCGCACGGAATGCCTCTCGCTCCGAGAAGAAGAACTCGAACTTGAGCATGTCCCGAAGTGCCCACACCTCATCCCAGAACGACTCGATCGGCGCTGGCCCGTCCACGGCGGTGGCGACCACAGCCATCTCGGCGATCGCGGTGGTGATGAAGAAATGGACGATCGTGTTCCGGTAGTACGCCGCCTTCAACGCCTGCTCGGGCCCCACCGCGTACACGGTGGCAGTTCCCCCCTCGACCTTTCGGATCACATCGTGGGCGGCGAGCGCGTCTAGAGCGCGCCGCACCGATGCCGCATCGCCGGGGTCGAGCCTTTCCGTGACCGGTAGCCCGCGCCGCTCGACGAACGCGACGAATTCCCGAAGCGAGTCATGGGTTTCGTCGACCGTGAGTGCCCGGTCACCCGCACCGAGCAGCGCCAGCGTGACCAGCGAGATCGGTGTGATCGGAGTCACCCGATTGATGCGCACCGCCACCTCGAAGGCGAGTTTGGCGACCTCGAGGTGCGACGCCTCGGGATCGGGCGTCGCCCCCGCCTCGTAGGGAACGAGTGTTTCTGCCAGCGAGACAGGCTCGCCGAAGTTGACGTAGATCCGCCCGTAACGCCGGCGCATGCTTCGCAGAACGCGCACCATCCAGCCGAAGGACTCCTTCTCCTTCGCTGCGCCGCGCTGCTCGGCGGCGTGGGCCCCCACATCTTGAATCTGGTCGTAAGCGATCGAGGTGGGTACCAGCACGACGTCCTCGCACGATCCGCGACGCCATGAATCGGCGACATAGGCGAGCATCCCGTACTTGGGCTCGCGGAGCTTCCCGCTTCGACTGCGGCCACCTTCCAGGTACCACTCGAGCGGAAAGCGCTTGGAGAGCAAATAGTCGACGTACTGCTTCAGCACGAACTTGTAGGGCTCGTTGTCCTTGAAGGCCCGCCGGATGAAGAAAATCCCATGGCGCCGCAACAGCGGCCCGATGGGGAAGAAGTTCATGTTGATGCCACCCGCGGCGTGGTTGGGCGGCATCCCGTTCTCATAGAGCACATAGGTCAGCGCCAGATGGTCCATGTTCGACTTGTGGCTCGGGAGGTATGCCAGCGAGTGCTGTCGGCCGAGTTCCTCCAGACGGGCGAGCGCCTGCCCGTCATAGACGATCCGCTGATCGTATCCCTGCGTGTAGACGAGCCTTATCAGCGCAGCCACCAGGTCGATGACGAACGTGCTGGGCGTGGCGGCGATCTCATCGAGGTAGCGAACCGACCGGCGGGCGAGCTCCTCGACGTCCTCCCCGGCGCCACGCGCCAGGTCGCGCAGTCCCACCTGGAACGATGCCCGGGTGACCAGGTCCTCGCGGAGGAAACGCGGCACCTTGTAACGGTTGCCATGCATCCTCCGCTCGGCGACCTCGAGGGCGAGGGCGCCTCGCAGGGCAACGAACTCGGCGAATCCACCTGGTGCATCGGGCCGCTCCACTCGTGCCTCCACCCACTGGCGCCGCAAGTCGGCCAGCGGAGCCGGTTCACCGGTGATCACTCGGGCGCGGTCCGGACGGAGCCACACGATCAGCCGCTGCAGCAGCCGATTGGGATCCCGCGGATCTCCGAGGGTCACCAGGTCGAGCAGCCGGGGAACCCGACGTCCCCGCAGTGGCGACAGCCAGGCCACTCGCACCGGGACCAGCAACGGATCGTCGGCTCCGGCGATCGCCCGCTGCAGCGCCTCGACACCTCTTCGAGACCGGCGCCGGGAGGACGGAACATCCACGGCTCGGCTATCTCCGCTGCGAGGGCGATGGGCCTGAAGCCATCGGTCGATCAGCCGGCGCTCCACCGGGCCGGAAGCGTCAACGAGAAACCATACGGGTCGTCCCCCGGGGTCCGGCCACGGGGTGTCTCCTGGCGGCGGGACAGCGTGAAGAGACATCGCCCGAGTGTACGAGGCGGTCGCCGGGCCGGACGGTCAGACGCCGGGCAACGCGAGCGAGAAGACACTCCACTCGCCGGCCCGCGCGTAGGTGAGTTCGCCCTCCATCAACCGGGCAAGATGCCGCGACACAGTGAGGCCGAGGCCCACAGAGTCGGTGCGCCCTTCCACTTGGTGCGCCCGCTGATAGGGCTCGAAGATGTGGTCGCGGTGCGACTCGGGCACTCCGGGCCCGTCGTCGCACACATCGAGCAGCCACATGTCGTTGGCGTTCCGCACCCGCACCACGATCCGGTCACCCCCGTATCGGTCGGCGTTGGTCAGCAGATTCCTCACGACCTGACGGACGCGAATCGGGTCGGCCAACACCTTGACCTCTCCATTGCGTTGGAGGTCGACCAGCTTGCCGATACGCCGCCCCCGCAGGACGGAGTCCACCTGGTCCCACAATTCGAGCGCCGCCCGCTCCACCGGAACCTGGCCGTGGTCGGCACGCGACGCCACCAGCAGGTCCTCGACCAGGTCGCCCACTTCGGTGGCCTGCTCATCGATGAGGTCGATGAAGGCTTCGATCTCATCCCGTTCCATCGAAGGAACACGGCCCCTGAGCTCGTTGGCGAATCCGACGACCGCAGTAAGAGGTGTCCGCAGCTCGTGGCTCACGGTCGCCACGAACTCGTCCTTGGACCTGACTAGCTCCCGCAGCTGCTCGGTGGCTCGCACTCGATCGGTGACGTCGTACGACACCCCGATCACCCCGACGACACTGCCGCCCTCGCGGGTCGGGCTGTAGCGGGTTTCGAGCACCATGGATCCGATCTCATCGGTCGCGGTGAAGGTTTCGCCACCGAGGGCGCGCCGCATATTGCGGATCACCGTCACCGAGTCGCGTCGCATCTCGAAGATGGATCGGCCCACCGCCTCACCGGCCGCCTCGCCGAGTGCCTCGAGTGCCTGACCCTCAGAGTGGGTGAACACCCCGTTGGCGTCGACGGCGAACAGCAGAATTGGCGCGCCCGCCATCACCGTGCGGAGCCGCTGTTCGATGCGGCGCAGCGCATGCTCGGCCCGCTGCTGCTCGGTGGCGTCGACAAAGGCCGCCAGGACCCCGGTGTAATCGGGACGCCCGCCTATCACCGGAACCAGCGACCGCATCGTCCCGACATGCTCCAGGCCGGCGAGATCGGAAACGGCCGCGCTCCATTCGGATCGCCGCTCTCCACGTCGGATTCCTTCGACCAGCCCGGTGAACGCCGAGCGTCCCCCGGCGGCGGCATCGAGAGAGGGCGTCGGCCAGCCGTCGGGAGAGTCGCGCAGCCCGATCAATCGCTTCCCGGCCTCGTTGACGCTGCGAACCGCGACTTCGCCGAGCAGATGGTCGACCGCACCGGCGTCATGCGCCACACCGTGGGTGGTCAACACATCGACGACTGCGCCCAAGTCGAGTTCCCACATGGGCACAGGCGAAAGGTCGAACAAGCTGCGGTAGTGATCCTCGCTCTGGCGGAGCAGCGCCTCGCCGCGAACGCGCTCCGAGATGTCGGCGACGTTCACGAACACGAATCCCGGCTGATCTCCCTCGTCGACCAGCGACATCCCGACTACTCCGTGGGCGGCACCCTCACCGGCTCCGAGCCGACACTCCTGCTGGATGCTCACTGTCAGCCCGGCCACCAGGGTGTCGAACAACGAGGCCTGCTCGGCTCGGTCCTCCGGGTGGACGGTCGCCAGCCACGGGTAGCCGACCAGAGCCGACTCTTCGGTGCGCGTCAGCTCGCACATGGCGTGGTTGACGCGGCGAATGATCCCCTCGAGGTCCACCACCGCCATCGCCACCTGGGTCGTGTTGAACGCGGCGTGCAGAGTGCCCTCGGCCCGGATCAGACGGTCGACGACATTGTCCCGCTCGGCGCGAAGGTTGAGGACGGGATGGGCGACGATGTACGAGACGATCCCGGCGGCGAGAAACACCAGTGAGTTGACCGCGGCGTCTTCGACCGGAACCCGGGCGACCCCCAGGTGTGCCACCGCGGTGTACGAAACCGCCACGATGACGGGCGCGAACCTCGAGTGCCGCCGTGTCAGCGAGAAGGGCATCACCGCGGAGAACACTCCGAGCCAGATGACAAAGCTGAGCGATGAGGCTCCCGACACCTGTTCGGAGACGAGAACCAGGGTACCGACAGCAAGGGCTGTGCGGATGAGGGCGATTTGCGGATCGCGCTGTACCAGGCCCACCGCGGCGAGAGCGCCGAGGACCAGGAGGATCCCGGCCAGGGACCACTCCCATACGCCGGTATCCCGCGCGGCCCAAACCCATGCGGCGTTCGCCACGAACGCCGCGACGGCGATCGGCTCGGCCCGGCT
>JBBEAX010000005.1:0-2615 GCA_040882645.1 Acidimicrobiia bacterium
GCGACTGGCGACGCTTGCCTACCCGCACTCGTGGTCGCGCAGGGGCCTGAGGAACAGGTTGCGGGGACCATCGATCAAGGAGCGGGGGACCTCGCAGCGCACAATCGTCACCCGCTTCGACCCGGCGAGGCGCCCGATCAGCGCGGCCTCCTGATCGATCGCCGTCCACTTCCTCGGAGTGAAGCGGGTGAAGGGCGCCACCCGGATCTCCAGGTGCTCGTCGTCAGAACCCAGGCTCCACACCCCTGCGACCGTCCCGCCGTCGAGAACCACCGAGGTGGCGTTGCCGTCGCGGTCGTAGACGCACGGACCGACCTCCTCGGCCAGAAACCGGCTCCGGTCCTTCCAGGTGACCATCAGTGCGTCCCACACCGGCAACAGACGGAGGGGTGGAACCTTGCCGCGGATGGTCCCGTCAACCTTGAACATGCCGTCGCCGAGGTCCGCCGCGTCGCAACCGTCGATCGCCTCCCGGGCCTGGCCCAGGGTCATCCCTGACCACCACGCCAGATCGTCGACCGTTGCCGGGCCGTGAGAACGCAGGTAGAGCCTGGCCACCTCGATCCGGGCCTCGCCGGGATCGGGGGACCAGACATCCACGTCGGGTAGCCAATCACGCCACAGGGTCACCGCGTTCAGGCCCGAGCGCCATGACTTCGGCTCCCCCGTCCCTACGAGGCGGCATTCGGTAGACATCTGATTGATCACGAAGTTGAGGCCCCTGGCGTCGTCCTCGGGCACTTCGAGAGCCGCCTTGATCTCAGGGACCGTGCGGTTCACCCCATCCGAGAGAAGGTCCTCGATCCGCGACGCCCAGGTCTCGTAGCCATCGACGACGAGCACCCGATCGACGTAGTTGCTGAACGACCGCTCGTTTCGCTCGCGTGTCGCCGGCACGACGATCGGAAGCAGATCCACCGGCATCAGGAACGCACTGCCCCGCAGGGTCCGCAACCCCACCACCTTGCGCTTGGAGTACAGCTCGTCGAGCTGCTTCTTCTTGAAGTTCGGTACCCGCGCCGCCAGCTCCAGGTAAGAGACGGGTGGCGTGGCGTAACAGCCGATCGAGTCGTGGAGAACCTCAAGCACCGAAGCCTTCCGGCGATCGAGGTGCGTCGACGCCCATGGGACGGCGGCCGTGGTCATGTCCCCCGGGAGACCATGATCTCACCCAGCTGGCCCCGGTGCTCGGCTTCGTGCTGCATCAGATGATGGAAAACCCACTCGGGCGTGACGGTGAAGTCGCCCGAGACCCGGATCGCATCGAGGTCGTCGTCGCCCAACGACCGCAGCTCCTCCCGCATTCGCTCGCGCACCCAGGCGAGTCTGGCAAGATGTCGCTCGAGCGAGTCGCCCACGGCAGGGGTGAGCCGGCCGTTCTCCTCGCGCACGTCGTGGGGGAACCAGGCCTCGGCTTCCGCGGGGAAATCCTTCACCATCACCTCGGCGTAGAGCCAGTCGAGTTCGATCGCGGCCACGTGGTAGAGGAGCGAGCCTGGAGTGTTCCCGTTCCACTCAGTGGGCTGATCGACCGTCGCAGGATCCAGGTCGGACACCAGTCGCAGCGTCCGCTCCCGGCATTCCTCGGTTAGGGCCAGCAGGAAAGCCACCCTCGGCGGGTAGCCATCTGGTCGTCGAATCGATTCGTGGGTCATGAGATAACCGTTCCCTGGCGGTCGATTTCGAGGCGCAACACCTCGCCATCTTCGCCGACAGCGCCTCGCAGTGCCTGCTCGACCGACCGCGCCGAGGCGTCCGTCGCCAGCGCCACGGCCGACGGTCCCGCGCCACTCCACGCCGCATGAAGCGCTCCGGCACCCCTCGCCGCCTCGATCATTTTCGCGGTGATCGGCGAAAGGTCGCTCCGCGGCAGTTCGTGCATCTCGTCGCCGGCCGCTGCCGCGAACGCCACCGGGTCGGCCGTCCGCAGGCCTTCGATGAGCGCCGCCACCCGGGCAGCGGTCCGCACCGCCACCGCACGAGGCACCGTGTCGTCGAGTGCGGCGCGGGCAGTGTGCGTCGACATTGCCTCGGCCGGGACGCCGACCAGGATCCGAAGAGAAGGATGGACCCCCAGCCGGAGGACCTCCCCCGTGGCGGTAACAGCCACCAAGCCGCCGTAGGCGGCGGCTGCTGCATTGTCGGGGTGGCCCTCAGCCACGGCGGCCGCACGAAACACCGAGCCGAGGTCGTATGAGCCGGCCGCGGAGTCCACCGCGGCCCGAACCGCCACTCGCAGCGCGGCGCTCGAACCGAGACCCTTGCCGACCGGAATCTTCGAGCGGATGTAAACCGCGTGCGGCTGATCCCCCGCGACGTCCTGGACCAACCGGGCGGTCGACTCCGCCACCGGACGGCCATCGCTGGTGACCGACCATGATGCTGCCGGCTCAGCCTCCACCTCCAACCGGATCGACACCGCCAGCGCGAGCAGATCGAACCCGGGTCCCAGGTTGGCGATCGACCCAGGTGCAGAAGCAGTAGACACGCGCGGGGAGTCTAAGAGGCGGCTCGCTCCGCTCGCCGCCGCAATTCGCAATTCGCAATTCGCAATTCGGAGGACGCGAACCGGCGGGGTGTGCGCTTTTTGGGGCGAGCTCGGGCCGGGGGGGGGG
>JBBEAX010000005.1:2625-4476 GCA_040882645.1 Acidimicrobiia bacterium
GGGCCGCGCGCGCTTCGCTCGCTGGCACGGAGGGAGGCAGGAACCGGAGAACGTCCGTGATCCAAGGCGGGGTTTGTCGAATTGCGAATTGCGAATTGCGATTTGCGATTTCACCCGCGCGACCCCCCTAACCTTCCCCCGTGGCCGCGATCCGCCTTGAGAGGCTCAGCAAGTACTACGGGAAGGCCCGGGGGGTGGTCGAGGTCGACCTCGAGGTGCAGACCGGGGAGGTGTTCGGGTTTCTCGGGCCCAATGGGGCCGGCAAGACGACGACGATCCGGGCGCTGCTCGACCTGATTCGCCCCTCCTCGGGCAAGGCCACCGTGCTCGGCCTCGACTCGGTCGCCGACTCACTCGAGATTCGCAAGCGTGTGGGTTATCTGCCCGGCGAACTCGCGCTCTGGGAGTGGATGACCGCCCGCCAGGTGCTCGACCATCTTGCGAACCTTCGGGGCGGCGTCGACCAGGCGTACCGCGAACAACTGACCGAGCGCTTCGAGGTCGAGATCGACCGTAAGGTGAGCGACCTCTCCACCGGCAACAAGCAGAAGATCGGCCTCGTGCAGGCATTCATGCACAAGCCCGAACT
This sequence comes from Acidimicrobiia bacterium, assembly GCA_040882645.1. GTDB lineage: Bacteria > Actinomycetota > Acidimicrobiia > Spongiisociales > UBA11373 > JAUYIV01. The sequence goes on from JBBEAX010000005.1 coordinate 3,215, forward strand.
GATCGTCCTCGACGAGCCCACCAGCGGCCTCGATCCGCTGATGCAACAGGTCACCTACGAGGTCATCGACGAGGCGCAGCGCGACGGTCGAACCGTCTTCCTCTCATCACACGTCCTCCCGGAAGTCGAACGGATCGCTCACCGGGTCGCCATCATCCGCAAGGGCCGCGTCATCGAGGTGGCGACTGTCGACAGCTTGAAGGAGCGGGCAATCCGTCTCGTCGAGCTCAGGTTCGGCTGGCCGGTACCCGACCCCGCTCAACTCGCTGCGATCGCCGGGGTGACAGAGGCGAGCGTGAGCGGCTCCGTCGCCACGGTACGCGTGGAAGGATCGATGGACCCGCTCGTCAAGGCGCTCGCTGGCTACGAGACCCTGTTGATCCGCACCCACGACACGCCCCTCGAAGAGATCTTCCTCCAGCTCTACCGGAACGGAGCAGACGATGAGGGCTGAGACCTTTCGCCGGGTGATCGTCGGGCGGCGCAAGTCGGTGGTCGGATGGTCGATCGCCTTCCTCGCCATGATGGCCTTCATCGTCCTGCTCTATCCCGCGGTGCGAGATCAGCCGAGCTTCTCGGACCTCGTCGAGGACTACCCCGAGTTCGTCCAGCAGATCCTGGGGCTCGGCGGGGGCCTCGACATGACCTCCCCCGAGGGGTACCTGAACAGCCAGCTGTTCGCCAACACGCTGCCCATCCTCTTCCTGATCTACCTGTTGGCCTTCGCGGTGCGCGAGACGGCAGGCGAGGAGATCGACAAGACGATGAACCTGGCCCTCGCTCACCCGATCAAGCGCGAGCGCTTCATCCTGGAAAAGTTCGCCGCGATGACGGTCACCGGGTTCGGACTCGCCCTGGTGGCGATCGTCGGACTGTTGATAACCGGGCCTCTGGTCGACATGGACCTCGGCGTCGCCGGCTACTTCGGCGCCACCCTGTCGGTGTTCCTCACTGCCCTGGTGTTTGCGACCCTGGCGTTGGCCGTGGGCGCCTGGACCGGGAAGAGGTCCCTGGCCTACGGGGTGACCGCCACCCTCGCGGTCGTCTTCTTCCTGGTGTGGGGGCTCGCCCCGATCGTCGACGCCCTCGAGTGGACCAACGTGATCAACCCCTTCTTCTGGGGCCTGGCCGGTACCCCGGTGGTCAGTGGCCTCCAGGTCGGCAACGCCCTGCTGCTCGCCGGGGTAGTGGTGGTGCTGGCAGCCGCGGCGATCGCCGGATTCCGAAGGCGGGATATCGGGGTGTGAGGGGGGGGGGGGGGG
>JBBEAX010000005.1:4486-7539 GCA_040882645.1 Acidimicrobiia bacterium
CGGATCCCGACGGGGGTATAGCGGGGGGTGCGGGCCGGCTTCCGCCCGGCCCCGCAATTCGCAATTCGCAATTCGCAATTCGACGGAACGCGCCAGTGCCGACGATGATCCTGCAATGCCACAACGGCTTCCCTGCTACATCGAGACCGAGCGGTTGGTGCTTCGGCAGTGGGTCGAGGAGGATGCGGCGGCGCTGGGGGCGGCAGTCGAGGCGAGTGCCGAGCACCTTCGACCGTGGATGGCCTGGATGGCCGACGAGCCGAAACCGCCCGAGGCCCGGGCCGAGAAGATCCGTCAGTGGCGGGCCGACTGGGAGCAGGGCGGAGACGTGGTGCTGGGGGTGATCCTCGACGGCAATCCCATCGGCGGCACCGGGCTCCACCGCCGCCTCGGTCCGGATGCCCTCGAGATCGGTTACTGGATACACGCCCACCACACCCGCCAGGGTTACGCCACCGAATTGTCCGAGGCGCTCACCGAGGCCGCCTTCGGGTTGGAAGGCATCGAGCGAGTCGAGATTCATCACGACAAGGCGAACGTCGCAAGCTCCGGCGTGCCCCGTCGGCTCGGGTACACCAAGATCGAGGAGATCCCGTCCCCGCCGACGGCCCCGGCCCACCTCGGCATAGACGTGATCTGGGCAGTGACCCGCGAGGAGTGGGAAGCGCACGGGAGCGGCTAACCCCCTCCAGCTGGAGACTGGTGACTGGAGACTGGGGACTCAGACCTCCAGCACCCTCACCTCGTCGCGACGGACGGTGCCTCCGAGGCCTACTACGGGGCCGTCCCAGGAGACCTTGATGGTGGAGGGGTGGCCGATGGCGTCGCCCTGGCTGATGGTCAGCCGCCCCGAGGATTCTCCCCGGTGGTGCCTGATCGCGGCGAGGGCGGCAGCCGCACTTCCGGTGGCCGGGTCCTCGGCGATGCCGGCGCCGGGGGCGAAGAACCGGGCGGTGATCTCGGCGCCCGCACCGGCGAAGACATAACACATGCCCGCCCCCTGGGCCACCAGTGCCTCGAGGTCTGGGGTGGCCGAGGCCACCGCCTCGGGAGAACCCACGTCGACCAACAGATACGGCAGCGGCATCTGCACCCACCAAGCGTGGACCGGCTCTGGCAGAGCGGCGGCTACCGCGACCGCCTCCGCCTCAGGGGTGGCGCGGATGTCGGTCGCCATCGGAGTGTCCACCCAGATCTCGTCACCGTCCTTCCAGAACGGGATCTCCCCCACCTGGCAGGTCATCCGGTCGACCGTCCCCGGACCGATCATCCCCAGCACCCAGGCTGCGCCGACCAGCGGGTGACCCGCGAAAGGCAGCTCCCGGGTGGGGGTGAAGATCCGCACCGAGGGAATGCCCTCCTGGCGCCAGTCGATGAACACGGTCTCGGAGAAGCCAAGCTCGGCCGCGATCTCTTGCATCCCCGTCTCCGGCAGTCCAGTCATGTCGGGGATCACCCCGAGATGGTTCCCGCCGGCATCTCCCCGGGTGAACACACGAAGCACGTAACAGTGACGCATTGGCGCCACGCTACAGCCGACAGCCCAAGCCAACAGCCAACAGCCAGAGATCCCGCTCCGTCAGGCCGACCAAGGCCCTGCGCCTCTGACAGTTTGGAACTGGAGACTGGAGACTGGAGACTGGCGACTGATGGACATCTTCGACCTCGATTCCCTGCTGGCTCAGCTGATCCTCGGGCTCGGTGCCGCGCTGGTGATTGGGAACGGGTTTGCGCTCGTTCAGGCCAAACGGGGCGTGAAGCCAAAGGGTGCCGAAGGTGACTTGCGCCGTGGACGGGCGTGGTTCCTGCTGGCCGTCGGCCTGGTCATCGCGATATGGGGGGCGACGAGCCTGCTCGCCGGTAGCAGTGACCCCGAGCCTGCCACCACCACTTCCACTACCGCCGGCGCATTGGCGACCACAACAAGTGCGCCGAGCACGACGACGATCGTCGCCCTGAAATACGAGGTGACAGGGGTGCTTCCCGACGGACGGGCATACATCGTCACCGGCCTCGACAAGGCCGAAGTCGTCCAAGGAATTCAGGTCGCCATCCAGATCTTTGCCGGCCCCGAGCAGCTGGTTCTGGGGATCACGACTCTCGATCGATCAAGACTCGACTCGGAGGTCCCCATCTGGGAGGGAGACACCCTCAGGGTTCCCGCCGGTGATTGGACGGTCTCGATCGCGACCTACGACCACGTGCTGGAACGCGCCGAAGTTGACGACCGCGACACGATCGCTGCCGCGATCCATGGCTATTCGGTCAACGGGATGCCCGCCCTGGCACTCGAGTTCCCGCTGAGCTTCCCGGCGGATGAGGAGATTCCCTTCCAGATGGAGGTCCAATACGAGACCTTCACCGTCCGGCGCCGCTGCGATCCGGACCTCGCCCGGAGTTGCTCGTCGAACGGGATGATCCAGGTTCTCGCCCTCAGCGACACCGTCGCTCCCGCCCCACCCGAACCGCCCGACACGATCGGCGTCGAGGCAATGCACACCGGCGACACGGTGCGGTTCTTGGTGCTCGGCATGAACCCCGACGGCCCGGGCTTCTACGGCCGGGTGGACCACGCCAGGGATCAGGCCTCGCTTGAGGAACTCTGGACGCTCTATGCGATCCCGGGAGAGCCGCCGGTCGTCGACCTGGACAGCCATCTCGTGCTGTTCTACGCCATACCCGACGACGCCTGTCCGGATGATCTGCTCTACATGCACATGCAGGACGAGCTCATCGCCGAGTTCCGGCAGCCATTCGGAGCATGCCTCCAGCCTCTGATTCCAACGTCGTACGCGGTGTCGATCGACAGGAGCAGCGTCCCGGGGCTCGTCATCCCCACCTGGAACCCGGAGGGTTGAACCCGGCAGCGAACCATGAAATCGATCTACGCACCTTGGGTTGACAACCCGACGGTGCGGTACCATCGCCAGCCTCGCGGGCGTAGTTCAATGGCAGAACACGAGCTTCCCAAGCTCGGAGTGAGGGTTCGATTCCCTTCGCCCGCTCGAGTCGGGGGGGGGGGGGGGGGGGGGGGGGGGGGGGGGGGGGGGGGG
>JBBEAX010000005.1:7549-8638 GCA_040882645.1 Acidimicrobiia bacterium
CCGCGGGGGGCCGCCCTCCCGCGATTCGCGATTCGCAATTCGCAATTCGACAGACGCCCTCGCTCCGCTCGGCGCCAATCCAGAATTCTTACAGTTGTTGGAGCGGTCAACGCGAGTCGGCCGCCCTTTGGGCGGCCTTCCTTCGAATTGCGAATTGCAGAGTCCGGAGCCTTGAAAGGGGCCCCGGACTCTCTTCTCGTCAGGCTCCGGGTCCAGGGCCGAAGCCTCGGCCGCCCGGGCCTCGCCCGCGGAACGGGCGATCGCCTGGCTCGGGGAGCGGGTTGTTCACCATCTCGGTGATCCGCTCCTCGGCCCCGGCGAGGATCTCGGCCTTCTCGTCCTCGGTGATCCGGCCGTTCTCCACGGCCAGATCGAGCCGCTCTTCACACAGTGCCAGCAGGTGATCGATGACTTCATCGGCGGACGATTCGTTGGCCTCGGCGATCTCGGCGATCGTCTCGTACTCACCGAGCGCCTCGCGCATTTCGGTGGCGTCGAGTCCGAGGAAATCAGCCACAGCCACCAGGCCCATGAAGGCCCGGACATGCCCCCGGCCCGGCCCCCGGAAGGAGCCGACCAGGTGCTCGGCCACGGCGGCTGCCTGGGTGTCGTCAATCGTCCCGTCCTCGACGAGCGGAGCGAGTTGTTCCAAGATCCGGCTGTATGCCGGTGCGTCGGTCACGTCGGCGGTGTCGTCGTCGCTGGTCTGGGCGGCCAGGGCGATGCCTGACATCGCCAGGGCGGCGACCACCACCAGCGTGATCCCGATCTTGAGCGTGTGCTTCACGAGAGAACCTCCATTCGATTACTGAGGCCACTCTCCGGGAGCCTTGTTCGGGAATTGTGAAGCGGAGGTAGTAATTCGCAATGCGCAATGAGCAATGCGCGGCGCGCGAGAGTTCTCCGATCAGATCACGCTTGGACCGCATTGCCGCGGCGCGAGAAGGTTCTCCGATCCGATCGGGCTCACCGCGTTGCGCATTGCTCATCGCGCATTGCGAGGCCACCAGCGACGCCTACACGCCCTCCCTAACCTGTCACGCAATGATCCTCTCCGATGTCTCCATCCGGGCAGCGATCGAGCTGGGC
>JBBEAX010000006.1:0-8432 GCA_040882645.1 Acidimicrobiia bacterium
CTGATCGCCGATGCCGAACCGTGGGGGAAGTGGCCGCTACTCGACGAGCGCTCGCCGATGATGCTCTGTTACACCTCGGGCACTACGGGCAACCCCAAGGGGGTGGCCTACACGCAGCGGTCCACCTACCTGCACACCATCTCAGGCCTGGCGATGCTCCACATCGGGCCGGAGGACACCATCCTCCCTGTGGTCCCGATGTTTCATGCCGCCGCCTGGGGTTATCCGTTCACCGCGGTGACCGCCGGCGCCGGCCTGGTGTACCCCGGGCCGGACTACAGCCCCAGCGGTCTCGTCGACCTGTTCGAATCCGAGCAAGTCACTTTCTCGCCCGGGGTACCCACCGTGTGGCTGGGGCTGCAGCAGTACCTGATGGACCATCCGGAGAAGCGGTTGGAGAGCATTCGCATGCTGCTGTCGGGCGGGTCGGCGGTGCCGCGGGCCCTGGTCGAGTGGTTCGAGCGGGAACGCGGTATCCGGGTGCAGCAAGGCTGGGGGATGACGGAGACCAACCCGGTGGCGTCGGCGGCGATGCTGCTGCCCGAGCACGATGGGCTGTCGCTCGACGGCAAGCTCGACCGTCTCGAGACCGCCGGCCTGCCCGCTCCTGGTCTGCAGATCAAGATCGTCGACGAGGCCGACGAGGAACTTCCCTGGGACGGGGTGGCGTTTGGTGAGCTGCTGATCCGAGGCCCGTGGATCGCCGCCGAGTACTACCGGGACCCCCGCTCGCCCAACTCCTTCGTCGACGGGTGGCTGCGCACCGGCGATGTCTGCAAGATCACCGCGGAGGGTTACATCGTGATCACCGACCGGGCCAAGGACGTGATCAAGTCGGGTGGCGAGTGGATCTCCTCCCTCGACCTCGAACGCGAGCTGATGGCCCATCCCGGAGTCGCCGAGGCGGCGGTGATCGGGATCAAGCACGTCAAGTGGCAGGAACGCCCGCTCGCCCTGGTGGTCCGCCGCCCCGGCGCGGAGGTAACCGCCGAGGAGTTGCTGACGCATCTCGAAGGCCGGGTCGCCAAGTGGTGGCTGCCCGATCGGATCGACTTTGCCGACGAGTTGCCGAAGACCGGCACCGGCAAGTTCGACAAGAAGGTGGTTCGGGAGCGCTACTCCGACCTGCTCCTCGAAGGGTGACCGCCACGCCGGCGACCCGGGCGGCCGCCGACTCAGGAATCGCCCATGAGGTGGTCGAGTACGGCCGGGTCAATTCCGTGGAGGAGGCGGCCGAGAAGCGCGGCGTAGAGGTGCACCGGGTGCTCAAGTCGATCGTGGTGCGGAAGGCCGAGAGTGAACACCTCATGGTGCTGGTGCCCGGTGATCGGGTGATCGACTGGGCGAAACTGCGCAAGCTCGCCGGCGTCTCGCGGATGTCCCTGGCCGAGGCGGAGGAGGCCTTCGAGGTGACCGGATACCGTCCGGGGGCGATCACCCCGTTCGGATCGAAGACTCCTTTGCCAGTGATCGCCGACGCCACCATCGAGGGCCTCGCCTCGCTCGGAGGGGGAGTCCACGGGGTGGCCATCCACCTCGATGCCGCCGACCTGATTCGACACTTCGCGGCCACGGTGGCGGATGTGACGAAGCTCGCCTGAGGGCGGGCTGCAACGCGGCGACTACCCGCCGCCCGGCTTAGGACCATCCGGATTGGGCACGAAGGACAGCTTGCCGTCATCCTCTAGCACCGCGACGGAGATCCCGGACAAGTCGGCGAATCCTTGTTCTCGAGCGGCGGCGAGGATGTCCTCGGCAGCCATCCGCTCCCGCTCCACGATCTCGGTGAGGATTTGCCCGTCCCGGACCACCATCACCGGTCGGCCGACGAGGATTCGGCGCCCCCTCTTCGACTTTCGGATGACCCAGTCGCCGGGCAGCGTCCACATGAGAAAGACGCTCACTGCCGTCATCGCGCCGACGATCGACTGGTAGCGGCGAGCCCGCCTCGGGTCACCCGCGCGTGGCGCACCTCGAGGGTGTATTCCCCGGCCTCGGCGGAGGCGACCTCGGTCCGCACCCCGATCCAGCCGGTGGCGCCGGCGAGGACGAGGGCGGCCACGATCACGTAGAGGACGCTCTGAAAGACCAGGTCGACCCGCGAGGTTTGGTCGGTGATGTCGGGCGGAGTGGTCCTAGCCGGAGCCATGTGGCTCCGTGGTACCCACTGCACCTGGCGGGAAAACCGGAAAGAGTCACCAGTCACCAGTCGCCAGTCGCCAGTCGCCAGCAGCCAACGGCCAACGGCCAACGGCCAACGGCCAACGGCCAACGGCCAACGGCCAACGGCCCCAAGAGTCAAGAACCAAGACACGAAAGCCAAGAGCCTCGTCGTCGTGAGTCTTGATACTTGACTCCTGCATGACGCGGGAGGGTCACCGGGGTGGGCCTACCATCCCCGCATGCGCAGCCTTCATGCCAATTGGTTCTTCGTCGCGGTGATCACCACCGGGCTGGTCGGGCTCTGGGGCCTGGGGGCGGCGATTACCAAGAAGGCGCCGGGGCGCTGGTTCAAGGTGGCCACGTGGGTGGCGATCGGGGCGATGCTGGTCCAGGTGGCGCTCGGATTCCTCGTTTACGGCGAAGGCTTCCGGCCCGCCGACGACTTCCACCTGTTCTACGGGTTCGTGATCCTCTTCACCTTCGCCTTCGCCTACATCTATCGGTCCCAACTAGCCAAACGCCCCGCGCTGGCCTACGGCCTGCTCCTCCTCTTCGTGATGGGCCTGGGTTTTAGGGCTTGGGCGAACGTTTAGAAGCCTCCAACCTCCAGCCTCCAGCCTCCAGCAAGAGGGCCTTCGGCCATTCCCCGAACGAGGGTTGGGACGCGTTTCCTCCCCCGGAGGGGGAGGTGGCTGCCGAGCGGAGCGAAGGCAGACGGAGGGGGCGCTCAGACCAGACGCGTCACTAGGAGCGGGCCCAGGCTCCTTGTTGGGTGTTTGATCTGAGCGCCCCCCTCCCCCCTTCGGGGTACTCCCCCCTTCGGGGGGAGAGACGCCAGCCCAATCGCCAATCGCCCATCGCGGCCGAGCGAAGCGAGGCTACCCCGATAGCATGAGTCGCCTACTGGAGGGGAAGTCCTGATGCTTCTAGACGGCAAGCGGCTGTTGATCACCGGGGTGCTCACTGACGACTCGATCGCGTGGCACTCGGCGCGGATCGCCCAGGAGCAGGGCGCCTCGATCGTCCTCACCGGATTCGGGCGGGGGATGAGCCTCACTGAGCGTTCGGCCAAGCGCCTCCCCGACCCTCCAGACGTCATCGAACTCGACATCAACGACCCGGCCCACATGGACGCCCTCGTCGCCGATCTCGACAAGCGGTGGGGCTCGATCGACGGTGCCCTCCATGCCATCGCGTTCGCCCCGGAGGACGCCCTCGGGGGCCGCTTCCTCACCACCCCGGCGGAGAGTGCCTCGACCGCATTCCTCACATCGGCGTTCTCCTACAAGACCCTCGCCGTCGGACTGCTGCCGCTCATGCAGAAGGCCGGGGGCGGCGCGCTGGTCACCCTCGACTTCGACAACACCCAGGCGTGGCCGGCCTATGACTGGATGGGGGTCGCCAAGGCGGCGCTGGTGGCGGTCACCCGGTACCTCGCCCGCGACCTGGGCCAGCACGGCATCCGGGTGAATGCGGTGTCGGCAGGGCCATTGGGGACCGTTGCCGCCAAGTCGATCCCCGGGTTCGCCAAGTTCCAAGAAGTCTGGGCCGAACGGGCGCCCCTCACCTGGGATGTCGGCGACGCGGAGCCGGTTGCCCGGATGATCGGGGTGCTGCTCAGTGACTGGGCGCCGATGACGACCGGCGAGGTGGTGCACGTCGACGGCGGATTCCACGCCATCGCTGCCGGCGGAACCGGCGAGTCCTAGGAGTCGGCTTCCGCGGGAAGCTCGAGGACGAACATGGCGCCTCCACCAGGAGTGGCGCGGTGGCTCAACTTGGCGCCGACGGCGGAGGCCAAGCCCCCGGCGATTCGCAGGCCGAGGCCGAGCCCCGTGTCGGATCGGTGGTTCCCGGAGAACGGATCGAGGGCAACGATCGGCGGCAGTCCCGGACCGTGGTCGGTGACCTTGACGAGAACGCCCGACCCTGACGCTTCGATGACCACCGCAGCCGGTCCGCTTCCGTGGCGGACGGCGTTGTCGACCAGATTCGTGACGATGCGGCGGAGATGGTCCTCGTCGGTGTCGACTTTGGGGATTGATCCGAGGGCTCGAACGTCGACCTCGGCCGCCCCCGGCACGTCGGCGACGGCGTGCCTTACGACCTCGACCACGTCAGTGAGTTGCGGGCGGGTGGGCACGCCACCCCCATTGATCTTGGTGGCAACGAGCAGGTCCTCGACAAGATGGCGGAGGCGGGAGGCGCCCTCGCGCACCGAGATCTGCAGCGAGTCGGTCTTGGGGTCCGCCGGATCGAGGCGTTCGAGGGTTTGCAGTGCCCCGACGATTGTGGTCAGGGGGGCCCGCAGTTCATGGCTCACATGGGCCACGAACTCGTCCTTGAGGGCGGCGGATCTGCTTGTCCTCTGGATGGCTCCGGCCATCGCGGCCATGTCGATGCCAAGTGCGGCGATCTCAGCCAGGGTTTCGTGATCAGAGGCCGGGTCCGCGCCCACCACCACCAGGCTGGCGGGGCGGGGGAGCGCGTCGGCAGGCAGGGGAACGGTGACGGTGTGCGAAGGGTCGCTCTGGATCGCGGCCGAGGCGCTGGGGGAGAGCGGGGTCAGATCGTGGCCGTCACGGTGCACTGCGATCACAGCCCCGCCGGCGACGATCGCCACGCTAGAAGCGCCGGTTACCGCGGCGATCGCCCCGGCGATGGCTCGCGCCGCCTCGACCGGATTGGTATGACCGCGGCTCTCCGCCGCGACCACGGCGGTGGCCCGGTGACAATTGAAACTGAGGGGTCGTCGATAGACTTCACCGGCAGGCACGCTCACGGCAGGATCTCCAGGTATGGCTCGAGTAGCCCTTTTCTTCGGCGGACGTTCCGAGGAACATGAGGTTTCATGCGTTTCGGCAGTTTCGACCCTCCAGGCGCTGGAGAGCCGCGGCCATGCCGTTACTGCGGTGGGAATCGGCCGCGACGGCATCTGGCACCTCGCCGACCCGGCGACCCGGCCGTTGAGCGCCGAGGGGCCGCAGGCATCCCTGGAGGTCCCAGGCGGCCGACTCTTGGCCGATGGTCTTGCCATCGAGATCGATGTTGCCTTTCCCGTGCTGCACGGCCCGTTCGGAGAGGACGGGACGATCCAGGGGTTGTTCGAGATGGCGTCGCTGCCCTACGTCGGGTCGGGGGTGCTGGGATCGGCTGTGGCCATGGACAAGGATGTGGCGAACCGGCTCTGTCGGGATGCCGGGCTGGCGATTGCCGATTACGTCGTCGTGCGCAGGTCGGCCTACCTCGACGATCCCTCAACGGTGGTGGGTGACATAGCCGACGACCTCGGCTTCCCGGTTTTCGTGAAGCCCGCCAACCTGGGTTCATCGGTGGGGATCTCACGCGCCGACGACCACGGGAGCCTCAAGGACGCCATCGACGACGCCCTCCGTCACGGGAGCAAGGTGCTTGTCGAGAAGGAGGTCAAAGGGCGCGAGATCGAGGTGGCGGTGCTCGAGGGGCCCCGCGCTTCGGTGCCGGGCGAGATCGTCGTCAGGGACGGCTGGTACACCTACGACGCCAAGTATCGGGACGACGCCACCGAACTGGTCGTCCCGGCCAACCTGCACGAGTCCGAGGCGGCAATCGTGCGGGCGATGGCATGCAAGGTCTTCGAAGTGCTCGAATGCCGCGGCCTCGCCCGGGTCGACTTCTTCTACGAGGCAGACGGACGCGGGTTCCTGGTGAACGAGCTGAACACCATGCCCGGATTCACTCCCAAGTCGATGTTCCCGATGATGTGGGCCGCGACCGGCATGTCCTACGCCGACCTATGCGACGAGCTGGTGGGCCTGGCGATTCTGTAGCCGACGGCCCACGGCCTAGAACCATTCACGGCCGGCTCTTATGGCCGTAGGCCGTTGGCCGCCGAGCGCAGCGAGGCTCTTTAGAGCTTGACGACCGGGCAGGTCAGGGTGCGGGTGATCCCCTCCACCGACTGGATCTTGGCCACGACCAACTTGCCGAGTGAATCGACGTCGTCGGCGGACACGTGGACGATGGCGTCGTACGGGCCGGTCACGGCTTCCGATGCTTTCACACCGTCGATCTTCCCGACCTCCATCGCCACCTGGGCCGCCTTTCCGACCTCGGTCTGGATCAGCACGTAGGCCTCGACCATGTCACTCCTTAGGGGTCGTCAACTTCCGCGGACTATACCCCTACCGGCGAGCCTCGGTCGGAGCCGTACTCTTGCCGGATGTCGTTCGTATTCCTGTCGATTTCGCTTGCCGCGTTCGCCCTCGGCCTCGCCGCCACCCGGGGCAGGGGCATCCGGGGACCGTGGTGGGGGCCGGCGATGGCGGCAGCCGAGCTGGCTCCGTGGTTTCTCGCCGCAACCGGAGTAGTCGTCCTGTTCTTCTACGCAGCCGGTTGGACGGGCGGGTGGGCCGGCACCCTCGGGCTGATCCTCACCGCTCTCGGCGCCGCAGGCTTTCTCCTCGCCCTCTTTCGCAGTCTCCGGGGGAGGGCCTCGATCATCGCCGGGGTGGCCGAGGTTCTGGGCGGGGAACCGAGCCTGCCGCGGACTCGGTGGCGATCCCTTCTCCGCCCCTTTCCGCCGCTGGAGAGCCGACTACGGCTCGACACCCACTCATACGGCCCACACGAACGGCACCTCGTCGATCGGGTGACGGCCCCGACCTTTACAGGCCCCGCCCCGGTGCTGATCCACATCCACGGCGGGGGATGGTGGCGGGGCCGCAAGAGCCAGCAAGGGCGACCGCTCCTGCGCCACATGGCCCGATCAGGGTGGGTCGTGCTCGCCGCCACTTACCGTCTGAGCCCCGAGGCCACCTTCCCCGACCACCTCCACGACATCGAACGGCTGATCGCGTGGGCCAAGGCCAATGCCGCCGAATTGGGGATCGACTCCCGTTTCGTTGCGATTACCGGCGGGTCGGCCGGGGGCCATCTGGCGGCGTTGGCTGGACTGGGCAACGGCGACGCCCGGGTACAGGTGGCGGTGCCGTTCTACGGGGTGCATGACATGTTCGCTGCCGATGGCGTCTCGGCGAAGTGGCCCTACCTGGTGACCCAGATCATGAAGTCGGACCCAGTGACCGATCGGGAGGCCTGGCTGGCTGCGTCTCCGGTTCACCGGGCGACGGCGGATCGAGCCCCGTTCCTCGTGGTTCACGGCGGGGCAGACTCACTGGTCGATGCGGAAGAGTCGCGGCTGCTGGCGCAGCGCCTGCGCGAGGCCGGCGGTCCGCCCGTCGGGTACATCGAAGTCCCCTGGGGCCATCACGGGTTCGACTTCTTCGCCTCGATCAGAGCACTCCGACTGGCGGCCGCGGTGGGGGCGGTCCTGGATCGACTCTATGAACGGCACCAGCAACGGCTCGTGGAGAACGACTGAGAGGTCCGACCGGGCTCAGTAGCCGTCGGATCCCATTCGTACGCGGTTGGCGAATGCCTTGTCGCCGCTCGAATCGACCTCGAACACGATCCGCTGACCCTGGCGGAGCACCCGGAACACGCTGTCCTGGAGACTCCCCGGCCGGAGAAACACCTCCGATTGGTCGGAATCGAGCACGACGACGCCGAACCCGGTCTTCGGGTCATACACCTTGACGACACCCTGCATAGAGCCGGAGTATAGAAGAGGGCCTCGCTGCGCTCGGCCCGCGATTCGCAATACGCAATTCGACAGAGGGGTAATCGCGTTCGATAGGCGAAACCGTGCTGGGGCTGGGGCTGGAGCCCCGGTTTCCGGGGTCTTCCCTCGTGTTACTGTTCACCTCCGCTTCGGAGGTTCCCTTGTCTTTTCGTTGTGAGGTCTGCGGTAAAGAGCCGTGGGTCGGTAAGCAGGTCAGCCACTCGCACCGGCGTAGCAGTCGTCGTTGGGTGCCGAACATCCAGCGCGTCCGGGTGCGCCACGGGAGCAACTCCCGCCGTGCCCATGTGTGCACGTCCTGCATCAAGGCCGGCAAGATCGAGAAGGCATAAGCCTGGTCTGCCGGGGGCTCCCGATCCTTTAGGGTCCAGCAGGGGCTCGATAGCCCTACGTCGCTGCGATGGGTGATGAGCGATGAGCGAGAACCCGTCCAGAACCCCTCGGCGAACACCGCCGCTTCTCGTATTCGCAATCCGACAGAGGGCGAGACGCGTGAGTGGGGGCCCGGCCCTGTCTTGCGGGAGGCGGATGGCGGCCTCTTGCGGGGGCGGAAGCCGGAGCCGGAGCGGGCCCTCCGTATACTTCTCCGGTGGTTGCCCACCGTTTGTTGCTTCGTGCGCAGGACCTCAAATCGATCCTCCAGCGGTAC
>JBBEAX010000007.1:0-8299 GCA_040882645.1 Acidimicrobiia bacterium
ACCGCCATCTCGGCGAGCATCTTCCGGTCGATCTCGATCTCGGCCGCTTTGAGGCCGGCGATGAGGCGCGAGTAGGTGGTGCCGTGCTGCCGGGCGGCCGCATTGATGCGGGCGATCCACAGCCTGCGAAAATCCCCTTTGCGGGCCCTGCGGTGCGAGTACGCATCCTGCATCGCCCCCATCACCTGCTCGTTGGCAGTACGGAGCCGGCGGCTGCGAGCCCCCGTGTATCCCTTCGCCCGCTCGAGAATCTTCCGACGCTTCTTCTTCGAGTGGACGGAGCGCTTGATTCTTGCCATCAGCCGCCTCCTAGCGTCCCAACATCCGATTGATCCGCTTGCGATCGGCGGAAGACACCTCGGTGTCCCCCGCAAGCCGTCGCATCCGCGAGCTCGACTTCTTTCCCATCACCAGATGCGCCCGAAAGGCCTGGAGGCGTCGGAGCTTGCCGCTGCCCGTGACCTTGAACCGCTTGGCCGCTGACCGTCTCGTCTTCTGCTTCGGCATTTCTCACTCCTCGGCGGCCGTGGCCGCATCAGCATCATTCGTGCCGGCCGCAAGGTCGCCGGTCATCGTCTCGTCCGACGCCGAACCCTCGTCGGCCTCCCGGCGTCGCTTCTCCGGCGTCAGTTGCATGGTCATGTTGCGGCCCTCGAGCTTCGGGCCGGTCTCGACCCCGCCGATTCCGACGACATCCGCCGCCAGTCGCTTCAGGATCCGCTCCCCCAGCTCCGGGTGGGTCACCTCGCGTCCCCGGAACATCATCGTGATCTTCACCTTGTCGCCCTCGTCGAGAAACTCGATGACCCGGCGCTTCTTCACCTCATAGTCGTGAGTGTCGATCTTGGGCCGGAACTTGACTTCCTTGACGACTGTCCTGGTCTGCTTCTTCCGGGCCTCACGCTGACGGACCGACTGCTCGTACTTGTACTTGCCGTAGTCCATCATCCGACACACGGGCGGTTTGGCATCCGGTGCCACTTCGACGAGGTCCAATCCGAGTTGGCTGGCGAGCCACCTGGCCTCCTCGATCTTCCGTACGCCGATCTGGCTTCCGTCCGGTGCGACGACACGCACCTCTTTCGACCTGATCTTGTCGTTGACCCTCAGTTCCTGTGTGATCTGATCTCCTCCTCGACGGACGACAAAGCGAAAGACGGCAGCGGCTGCCGTCTCGTGAGAGCAACCACGGCGCACGATTCTCGTGGCCGGGTGGGAAGCAGCGCCTCCTCTTTCGTATTCGGTTGTGCCGCGAGTATAGGCGATACGCGAACGCCAAGACGCGATTCGCAATACGCGATACGCAATACGACGGAACGGTGAACTGCCTCGGAAGCGTGCGCCGCCGTTCTGTCGTATCGGCACCGCAATTCGACGGACCGGTGAACGAGCTCGAAGGCCGATCACCGCGCTCCTTCGTATCGCGTATCGCGTATTGCGTATTGCGCTTCTAGAACAGCCGCCCTTGGGGATCGGGACGCACCAGCCGGGCGAGGCCGTTCCACATCAGCGAGTCCATGAATACCCAAGAGCGCCGGTGGATCGCGCTCGGTCCGTACCACTGGAGAGCGGCCTGATGGCGCGGCTCGGGATATCCCTTGTTCGAGTCGAACCCGTAGGCCGGGTAGTGCTCGGCCTCGATGCGCATCAAACGGTCACGGGTGACCTTGGCGAGAATCGACGCCGCGGCTACCGACAGGCAGCGCGCATCACCCCCGACGACCATCTCGGTCCGGGGCCCCCCCACGAAGTCCCACGAGCCGTCGACCACCACCGCCTCGGGAACGACCCCAAGACCTTCGATCGCCCTCCGCGCTGCCAGCCGCTGGGCCTCAGCCATTCCCAGATCGTCGCATTCCTCGTAGGAGGCGTGGCCCACCGCCCACGCCTCGCACCACGCGGCCACCCGTTCGAACCGTGCCTCGCGCTCCGGCTCGGTGAGCATCTTCGAGTCGCGCAGCTTGTAGATCCGACGGTTCTGGGGCACGACGACCGCGCCGACGGTGATGGGGCCGGCCCAGGCGCCCCGCCCCACCTCATCCACCCCGACGACCACCGACGCCCCCGACTCCCAGAGTGATCGCTCGACGGTGAGGCCCGGCGCGGACCGCTTGAGGGCGTCTCGCAACATGGGGACGGTGGGCACCTCGCGACGTTACCGCGGCGTGCTGCGAGGTCGCTGCCTAGGGGGGCGAATAGCTCATCCCCTTTAGAGGTTCCTGATCGATCGGATCCCAAGTGCCGCCCGCACGGCGGCCTCCGCGGCTTCGGCGCCCTTGTTCGCCGGGCCGGCGATGCTGCGTTCGACCGCCTGTGATGCGGTCCGGGTGGTAAGAACCCCGAAAGCGACCGGCACCCCGGTGTCCACCGCCACCTGCTGGAGGCCCGCCGCGGTCTGGGTGGCCACATGGTGATAGTGATCCGTTTCCCCCAGGATGACCGCGCCGAGCGCGACTACGCAATCGTGGCCCGCCTCGACCAGCGCCCGGGCCACCACCGGCAGTTCGAACGCCCCGGGCACCCGCACCACGGTGGGGTCGGGAGCCCCCGCCCGGTCGAGGGCCTCCAGGGCTCCGCGCAACAGTCCTTGCGTGATCGAACCGTTGAACTCGGCGACGACTATCCCCACCCGCATTCCGCGCGCATCGAACGGAGGGACGATCTCAGCCATCGGTGCCCAGATCCATCAGGTGGCCGAGCTTGGCGACCTTTGCCGCGAGGTATGCCCGATTCTCATCGGTCGGCTCGGTCTCGAGCGGTACTCGCCCGGTCACGCTGAGCCCGTACCCTTCGAGCCCCGCCCGTTTGGTGGGGTTGTTGGTGAGCAGTCGCATCGAGCGGACACCCAGATCGACCAGGATCTGCGCACCGATGCCGTAGTCCCGGGCGTCGGCGGGTAGGCCAAGGTCCAGGTTCGCCTCCACCGTGTCCCGGCCGTTCTCCTGCAGGGCATAGGCCTGGAGCTTGTGCATCAGCCCGATCCCGCGGCCTTCGTGACCGCGGAAGTAGACGACCACCCCTTCGCCCTCGTCGGCGATCTTCGCCATCGCGTCGTGCAGTTGCATGCCACAGTCGCAGCGCAGGCTCCCGAATACGTCGCCGGTGAGACACTCCGAGTGGACGCGCACCAGCACGTTCTCCTTGCCTCCGACGTCGCCTTTCACGAGGGCGATGTGCTGGGTGCCGTCAAGTCGTGACTCGTAACCGACGGCGCGAAACTCACCGAAGGCGGTTGGAATCCGTGCCTCGGCGATCCGCTCGACCAGTTGCTCGCGGTGGCGCCGGTACGAGATGAGATCGGCGATGCTGACCATGGGAATCCCGTGTGCGGTCGCAAAGCCCTGCAGCTCCTCGAAGCGGGCCATCGAACCGTCCTCGCTCACGATCTCGCACAGCACCCCGGCCGGGTAGAGGCCGGCCAGGCGGGCCAGGTCAACGGCGGCCTCGGTGTGCCCCGCCCGGCGCAGCACTCCGCCTTGCCGGTAGCGGAGCGGAAAGATGTGCCCCGGACGGGCCAGGTCGGCGGGGTCGGTGGCCGGGTCGATCAGTGCCCGGATCGTCGCCGCACGGTCGGCGGCCGAAATTCCGGTGGTGGTGCCCTGTAGCGAATCCACCGAGACCGTGAAGGCCGTACGGTGCGAGTCGGTGCTCTCGGTGACCATCAGCGGGAGGCGAAGCTCGTCGAGCCGCTCGCCGAGCAGCGGGACGCAGATGAGTCCTGATGTGTGGCGAACCATGAAAGCGATCCGCTCCGGCGTGACCTTCTCGGCGGCGAGGATCAGATCGCCCTCGTTCTCGCGATCCGCGTCGTCGACCACCACGACGAACTCGCCGCGGCGCACCGCCGCGATCGCCTCCTCTACCGTGGCCAGGGTCATTTGTGCGCCTCCAGGAGCCGCTCGACGTATTTCGCTAGGACGTCGACCTCGACATTCACCTGATCGCCGACGGCGAGCGCACCCATCGTCGTCACCTGAAGGGTGTGCGGGATCAGAACGACTTCGAACCCCGAGTCGTCGACGCCCGAGACGGTGAGGCTCACCCCGTCGAGGGCGATCGACCCCTTTCGGACGATGTAGCGATGGTGCTCGGTGGCAAGGTCGAACCACAACCGGGATGACTCGTCATCGCTGCGCAATGACCGCACCGAGGCCACCCCATCGACATGGCCCTGCACGAGGTGACCGTCGAAACGGCCGGCGGCCGCCACCGGCCGCTCGACGTTGATCGGCGCCCCCGGCCTGAGGCCGCCGAGATTGGTGCGTTCCAGCGTCTCGGGAACAGCCTCGAGATCGAAGAGGGTTGGTCCCATGGAGACGACCGTCAGGCACACCCCGTTCACCGCGACCGAATCGCCCACGGACAGCCCGACCTGGGTTTGTGGGGCCAAGATCGACAACCGACGGCTCCGGCCGGCCTCTGCCACACCTGCGATCGAGCCGATCTCCGCCACGATCCCGGTGAACATCAGCCGACCTCCGCGTCGACCCGAAGGTCGGGTCCGAGACGGCGCACTGCGGTGATGCTCACGCGCCGCAGGTCCTCGATCGTGGCGAACACGCCACCGAGCACCGGGCGCCCCACCCCGATGGCGAGCGAACCGGCGAGATAGAGCGTCAGCCGATCCACCAGCCCTGCCCGGAGGAGTCCGCCGGCGATGGTGGGGCCGCCTTCGCACAGGAGATCGATTACGTCGCGCTTTCCCAGGTCGGCGATCACGGCGGCCAGATCGACACCGTCGCTGCCCGGGACCACGACCACCTCGCCGGGCAGGTCCACCGGCGCCGGGGCATAGACGATGGGATCTCGGGAGAACACGGCGGCGCTGCGCCGGAGAGGTCCGGATCCGGCCACGACAACCGGGCGGGGTTGGCGACCCGAGTGGCCATCAAGGCGCACCGTGAGCCGCGGGTCGTCGGCCAGCACCGTGCCGGCTCCGACCATGATCGCATCCGACGCCGCACGCAGGCTGTGAGCGTCCTCGCGCGCCTCGGCCCCGGTGATCCACCGCGAGGAGCCGTCGGCGGCGGCCGATTGGCCATCGAGTGTGGACGCCATCTTGAGGGTCACCAGGGGCCGGCCGGTGCGCCGATGGTGGAAGTATCCGGGATCCAGCCGGTGCACCTCGGCGGGAGCGAAATCGGTCACCACCTCGAGCCCGGCCTCTCTGAGTCGCCTGATTCCGCCACCGGAAACGCGCTCGTCGGGATCGCCGGCACCCACAATCACGCGCCGGATGCCGGATCGCAGGATCGCCTCGGTGCACGGCGGGGTCCGGCCGTGATGCGAGCACGGTTCGAGGGTGACGATCAGCGAGCCGCCGACAGCGCGCTCACCTGCCTCGGCGAGGGCGATGAACTCGGCGTGATCCTCTCCGGCAGCGACATGGGCCCCGCGACCCACCACCTCACCCGAACGATCGAGCACGAGCGCCCCGACGCGCGGATTCGGGTGGGGATGCTCGGCGCCCGCCAATCGAATCGCCTCGAGCATGTGGTCTCGCAACGCTGCTCCCATCCGGGGCACGCGAGCGCGAGCGCGCACGACGTACCCCTCTTCTCTCATCCGGACTGTCACCGTCGGCGCCGGTATTCCACCGGCTCGGCCCTCGCGGTTGGCAAGGGTTCGCGGGCTCTCACCGCCGGTAGGGACTTTCACCCTGCCCCGAAGAGGGGGCGCGAGAGAAGTGTAATGGTCGATGAACCCGGCTTCGCCGCGTTCGCAATTCGCAATACGCAATACGCAATACGCAATACGCAATACGCAATACGACCGAGTGTCGATCGAGGCCCACCACGCGTCTCGCCAATCGCCAATCGCAATTCGCAAGAGCGACGATCTGACGCCTGACCTGCGACCTACTTGGTTCGCCTATCGATCCTGAACGACGAACCCGCCTCGCTCTTGGCGTGTTCCTTCATCTCGGCAGCGATGGCCGAGGCCTCCCACTCACTGGTGAAAGTACGGCGGCTGTTGGTGGCGACGCCGAGCGAGATCGACACGATCGGGAAAGCGTGGCGCTCCCCTCGCCGGTCGATCACCTCGACGTAGCCGCGCATCGCGTCATGGGTGTCGTAGAAGTCGAGGATTCCATCATCGAACCGCTCCACCACTGCCTTGCAGAACTGCTCCGACGACGCCGGATCCATCACCATGATGAAGTCGTCGCCGCCGACATGGCCGATGAAGCACGAGGGATCGCCGACTTCGACCGCTGCCTCGACCAAGGTGTTGGCGGTGAACTTGATGACGTTGTCCCCCCGCATGAACCCGTAGTGGTCGTTGAATGCCTTGAAGTTGTCAAGGTCGGCGTGCACCACCGCAGCCGGTCCACCGCTCGCAACCATGCGTTCCAACTCCTCGGAGATACGGAAATTGCCGGGGAGGCCGGTGAGAGGTGAAAGATCACGCATCGCCTTCGATCGCCTCAGGACCGAGCCAACCCGGGCCCGAAGCTCCGCTATGTCGAATGGCTTGGTGATGTAATCGTCCGCCCCCCCGTCCAAGCCCTTCACCAGGTCGCGGACGTTTGCCTTGCCGGTCAACAGCACGACCGCGACGTTGGCAGACGCGGGGCTGGTCTTGAGGCGACGCAATACTTCGAATCCGTCCGTCCCCGGCATCATCAAGTCGAGAAGCACCAGTTCCGGCGGGTCAGAGAGGGCGGACTCGATCCCGGCGAGCGCGTCAAGGGCGCTGCGGACGACATAGCCATCCATGGTGAGGCTCGTCTCAACGAACCTGACGATATCTGGATCGTCGTCGATGATCAGAATCTGTCCGCTCATTCCATCCCGTCTGCCGCCGCCCGAAGGCTCTTGATCGCCGCGACGGGGTCAGGCGCCCGGAAAATAGACGTTCCGGCCACGAACACGTCTGCGCCGGCATCCCGTGCCAATCGAGCTGTACTCGTCGTTATGCCCCCGTCTACTTCGATATCGGTACGCAGACCCGCGGAGTCAATGAACTTCCTGGCCGCCTCCAGCTTCGGGAGAACCTCAGGAATGAACGCCTGGCCGCCGAATCCCGGATAAACCGACATCACCAGGAGAAGGTCACACAACTCGACGAACGGGGCGACGGCTTCGAACGGCGTCCCCGGGTCGAGAACGAGCCCGAAATCCAGTCCGGTCCGGCGGGCCTCCTCGGCGGCTCGGGTGGGATCCGGATGGACCTCGATGTGAATCGTCACCAGATTGGCCCCCGCGGCCGCCAACGGTTCGAACAGCGCAATCGGATTGGTGACCATCAGGTGGCAGTCAAAGTAGACATCGGTGACGGCCCGCAACGCGGCAATGACCGGCATGCCGAAGGTCAAGTTGGGGACGAAATGCCCATCCATCACGTCGAGATGCAACAGGTCGATATGGGATTCGACCCGGGCGACTTCTTCGCCGAGACGGGCGAAGTCTGCCGCCAGGAGCGAGGGGGCGATGCGTGCTGGCATTGCCGGAGGTTACCCCGGCACACGCAGCCGCTCCCCCACCGGGGGCACCCAGCAGGCGGTCCCGGGCGGGCGCTCGTGGGAATCGATAGGTTGTGGCCCCATGCAGCGACACCGCATCGAGTCCGCAACCGATTTCAGGCTCTCCGACCACGACCCAGGCGACCTGGGAGGGTTCGCCGGCGACAAGGACGAAGGGAAGGACGCGCTCAAGAAGGTCATCAAGCGCCTCGAGGAGCTCCAGGAACTGCTCTACGCGAGCAATAAGCATCGGTTGCTGGTCGTGCTCCAGGCGACCGACACCGGGGGCAAGGACGGCACCATCCGCCATGTCTTCGAGGGGGTCAACCCCCAGGGCGTCAAGGTGGCCTCCTTCAAGCGACCAACCGAGCGGGAACTGGCCCGGGACTATCTGTGGCGGGTTCACCAGGAGGTCCCCGCCAACGGCGAGATCGTGATATTCAACCGAAGTCACTACGAGGACGTCCTCGTCGTCCGGGTTCACTCGCTCGTCCCCGAGAGCCGCTGGCAACGGCGCTACGACCACATCAACGACTTCGAAAGGATGCTCGCCGACGAGGGGACGACCATCCTCAAGTTCTTCCTTCACATCTCCAAGGAAGAGCAGGCGGCTCGCCTAGGCAGTCGTCTCGAAGAGCCGGAGAAGCATTGGAAGTTCGAGCAGGGGGACCTCGCCGAGCGCGCCCGCTGGGACGACTACCAGGCGGCGTTTCAGGAAGCGATCGCCCGCACCAGCACCCCGTGGGCGCCGTGGTACGTGGTTCCGTCCGACCACAAGTGGTACCGCAACGTGGTCATCGGGACCGTGCTCGTCGAGACGCTGGAGAGCCTGGA
>JBBEAX010000008.1:0-1416 GCA_040882645.1 Acidimicrobiia bacterium
GATGACCGCTCCCTTCGGAACACCACCTACGGATTGTTCGTCGAGCTCGGCAGGGCTCCGACGGTGAGCGATGTCGCCGAAAAGTTGAACCGGACGCCAGAGGAGGTTGTAGCCGGCTGGCGTCGGCTTCATGCCGACCATGCTTTGGTACTCCAGGACAAGGCGGACGAGATCCGCATGGCCAACCCATTCTCGGCGGTACCCACCGCCTACCGAGTACATGCAGACGGTCGATGGTGGTATGCCAACTGCGCCTGGGATGCGTTCGGAGTCCTCGCCGCGCTCCACGCAGACGGTCACATTGAGGCGTCTTGTCCTGATTGTGGCGACCCGATCGGAATCGAAGTCAAGGCCGGGCGTCCCGACAACGATACGTTGTGGTTCCACTGCCTTGTCCCTGCCTCGTCGTGGTGGGACGAGATCGCATTCACCTGAAGCACGATGAACCTCTTCCGGTCGGAAGAACACATCGGCCGATGGCTGGGAGAACGAACTCCAGGAGCCACCATCCCGGTCTCCACATTGAACGAACTCGCTCATGCCTGGTGGAGTGACCGGATCTCCCCGAACTGGCATCCCCGCACGCCGGAACAAGGCCAGCGCATCCTCGACGAATTGGGCCTCGACTCCGAGTTCTGGCGCATTCGCACGCCAGAGTGAGCAAACCCTGCCCTCGGCCAGCGTTCGTAAATGTCATCCGAGGACCCCGAAGGATGTGTTCACTCCAGGCGTCGGGGACCGATTGCGGTGTACCTTGCGGCTGTGAGCTTCTTCGACAGTTTTCCCGTGGCACCACCGCCGGAGCGTCAGGGCAGTTTTGCTCAGCCGGAATGGGCGGGGCCACCGAGAGGAGTGATCCCGGCCTATTCGTCGCAGCGGGCCATCCTGGTCAGGACCGACAAGGTGATTCTCACCATCGGGCGCTTCGCCTGCTATCCGAACGGCATCCAGTTCAGCCTCGCAGTGTGGTTCGATGCCGCCAGCGACGATTTCGACGGGCCGCCTTGGGAACTGCACCATCCGAGGCATGCCGACCCGTCGGACGACCGATTCCTTCGACTCGGAGTGCTGTTGGCGGACGGGTCGAAATGGGTGAACTTCGACGCGCGTCGTCACTTCGAAGGCACGCCCCCGCCTCCCCCGGTGGTGTGGAGTATGGGTGGAGGTGGTGGTGAGGGTCGGTGGGAGATGGATCAGTGGTTGTGGCCTCTTCCGCCGGACGGGCCACTCAAGTTCTTCGCGGCCTGGCCGGCGCACGGGATCGTCGAGACCAGCGCCGAGATCGACGGGGCTGAGCTACGCCAACGTGCAGCCCAGGCCGAGGTCGTCTGGGGGCGCTGACCGTCCCTTCGGCCAGCGTGCGTAAATGTCATCCGAGGCGGGACTTACGGCGAGGTCGCGTAGTTGCCGATGAGG
>JBBEAX010000009.1:0-45907 GCA_040882645.1 Acidimicrobiia bacterium
TCGACGTCCTTGTAGGCGTAGGGGGCCTCCTCGGAGAGCAGCCCGACCGAGCCGGGGCGGACGGCGATGTGATCGGCTTCCAGCGCCTGGAGCACCTGGCGACCGCTGCGCTGCTTCTTTGCCTGGGAACGGCTCATCAGGCGGCCTGCCCCGTGCGCAGCCGAGTCGAAGGCCGGGTTGTCGGGCACGCCGGCCAGGACCCACGAGGCGGTGCCCATCGAACCGGGGATGAGCACCGGCTGCCCGATCGGGGCAAGATCGTCGGAGAGGGCCGGGTGTTGCGGCGGCAAGGCCCGGGTGGCCCCTTTGCGGTGGACGCAGAGACGTCGCTGTCGGCCGTCGACCTCGTGCGGCTCGATCTTGGCGAGATTGTGAGCGACGTCGTAGATGAGCGGCATGTCGACCTGGCGGCCCAGGCCTTCGGCGAATGCCTTGCGGGCGGCGTCGGCGAGCACATGGCGGTTGGCCCAGGCGAAGTTGGCTGCCGCCGCCATCGCACCCAGGTAGCGCTC
Organism: Acidimicrobiia bacterium; assembly: GCA_040882645.1. Classification (GTDB taxonomy): domain Bacteria; phylum Actinomycetota; class Acidimicrobiia; order Spongiisociales; family UBA11373; genus JAUYIV01. The sequence goes on from JBBEAX010000009.1 coordinate 513, forward strand.
GCCCTCCTCGGAGTTGACCGGAACCGATGCCAGCTGCCGGTCTGGTACCTCGATGCCGTAGCGGCGCATCGCCCCGCCTATCGCCTTCACATGGTCGGTGCAGGTCTGGTGGCCCAATCCCCTACTGCCGCAGTGGATCATCACGCAGACCATCCCGGGGCGTAGGCCGAACGCCGCGGACGCACCTTCGTCGACCACCCGCTCCACTCGCTGAATCTCGAGGAAATGGTTGCCCGATCCGAGCGATCCCAACTGGCCGGCGCCTCTTTCGATTGCCCGGTCGGAGAGCAGATCCGGTTCGGCGCCGTCCGACGAACCCCGGTCCTCGCACCGGGCCAGATCCTGCGTGTTACCGAACCCGTCGTCTACGGCGGCCGCGGCGCCACGCAGAAGCACGTCGTCGAGCAGCCGCTTGCCGGCCACCGCCCCCTTGCCGAGGCCGCGGGGAATGGCGCGGTCGAGGCGGCCCATCACCGCCTCCAGGCGCGGCTCCAGGTCGGCGATCGTCAGATCGGATCCGAGGAGGCGCACCCCACAGCAGATGTCGAACCCGACCCCGCCCGGCGATACCACCCCGCCGCTGTCGACGTCGGTGGCGGCCACCCCGCCGATGGGGAAGCCGTATCCCCAGTGGATGTCGGGCATGGCGAATGAGGCGCGCACGATGCCGGGAAGGTGGGCGACGTTGGCCACCTGGTCGAGAGCGCGGTCCTCGGCGGCGGCGCGCAGCAGCGCCTCAGAGGCGAACACCCGCCCCGGCACGAGCATCCCGCCGCGCGCCGGGGCCTCCCACATGGCTTCACCCGCCTGCGTGAAGTCGGTCATACGTCGAGCACCACCCTCGCCCACCACCCTCCGGGGATCTTCACGATCGCCAGCTCGTGATGAGTGACTGCCTTGACCGGCGCCCCGATCAGCGGGATCTCGTCGAAAGGGTCTCCGGCCGCCCACCCCTGGACCCCTCCCTCTTCGAGACGATCGACCCCGAATCGGGAAAACGCCAGGCCCTGCACCTCCGACTCGACGAGCACCTCGCCGAGCCAGGCCACGAGCAGGTCCTCGATGGTGTCGCCCTGAGCGACCACGGGGCGCGACCTCCGCCCCGCGGCGGCGGTCAGGTCGAAGGTCATGTCGCATATGGCGAATGCGGCGTTCTCGAACAGCTCCTCGAGAGTGGCGCCGAATGCGATGAATGCGGCGTCAGCCGTGTGGGGCACCGGGACATAGCGTTCAAGCATGGCGGGCGATCCGATGGGGACACCCCAGGCTAGGCCGCGTGGTGGTAGGCCGACCTTGGGCGCGGTCGTCCGACCGGGTAGTTTCCATGCGTAGCCCATGGTGAGGCACCCAGTGCTCCCTGTATTTCAGACCTTCAGTTTCCAGACGCCTGAACTCAGCCCTTGCGGAGACCCGCCGGGCCTGCTGTGCGACTGGATCTATGACCTGACCGGCAACGACTCAGCCGCTCGCTTCGCTGATTGGCTCCTGGCCAAGCCGGCCAAGCTTCTGCTGATTCTGGTCGTGGCGCTGATCGCCAATCGGCTGATCAGGCGCGGGATCCGGCGGATGGTGGAACGCCTGATCGTCCAACGTGAGGAGCGGGCTCGCGCCCGACAGGACTCCGAGATCGAGGACGGTCGCTTCGCCTCTCTCCGGGCGCGGGCGATTGAGAAGACCCAGATGCTGAGGGTGCAGGAGGAGCGGGGCAAGCAACGCGCTCTCGCCCTTGGCGCGGTGCTCCGCAGCGTGGCTTCGCTGACGATCTACACGCTCGCCGGGATCATCATCCTCGCCGAGTTCGGGGTGAGCCTCGGTCCGCTGGTGGCCGGAGCGGGGATCGTCGGCATTGCGTTGGGCTTCGGGGCGCAGTCCCTGGTGAAGGACTTCCTGAACGGCATCTTCATGCTCGTCGAGGACCAGTACGGAGTCGGCGACATCATCGATGTCGGCGACGCCGTCGGCGTGGTCGAGGAGGTCAACCTCCGCACCACCCGGCTGCGCGACGTGAACGGGACCGTTTGGTTCGTGCCCAATGGGGAGATCCGACGCATCGGGAACAAGAGCCAGCAGTGGGCCCGCACCGTGCTGGACGTCGAAGTCGCCTACAACACCGACCTGGCCAAGGCGGTGGACGTGATCCGGGAAGTCGTCAACGGCGTGTGGCAGGACCACCTGGAGCAGGCCACGGTGCTGGAGGAACCCGAGATCCTCGGAGTCGAGTCCTTCGGCGAGTCGGCCATCGTTATACGAGTAGTGCTCAAGGTGGAGCCCGGCGAGCAGTTCGCCACCGCCCGGGAGGTTCGCAAGCGCCTCAAGTTCGCCTTCGACCGCGAAGGAATCGAGATCCCCTTCCCCCAGCGCACCATATGGATGAAGCAAGAAGAAGAACCGCCGCGTAAACCCGCACCTGCAAGGGAACCCGACCTCGAGTCGAGCGGGGATGCGGCGGAGGAATAGCTCCGGCTACGGCTCCGGCTCCAGTCTCCAGCCTCCAGCCTCCAGCAGGAGGGGTCCAGGCTCCCTGGTGAGGGCTTGGTCTGAGCGCCCCCCTCCCCAAGGAACCCAGCGGGTTCCCGTACTCCCCCCTCCGGGGGGAGAAACGGAGCCGGCCGACCCCTATCGCACGCGTCACCGGTTCTGTCGTATTGCGTATCGCGCATTGCGCATTGCGGGCCGAGCGAAGCGAGGCCTTAATCTCTCCCTAATGGTCCCTCCTACTCGTCGTATCTATGGGAATCGAACGCTGAACATGCGGTCGATTCGTGCCATCGGGTACGACATGGACTACACGCTGATCCACTACCGGGTGGACGAGTGGGAGCGCCGCGCGTTCGAGCACACCAGGGCCCGGCTCGGTGATGCGGGGTGGCCGGTTGACGGGCTCGGGTTCGACCCAGACCTGGTGATTCGCGGGCTGACCATCGACCTCGAGCTGGGCAACCTCGTCAAGCCGACGCGGTTCGGATATGTGATCAAGGCGGCGCACGGCACCAAGTTCCTCGAATTCGATCGGCTTCGCCGGGACTACGAAGGCACCGCGGTGGATCTCTCCGAACGACGCTGGGTGTTCCTCAACACCCTCTTCTCGATGTCGGAGGCTTCGCTGTTCGCACAACTCGTCGACCTGTTCGACGAGGGCAAGATCCACGGCATCCACGGGTACTCCGAGCTCTACGAAGCGGTGCGCTCCACCCTCGACGCGGCCCACATGGAGGGGCGGCTGAAGCAGGACATCCTCGCCGACCCCGAGCGATTCGTGGTGCCCGATCCCGAGATCCCCCTCGCCCTCCTCGACCAGAAGCATGCCGGCAAGCGGGTCGTGCTGATCACCAACTCGGAGTGGGAGTACACCCAGAAGATGATGGCCTACGCCTTCGACCCCCATCTGCCCGAAGGCACCTCGTGGCGTGACCTGTTCGACGCGGTGATCGTGTCGGCGGCCAAGCCCGCCTTTTTCACCTCGACCCGGCCGCTTTACCGGATCGTCGACGAAGAACAGGGCCTGATGCGCCCCCATGTCGGAGATCTCCAGGGTGGGGCCGTTTTCGTCGGCGGCTATGCCGCGCAGCTCGAAGCGCACCTCGGTTTGAGCGGGGACCAAGTGCTCTATGTCGGCGACCACCTGTATTCGGACGTGTCGGTGTCCAAGGCCCTGCTGCGGTGGCGAACCGCGCTGATCCTGCGCGAGCTCGAGACCGAGATCGAGGCGGCCGAGGCATTCCAACCGTCGGAGCGGGCGCTGCTCGACTTGATGGACCAGAAGACCCAGCTCGAGGAGGAGCTCGCCGGGGCCCGCCTGGCGCGCCAACGAGCCGCTCAGGGCTACGGCCCTGCCGACCCGACGGCGAGTTCCGACGAGCGGGTCGAATCCCTGCGCGCAGAGCTTGCCCGCCTCGACGACGCAATCGCCCCGCTGGCGATCGCCGCCAGCGAGATGCGGAATACCGCGTGGGGCCCCCTGATGCGATCAGGTAATGACAAGAGCCTCTTTGCCCGGCAGGTCGAGCGCTACGCCGACGTCTACACCTCGCGAGCCTCGAACTTCCTGCTGGCGACTCCGTTCGCCTACCTGCGAGCCGCCCGGGGAAGCCTCCCTCACGATCAATGAGAATCAAGAACCAAGTCTTGGCTCTTGATTCTTGACTCGTGACTGTTCTTTACAGAAGACCAGGCGTACCGAGGTCGCCGGAGAAGGGTCGCCCGGTTCGACGACAGCCTCGACGATGAAGCCCTCTAGTTCGACCGGGATCCCGGCTCGCCTCAGCTCACCCACGCCGTCGCCGGCACCGGCGGCGATCCCCGAGATCATTCGCCTCACTTCGTCCGCCAGCCGGTCCCGCATGCGGAGATGTTGCGGGGCCGATGTCTCCGAAGGGTTCAAGCGGGACGGCGAATGTTTCGCGGCCGCGCGCTCACGGAGGTTGCCCGACGAGATGAATCCTCCCAAGAAGCCCCAAGTGGATCGCAGGCCGGTCGGAAAGTGAGCGCGACCTTCAGCCGATGATCTGGTCGAGGTTGATCCGACGCCGAATGCCCGGCACACCGAATCCGAAGAGGAAGGCGATCCCGGGAACGATCAGCGCCTGACCACTCGAGGTGAAGGCGTCGTACAGGGCGTCCATGATCACCAACGGTGAGGCGACCGCGTCCACGAGTGCCGGCGGCAGCACCGGGGACAGCAGGTCATGGAAGCCCCCAGACATCGGACCGGCGGCGACGTCGGCTACGGGCTCATCGTCGACGGCTTCGTCGTCCCGCCCTTCGAGCATCTTCACCGCGCCCACCATCTGCGGCGCCATCGATGCGGTATCGAAGCCGGACAGTCCGACGGGTGGCGTACCGACCGGTGGCGTACCGACGGGAGGGGTACCGACAGGAGGCGTGCCAACGGGGGTCACCGGGAGGGCCGGCTCGGCGCGGAAATCGCCGGGGTTGGTGGACGGCACGACGGCCGGCAACGTGGTTGCGGTCGTCTGACCGGGCGGGGTGGCCGTCTGACCCGGCGGGGTGGCCGTCTGACCGGGCGGGGTGGCCGGGGGTACCGGCACCGTTGTCGCCGGAACCGTCACGGGAACGGTGGCCGGGACGGTTCCCGGGCCGCCTCCGGGCGCGGTCGTGGATGGGGAGGCCGGAACCGTCGTGGGGACGGGCTCGGGGCTGGTGGTCGTCGTGGTGGCGGAGCAATCGTTGCCGTTGCCATTGCCGTTGCCGCATCCGAGGTTGGGGACAACCGGCAGGTTGATCGGAGGCAGGATCGGCAGGTCGATGGGAGGCAGGGCCGCCGACGCGGTGATCGGCAGGCTGACGGCCGTGGCGACGATCGAGACGACCAAGGCGTTGCGGAGGCGGGTTGCGAAACTTCTCATAACCGTTGTTTCGGCACCGCGAGGCCCACTTCTCAAGGATCAACCGCCTGCTGCCGAATGATCTAGTCACGTGACTGATTCAGCCAACCCCACCCGGGGGACATCGACCCGCGCACTGCTCGGAGGGGGCATCGTGGCGCTGGCGGGTCTCCTCGCCGCGCTCGCCCTCGTCTACACCAACGCATCTGGAGTGGTCGAGGTGGCGGGCCACGCGCGGACGCAGCAGGCGGCGGAGTCGGCGCTCGGCGCCAGCGCCGCCGCTCGCAACGCCCTGGGGCACGCTCTGTTGCTGTCCCGAGGTGACTTCGACCCGGCACTTGGCGCGGCGTCCATCCAGGAAGCGCTCCTGGTGCTCGATGAACTCGCTGCCCGGGTAGCCACCGCCACAGAGACGACCCCGAACCCCGGGGGACTCGACGATGCGGCCGCGGCCGTCTCTCGGGAATCAAGCAATGTCCTGGCGCTGATCGCCGAGGGCGACCTCGACGGCGCAGGCGCAGCCGCTGCGGGACCGACCCTGACCGCCTACGACGAGCTCAACGCCGCCCTCGTTCTCATCCGTGCCGCCGCGGTCGAAGCCATTGCCAGCGCCGCCGCCGAAGCCGGGTCGGTGGCCACGGCCAGCCGATTCACGGTCGCGTTCTTTGTGCCAACTCTGGCGGTTGGGTTCGGCCTGATGCTCGTGCGGCGCCGCCGCAAGCGAGAACAGCTTGCGACGGATCTGGAACGGGAGCGGACGATCAATCGGTCGAAGGACCAGTTGATCGCCAACCTGTCGCACGAGCTGCGAACCCCGCTCACTGGCATCTACACATCGGCCCTGACGATCGAAGACCTCGGCTTCACAGATCCCGAAGTCGCCGCTGAGTTGAACAGCATGATCATCGACCAGTCGGCCGACCTCAATCGCATGGTCGAAGATCTTCTCGTATCGGCACAGGCCGATGCGGGGCGGCTTTCCTTCGACCTCCGCGCGACGGATCCGGTGGCCGAGATCCACTCCGTGGTCAGGGAGTTGGATCGGCTGGGGACCCCCATCCGGGTCCACGCCCAGCCCGCCCGGGTCTTTGCCGATGGCGGTCGCCTCCGTCAGCTACTTCGCAACCTCGTCTCGAACGCCATCCGCCATGGCGGCCCCGACGTGGCGGTCCTCGGCGCCATGGACGGCAATTCATATTTGATCCGGGTAGAAGACGACGGACCAGGCGTACCCGCCGACATCGAGGAACGCCTCTTCGAGCGCTTCGTCCATCAGGGGGATCGACCGCTCATCGTCGGCAGTGTCGGGCTCGGGCTGGCCATCACCCGGGTGCTGGCCGAGGGAATGGGAGGAACGATCGAGTACTCCCGACGGGATTCGAGAACGGTCTTCGAAATTCGTCTTGCCCTGGATCTCTCGACCCCGGCGACATCGGACCCCGAACCGACGGTCCCGCAGGTCACCGACCTGGCGGACGATGGAGAGTCGCTGTTCGACGACGATGAACGCGTGGTCGTCGAATCCCATGAGATCAGACCCTGACCCGGCCGACCGAATCAGTCGAACGCTTCGCCTTCTCGCCGGCCACCGACCCGGACGCCGAGAGCCTCGGTGAGGAGCCGGTTCATCAGGACGCTGATGCTGACCCCTTCTGACCGGGCACGACGGCGAATGGTCCGGACCAGACTGACAGGGAGGCGAGCGTCGATGCGCTCCATGGGTTGTTCCCACTCGGGGGCCACCGGCTGACCCCAATCGGCGAGTTCGTACATGCTGTCGCCTCGAATCACATTGGTGTGATTTGACGACAACCTTAGCCCTCGTTAGGGCACCGATCGCGGATTTTCGCGCACTTCTCGCCGATGGGGTCCCGCCGGGATCATCAACCGACCGCAGTCGCTTCAACCGTCCCTTCCGCAAACGTGCTGCCGGCGGGGTTGAGGATCGTGTAGAACAGATCCCAGCCGGAGGCGTTGACGGTGCCTTCGACTTCCATCGACGCGCCGGTCAACTGGTCGATGGAGAACGCCGTGAACAAGATGATGCCGTCGGTCATGGTGAACTCCCCATCGCCCATCAGCTCGGTGGTGAACTGATAGGGCCCTTCCTGGGACAGGTCGATCTCGACGGTAAAGGGGTCGGGATCGGCAGCGCCGAAGACATTGCCCCCGAGATCAAGAGTGAACGTCGCCAGCGCCGCGTCAGGGTCAACGACGATCGACGCCGTCACCGGTCCGGTCGAGCCGAACGTGGTGTTGTTCCACTCCCCTTCGTACTCACCCTCGAGGGCCTGGGCGGCCGCAACCCGCGCCGCCGTGCCGTCGTCGACAACGGTGGTGGCCGGGGCTTCCGTGGTCGTGGTCGCCGGCGCCCCCGTCGTCGTGCTCGCGGGTGCTGCCGTGGTCGTGGTAGCCGCGGGCGCAGACGTGGTAGAAGCGGTGTCGTCATCTCCGCATCCCGCAGCCAACAACACCAGCGCGAGCGCCATCGGACCGAAGCGTCGCATGTCGATTCCCCCTGCTAGTAGCTGCGAGCACCCTATCGGATTCGGCTACCCCCGTCCCGCAAACAGGTCCGCCCCCCGGGTGGGCGGCGGACCTGCCGGAGGGATCTGGGTCAGATGAAGATGATCTGGGCGCCTTCGCTCATCTCCATGAACTCGGTGGCGCCGATGATTCCCTCGACGCCGTCGAAAAGCTCGTCCGGGTCGAGTTTCATCATGTCGGTCGACATCTTGCACGCCCATAGGTGGGCACCGCTGTCCACCAGGGTCTGAAGGAATTCGGGCACCTCGGGGAATCCGAGCTTTGAGATCTCCTTCTTCATCATCCTGGTGGCCATCGCCGTCATACCCGGGATCGGGCCGATTGCCTGCGGCATGTGCATGGCGGTGTTGCCCACCGGGGTGGCCTTGAGACTGGCCATCCGCTTCTTGGCGATCATGTCGAGGCCCCAGAAGGTGAAGAAGATGTTGGTCTCGATGCCCTCCCCGAGAGCGGCGTTCGCCAGAACCAGGCCCGGGTACGCCATGTCGAGCGTCCCCTTCGAGCAGATGATGCAGAGCTTGCGGTCTGTCTCGGATTCGTCGAGGAAAGCCGGTCGGGGGGCGGTGTTGGTGGTGGTCATGTCGTCTCCTGTCGATGGTGGGCGGATCCGCTGGCGCGAATCCTCAGATGCATCCCTGCGGCTTGGGCAGCCCGGCCACAAATGCCATCTTCTTGCCGGGCTTCTTGGGGAACAGCTCGAACAGGCGCTTGGTCGGCACGCCGGCAACGGTGGAAATCCGGCGCAGCGTCGGGGTCTCCCCCTGGGTTGCGAAGTCCTCACGCAGGAAGCGGATCACCGCCAAGTGGTCGGGGGTGATCTCATCGATCCCGACCTGCTTCGCGAGCGCCGGTGCCAGCTCCTCGGCCCATTCGGCCGGGTCGGTCATGAACCCCTCGGCGTCGATGTGGACCTCCCGTCCGCTGATGGTCGTCGTGGTCATTGTTCGTTCTCCTCTCGTGTGGTCTCCTCGTCGTACGCCGCCAACCCGCGGAGAACCGTGAGCATCCGGTGCAGACCGAGCTTGACTTCGGGATCGCGCATCTCTCTCAGCAGGCGGAACAACGAGAGCTTCTCGGGTGCTTCGTCGTCTCGCAGGACGCGGGCGGTGCGCTGCAACATCCGCATCACCTCGGGCTGGGTCATCTCCTTGAGCGTCTCGAGGATCAGCACGACGTTGTCGCCGAGTAGCCGCAGATCGTCTTCGCCGAAAGAGGTGACGATCCGATCGGCGACGCCCAGCAGCCCCGCGGCAAACTCGAAGTAGCCGCGCTGCCCCAGGTCGTCGAGGCGTTGGATGACGGACTCGAACACGACGCCGCCCATCTCACCGACCTCGCCGGCGAGCTCGCCGACCGATACCAGGGTGCCCACCGACCGCTCCAACTGCGGCGCCATCTCTGCCAGCCGGACCAGCAGGTTCGCCACTGCCTCGGGATCGACCGTGCCAGCGTCTACGCCCTTCCAGGCCCCTTCTGCAACCGGTGCCAGCTCGGTGCGGATGCGCTCCCACGCTGCGCGGTCCGCCCGTTCGGCCTCCTGCGCTGCGAGCAACTCGTCGACGCGGATCGTGAGCGCTTCCACCTTCGCGAGCAGGTGCTCACTGGTGACAGTGGTCATGCCGACTCCTTCCCGGCGAGGAGCATCCGGCTGGGGAGGGGCAGATCCTTCCCGCGCAGCAGGACGTTCCAGTAGGTCCAGCGGAACATCAATTTCCCCCAGTGGTTCATCTCGGTTTCGTCGAGCAAGGTGAACGGCCCGATCCCGGGAAGGGGGAACTTGCCGGCCAACGGCTCGGTGTCGTAGTTGAAGTCGATGAGCATCGCCTTGCCAAAGCCGGATTCGATGAAGCAGTTGGCGTGGCCGTCGAACTCGTCGAGGGGCTCGAGGCCCCGGAGGCCTCTGATGAAGTTGGAGGTGAAGACCTCCGACGCGAAGTGAGCCACCGAGCCCGCCTTCGAGGTTCCCAGGTCGGCGGCATCGCCCAGCACGAACACGTTGTCGTGCCCCGGCACCGCAAAGGTCTGCCGATCCACTGCGATGTGGTTGAGCTCGTCGCCGAGGCCCGAGTGGCCGATGAAGTCGGCCCCCATGTTCACCGGAACGGTCACCAGGAGATCGAACGGGATCTCGCGTTCGTCGTACGAGACGAGTACCCCCCGATCGGCGTCCACCCGCTCCGGATAGAAATCGGTCTCCAGGCCGATCTTCTTGTCCTGCAGCAGGTGCCCCAGCCTCTGCGACGCCACCGGCTTGGTGAACGCCCCCGACAATGGGGTCACATACGTGATGTCCACCTGGTCGCGCTTCCCGTGCCGCTGCATGCACCAGTCCGCCAGGAAGACGAACTCCAGGGGTGCCACCGGGCACTTGAAGGGGAGTTCCATGACGTTTACCACGAGGCTGCCGCCCTCCCACCGGGCCAGGCGCCGCCCCAGCGCCAACGCTCCTTCGAGGGTGTAGAAGTCGTGGATCGAGTCGCGCCACGCATCACCTTCGAGTCCCGGGGTCTGATCGGGCCGGGGATGGGTGCCGGTGGCAATGATCAGCCTGTCGTACTCGAGGACTCGCCCGCCTCCGACGGCCACTTTCTGGCCTTCGAGATCGATTCCCTCGATGGGAGCCACCACCAGCTCGACCCCGGCTGGGACAAACCCGCGTCGCGGTCGAACGACATCGTCCTCGTCGTACATCCCGAACGGGATGAAGAGCAGCCCCGGCTGGTACACATGGGTCTCGTCCTGGTCGACGATGGTTATCTCCCACTTGTCCGGGTCGAGCAGGTGGTGCAGCCGGTTGACCGCCATGGTCCCGGCCAACCCCGCGCCGAGTATCAGAAGCTTCTTCACGATGCGGTTCTCCGTTCTGCGAGATCGGCGATGGCCTCGAAGGCGTTCACCGTCCGGATTCGCTCGGCAGCCATTTGGGAAACAAGGACCCCCACGCGGGGCAACAGTCCGAGCACCTGCACCCGCTCTTCCTGAGTGAGGTGGAACACCTCCTCGATATGGGCCGCGACGAGGTCTTCGGGTACTCCGAACGTGCCGGCGATGGCACGAATGGCCGCGGGGTCGGGCGGCCAATCGTCTGGGGCCACCCCCCCGGCGATGACCATGCCCAAGAGTTCCGAACCGCGCCTGACGAATGCCCGGGCGCAAAGGAAACCGAATTCACTGGGTCCGAAGCGGGGCACCAGGTCGGGTATCGACCCGTAATGCCGCCAGGTTTCAGTGCAGCGAGGCAGTAGCGATGCCTGCGCGGCCATTGCCTCGACCAGCCCGCACGGATTGGCGATCGAAGTCAACGGCGATCCATCCATGTCGGTGATGACCACCATCACCCCCATCGCATCCGCCGCCAGGTCGGCGACCGCTTGGGCCAGATCCCCGGCGACCACCTCGGCGAGCCCGGGGGCAACATGGATGGTCTCCCCTCGCGGGGGCTCGGCGGCGCCCAGCCACGACATCACCGCATCCTCGGGGAAACGCCATTGACGGCCCACCTTCACCGCGGGCAGGCGTCCCGCCTCCGCCATGCGATAGATGGTCGACTTGTCGACTCGAATGAGTTCTTGAAGATCTCTGGTTGTGAGGTAACTCATGGCATTCCTTGTGCCGCTTCATGCATCTGGTGCATCTCCTGCATCATGCGACCGCTGCGGTAGGGCCAACAGGGGGCGAACGACCCGATCACCGGGCCGAAATGCCCCGGTCCGCGGTCGGCGACAGCGAGGACCGAGCGCGACCGCGGACCGTGGCGCCGGCTCAGACTCCTACCGGGACTCGGGGCTCTTCACCGACGACCACCGGTTCACCAGTCTTCTGTCCGGGCGTCAACAAGGCGATCCCGCCGAAGACCAGGATCAACGCGCCGCTCACAATCAAAGTCCACACGATCGGCACGAACGTCACCTCGACCAGGGTGTCGTAGTTGGCGAGGTTGGCCGAGAAGGCGCCGACCAAGCCCTCGAACCGGCCGACCGCGGCGGGCATCGATTCGAGCGCTCCGGCAATGACAGGGAATTCGCTCTGCACGAATTCCTGGGTCTGCTCCGGCGTCATTCCCAACGCCTGCGCAAGGCCGGGCATCATCGACGTGGCCATCTCATCGCCCATTGCCCCGATGACTTCGATCGCCCCGGAAGCTCCCGCGACCATCTCCTCCGTGTAGACGGGCAGCAGCGCCGCATTGAGGTCGTCGGCATCGCCGGCCTTCGTGAGTAAGGACAGTGTCAGGGCCGCTCCCACGAGCAGCGCTCCGAGCACCACGGCCGCAACCGCCCACGCCCGCCCCGCGAGCATCGCCAACCCGACGGCGATTGCGAGAATCCCGGCGATCGCAAAGCCCCACGGAACCGTCGTCGCCGGGAGTTGCTCGGTGGGGATCTCATCCGCCGACAGGAAGTTCGACTGCTGTTCTTCGAGCAAGTCGATGATCCCGGTGAAACCGGCTGCGGCGTCCGGTACGACCTGTAGGCCGGTGGTCACCGCCGGGTACTCCGCCATCATCGCCGCGAACTCCTCGGGCGACATCCCCAGTTGACTGATGAGTGCCGGCGCCATCTCTGTCTGGAAAGAATCGACCGCTTCAACGAGACCATCCAGATCGGCCCTCAGGGTCGCAATCGACTCGTCGGTGATCCACGGCCGGAAGTCGTCGATCATCTCCTCGAACGCCGGGCCCACCGCGAAGAGGTTGCCGGCGATCGTCACGCCAAGCACGATCGCCCCCACCACCATCACCAGGCCGGCCAGGAAGCGCCGCATGAACCACGCAAAACCGAACCAAACGAAGCTCATCTCGCACTCCTTCTAGAAGGAAAGGGGGCCTCGATTGCGAGGGCCCCCCTGCTCATGCAGAGCAAGCCACGAGTGGCGGCGTCGTGCCAGTGCCGGAGTGCCCTACATGTGCTCTAGCGCGCACGAGATGCAGAAGGCGAAGTGCTGAGGGCCGGTCGCCACCACGATGGACTCCAGCACGATGGCCTTCAGCCTTCAGCCTTCAGCCTTCAGCCTTCAGCCTTCAGCCTTCAGCAAGAGCCTTCCGCCTTCCGCAAGAGGGTCCAGGCTCTAGACGACGCGCTCAGTCCGTCCTTCGAATTGCGAATCGCGAATCGCGAATTGCCGGCCGAGCGAAGCGAGGCCTCTTACGCGACTTCGAAGAGGCCGGCAGCACCCATGCCGCCGCCGATGCACATCGTGCTGACCACGTAGCGGGCGCCGCGGCGCTTCCCCTCGATGAGGGCGTGACCCACCATCCGGCTCCCGGACATGCCGTAGGGATGGCCGATCGATATGGATCCGCCGTTCACATTCAGCAACTCGTCGGGAATCCCCAGTCGATCGCGGCAATACACGACCTGCACTGCAAATGCCTCGTTGAGTTCCCACAGGCCGATGTCGTCGACCGACAGACCTGCCCGGTCGAGGAGCTTCGGCACCGCGAACACGGGCCCGATACCCATCTCGTCAGGGGCGCAGCCTGCCACCGCGATCGCCCGGTAGTAGCCAAGGGGGGCGAGGCCCCGCTGCGAGGCCAGGCCGGCATCCATCACGACGCAGGCCGAGGCCCCGTCGGAAAGCTGGCTGGCGTTACCGGCGGTGATCGTGCCGCCGTCGAACACCGGCGCCAGGCTGGTGAGCCCTTCGAGGGTGGTCTCAGGCCGGTTTCCTTCGTCACGCTCGAGCACGACATCCTCGCGCGTCTCTTCCCCGGTCTCCTTGTTGCGGATCACCTTGGTGGCCTTGACGGCCACGATCTCATCGTCGAAACGCCCCGCGTCCTGGGCGGCCGCGGTCCGCTGCTGGCTCTGGAAGGCGTACGCATCCTGGGTGTCACGGCCCACCGAGTACCTCTCGGCGACGACTTCGGCGGTGTGGAGCATCGGCATGTACATCTGAGGCTGGCGTTCGAGGAGGGCAGGGTCCATCGCCCGGAACTGATTCATGTGCTGGTTCTGCACCAGGCTGATCGATTCGAGACCACCGGCCACGACGATCGGCATGCCGTCGTGGATCACCTGCTTGGCGGCGGTGGCGATCGCCATCATCCCGCTCGAGCACTGACGATCCATGGTCATCCCCGCAACGGTGTCGGGCATACCTGCAGTGAGGGCGGCCTGACGGGCGACGTTGAACCCGGTGGATCCCTGGGTGAGGGCGTTGCCCATGATGACATCGTCGGGCTCCCCCGGCTCCACCCCGGCCCGTTCGAGAGCGGCCCGAATTGCGTGGGCTGCCAGCGAGGGGCCCTCGAGGTCGTTGAACGCCCCCCGATACGCCCGGCCGATAGGCGTACGCGCCGTCGAAACGATCACCGCTTCGTTCATGAATCCTCCTCGAGTCCCGACGAGGATACGACTTCAGGAGAGCCTCCTGTCGTCCGCCCGCCTCCGGCAAGAGGAGGCCCTCCGCCCTCCGCCATCCGCCATCCGCAAGATGCGGTCCGTCGCCCGAAGCTGATCCACCCCTTCTGTGGGCAGCGGGCAGTCGGCCGCCGGCAGCTGTCAGTGACCTACCGGCGGGTGGTGGCCTCGATCGAGAGCCCCCGCGCGATGAGGTGGAGCGAAAGCGCCCCGAGCATCAGGATCTCGCCGGTGATTTCGAGGGACTCCTCCACGACAACGAGGGCCCGTGGCCCGCCAAGGGAGGGGTCGACGGCTTCGAGGAGGGGAACCGCCAGCCAGAGTGCGACGGCGACGAACGCCATGCGCGCTTCGGTCGAGCCAGGCCCTAACTCGCCCCAGATCCAGCGGATCATCCAGACGGCGAACACGGCTGCGAACGGGGCCACCACGATCACCCACAGGTAGAGGCTGGGCAACCACTCCACTTCCGCCACCCGACTGGCCAGCTCGCCCGCCAGTTCGTGGAGCGAGGCGGTCTCATCGAGGGAAAGCAAGGCGAAGAAGCAGGCGATGATCGCCCACCTCACCCGATCGGCGCCGCGGTCGAGGTGCGCAGCGAGCCCGGCCAGGAACCCGATCCCCAACAGCAAGGTCGACGAGAGCCACACGACGGCGTTCGCTTCCCCGTTCATGTCGAGGACACGGCCCACCGCGTAACGGTCGATCAGGGGGGTGAGGTTGATCAGCGCGACCAACAGCTCGACCCCGGCAAATACGGCCATCGCCGCGAACACCCGGCGCCTCGAGTCGACCCCGAGAGTCATGAGGTCCCCCTGCCCCTAGACAGGAGAACGCGACCGCGCCTCTTCAGTCGCGCCACCTGCATCTCCGCGGTGCCACCGAGCCCGGGGGCGAACCCGTCGATCACGAGGATCGGCCGGGTGGCGGTCGCCCACTCCAGCTTCCAGGGATCGGCGGCCCCGGCGAACTCGTACACCAGAACCTTCTCGTCGCAGGCGCGGCGAAGTGCTTCGGCTCGCAGTAGCGAGCCGGGCGAGAAGCGGGACCAGGCCGGGTCGAAGCCGGTCTTGAGCAGCCACTCGGTGCCACCATGCACGAACGACAAGTCAAAGGCAATGGGTCTTCCATCCACTCGAAGGAACGCGACCCGGGCCATCCCCTCGTGGGACGCCCAGCAGGTCACCTCGCGGTAGAAGCGCTCCGCCTGGCGATCACTGCCAATCGCAGTGCCCCGGGAATTCTTCCAACCGGAGCCTTCCACCACGAACCCCTCGCTGAGTTGGCGGTCCAGGTCGTGAGAACCGTCGCTGACCTCGAACTCCACCGCGCCCACCTCTTCCAGCCGGCGCCGACGGCGACGGAGTTCCCGCCACTTTCTCGTCGACACCGCTTCGACAAAGGGATCCCACCCATCGGCGAAATCCACGAAGGGCGACTCGAGCCGGGGACGTGACCGCACCCGGAAGCCGAACCGGTGAAACGCTGCCTCGAACGCCGCCGCGGTCTGCCCGTCGGCGGGCACAAAATCGATCGTGACTCGCCGCCGGTCGGTGAGGAGGTGTGTTGCCAACGCGTCGAGCGCCTCCCGATCGGCGGCAACGGCTTCGAGCATCGGCACATGCCAGCCGGCAGCGGTGGCAACAGCCTTCGACCGTTCGGTCACCGGAACGACCGCTGCCAGCCTTCCACCCCTCCGCACCGTCGCCGCTCTGACGTCGCGCTCGAACGCGTCGCTCCAGGCCCGCACCCAGGCGGGTCGGGAGAACGGAGCCGCCTCAGTGCGGACAGCGAGGTCGTCCCACTCGGCTTCGAGCCTGGCGTCGATTTCGACGGCGGCGGCCCGCATTGTGTGATCAGTCATGCGACAGGAGTTATCGGCTCGAGGCCTCGTCGGCATGAGCGTTGCGCCCCACCCGCGTAGAGTGACTGGGACATGACCAAGATTCGTGGGTTCGTCACCATCGCCGTGCTGACGCTCGGTGCCACCGCGTGCACCGCGACGACCCTGCCGACGACGACTACCACCAGCAGCGTCCCTGACACGACGACAACCACCGCCGGCGGTCGGGTGACGCTCGAGACAAACGGTCCAACCTTCATCGCCGCCGGCACTCGGGGCGCCTATGTCGAAGCCCTGCAGTTCTACCTCGTCTGCACCGGCCACGTGGAGCCGGTCGCGGGCTCGGAGGTGACCGTCGACGGCTCGTTCGGCCCGATCACCTCCAAGGCGGTCGCCTGGTATCAGGCGGAGCTCCGGCGGATCCCCACCGGTGAGCCTGACGAGGAAACCTTCTGGTCGCTCGCCCGCGACTGCGCCGACGAGCGCCCGGTAACTTTCCCGACTGGAGAGGTCGTCACCGAGGTGGCCGGAAGCGTCACCACCAGTGATCCGGAAGTCTTCGCTTTCGACGGGGCCCAGGGGCAGATCCTCAATCTCGAGGTGCTCGAGGGCGCGATCACCCTCACGGTGCTGGGACCTGACGGAAGCGAGGTCGAGACGACCGCTGATGGGGGCCAGGTAGAGGCCGAACTCGCCGGCGCGGTTGGCTACACCATCCGGGTGAGCTCGAGCACCGACACGTCCTACTTGGTCCGGGTTTCGGTCAGGTCACCCAATGTCGTAGCAGCAGACTTTGGCCCGATGGTCCTGGGCGCCGACGGGCTCGGAGTAGCGGCATTCGGCGATGACGAGATCAACACCGTGGCCGTGATCGCCCTCCTCCTCGGACAGCCCTGGGAGGATTCCGGCTGGCTCACCGACGAGGAGGGCTGCACTGGATCGAACCGCCATGTGACCTGGCTGATCCAGGCCGACGATCCACCAGGAACCGACCACCCCGCATTCCTCGTGGTGGACTTCACCGACACTGGGGGTGCGCCCTACTTCTCGCAGTACTCGTACCGCTCCGCCGACTTGGCCACCCTCGACCCGATCGCGGCAGGTCTCGCCACCGACGAGGGAATCAGCCTGGGAAGCACCCTCGCCGAATTCGCCGATGCGTACACCACCCCGACGTTCTTCGACACGAATCGAGGCCTGGCGAGGTTCGCCGGCGACGAGATGGTGGTGGGGATGGCGATTTCGGGGACTGCCGCCAGCCCCGACGCCGATGCCACCCACGTTTGGTACGTGAGCGCCGGAGCCGACGGCTGCGACGACTTCTGAGGGCGCCGGCCGCATAGGCTGGGCCGGCATGTACGAACTCGACCTGGACAAGACGCTCGTCTCCCCCGCGTTGGTGATCGCGTTCGAAGGTTGGGTCTCCGCCGGCTCCGCGGGCACCGTCAGCGCGAGCCACATCGCCGACAATGGGCCGGTCGTCGCCACCTTCGACAGTGACCGGCTCTACGACTACCGCGTCAACCGCCCGACTCTCGACTTCATCGACGGCATGTTCGGCGAGGTGTCCTGGCCGACGACGACGCTGCGAGTGCGCCGCATCGGCGACCGTGACGTGCTGGTTCTGTCCGGCCCCGAACCCAACTGGGGATGGCAGGCTCTCGGTGAGGCGGTGGCCGATCTCGCCACCCGCCTCGGCGTGCTGCAGCATGTCTCGTTGGGGGGAATTCCCTGGGCGGCGCCCCACACTCGGCCGACGATCGTGGTCACCACGGCCTCCCGTCGCGACCTGATCGGGGCCGATGCCAACTTCCCCGACGGTCTGCTCCGAGTGCCGGCCTCAGTCTCGTCCATCGTCGAGAAGGCCGTGTCCGACCGCGGGATCCCCACCGTGGGGTTCTGGGCCAGAGTGCCCCACTATGTCGCTGGGACCTACTTCCCGTCGGTGGTATCCCTGGTGGAACGGGTCTCGCGCTACCTCGGCATCGACATTCCACTGGGCTTGCTCGTCGACGAAGCGGCGGCGCAGCGCCGCCAACTCAACGAGGCCCTCGATGACCAGCCGGCGATTCAGGAGATCGTCGAGCAACTCGAGGCGGTCTACGACGCGTCAGGAGAAGTGGCCACCGGCGAAGAGATCGCCGCCGAGATCGAACGCTTCCTGCGCGATCGCGGCGAGGGCGACTGAACGCCTCAGACTCCACAGCTCTTGATCGTCGACGAGTTGGTGCAGGTGTCGAGTCCCTGACCGCCATAGAGGGCGTCGGTCGCTCCGCTGCCGCCGTCCAGGAGATCGTCGCCGCGCCCGCCCCGAAGCCGATCGTTCCCGCCCCGACCCCGCAGTTCATCGTCGCCACCTCGTCCTTCGAACACCTCGTCCTTGCCGCTTCCCAGAATCGTGTCGTCGCCAGAACCGCCGATAATCCACTCGAATCCCTTGATGGCGATCTGATGGCCCCCGACCAGCGCGAGCCCGGTCTTCAGGTCCACCGACACAGGATCGCTGATCCCGCCGAAATCGAGCAGGTCGCGGGTTGCCTGGTTGCCGGCAAGGACATCGTCTCCTGATGTGTATACGACCCGGTCACGGCCCCGCTCGCCTCGGACCCAGTCGTCGCCTTGACCAGGATGGATCTCGTCGGCCCTCCGTCCCCCGCAGATCCGATCCGAGCCGGAGTACCCCCAAATCTGGTTGGCCAGCCCGTTGCCGACGATCACGTCGTCTCCTTCGGTGGCGTGGACCTCGACCTGACCCGGCAAGGCAACGATCGTGGCGGGGACGCCCCCGCAGGCACCGGAAGGGACCGCCCCGAGGTCGAGGACACCGCGCCCGAACTGGTTGTCGGGGCCGGCTGGTCCGCGATCGACGGCGAAACTGTTGAGCAGCCCTCGCAGTTCGTGCGTCGGGGCACCGCTCGCTTGCAGAATCAGCGCCGCCAAACCGGCGGCATGGGGAGACGCACCCGAGGTGCCACAGAAGACCTCGACGGGCGGTGTATCGATGCAGTCGGCGGCTGCGAAGTCGGGCTTCGTCCGCCCGTCGGCGGTCGGACCCTCCGATGAGTAACGCCGGTGCACTGCCGACTCGGGCTCGGCCCCGGCGGCCAGGCTGAAGGGGCCGGTGACGTCCCCCACCGCCCCGACCGAGATCACCGACTCGAAAGTGCTCGGATCGTTGAGGCTCCCTGCGGCCACCCGATGGATGGCCGGCAGCTCGACCGCCTGGGAGATCAGGTCGATCTGCATCCCCGGGGGAATCGGGTCGCTGGCCTTGTAGCGGATCTCGATCCGGAAGGTGCCGTTGCTCGCCACATTGATCCACTCCACCGGAGGGGCCGCGTTGCCCGGCGCTTGGACCGTGTTGGACTTTGCCCAGCCGAAGGGGATGTCCGCCCCGGAGGTGTCGGTGAGCTGGAGATTCAGGTCGATCGTTGACGCGCATCCGTTGCATCCGCCGAGAGGCTTGGTCCAGTCGTCCCATCGGAGATACAGCTTCTGACCCACCTGCAATGTCATCTCGATGTAGGCGGAGGGCCCGAAGTTATGGGTGCCGGAGCCGTCGTCGCTCCATGGCCCGCCCCAGTGACGCTCGCGGTAGTTGCCTGCCGAGTTGAACCACACCGCGCCGGCCGCCACCGATTCATCGATGAACGAGAGCGTCCCCCGGGGGTCGGAGCCGTCGAGGGGGCCGGTGTTGAAGTAGGCCAGTGACTGGTTGACTACTTCGATACCGTGGTTCTCGACGTACGCGACGATCGCCGGGCCATCGAGCGGAGTGCACGAGCGGAACAGGTGCAGGTTGGCTCGCGGAGCGACATCGGCGACGATCGCCGCAACCGCGGTGCCGTGGTCGCCGCCGCCTCCGAGTTCGCCCGAGCAGGTCGGGCCTACCTTCGATCCCGCCAGGGCGGGGAGGTCGGTGGCGTAGCCCGCGAAGCCGCTGTCGACCACCAGGACATCGATGCCGGTCCCGTCGAACCCGGCGGCATGCCACGCGTCGGCGCCGTGGAACGCAACTCCCTCGCCAATTGCCTCGGTAAACGGCGTTGCCGGCTGGGCGACGAAGGCGACCCCTGGATCTCGGGACAATGCGAGCAACCTGGCAGCCGGTACCTCCGCGGCAATCGACCCTCCCGACCGGGCCACCACCCGGCCTCCATGTCGCCCGATCGCCGCCTCGGCACCACCGGCATCGGTCACCTCGACCAAGACCCGGGCGCCGGAGCGGGTGCGCATCGCCCCCTCGGCCACCTCGATCAATCGGGACTCGATCCGGGCGAGACGCGTCTCATCCGGGCCTGCCGAGGCGATCGCGGGCAGGCCGGCGAGCGCGGCGAGCACCGCGAGCAGCGCCGTCGCGTGGCGGAGTCGTGTCGAAGACATTCATCTCCATCGGCCGTGAGCGCCCCATTCTTGCGCAGGCTCGGCAGAATGCTCGAAGCGGCAGTGCCGGTTGCGTCCGCGCCCGTTGATAAGAGTTCTCTCATCCGGGCGTCATGGTGGTCTCACCGTCGCTCGGGATTCTTCGGTCGTGGCTTCATCTGACCGCCTTGCGCAGCTATGGGACGCCGCCCTGCCCGCCGCCCGACCCATGTTCGGCCCGGACGCCATCGCCATGCTCGGCACAGCCGAGGGCCTGTTTCCGGCCGATCCGATCGCAGCCACCCCCCGTCAGATCATGTGGCATCCGGGGCGCCACCTGATCATCCGGTACTCCGTGCGAACCGAAGGATCACCCGACGCTCCCGATCAAGACGTGGTTGCGGCCACCGGCGACGCCATCCCCAGGCACCTCAGGGACGGCGACCTTGCCCAGGTGCTCGCGTGGCACCCGCGCAACGATCCCTGGCTGCCCGGGCTC
The DNA here is from genome assembly GCA_040882645.1 of Acidimicrobiia bacterium. Lineage (GTDB taxonomy): Bacteria > Actinomycetota > Acidimicrobiia > Spongiisociales > UBA11373 > JAUYIV01. The sequence goes on from JBBEAX010000009.1 coordinate 21,471, forward strand.
GCATCTGCGCTGTCGAAGCGAACGGTGGGAACGATGCTCCAATCCCTCGGGGCATCGTCGGCAACGCCCCAACTCAAGCTCCGCACCTACCGGCCCACGAAGCGTGCCGTCGTCGAAGTGTCGCATCCCGATGCGAAGGTGTACCTGAAGGTGGTTCCGCCACGCTCGGTTGCACGCCTCAACGAGATGCACCGATCGTTCCGGTCCACCGTGCGAATCCCACGGAGCCTGGGATGGTCGCGCGATCTCGGGATTGCGGTACTCGAGGGCATCCCCGGCAGGACTCTGCGAGAGGCCCTCGCCGATCCGAAGGCCACGCTCCCCTCGCCGGCTGCGCTGCTCGGGGCGCTCAAAGCACTGCCACTGCTCCCGGATGCCACCGCGGTTGGTGGACCCACCGCCGCGGTCGCTCGCCATATCGACCTGCTCGAGCGGATCCTTCCGGAGTCACAAGCCGTGCTCGAGGAGCTCCGGGCAGGGTGCGCCGCCCTTCCGGACGATGAAGCGTCCGACCCGGTGCACGGCGACTTCTACGAGAGCCAGGTGCTGGTGGCGAATGGCACCATCACCGGCCTCATCGACATCGATCGGATGGGCCGCGGCCGGCGGGTCGACGACCTGGCGATGTTGACCGGGCACCTGGCGGCCTACGCCATGTCGGCACCCGACCCAGGGCGGGTGCGGGCGTACGCGACCGGGATCACCTCGCTCGCCGATCGCATGGTCGACCCGACCGAACTGCGGCGGGTCACCGCCGCGGCCATGGTGGCGATGGCCACCGGGCCATTTCGCGCCCAAAGTCCGGGGTGGCCCGAATCGATCCAGAAGCGAGTCTTCGAAGCAGCCCGGTGGCTCGCCTCGGCCCAAGGGAACGGTAAGAGAAGTCTCACCGACACCTCATGACCACATCACCACCAACTGTCAATCTGGCCAGGACCTAGAAGACCAAAGGAGATCGGAATGCAGATCAAGAACCATTTCAAGGAGCATTGGAGGCTCGGCGCCGGATGGAAGCTGACCGTGGCCGCAACCACCCTCGCCGCCGCCGGTGGAGTGGCTCTGGCTTCGCCGGGAGTCGGCGGCGACGACCTTCCCCCGATCGACCTCGAAAACCCGACCGTCCTCGATGTCGGTGACGACTTCCAGGTGGTGCCCGGCATCACAGTTCTCTTCGACGACGACAGCGCCGACGACGACGACGTCACCGGCGCGACGCGTGATGACGACGACAGCGACGACGTCACCGGCACGACGCTTGACGACGACGACAGCGACGACGTCACCGGCACGACGCTTGACGACGACGACAGCGACGACGACGACACCACCAGCACCACCCTCGATGATGACGACAGCGCCGATGATGACGACAGCGCCGACGACGACGACAGCGCCGATGATGACGACGATGACGACGACGACACCACCAGCACCACCCTCGACACCGACGGCTGATCACCGCAGATCGCAGCCGACGGACGATGAGAATGCGACCGATCGGGAGAGGCGAGTACTCGCCTCTCCCGATTCGCGTCCGGTCCGGTGCGGGATAGGCTCGGCCCTCAATGACGACCACCGCATCGGACGGGATCGAGACCCAGGCCGCGGGAGTCTCCATTGCATCCCAACGCCCCCCGGAGCCGAATCACGATCACCGGCCTCGCCGACGCCGCCCGGCGAGCGCGCGACGCCGGATTCTGGGTTGGTACATCGGGATCATGGCGCTGGTGATCGCCGGCGGGCTGTTCGTCCAGTACACCGTTCTGATCAACGAAGCCGAACGCGACGTAGAGGAAGCACTTCTCCAGGAAGCCCAGGAGCTGCGTGGCGTCGCCAGCGCAGTCGATCCGGCGACGGGACAACCCGCGGCACACGATGTCGCCGAGGTATTCGACGCTTTCCTCGCCCGGAACGTGCCGAGCCCCGGGAAGATGATGTTCACCCTGGTGGACGGCTCGCCATACCTGTCGACGGTCGCCCCGGTGCAATTGCTCGACGACGTGGCCCTGGTGGAGCAGTGGGCCGCCCTGACAACGTCGACCCGGGGGGAGGTACCCACCGAAGCCGGTCGGGTCCGCTACCTGGCGGTACCAATTCGGGCCAACGACACGGTCGTAGGCACCTTCATCGTCGCGATTCTCATGTCCAGCCGGCTCGACGGGGTCGAGCAGGCGATGCGGGTCGGTGCCGCAGTGTTCGCCAGCGCCTTCGTGTTGGCGTCAGCCACTGCCTGGCTCGTTGCCGGCCGCGTGCTGCGACCGCTTCGGCAGGTCACCGACACGGCTCGTTCGATCAGTGAAACCAACTGGCACGAGCGCATCGAGGTCGTTGGAGACGAAGAGATCTCGGAGTTGGCCCGCACCTTCAACTCGATGCTCGACAGGCTGGAACAGGCCTTCGAAGTACAGCGGAGGTTCATCGACGACGCCGGCCACGAATTGCGCACCCCGATAACGATCATCCGCGGACACCTCGAACTGTGGGGGTCGGATCCGGCGGAGGCCGCGGAGGCCCGGGCCGTGATCGACGACGAGCTGGCGCGAATGGCGCGGCTGGTCGACGAGCTGCTGCTGCTCGCCAAGGCCGAGCACCCTGCCTTTCTCGAGCCGCGGGCGGTGGATATCGCAGCGTTTACCGAGGAAGTTGCCGCCAAAGCGCGGGCTCTCGACGACCGCCCGCTGAGGGTGGCAGAGGTCGCTCGGGTGGTCCTCGTCGCCGACCCCCAGCGCCTCACCCAGGCGATGATGAACCTGGCCGCCAACGCGATGGAGCACACCCCCAAGGATGCCGCGGTCGAGATCGGCAGCACGCTCGAAGACGGTCGGGTGCGCCTATGGGTGCGAGACCACGGGCCCGGCATCGCGCCCGAGGATCAAGAACAGATCTTCCAGCGCTTCAGTCGGGGCAAGCCTGGTCCGCGCAGCTCACGGGGCGCCGGGCTCGGTCTGGCGATCGTCGCTGCCATCGCGGAGGCTCACGATGGAACCGTCAACCTGATCTCGGCGCCGGGCCTTGGATCAACCTTCTCGATCGATCTGCCTCTCGACGCCGGAGATCAACGATGACCCGGATCCTGATCGCGGAGGACGAGCCTCGAATCGCCTCGTTCCTGCAGAAGGGGCTCGAGGCGAACGGGTTCACCACCGTCCTCGTCACCGACGGACGCGACGCGGCCGCGCTGGCACGAAGCGAGGACTTCGACCTCCTGATCCTGGACCTCGGACTGCCGATACTCGACGGCCACGAGACGCTCCGCGAGATCAGGGGACGGGGCGAATCGATTCCGGTCATCATCCTCACCGCCCGTCAGGGGGTCGACGAGACAATCGCTGGCCTCGAGCGAGGCGCCGACGACTACGTGACCAAGCCGTTCCATTTCGACGAGCTGCTCGCTCGCATTCGTGCCCGGCTGCGCGAGCCAGGCAAACCCGAGGTGATGTCACTGGAGCATGGCGGAATCGTCCTCGATCTACGCACGCGCCTGGCGACCGTCGGCGGCAAGAAGGTCGAACTGAGCGCCCGCGAGTTCATCCTCGCGGAGACGTTCTTCCGGCATCCCGGTCAGGTGCTGTCGCGAGAACAGCTGTTGGCCCATGTGTGGGGATACGACTTCGACCCTGGCTCCAACGTGGTCGACGTCTACGTCGGCTATCTCCGCAAGAAGCTGGGGCCAAAGACGATCGAGACGGTTCGCGGTATGGGGTACCGGCTCCGCTGACCTGCCATCCTTGGAAGCATCGGCGGAGGCTGAGGCACTGACCAGACGGCGCCCTGGAAACCATCTCGTCGTCGGCGCGCTGCTGATGCTGTTCGCCGTCCTCACCGGTGCGGCGCCGGCCCGCTCGGCTGGCAGCCCCCGGTCGTTCACGATCGCGGCCGGCGGCGACGTGCTGATCCATCGCCGCATCACCGAGGTCGCCCGCACCGGCCCCGGGACATACGACTTCTCCCCCATGTTCTCGTCGATCAAGCCGTGGATCGAGGTGGCCGACCTTGCCATCTGCCACCTCGAAGTGACGCTGAGCCCCGACAACACCGGGCTGTCGTTCTTCCCGAAGTTCGTCGCCCCATATGAGATCGCCGACGCCATCGCCGCCGCTGGATACGACACCTGCTCAATCGCCGGCAACCATGCCCTCGACGCCGGATGGCCCGGAGTGGTGACCACCCTCGACTTCCTCGACGCCGCCGGAGTCCGCCACGACGGAACCGCCCGCAGCCCGGAGGAGCGCCTGCCCGGGCTGTACGAGGTGGCGGGGGTGAGCGTGGCGCACCTGTCGTACACCTACGGCACCAATGGCCAGCCGATGCCCCGTGATCACCCCTACGCGACCAACATCATCGATGCCGATGCCATCCTCGCCGACGCCGAGTGGGCGAGGGACAACGGGGCCGAGTTCGTGATCGTCTCACTCCACTGGGGCATCGAGAACGTGGTGCGGCCCACCGGAAGCCAGGTGGCCCTGGCCGAGACCCTGCTCGGGTCGCCTCACGTCGACCTGATCCTCGGGGCCCACGCCCATGTGGTGCAACCGATCGGCATGATCAACGGCAAGTACGTGGTGTACGGGATGGGCAACCAGCTGTCGAACCAGAACGGCGCATTCGGGGAGGAGTACTTCTCGACGGAGGACGGCCTGACGGTGCTGATCCGGGTGTCGGAGCGCCCCGACGGCACCTTCGCCGCCGACGGCATCGACATCGTGCCCACCTGGGTGCGCAACCTCGACTACCGGGTACTGCCGGTGCGAGCCGCACTCGTCGAGGAAGCCGCCCCCGCCTGGGCACTGGAGACCTCCCTGCGGAGGACGTGGAGCCGGGTTCTCTCGCTGGGCGTCCCTGGTATCCGCCTCGCACCGGCACCGCCGCCGACAGCCCCTGCCACTGCAGAGCCACACTCGCCGCTAACACCCGCATGGCGGTCTTCATCGACTAGAAGGGCGATGAGCCCACAAGCCTCTTGGGGGCGCCGCCGAGTGCGGCGCCCCCAAGAAACGAGGCCGATGCTTGCACGCTCCGCGCTAGACCAGCACCTCGATGCTGATGAACGTCGGGCCATTCAGTCCGCGGTCACGGCCCTTACCGCCGTCCAAGACGTCGTTTCCGTCCCCACCATTGAGGTAGTCGCGACCCTTGCCACCGAAGAGCTGATCATCACCTGAGTTGCCCTTCAGGCGATCACGGCCCTTCTTTCCGTAGAGCTCATCGTTTCCATCCCCGCCGCGCAGGTCGTCGGCACCTTTCTTTCCCGTGAGAGTGTCGTTGCCCGATCCTCCGAGGATGGTGTCCTTCCCGCCATCGCCCGAGATGATGTCGTCGCCGTCTCCTCCGACGAGGAGGTCATGGCCCGATCCGCCGTGGAGAACGTCGTCGCCACCGTCACCACAAATCACATCGTCGCCGCCGAGCCCATAGATCGTGTCATTGCCGCCGAGACCGACAATCACATCGTCGCCATCCGTCCCGTGGATTACGTCGTCACCTTCGGTACCAACGATGGTTACCGGAAGTCCGGTGCAGCGGGGCGGAATCGGCTCGGGGTCTGCGGTGAGTATCGGTGAGACATTGAGGTCGTAGCCGATACCGCCGCCGCCGGAGTGGCTGGCGTCCCAGCCTGGGTGTCCGCCCTCGCTGAACTCGGGAACCGCACTACCCGGCGCCAGCTTGGCGCCGTAGCTGTCCGTCAACGGCGCCAAGTCATCGATGATCAGGGTGAGACAGCCTGCGTCAGTCACCAACCCACCACACGATGTGGGATCGACGGTGCCGTCGATCACGAAGGTCACGTCGATGACGCCACCGGCCGCGTTGATGTAAGCAAGATTGAGCGTGTGGAACACCTGCACATACTCGCCTCCACCGGCATTGCCGTCGCTCACGCCGATCTTGACGCTGCCATCAGTGGCGTGGTTAGAAACGTAGATGGAGGCGCCATCGGTCCAGGTGGAGGCTGCGTCGCCGCCACCGCCGAAGCCGGCAGCGTGGCTGGCCTTGTCGGTCAGCCCGATGAACGACGTTTGGCCGGCCACTCGGGTACCCAGGTCCAGGGTGCCTTGGAAGATGACCGGCGCGTCCTCCGGGCTCACGGTCTCGATGTAGGGGTCAGCCCACTGGTAGTCGTGTGAGTACCCGCTGGGGGCCGGAACGCCGACGTAGCGCAGGAAGTAGCCTTCCTGGCCTGGGAAGCCGGGTCCCGCAGCGGGGTCGAGGTCGACGATCTCGCCGACGGTACCGGTGATCTGGGCTGAACCTAAAGCTGCGGTCGCAGCCGGCACGAACACCGCCATCGACAGCAGCCCGGCGGACAAGGCGATCAAGAATCGGCTCTGCATGGTCATTTCCCCTGACATGTTGGAGCGTGGCTCATTCAGGACGGAGTCCAGGAATTAAGAACTCGACCTGGTCAGCCTGAGTGACTGAATCGAGCACCGTTCCGGGCGCTCCCGGTGCCGATGCGTCGCAGCCCGCGAATGTGAACTCCGATGAGCTGATGTCTCCCACCCGGCCCCTTGGTCGACTTTCGACCTGCTGTGGAAGGTAGGGCATGGTGGTCAGCAAATGGCCCAGAAACAGCGTTGGTCCCCCTCAACCCACCGTTGAATTACCTCAACGGGCAATGACTGATGGGGCCTTGATTACCCGTAAGACATCTCTTGCGGGTCACAAACTATTGAGCAAATCGATGGCTGCATCGCGATCAGGCAATTTGAGCTTGCGAAGAATCGCCGCGATATGGCTGCGAATAGTTACTGGTGCCACGAATAAGGCTCGAGCGATTTGCCGGGTGTTCAGACCGTCCCCCATGAGCTCAAGCACCTCCCATTCGCGCCTCGTCAGTGCTCCATTCCCGCTCTCGTCGATTGCATCACGGACCCGGCGCTGGCGGAGCTGCTCGACCAAGCGATGCACGACCTCGCACGGCAGAACCGCTTCGTCGGCAAGCACGTGCTCGAGCACGTCGGGGAGTGCCGCGGGGTCGAAGGGCTCCACCAGGCAGGCCACCACCCCGGCCTCCATGGCCTCCATCATCTCCGTGGGGCCGACATCGCTCGCCCCGAGGAAGACGAGGAGGCAATCTGGCTGCGAGAGGGCGATCTGGCGGATGAGATCGACCGCCGCCCGAGGCGCCAGCAGCGCCACCACCGCCAGGGTCGGGAGGCGATCGACCAACAGACCCGCCTCGTCCGGCCCGGCGGCAACCAGCGTCTCGAAGCCCGAGCGGTCGAGCTCGGCGGTCAGCAGGCGACGCCGTGTCGGGTCGTCGTCTACCAGCAGGACGGTACGCGTCTGATCGGTCACGGCGTCAGGCACCCGCGATCACCTCGAACCGGGCGCCGTCGCAGGAACCACCGCCGCGAGAGGAGAGAAGCGTGGTGGCCTCACCGCCACGGGCGACCTCTCGTTCCCTCGAGGAGCTGGCGCGCGTCATGCCGCGGCGTCGTGCTTGTGTCCCCACCCCACGATCGAGTGTATTTATGTACCCAATACCCATTGGGTAAAAGGCGCGTTGATTTCGCTCAACGGTGAGAGCAATGTTTGCACCAATACGGGAACCAACCCACCCGAACAGTGGATGGGACTCCGTCATCCCCCAGGGCCAGATCGACCCCCGACTGTTCATTCGGTCCATGGCGCGAACGTACGACCCCGGTCTGACAGAATCGGTGAGTTACATAACTGTAATTATGGGGAACGCGTCAGCTGCTTTTCGCGAACAACTCCGAGGTAATGCGGGCGCAGGGCTCCGGACTCACCTTCGTCCTGCCCAGTTGCGGCTTTCCACCCCCTCCACCGGCCAGCCGGCGAACTTGCGGGCGATCAGGTTGGTGACCCCGTCGCGATGCTCCAGGGTCCCGTCGACCACCAGGCCCGGGTTGCGGCGGGCCACGTCGCGCTGGGCATCCCACACCTCGGGGAGGACGATGACGTTCAGCAACCCGGTCTCGTCCTCGAGGTTGATGAAGATCACCCCCTTGGCGGTCATCGGCCGCTGGCGGTGGGTGACCACCCCGCCCACCCGTATCCGCCTCCCTGCCCGGCGTCCCTCGAGTGCCTCGGCGATCGGGACACACCCGTCGGCCGCCAGGCGCTCCCGCACGAACTCGACGGGGTGGCGCACCGATACTCCAGTGGCCCAGAGGTCCGCCCGTGCCGCATCGGGCTCCGGCATGAGGGGAAGGGCAGGGGCATCGGTGCCTGCCGCCAGCGGCAGGCGCCCTGGCCCCATCCCCGCCAGAGCCCCCGCCGCCCACATGCCTTCCCGCCGCGACATCCCCAGCGATTCGAGCGCCCCCGACGCTGCCAGGCCCTCCAGGGCACCGACCGGCAACCCGGTCCGCTGTGCCAGGTCGATCACCGAAGCGAACGGACCGCCTCCGAGCCGGGCTGCCTCGATCCTCGAGATCTCGGCTTCTCCCAGGTCGCGGACATACCGCAGCCCCATACGGACTGCGGTGGCCATTCGCATCGGATCGTCGACCGACCCTCTCCCCCGACGCCAGGCCATCCCGTAATAGGTGGCGGTGTCATCGGGGTTGGCGAAGTGCGCCACGACGGTGCAGTCGAATTCCGAATCGTTGACGTCTGGTCCCAGCACCACCACCCCGTGGCGGGCGGAATCCTGTACCAGCGAGTTGGGGCTGTAGAACCCCATCGGCTGCGCATTGAGCAGCCCGGCGAGGAACTCGGTCGGCCAGTGGTATTTGAGCCAGGCGGACATGTAAACGATGTAGGCGAACGACACCGAGTGGCTTTCGGGGAAGCCGAAGGAGGCGAATCCCTGAAGCTTCTCCCACAACTCGTCGGCGGCAGCCCCGGTGATGCCGTTGCGCCCCATGCCCGCCACGGTCTCGAGCCGCAACTTCTCCATCTCCTCCTGTGACCGCTTGTGGGTCATCGCCTGGCGGAGGCGGTCCGACTGGCCAGGGCTGTATCCGGCGCACACCCGGGCGATCTCCATCAATTGCTCCTGGAACACCGGCACCCCGAGCGTCTTCTTCAGGATCGGCTCGGTCAGCGGGTGGGGGTACCGCACCGGTTCCTCACCGTTGCGTCGCCGCAAATAGGGGTGAACCGAGTGACCCTGGATCGGGCCGGGGCGGATCAACGCCACCTCTACCGCCAGGTCGTAAAAGGTCTTCGGCTTCATCCGCGGCAGGGTCGCCATCTGGGCGCGGGACTCCACCTGGAACACCCCGACGGTGTCGGCCTTGGTGAGCATCTCGTAGATCCGCGGCTCCTGGGGGATGGTGGCCAGGTCGATCGCCACGCCATGAACCTCGTCGATCATGTCCACCGTCAGGTGGAGGGCGTTGAGCATCCCCAGGGCGAGCAGGTCGAACTTGACGATCCCCATCGAGGCGCAGTCGTCCTTGTCCCACTGGAGCACCGAGCGGTCCTCCATGCGGCCCCATTCGAGCGGCACCGCCTCCCACAAGGGACGGTCGGCGATCACCATGCCTCCGGAGTGGATGCCGAGGTGGCGGGGAAACCCGTCGAGGCGGCGGCAGACATCGAGGATGAAGTCGGTGGTGGCTCCCTCCGGCAGGTCGAGGTAGGTGTCGATCTTGCCCGGGTCCATGGTGTCGAGGTACTTGGTGAGCCCGTTGACCTGGGCCTGGGTGAGCCCGAAGGCCTTGCCGACGTCCTGGAGCACCGATCGGGCCCGGTAGGTGATCACGTTGGCGACCATTGCCGCCCGCTCCCTCCCGTATCGCTGATAGCAGTACTGGATCACCTCCTCCCGGCGTTCCGCCTCGAAGTCGACGTCGATGTCCGGAGGCCGTCCCCGCTCGGCGGAGAGGAACCGCTCGAAAGGGAGGGCGAGGCGGATCGGATCGACCCGGGTGAGGTCGAGACAGCGACACACCGCCGAGTCGGCACCCGAGCCGCGGATCTGGCAGTAGATGTCGCGCGACTCCGCAAAGCGGACGATGTCCCACACGATCAGGAAGTAGCCGGCGAACCCCAGGCTCTCGATCACCGACAGCTCGTGCTCGAGACGGGCCATCGCCACCGGGTCGATCGCCCCCGGCCCGTCGCCCGGATAGACCCGCCGGGCCCCCTCGATGGTGAGGTGACGCAGATAGTCCATCTCGTCGCGGAAGTCCCCCGGCATCGGGAAGTCGGGGAGACGGGGGGCGACCAGACGGAGGTCGAACGCCAGCGCCTGCCCCAGTTCGGCGGCCCGTTCGACCGCCCCGGGGTAGCGGGCCATCCGCCGGGCCATCTCGTCGGGCGACTTGAGATGCCGCTCGTCGGTGGCCGGCCAGTGCCCGTATCCGGCGTCGAGGTCGCGCCGCCCGCCGATGGCGGCGAGCACCTCGGCGATGTCGGCCTCCGACCGGTCGTGATAGTGGACGTTGTTGGTGGCCACCAGAGGGATCCGCAGCCTTGCCCCCACCTCGGCGAGGAGGTCGTTGCGGGCGTCGTCTCCCGGCATGCGGTGATCCGTCACCTCGAGGTACAGCCTCCCCGGGAACACCTCCCGAAGACGCACCGCGGCCGCCATCGCACTCTCGAGGTCCCCGACCGCTGCTGCGCGGGGGACCGCCCCCTGATGACACCCGGTGAGGGCGACGAGTTTGCCCCGCGACGATGCCTCGACGAGATCGGACCCGGAGTAGACCGGTCGATCCTTCTCCCCCCGAAACTGCGCCCGGGTGACGAACCGCGAGATGGCCGCATACCCCCGCGGATCAGGCGCCAACAGCACCAAGTGATCGGTTCGGCCCCTCTGGGGCCGAACCTCGCTGCCCGCTGCCCGCTGCCCGCGGCCCGCAAGATCCGGACCACGAGAGGGTTGGAGATCCGACTCTTCTCCTGTCGGTAGCCCCTGATCCCCTCCTGCCGGCAGCGGGTAGCGGGGAGCGGACAGCGATTTTGCTTCTCCTGCCGGCAGCGGGTAGCGGGTAGCGGGTAGCGATTCCTCCCGCGGCAATCCAACTTCCACCCCATAAACCGTCCGCAGCCCCACTTCCGCGGCGGCGATGCGGAAGCGGGGGGCTCCGTAGAAGCCGTCGTGGTCGGTGACCGCCAGCGCCTCGTATCCCAGTTCGGCGGCCCGCTCCACCAATTCCCCCGGATGGGAGGCCCCGTCGAGGAACGAGAAATTGGTGTGGCAGTGGAGTTCGGCGTAGCGCATGGGGAGAAGGAGTGTACGCGCCTGGTCGAACATGTGTTCGATTGAGCAGTCTCCAGTCACCAGTCTCCAGTCACCAGTAAGAAGGAAAACGCGGCGGGCGGAGCACGGTGTTAGAACTGGACCCTGGCCGGTTTACTGGCGACGACCGCCTGGAGACTGGGGACTGGAGACTGGAGACTTTTTGGCCCGCGTCGCGACTTTGCTTGATGTTCCTGCGGTTGCTCGGGTGCAGGTGGCCTCTTGGCGCGGGGTGTATCCGGGGCTGATTCCGGCCGATGTCATCGACCGGCTTGGCGTCGAGCATCGGATCGCCCAGTGGACCGCCTTCTTCGACCGGGGGCGCGATCGGGAGGCTCTCCTCGTCGCCGAACACGACCGGGAGGTCGTGGGGATGGCCTCGTTGGCCACCGCCCGGGACAAGGACCTCGAGGGAGCGGTGGGAGAGGTTCGCGCCCTATACGTGACACCCGATCACTGGGATCACGGGCACGGACGGGATCTGATCGAGGCCGGCGAGGCGTGGCTCGGCGCGCACGGTTTCGATACGGCGATCCTCTGGGTACTGACGGCGAACGACCAGGCCCGCCGCTTCTACGAGGCGGTCGGCTGGGCGCGCGACGGAGCCACCAAGATCGAGGACCTGTACGGCGCCCTGCTCCCCCATGTCCGCTACGAAGTGAATCTCAGCGGCACCGTTTGACACTGACATCACTCTGATGTCAGTATGCCGTCGCATGAGCATCACGGCTCCGAGCGACCCAGCCGCCGCACCCAACCCTGAGATGAATCGGACCGAGGAGCAACCTGTAAACATGCAATCCGACATGGCTGTGCCTGCAGCAGAAGCCACCGAAGAGGCGCCGATCCCCACCCGTCCCGCATCGGGAATGCGCACCTTCTTCACGGTCTGGGCGGGCCAGCTGGTCTCGGTGGTCGGCACCACTCTGACGGCCTTCGGACTCCAGATCTGGGTGTACACGGAGACAGAGTCGGTTACCGCGCTGGCCTTCGCCAGCCTCGCCTACGGGGTGCCCGCGACGCTCATCTCTCCGATAGCCGGAGCCCTGGTCGACAAGTGGGACCGGCGCCGGGTGATGCTCGCCGCCGACTCGCTCGCCGGGGTCGCCACGCTGATCATCGCCGTCCTCTTCTTCACCGATTCGCTCGAGGTGTGGCACATCTACTGCCTGGTGGGGGTCGGCTCGATCGGGAACGCCTTCCAGAGCCCGGCGTGGATGGCGTCGATCCCATTGATCGTCCCCAAGAAGCACCTCGGCCGGGCCAACGGCCTGGTCCAACTCAACGACGGCCTGTCGCTGGTGCTCGCCCCGGCCCTCGCCGGAGTGATCCTTGTCACCTTCGGCCTCGGCGGGGTGCTCATCACCGACGCAGCGACCTTCATGGTGGCGATCGGAACACTGATGATGGTCCGCATCCCGCGCCCCAAGGCCCACGCCGACACGGCCACCGGCTCGGTGCTCGGTGATGCCAAGGCGGGGTGGCGCTACATCAAGGACCGTCCGGGCCTCTTCGGCCTCCTCTGGGTGTACGCCGGGGTCAACTTCGCCCTGGCGTTCGTCAATGTGCTCATCATCCCGTTGGTCCTGGCGTTCTCCACCGAGGCTGCCGTCGGGGCTATGTTCTCGGCGGTCGGCGTCGGGGCCATCGTCGGCAGCGTCGTCGTCAGTGCGTGGGGCGGGCCCAAGAAGCGGGTTCGAGGCACGATGATCGCCATCGCCATCGCCGGGGCGGCCGCCGCCTTCGCCGGAATCGCCCCGTCCCTGCTGGTGGTCGGTCTCGGCGGGTTCTTCATGATGGCGGTGGTGCCCGCCGCCAACACCGCCAGCCAGGTGCTGTGGCAGACCAAGGTGCCGCCGGCGGTTCAGGGCCGGGTGTTCGCCATCCGGCGGATGATCGCCTCGGCGATCTCCCCGATCGCCCTGCTCGCTGCCGGACCGCTGGCCGACAACGTCTTCGAACCCCTGCTGGCCGAGGACGGCGCCCTCGCCGGATCCGTGGGGGCACTCATCGGAACCGGCCCGGGACGGGGAGTCGGGTTCATGTTCATCCTCAGCGGCCTGATGGTGGTGGTGATCGCCGCGATCGGATATGCGCTCCCCCGGGTGCGCAACCTGGAGACCGAGTTGCCCGACCACATCGAAGACGAGTCCGAGGTCACCGCGCCCAGATCGTGAGGCCGCGCACTTTCCCCCGCTCCTCGAACCCCAGGTCGGTCAGGAGCGACACGATCCAGTTTCGCTCGCCAGCAATCGGACCGATTGCCACCGCCCCGATCCCGAGCTGATCGAACAATTCGCCAAGACGCTCTGGTGGGCCCTCGAATCGCCCGGTATCGACGGCACGTATGACCGCCAGCCGATCCTCGTATCGGAAATCAGAGTCGACGGAGTCGATCGACTGGCCGAACCGCTTCTGGGCGACCAGCGGATATACCCGGGTCGTGAGCGCGGGGACGACGCTGAGCACCGGCAGCGCAGCCGCAACCGTTGAACCCTCAGGAGCCACGGCGATCAGTCGCCTGGCCGCGTCGGTCGTGGCTCCACCCGGCAGGTCCGAACCCGGCCGCTGAATGCTCCCAAGCTCAGTGACGGGATTACCCATCAGCGACGCGACGACGAAGACCGCGATGACGGACGACCAACCGGGAATCCGGTGCATCAGGCCGTCGAGTGCCACGGCCGCGAGCACGATCGGCACGAGCGCCCACGCGCCGCGAAACACAGTCGCCGAGCCCTTGCCCCCATAGGCAAGGGCCAGCGGGTTGACGACGAATCCGAAGGCGAGAACGAATACGAACATCGCGAAACGGCGCCCCACCCCGGATCCAACCACCGGGGCAAGGAAGATGAGGCCGGTGACTGCCCCGACCACCAGCGGGCCCGCGAGGAGGCCGATCGCGCCGACCTTCCATTGATCCACCACCGAGTCGATGACAAAGGAACCGGAAGCGAGGCCCCGGGCAGAGAAGAATCCGATCACCGCGAGGGTCACGGCGTAGGCGACACCGACCAACGCACCAATCCACACCACCCGCATCTCACGGGCAAGCGGCTTTCCCCGCGCCGCGAGCACCCCCGCCCCGACGACCGGCGGCAGCACGAAGGCCGCAACCAGGCTCGCCCCGCCACCGGCGATGCAACCCACGGCCAATCGAATGGCACCACCCCACCGAGGTCGCCGCGCCGCCTCGACCGCATACACCAGGACGGAGGGGACGATGACGGTGGCGACCGTCGTGTGTCCGCTATTGCTCGCCCACATCAGATACCAGACCGACCTGCTGCCCCCGGCGAGTAGCAGGCAAAGGGCGAAGACCAGCGTTGTTGCCAGCGCGGGACGTGCCGCCCCCAGCACCCCGACGGCGCGCCACACAGCAAGAACCGCGAGCGCAGCCACCAGTGGCTGACCGACGAGGGAGATGAACCCGCGGGCCGGCATGCCGGTGAGGTCGGCACCTAAACCGGCTAGGCCGTGCCACGACGCCAGGTCGTTGTCCGGCTCGGCCGAGGGAAAGGTCCCGGGCGAGTGCATGGTGTCAACGCCAAACGGCATCGGACCGGACGACTCGGAGATCACCAGCGCCCGGTTCACGTAGTAGGCGTCGTCGGTGTTCCACCGGATCACCGACGCCGAGAGCAGAGCGGCACCGAGCGCGAGCACCACGATCCATGGGGCGCCCGCCGGATGGTCGCCTCGGTGGTCGCGCCACTCCACCGTTCGCGACGAGGTACCCAGCAGCCAGACTGCGAACAAGAACGCCGCCAGCCAGAACAGCGCTGAGCCGGTGGCGGCCAGTACGGCCACCACAGCCACCCCACCCAAACGAAGCGCCATTGACCGGGGAGGATCCACGGCCGGATCGGGCTCGGGTCCGCCACCTCTGTTCGCCGATGGCATCAGCCCGATCACCACCGCGGCCACACCGAGTCCAAAGGCGAACGCCCCGTCGCGGCCCGCCCCCACGATCAGAGCCAGGTGGTAGGCGACCGTCCAACCCCCGAGTACTGCGACGGCCGAGTCGACTACCCGGTCCAGCCACCAGGGGAGGCGTGCCACAAGCCGGGCCAACCGAGAGCCGTCCGGCTCGATCACGCTTCCTCTTCCTCCTCGCGATGCTGGTCGACGGCGAGCAGCGCCCAAGCGATCCCCTCGTCGGGCGACTCGGCGGCGATCGATCCGGACCAACCCGGCGGGGCCTCCTGCGGCTCCCACAGCACCCAGCGCAACGAGGCGAGATCGTTCACGAAGTCGTCGGGATCGGGTGGCCACTCCACCCCGGCCAGGGCGGCGGCAGCCCACCACGCCCCGAACCGGCCCATCGGGGCCCCCCGGCGGCGACCATACGCACCGCCGCTCGCGGCGGTCCACGCCATCGAGGCGAGCGCGGCAGGACCGTCGACCTGTGCGGCGCGAATCGGCCCCGAGTCGAGGGCGGCGATGGCCGCCTCGGCGGGTCCCTCGACCGCGATCGCCTCGACCCGGCCGTTCGACTGCTCGGCCCACGGCAGCGCCAGGGCCAGCAGCGCCTCCGTCGACTCGCGGTCCTCGACCGGATCACCCGCCGCCACCGGCTTCGTCGCCTCCAGATGCGGGAGGTCCGGGGTGGGGAAGTCGGCCTCGCTCGACCGATACTCCGCGAGCCCGTAACGGGGCTCCCAGGCCATGAGCGACAGGGGGACATCGAGCACGCCCCGGTCGATGGTGTCGTCGCCGGCAAGATCCTCTCCCCGCATCACCCGCTCGTGCGCGGCGAGGGCCCGGGCCGGCCCGGACGCGATGGTGTCGGCTAGTTCGTCCCACGGGTGGGTGCTGGCCGCCACCTCCCACAGCGGTCCGAGGGCAAACCGACCTGCTCCGGCAACGACCACCGGCCCGGCGAACTCGGCCGGCGCCTCGAGCGCCAGCCGGTACTCGGCGAACTCGGCGGCAGGCCACAGCTGCAACCCGCGCTCCAACGCGTGCCGGCAGCGATCCCGCAGCTCCACCACCCCGGCCCAATCCCGCGACGAGCACAGCCCGTCGACGAGACGCACCAAACGATCGAGATCGCCGGAGTCGACGGCGTCACGGATCGTCACGGCCTCGACCAATCGCCGGCGCCGTTTACGCTGATCTCATGCTGTTCGACCGAATCGCCTCGCGGGTTCCCATCCGTCTGGCGCGCACGACCTCGATCGCCAGCGTGGTGGCGGGGCTGGCCGGTGCGGTCCTGATCGCCCTCGCCGTTGCCTACGGCGACTGGTGGCTGGTGGCGGCGGCCGCCGCAGCGTTCCTGATGGCCGGCTCCTTGTGGCAAGTAGCCGATCGGCTCGTAGATCGCCGCCAGCACTAGAGAGCCAGCTCGGCCAGGGTGCGCAGCGTTTCGACGTCCTGGGCGACGACGCAGAGGGTGGTGACGCCGGACTCCTTCCATGCCTCGAGTTTGTCACGAAGCGCCGCCGGCGGCCCGATGAGGGCAACCTCCTCGACGAGGGCGTCGGGGACCGCCATCACCGCGGCCTCCTTCTCGCCGGCGAGGTAGAGGTCCTGGATCTTGGTCGCTTCGGCCTCGTACCCGTAGCGGCACACCAGGTCGAAGTAGAAGTTCTTGCCGCGGGCGCCCATGCCCCCCACATACAGGGCGAGCAGCGGCTTGACCCCCCACAGCGCCTGCTCGGTGTTGTCAGTGACGACGGCGGGAACCGTTGGGGCGATGTCGAACCGGTCTCGCTTCGACGGATCACCCGACCTGGCGAACCCCTCCGCCATGGCGTCGGCAAACACCTCGCCCGCCCGGTATGGGGAGTACCAGAACGGCAGCCAGCCGTCGGCGATCTCGGCGGTGAGGGCGACATTCTTGGGGCCGATGGCGGCGAGATAGATCGGCACCTCGTGGGTGGGGTGGACGGTGAGGCGCAGTGGCCTGCCGAGGCCCGATGCCCCCGGCCCGTCGTAGGGGATCTGGTAGTAGGTGCCGTGGTGTTCGAGCTTTTCCCGGGCCAGGGCGGAGCGGACGATCGACACATACTCCCGGGTCACCCCGAGCGGCTTGCCGTAAGGCACGCCGTGCCAGCCTTCCACCACCTGCGGGCCGGAGGTGCCGAGGCCGAGCAGGAATCGCCCACCCGAGAGTTCCGACAGCGTCACCGCCGTCATCGCAGTCATCGCCGGGGTACGGGCCGGCATCTGCAAAATGCCGCTGCCCAGGTGGATGCGCTCCGTCGACGCCCCGTACCAGGCGAGCATCGACACGGCGTCGCTGCCGTAGACCTCGGCCACCCATACCGAGTGATATCCGAGGCGGTCGGCCTCGACGACCAGGTCCATCCGCGGATCGACCTTCGCCCCGGCGTATCCCAGATTCAGGCCCAGTCGCATGCCGCTCTCCCTTGCGTGTTGCCGCATCCTTGGATCAGGAGCCGATCTGGTCAAGCCAGGTATTCTCCCGACTCGCCATGAGTGTCAAGCGAAAGGTCGCTTCGGTACCCCTCGCCGCAGCCGTGATCGTCGCCGGCGAGGTCCTCCGAGCTGCGGTGCGCCGCGACCTGCCTACGTACCCGAATCAGGATCCTTCCGGGGTCTTTGGAGACCCGGCCGCTCCCCCGCTCCGCATCGTCGCCCTGGGCGACTCCTCCACCACCGCCCCCGGGGTCGAGAACCTCGACGACGTGTGGATCCGGACCGTGGCGCGTTCATTCGCCGACCGATACCAAGTCGAGCTGATCAGCCTGGCCGTGGGCGGCGCGAAGGCCCGCGATGTCATCGAAGGCCAACTCGCCGAGGCGGTGCGCTTGCACCCGGATGTGGTTTCGCTGTCCGTTGGTGCCAACGATGCCCTACGAGGCACCCCAACGGGAAGGTTCCACCGGGATCTAGAGGAGATCGTGACTGCACTCGAGGAAGCGGGGAGCGTCGTGGTGCTCTACGGGATGGGCGACCTCGGCTCGATCCCCCGCCTGCCGCCCACCTTGAGCCGGCTGGCGAGCCGGCGATCGGCCCAGTTCGACCGAGTCTGCCGGGAAGTCGCCGTGGCCCACCGGCGCACTCTCAAGGTGCACACCCGGGGCCGGATCATCGAGGCGTTCCGTGACGACCCCGCGCTGTTCGCCGGCGACCTGTTCCACGCGTGCGGCCTGGGTCACGCCATCTTCGCCGAGGAAGCGATCCCGATGTTCGAGGCAGCAGTGGCGATGGCAAAGAGCCAAGAGCCAAGACATCTTGATTCTTGATTCTTGATTCTTGATTCTTACTTGGCGCCTTGAACGGTTATGTCGCCGGAGACCGTCTTGATGCTCAGCCGGGCGGGGGCTCCGTCGCCGCCTTGGCCCACGGGGAAGTCGGTGCGCACCTCGCCGCTGAGCGTCTGGAAGGCGACATCGAACTTGCGGCCTGCCGGCACGCCGAGCGAGATGTCGCCCGAAAGGCTCTTGGCATCGAAAGACGGGCCGTCGAAACGGTTGACCACGACGTTTCCGGATGCCGACTTGGCCTGGAACTCGCCATCTACCGAGCCGACCTTGATGTCACCCGAGGCGGTCTTGACCGACGCCGTCCCTTTGACGTGCACCGCGCGCACGTCGCCGGACGCGGCAGCCGCTTCGAAATGACCGCCCACCATGCCGGCCTTGATGTCACCGGATGCCGACCTCAAGGTGGCGTCTCCTGAAACGTCGCTGAGGTGGATGTCGCCCGACGCGCTCTCGATGTGAGCGGAGGCGAGTTCGACGGCCGAGTTGATATCGGCCGCCATCAGGCGACCGCGGAAGTTCATCGGGTCGAAGCACCCGATAGTGACCTCGACCGAGGACCAGCGGCCCTTCGAAGACCGCTCGGGCTCGATCACGATCTCGCCTCCGCGGTCCTCCACGAT
The DNA here is from genome assembly GCA_040882645.1 of Acidimicrobiia bacterium. Lineage (GTDB taxonomy): Bacteria > Actinomycetota > Acidimicrobiia > Spongiisociales > UBA11373 > JAUYIV01. The sequence continues at coordinate 40,484 of JBBEAX010000009.1, forward strand.
GAACCTGTCGACCGTCGACGAACGCCCTTCGAGTTGGACGGTGAGCTCGCCCGCCTCGCCTTGGACGATCCGTACCTCGCCCATCGGCAGTCGCAGCGAGACGGTTGGTGTGCCCGTCCTGGGGAATCGGAATTCTTTCATGTTTCGATCGTTCCTTGAATCGTGCGGGACTTCCCGCGAGTGTCGGCCTTGATCGAAATCGTCTTGACGAGCCACGAGTTCAGGGACTCGCCGCGCTCCTCGGCAGCCGACTCGATCAGGCCTTTGAGGGTGGGTGGGAGCCGGAGGGTGATACGAGCGTCGAGCGACTCGCCGGCGGGTGCCTCGACGGAATCGCGCGCTCGAACCCGAATTGACGGCTCGCCGGAGGCGAGCACGACGTCGACGTCGTAACCACCCAATTGTCCGGAAACCTCTGCTGCGGCCTGCTCGGCCAGGTCATACGCGATCTGCCGCACCGCGGGCTCGAGGGCGCTGAGGAGGGCGCGGGACGCGGCCTCGACCTCGGGGTCGCCGCCGGCCACGAGCACCTGCTGCTCGATCGCTCCCTGGAGCTTGGCCATCGCCATCGTGGTGTCCATGCGTGCCTCCTTAGTCATCGGCCGGTGCCCGCCGCCGAAACGAGCAGCCCGACCGGAGCCGCAACGATGCGGTCCCGGTCGGTCGCCTGTTCGATCGTCCGGGTCCGCAGCACCGAGGTCCGACGCTGCCGTTCCTGACCAATCGCCTTGATCGTCTCGCTCGAGATCAACATTACTCCGCCTCCTGTCACTTCAGTGTCGTTGTGACAGCAGCATGATGTCATAGTGATGTCAGGATGTCAAGGGGGAATTCGCGATTCGCAATACGCGATACGCGATACGACAGAACGCGCCGAACCTGGCTCTGGACCCCGGCATGCTCCGTGTCTCCAAAGCCCGACCCCCCAAGAGGCATTCGGGGTGGGATCTGTCATATCGCGTATCGCGATTCGCGTATTCGCGGGCTTTTCGTATCGCGTATCGCGTATTGCGTATTGCCCCCCGCCGCGCGGGGAGGCCAAACACCCACCTACACTCATAAACGAAACACACCGGGGAGCTCGGGGAGCCGAGCTGAGAGGGTGGCCGTTCCGCCGCCGACCCGACCGAACCTGATCTGGGTAATGCCAGCGGAGGGAGTCGTGACCGACATCTGCCTGATACTCGCCGGAGGCGATGCCGCGCCCCCGGTGGACCCGGTGCCGCATCCGGGGTTCGTCATCGCCGCCGATGGCGGCCTGGCGATGGCCGAGCGCCTCGGACTCTATGTCGATCTGGTGGTGGGCGATCTCGATTCGGCCGACCCCACCTCGCTTGTTCTCGCCGAGGGGCACGGGACGATCATCGAACGGCACCCGGAGGACAAGGACGCCACCGACCTGGAACTGGCCCTCGATGCGGCCGCCACCCGAGGATTCGAACGAGTGGTCATCGTCGGGGGTACCGCCCTCGACCGCGTCGATCACCTGCTCGCCAACGCCGCGCTGGTGGCGGCACCCCGCTACGCCGGGCTGAATCTCGAGTGGCGCATGGGTGCCTCCCGGGTGGTCGCGCTGCACGAGTCCGTCGATATCGACGGCGAACCAGGCGACATCGTGTCCATCGTCCCCATGGGCGGCCAGGTCACCGTCTCCACTACCGGGCTCGAGTGGGTCCTTGACAACGAGGTCCTGGAACCCGATTCGAGCCGCAGCATCAGCAACCGCATGGTCGGCGACATCGCCCACCTCACGGCCGCCGGGGGCCACGCACTTGTCATCCACACGAGAGGAACCTCTGCATGAAGCGCTTGATCGCCACCGCCGCCGCTCTCGCCCTGCTCACCGCGTCCTGCGTCAACGAGCCGCCGCTGGTCCGGATCGTCGCCCACGACTTCTTCGCGGTGTCCGATGAGGTGCTTGCCGCGTTCACCGCGGAGACGGGGATCGAGGTGACGATCATCCGCGGTGGCGACGCCGGGCTGATCGTCAACCAGGCGGCCCTCACGAAAGGCAACCCGGTCACCGACATCCTGTTCGGGGTCGACAACACCTTGCTCTCGCGGGCGCTCGACGCCGAGATCTTCGAGCGCTACGAGTCGTTCCTGATACCGGAGATCCCCGACGAGTTCGAGCTCAGCCCGTTCGTCACCCCGATCGACTACGGCGACGTCTGCCTCAACTACGACAAGAGCGCATTCGGTGACGACTTGCCGCCGCCGGCGACCCTGGAGGACCTCACCGATCCCCGCTACCGGGGAATGCTGGTGGTGCAGGATCCGACGATCTCCTCCCCCGGCCTGGCGTTCATGCTCGCCACGATCGCCCGCTTCGGCGAGACCGGGGACTACACCTGGCTCGACTACTGGGCCGACCTGCGGGCCAACGACGTGGAGATCGCCCCCGACTGGGGCACCGCCTACTACGGGATGTTCTCGGGAGCCGGCGACGGGGACCGCCCGATCGTGGTGTCGTATGCCACCTCGCCGGCGGCCGAGGTGATCGACGCCGAGCCGCCGATCCCGGAAACCTCCACCGGGGTGATCCGCGACGGCTGTTACCGCCAGATCGAATTCGCCGGGATCCTGTTGAATGCCGACCATCCGCAGAACGCCCGCAAGTTCATCGACTTCATGCTCACCCTCCAGTTCCAGGAGGACGTGCCGGGGCAGATGTTCGTGTACCCGGTGCGGCCCGAAGCCGAGTTGCCCGCGTGGTTCGGCGAGCGGCCCACCGACACCCCGTCCGGGCTCGCCCCCGAGGTTATCGGGGCCAACCGGGAGCGCTGGCTCGATGAATGGATCGAGGTGGTGCTGCGGTGACCCGACGGACGGCGATCGCCCTCGCCGTCGTCCCGGTCGCCTTCCTGGCGGCCTTCTTCGTATGGCCGGTGGCGTCGATCATCACCACCGGCTTGGTCGACGGCGGGACCGACGCCATCGGACGGGTCTTCGGCGACCGGGGCCTGCGCGGCGTCGCCTGGTTCACGCTCTGGCAGGCGGTGCTATCGACCGTGCTCACGGTGGTCGTGGCGATGCCGGCCACCTGGGTGCTCTCCCGCTTCGAGTTTCCCGGCCGTAGCCTGGCCCGGGCGATCGCCACCGTCCCGTTCGTGCTGCCCACGGTGGTGGTGGGTACCGCGTTCCTCGCCCTGGCAGGGCCCAGCGGCCTGCTCGGGGTCGACCTCCATGGCACCGTGTGGGTGATCCTCGCCGCCCATGTGTTCTTCAACGTGGCGGTGGTGGTGCGGCTCGTCGGCGGGGTTTGGGGGCATCTCGACCCCCGCCTCGAGGACGCCGCCCGCTCGCTCGGCTACTCCCCCTGGCGCACCTTCACCCGGGTGACCCTCCCCCTGCTGCGGCCTGCCCTAGCGGCAGCCTCATCGATCGTGTTCCTGTTCACCCTCACCTCGTTCGGCACGGTGCTGATCCTCGGCGGCCCCCGCATCGCCACCATCGAGGTGGAGATCTACCGCCGCTTCGCCCTGCTGCTCGACCTGCCAGGGGCAGCGGTGCTCGCCCTGCTCCAGATGATCGGCGTGGTCGCCGCCCTCGCCGCCTACGCCCGGTATCAGGAGCGGCACACGGTGGAACAGACGCTGCGCCCGGTGCGGGAGACGGCGCGGCGGATCCAGGGCGGTCGGGAATGGGCACTGGTGGCCGGCATCCTCGGTGGCACCGGCCTGCTGGTGCTGGGGCCGCCACTCGTGTTGCTGTGGCGGTCGCTAACCGCCGGCGGCGGGTTCGGCCTCCAGGCCTACCGGGCGCTCGGTTCCGATGACCTGGTCGACAGCGGGGCGGCGATCGGCAACTCGCTCGGATTCGCGGTAGCGGCCACGGTGATCGCCCTCGGGGTGGGCCTGCCGGCGGCGGTGCTGATCGCGGCGCGGCGCGGGCGCCTTTCCCGATGGTTCGACACGCTGCTGATGCTGCCCCTGGGCACTTCAGCGGTGACGGTGGGGTTCGGCTTCCTCATCGCCCTCGACTGGCCGGTCGACCTGCGGGCGTCGCTGGTACTGATCCCGATCGCCCACGCCCTGGTGGCCGCTCCGTTCGTGGTGCGATCGTCGGTACCGGTGCTGCGGGCAGTGCGGGGGCGGCTGCGCGAGGCGGCGGCCACGCTGGGGGCGTCCCCAGGGCGCACCTTCCGCGAGGTCGACCTGCCGATCGTTTCCCGGGTCGCCGCAGTGGGGGCGGCCTTTGCCTTTGCCATTTCGCTGGGTGAGTTCGGGGCCACCCTGTTCCTCGCCCGCCCCGGCGGGCCGACCATCCCTATCGCCATCTTCCGCTTCCTCGGCCGCCCCGGCGTGCTCAACTTCGGGCAGGCGATGGCGTTGAGCGTGCTGCTGATGGCGATCACCACCGCGGCGATCCTCGCCGTGGAACGGGCGCGCATGCCCGGCCCGGGAGCCTTCTGATGCTCGAGTTGCGCGGAATCTCCGCCCGGTTCGGACCGGTGCCGGTGCTCACCGACGTCGCCCTCACCGTGGGCTCGGAGGAGATCGTCGCCATCCTCGGCGGCAGCGGCTCGGGCAAGACCACCCTGCTGCGGGTGGTGGCCGGGCTCCACCGGCCGGCGGCAGGGGCGGTCCTCTGGGATGGCGTGGACGTCACCGCCACCCCGGCCCACCTGCGGGGCTTCGGGATGGTATTCCAGGACTTCGCCCTTTTCCCCCACCTCGACGTCGCCGCCAACGTCGCCTTCGGGATTCCCGACCTGTCCGCGCCGGAGCGACGCGCCCGGGTGGTCGAAGAGTTGGACCGGGTAGGCCTCGCCGGTTACGAACGGCGCCGGGTCGGCGAACTGTCGGGGGGTCAGGCCCAGCGGGTGGCGGTGGCCCGAGCGCTCGCCGCCCGTCCCCGGTTGCTGCTGATGGACGAACCACTCGGGTCACTCGACCGAGCCTTCCGCCGCGAACTGGCCGGCGACCTGCGCGCCGCCCTCCGCTCGGCGGGCATCCCCGCCCTCCATGTGACCCACGATCCCGACGAGGCCTTCGCCGTCGCCGACCGGATCGCCCTGCTCGAAGGCGGCACGATCGCCCGGGTCGGCACCCCCGAACGCCTGTGGCGGGCCCCCGGCACCGAAGCCGCCGCCCGCCTCCTCGGCCTCACCACCATCGCCGATGTGACGGTCGGTCGCGACGGAGTCCGACTGGGCTACGGCGAAGGCCGTAACGCCCGCGCAGTGATCCGCCAAGAGGCAGTCCGCATCGCCCCCGACGGAAGCACCGAAGGCGTGGTCGAGGACTCGGTATTCGAGGGCCCCGGATACCTGGTGGCGGTGAGCGTGACCGGCGGCACCATCCAGGTCCCCCACCACGACCGCATCGAGCCGGGACAAGTCGTTCGCCTAGATGTCCCCCAAGAGGCATTCGCTCTGCTGGACGGGTAAGGGAATCGCTACCCGCTACCCGCCTCCCGCCC
>JBBEAX010000010.1:0-7877 GCA_040882645.1 Acidimicrobiia bacterium
GTTGACCGTTGACCGTTGACCGTTGACCGTTGACCGTTGACCGTTGACCGTTGACTGTCGGCCTACCTGGGGGGTTTACACAATTCGACGAGTTCGTCGGCGGCTGCTTCGAGGGAAATCCCGCGCCTCTCGTCTTCGCTCCCGCGGAGGCGGATCCCAACTGTGGAGGCGTCGACATCCTGGTCGCCCACCACCAACACCGCCGGGTGCTTGGCGGTGATCGCCCGTCGTACCTTCTCCCCCACGGTGTCGTCGGACTGATCCACGTCCACCCGCAGACCGGCCCGGCGCAGGTCGGTGGCGACCTGATTGGCGTAATCGCCGTGACGATCGGCCACCGGGACGACGGTCGCCTGTACCGGCGACAACCACCCCGGCAAGGCGCCGGCGTAGTGCTCGAGCATCACCGCGAAGAAGCGTTCGATCGATCCCATCAGCGCCCGGTGAATCATCACCGGGCGCAGGCGGCTGTTGTCGGCCGAGGTGTACTCGAGGTCGAAGTTGGCCGGCTGCCCGAAATCCACCTGCAAGGTCCCCATCTGCCACCGCCGGCCGATGGCATCCCTGATGTGGATGTCGATCTTCGGCCCATAGAAGGCGCCTTCGCCCTCGGCCACCTGGTAACTCAGCCCGGCATTGTCGAGAGCCAGCCGTAGCGCGTCGGTCGCCTTCTCCCACATGTCGTCGGTCCCCACGTATTTCTCGGGCTTCGTCGACAAGTCGGCATCGAATTCAACGAACCCGAAGTCGCGATCGACCATCAGCACGAAGTCGAGGAGGGTCTGCAGCTCCTGTTCTACCTGGTCCTCGGTGCAGAAGATGTGGCTGTCGTCCTGGGTGAAGCCCCGAGCGCGCAGCAGGCCCTGGACCACACCCGATCTCTCGTAGCGATACACGGTGCCGAGTTCGAAGAGCCTCATCGGCAGCTCGCGGTAGGAGCGGGGATGTGCCTGATAGATCAGGATGTGGCCCGGACAATTCATCGGCTTGATCATGTAGCGCTCGCCCTCGTCGACCTCGATCGGCGGGTACATGTTTTCGGCGTAGAAGTCGACGTGCTTGGAGATCTCCCAGAGCCGGCGACGGGCGATGTGCGGCGTCGCCACCAACTGGTAGTCATGGCTCAGGTGGGTGCGGCGCGAGTAGTCCTCCATCACCATCCGGGTCAACGCGCCCTTCGGATGCCACACCGCCAGCCCGCTGCCGAGCTCCTCGGGGAAGGAGAACAGGTCCAACTCGGCGCCGAGCTTCCGGTGGTCGCGCTTGCGCGCCTCTTCGATTCGGTGCAGGTACTGCTCGAGCGCCTCGGGGCTCTCCCAGGCCGTGCCGTAGATGCGCTGAAGCTGCGGATTCTTCTCGTCACCCCGCCAGTACGCCCCCGCGGTTCGCAGCAGTTTGAATGCCGGCAGCCGCCCGGTCGACGGAAGGTGAGGGCCCCGGCACAGGTCGGTGAACCCGTTGTTGCGATACACCGACACAGAGTCGCCCACCGCGCCTTCTGCCTCTTCGACCGATTCGATGATCTCGGTCTTGAACGGATGGGCGGCGAACTCGGCGAGTGCCTCCTGCTTCGACAACTCGTCTCGCACGAATGGCTGGTCGAGGGAGACGATCTCGGCCATTCTCGCTTCGATCGCTTCGAGGTCCTCGGGAGTGAACGCCCGCCCGATGTCGAAGTCGTAGTAGAAGCCGTCCTCGATCGGCGGGCCGATGGCGAAGGTCGCGTCGGGAAAGAGGTGCAACACCGCCTGGGCGAGGATGTGGGCAGCCGAGTGGCGCAGAATATGGCGCCCCTCATCAGTGGCGGCGGTGACCACCTCGAGGCGCCCCGATTCCGGGAGCGGCCGCGAGAGGTCGAACGCGTCTCCATCGACCTTCACCGCCACCGCCGCCTTGGCAAGGCGCGGGCCGATGACGAGGGCGGCGTCCAACCCGGTTGCGCCGTCCTCGACCTCGAGGACCTTTCCGTCGGGAAGCGTCAGCCTGGGCATGGGAGCGCAAGGGTAGTGAGGCCCCGCCCGTCCACCTCTACCCTCCCAACCGCACCCGGCCCGTTTCTCCCGAGACGCCGCGCGGCCGGCTACCCGTCGTCAGCCGGTGGATCCGACCGGGGCTGCGGCTGGAGCCGGGACTCGGCCTCCGCAACAGGCTTCGCCTGCCACGGCACCCCCAGCTTCGGAAGCAGGTACCGATCGACGCCGTACCAACCGGCGTTACGCCAGGCGAGCACGAGGAAGAGCGACACCAGCACCATCCCCGGGTTCGCCCCTGAGCTCCCGGCGAACATGAACGAGAAGTTCAGCAAAGCGCCGAGGAACGCCGCGATCCCGGTGAAGGCGCCAACGATCAGGAGGATTCCGATGGTGAATTCTCCGATGGCCACCATCGGACCAAGAATCGGATGAAAGTCATCACGCACGAACTCGAGGAAGTTGACGTACCAGGAGTAGGCGACATCGGGGTGGGGGCCTTGCGAGGCTTCGATCGCCCTGGCGGCGAATCCCGCCACCGAGTCGCCAACCCCCCGGAAGACCTCGGTGCCATCGGCAGTGACGACGGTTCCCGAGCGAATCCACCCGATGGAACCGCTGCCCGTCAGCGAGAACTCACTGCCCCACTCCCAGACCTTCCACGTGATGTTGCCGCCAAAGACTTTGCCCCAGCCGGCGTGCAGCCATTCCCAACCGAGCCACAGGCGGGCCACCAACCAGAGCCACGCCGTCCTGCTGGAGCCGAATAGCCACTTGGACCATCGGGGCTCCTCGAACTGAACCACGGTCGTCGTCATGAAACCCCCTTCTCGATGACGGGCAGGATAGATGGAGGGGCCGACGGTCGATGGTCAGCCGACAGCCAACAGTCCTTAACCCGGCCGTGGGCCGTGGGCTACCGGACGGGCGAAGCCCGGCCGGTACTACCCGAAGTGCTTGCCGCAGCCGGGGCAGGCGGAATCGTCTTCGAAGGTGCTCGTGCGGCACCACGGGCAGGGCAGGTCGGGGTCGATGGGATCGTGGAGCAGCACCAGGCGACTAAATCGCCCGCCGACAGCGGCCATTCCGATGATGAGCGTTGTGACGATCGCGAACATGGTTTCTCCTCGATCGACCGAAGGAGGAGCGTAGAACGCCGTCGCGCGCCGACCAAGGACCTCCGCGCCCGCGGGCAGGCCGGTCCCTGCCCTCCCTAGAGTCTGGGCTTCATGTCACGCGTCGGATTGGTCCTGGGTGGTGGTGGCGTCACCGGAGCCGCCTTCAATTTCGGATCACTCTTCTCGTTGCGGATGGCCACGGGTTGGGAACCCAATGATGCCGACGTCATCGTCGGCACCTCATCGGGAGCCGTGGCGGCCGCCCTCATCCGGTCGGGCCACCTCGACCTGGAGTCGATCGTTGGCGACGTCCGAGGTGCCCCGCAACTGTCGCGGTTGCTGGGTCGGATCATCTACCGGCGGATCAGGCCGGCGGGGATGGGCCGCTGGGTGAGGCACGGCCTGATTCCCGGCCTCCGCAAGCCGGGAGTGAGATTGGCACTCGGTTGCCCGGCCCGATACAGCACCGCCGGTATCCAGGAGTGGCTCGAGCGGGCGATGGGCGACGCCGCCGCCAGCTGGCCCGACCGTCCGACGACCATCGTTGCGTATCAACTCGAGGCAAAGGAGCGGGTCGCCTTTGGCACGGTCGGCAGCCCGGATGCCGGCCTCGGAGTAGTCGTGGCTGCATCGACCGCGGTGCCGATGGTCTTCGAGCCCGTGATGATCGAGGGCCGTCATTACGTCGACGGCGGTATCGCCAGTGGAACAAATGCCGACCTGGTTCTCGGATCAGCCGAGCCTCTCGACCTTGTGATCGTGGTCGCCCCGATGGCCTCGATCGAACAGCGTCCTGACGCCCGCTTCTACGAGGGCGTCGTCGACCGCCTTGGGGGCTCCGCCCTCACCGCCGAGCTGGATGCCATCCGCACCGCGTGGCCCGAGACCGAGATCGTGGTGCTCCGTCCCGACCGGTCGGTCCTCGCCGAGACCCGGCCCAACCCGCTGGACCCGGCGGCTGCCTTGCCGGCCTTCTTGCGGACCCTGCGCTCGATGCGGCGAACCCTCGGATCGCCCCAGGTGTGGCCGGTGCTCGAACGCCACCTCGTCGCCCGCAAGCGGCGCTTGCCCTGGAAGCGGGAACCGCAGGTCGTCGCCAAGGTCAGGTGACGACCACCACGACCTGATGCAAACCGGTCGCCCCGTCGGGACGGGGTGGGCGGCGGTCCGACGATTGGACCGTGCCCGATCCATCGGTGGCGCGCACCGTGAGCACTCGCTCCCCCGCGTCGAGAACGGGCCTCGCCCGCCACTGCACCCAACTCTTCGATGACAGCGGCTCGGTCAGCTCGGCTGGCATCCACTCGCCGTCGTCGACCCTGACCTCGACCGCGGAGACGCCCTCGAGCGGAGCCCAGGCGACACCGGCAACGTCGACCGGGCCGGTGGAAACCCGCGCTCGCCGCCGCGGAACGTCGATCCGCGACTGCATCTTGATCGGCCCCTCCTTGGCCCATCCCCGGGGAATCCAATAGGCGTCGAAGTCGTCCCACCGGGTGAGTTCGATGTCGCCGAGCCACTTGGTCGCAGACACGTAGCCGTAGAGGCCGGGCACCACGATCCTCGCGGGGAACCCGTGCGCCAGTGGCAGGGGGTCACCGTTCATCCCCACCGCCAGCAACGGGTCGCGGCCATCGAACGCCAGAGCCGTCGGAAAGCCGGCGGTCCAGCCGTCGACCGACCGGCCGACGATTTGGGTGGCCTCGGCACGGACTCCGGCGCGCTCGAGCAGCTCGACGAGCCGGACGCCGGTCCACTTGGCGTTGCCCACCAGGTCGTCACCTACCTCGTTCGAGACACAGGCAAGCGTCACATACTCCTCGACGAGGTCCATCGCCAGGATCTCGTCGTAGGTGAACCCCACCTCGCGCTCGACCAGACCATGGATCCGCATCGTCCAGGTGGCCGGGTTCACCCGCGGGACGACCAGCGCGGTGTCGATTCGATAGAAGTCCTCGTTCGGCGTGACCACCGGTGAAAGACCGTCGATCTCGAATGCGTTGGCGGGATCGAGAGGCGGCACCGTCACTTCCGGCGTATCGAGCACTCGCACCGGCGCATCGGGAATCCGGGTCACCAGGGCTCGACCCAGCCCCCCGCCGATGACGGCCAGCGTGCTGCCGGCCGTCGCCAGGGCGACGAATCGCCGACGAGCGGGATCGCCCGGGACCCCGTCGGTCGGCTGCTCGTCGGCGTGCGCAGCGGCGAGGAGAGCCATGAGGGCGCCAATTCCTCCCCCCGTGGCCACCAGCATCGACCCCACCACCAGGGCAGGCTCGGCGAACGAGTCGCCGAGCCCCGCAACGACGCCAAGCGCGCCGAAAAGCGAGAAGGCCGCCACCCCGACCCAGGCCGTTCGCAGCGCCCTCACACCCACGAACCAACCGACGACGAGTGCGATCGCCACGGTCCCCACGGCGAGTGCGGACTTATCCGCCGTCCCGAAGAGAGCGATAGCAAAGTCCTCGATGATCGGGGGCGCCGATTCCACCACTAGGGCACCGACCGCGGCGATCGGCGAAGGCACCCCTTCGATCACCCCGGCGGCCAACTCGCCCACGGCAAGAGCAAGGCCGACGGCCACCAACCCGGCAATCCCCCCAAGGTTGTGTCGTCTGGTCACCTTCCGAGAACGCCCCCCTGGTGGGAAATGGTTCCACCGGGCCCGCGACCGACCAGCCATCTACGCTTGCTTCCGCAGGCAAGCCGAGGAGCCGAGCCGTGACCCAGATCCCCAACGAAACACCTGTCTGGCAGACCCGGCGCTTTCGCCTCATCGTCCTCTACGGGTCCCTGGGGCTGCTGGCGCTGATCCTGATCCTGCAGAACTTCGACACCACCGAGGTTCAATTCCTCTTTTGGCGCGCTGAAGCAGCCCTGGCCTGGGTGCTGATCACGTTCATGATCCTCGGGGCGGGAGTCGACGAGCTCGTCCGGGTGCTGGTTCGGCGTCGGCGTAGCAAGAAGGCCGCGGCGATGCCGCGGGAATACCCCGACCCCGAGTTCTGAGCCGCCCGGTCACACCCGCGGGGCAGGAAAGAGTGCGGGCGCCTTTCGCCCGGTCACTTCCTCATCACCCCAGGTGTCGTGGTACCAGACGTGGCGCAGCATGAGTCGAGCCTGCTCGATCCAATGGCCGATCTTGGCCTTCGTCGGCAGGCGCTTGATGTCGCGCTCCACCGCTGAGGCGACTTCGATCTCCTCTGCCAGTTGAGCGGGGTTCCGGGTGCTCAGGTCGGCGATGTCGTCGACGCCGGCTCTCACCAGGAGACGGGCGTAATTGTCGTTTACGCCCTTGACCCGCATGAGGTCGGCGCGCTGAACCCAGTTGGCGACGCGCTGGATCGGGATCTTGGTCTCGCGGGCGATTTCCCGGCGCCCGTCAGGCGTGCTGCCCCAGGTGAGCAGTCGAGCCGTTCCCTTGATGCCGGCGGACTGCAGCCGCTCGATCTGCTTGTCGGTGATCCCCGTGAGGCTGGTCAGGCTGGCCATCTGATCTCGGTTTCTGTTGCCTGGCCTCAAATTACCAAGATCGCACGGCCCGGGCCGGTATCAGACCGCCCAGCGCTGCTGTTCGGCGGCGAAATCGGGCTGGTAGGGCTCCTCCTCGTCGTCGAGAAGCACCGCCGGGCCGCCCGGTCGAAGAATGATCGCCCCTGCGGGGAAGGGGCCATCGGCACCCCACAATTCGTTGATGCCGACCGCACGCGCTAGATCGTGGTTGCAGCGGCCTCGCTCGCAACTGTCGTAGGGGTCGGAAGTGTTTGCAGGTTCCACCGAGTGGCAATCGGCACCCTGCCGAAGGGCCTTTACCCATCCCTGGCTGTCGCTGCTGCCCATCGCCGCGATTCCCGGATTGCCGCCAGCAGACAGGTAGGGTTCGCAGGATGAAGTTCGTCCTCGGCGTCGCCATCAACGCATTCGCGGTTTGGGTCACGGTCGGCGTGGTGGGCGGCCTCGAGTTCAGCGGGGACTTCTGGAAACTCGTGTTGATCGCGATGATCCTCGGCGCGGTCAACGCCGCCATCAAGCCGATCTTGAAGGTTCTCAGCATCCCTCTGATCGTGATCACCATGGGCCTGTTCCTGCTGGTGATCAACTGGTTGATGTTCGCGCTCGTCATCTGGCTGGCGGCGCCCGACCGACTCGACCTGGGCCTCACTTCCACGGGGTTCTGGGCCACCTTCTTCGGAGCGCTCATCGTGTCGATCGCCAGCTGGGTGGCCTCGAAGGCTGTCTCCGAGTGAGGCCGGCCGTCGGCTGAGGGCGGCTCGATCTAGTACCCCAGTTCGTGAAGACGCTCGTCGTCGATCCCAAGATGGTGGGCCACCTCATGGAGCACCGTCTTGCGGATCTGCTTCTTGAGCCGTGACGGCGGCAGCCGCAGGGCCAGGTGGGGACCCATGAAGATGGTGATTCGGTCTGGCATGGCTCCCGAGTAGTGGCCCGCCCGGTCGTGGAGATTCACGCCGTGGTACAGACCGAGCAGGGTGCCTCCCCCGCCGTACTCGTCGTCCTGGTCGGTCGAGGGCCAGTCTTCGACCACCACATGGACGTTGTCGACCACCTCGACCACCCACTCGGGCAGTTCTTCGAGGGCGGCATCCACCAGTGCTTCGAACTCGTCGCGTCTCACCGGGGGGCAGGATACGGCGGGTCCGAGCGCATCCGTTTCTGGGCTCTGCGCGAATTGCGGTGGGTCATCCGCTCCGGGCGGGTCGACGGCCACACGCCATAGGACTCGGTGACGGTAGCGGTCGGAGTTGCGGTGGCCGTAGCCGCGGCGTTT
>JBBEAX010000011.1:0-44279 GCA_040882645.1 Acidimicrobiia bacterium
ACGGCAGAGCCGTCACACCTCAGCCAATCACACTCGTCAGGCCGCTTCGCAGGCGGCGCTCGACCAGCGTCACGACCCCGATCATCGGCAGCGTGATGATCAGGAAGCCGGCTGCCGAGCCGAGCCACGCGGTGGCGTCGAAGGAGGAGGCGTACAGGCCGCGCCCCACCCCGAGCAACTCCCTCTCGAAGATGGTCAGGCCGAGGGCGAACACCAACGAGGTGTCCTTGATCAGGATGACGAACTCGTTGAGTAGCGGCGGGATCACCCGGCGGATCGCCTGGGGGACGATCACGTACCGCATCGACTGCGGATAGGTGAGGCCGAGAGAGCGCGCCGCCTCGATCTGACCGCGCTCGAGGGATTGGATTCCGGCGCGGTACACCTCTGCCGAGTAGGCGGCGAGGTTGAGCCCGAGTACCAGCACGGCGACCGTGTAGGCCTTCAGCGGCAGGCCCAGCGCCGGCACCACGGCGATGCCGGCGAAGGCAATCTGCCAGATGAGCGGCGTGCCGCGAAAGAAGTTGATGTAGATGCGGGCCGGGGCGCGCACCACCCGTCGCTTCGACATCGTGAACAGGGCGATGACGAGGCCGAGGCCGAAACCGATGGCGGCGCCTGCGAGTGACAGCTTGAGGGTGTTCTTTGCCCCCGACGCAAACGATCCCACCTCGGCGGTGCCGAGCGTGCTCCATAGGGCTCCGAATCCCGCTCCGGCCAGCGCGGCCCACAGAACGTTGCGCGCCGGCGCCTTGCGCCAGCGGACCCAAAGGCCGGCGAGTGCTGCGGCGACCGCTCCCCAAACAAGGGCCAGGCGCGCGATCGACCCGATGCCATCGGTGATTGTCGACCAGACAAATCCGACTTGCTCGCCGATCGTGTTGAAGTTGAGGAAGTTCCGAGCGAATCGGTCGACGTCGGTGCCCCTGAACCAGAGGATCAGCACCGCGATGCCGATCACCTGAACCGCCAGCCACGCTCCCGAGATCACGGCGTCACGCGCCGGGCGGGTGGGCATCCGGCGGTAGCTGCCGAAACCCGCTGCGACGATGCCCACCGCGGCGACGAGCGAGATCTGCGACACGAGGCCGAATCCGTTGGAGCTGATCCCTTCGGCGAGCGGGTCGGACGGAGAGCACACCAGACGGGTCACATCCGGCGGGCAGACCTGGGTCCAGCCGTGGGCGGTCAGCACCGCCAGCGACCCGGCGATGACGAACAGCAGAGTGGCGGCGCCGGCCAAAAGTACGGCCGCCGACCAGCGGGTCTGGTTTCGTAGGTAGTAGCGCAACCCGCGATCGGGCGGCGCCATGGCGTCGGCGGTCAAGGCGACCATCTCTGTCCTCCGTCAATCGAATTCCCCGGAGGTTATAGGTAGATAGTCGGCCGGCTGCGCAGAGAGCCAAGAGTCAAGAGCCAAGAATCAAGACGCGGTTCTTGGCTCTTGGCTCTCTTCTCTTGACTCTTGACTCTGGACTCTCGATTCTTTGCGGATGATCCGCCTGGCCCGGCCCGAGGACCTCGATGCCATCTCGGCTCTCCTGATGGCCGAGGGGTGGGACTCGCGTGCCGAGCCAGACCGACTCGTTGCGGCGATCGCGGCCGCTACCCGGGCAGTCGTGGCCAAGGAGGATGCCGAGATCGTCGGCTTTGGCCGCTGTGTCACCGATGACGTCTCCAACGGGTACCTCTCCATGGTGATCGTGGCCCCTCACCGTCGGGGCCGGGGTATCGGGCGAGCGATGGTCGACGCCCTCACCGGCGATGATCCCCGGGTCACGTGGGTTCTACGGGCGGGACATCCGGGATCAGACGGGTTCTGGGAGGCGATCGGGTTTCGCCGCTCGGAGATCGCCTACGAGCGGGTGCGGCGGGCATGAATCGCGACGCGTACCTCCACTACCTGCGAGATCGACGCGCCCGGTTCCACGCAGTGCTCGACGAGTTGGGGCTCTCCATCGAGGAAGACGCCGATCTCCGCAAGCAGGTCGGAGGCGGCTGGACCCTGGGCGAGCACCTGGTGCACCTGGCGGCGTGGGAGCGCCGGTATGCCCGGGTGGTGTCGGGCGGTCCCCGGCTGCCGTATCCGTCCAACTGGCAGAAGTTCAACGACGCCGTCTACGCCGAGTGGCAGGGAGTGTCTCCTGAGGCCGCTCGGGCGGAGTACGCCGCCGCGTACCGGGAGATGGTGGCGGCGGTATCGGCGTTACCCCCGGAAGGTGACCCGGCCCGGCCCAAGTTGCTCGAGGGGTGGGACCTCAGTGCTGCGGCCAGCCACTACCGCGAGCACGCCACGATTCTGCTGCAACATGCGGGGTTCCCCAAGCCGCCGGCGTGGCGGGGCCGGATCGTGGAGTGAGCCCACAGCCAAGAATCAAGAATCTTGGCTCTTGATTCTTGACTCTTGACTCTCTCTCAGTTCCCGACTCACCTCCGACGGCAATGTGAACCACCGAAGCCGTTCGAAGTCGGGGGTAGTGGTCTCGCCCCGGCCTGGGTCCAACGGTTCAGCCGCCGCCATTGCCCCCCTGGCCTCCTCGATGTAGGCGGCGAAGCGCGTCTCGGGTTCGAACCGGCGCCGATCCGAATACGCGTAGCCGTCTGGCCCGATCGCAACGTCCGCAAGGCTCATCGGGGGATGGGAGCCGTGGTCCGCGTGGGTCCACAGCGCCGACTGGTAGTCGAACTGGTAGAGCGGGAGCAGCCGCCAGCCCTGGTCGGCGATCAAGTGGACGGCGTCGAGGATGAACTGGAATGTCTCCTCGCTGATGAAGTAGTTGAAGTTGACCCTCACCCAGCCGGGTCGGATCACCTCACACCCGCGGGCGATCTCGCGGTCGTACCCCTCCGAGGTCTCGATGTCGATGCCGAGCAGGCGGTGGCCGTAGGGGCCGGCGCACGAGCAGCCACCGCGGCCCTGGATGCCGAAGAGGTCGTTGAGCAGCGCGACGACAAAGTTGTGATGCAGGCGGCGCTCGCCGTGCCGGATCACGAACGAGACGATTGACAGCCGGTCGGCTCCCGGATTGCCGAGAATCAGGATGTTCGGGTTCGCCGACCACGATTCGATGGCGCGGCTGATGAACGACTCCTCCAACTCCCGGATCCGGTCGCTGCCCACCGAGTCCTTCAACGCAAAGACCAGACCACATCGGATCGCCCCGATGATGTCGGGGGTGCCGCCCTCCTCGCGGTGCTCGACATCTGCCAGGTAGCGGTGCCCGGTGGCGGTCACGAACGAAACGGTCCCACCCCCAGGGACCGTGGGCACCCGGTTGGAGAACAGTTCCTTCCGGGCCACCAACAACCCCGGGGTGCCCGGCCCGCCGATGAGTTTGTGCGGACTGATGAACACTGCGTCCTTGTACGAGAGCGGCTCGTCCGGATCCACCGGGCCCATCGAGATCCCGATATACGGGGCCGCCGCCGCCATGTCCCAGAAGGAGAGCGCCCCGTGCCGATGCAGCAGCGCGGAGATGGCCGCGGTGTCCGAGGTGATGCCGGTCACGTTCGAGGCCGCCGAGAAGGACCCGATCTTCAGCGGTCGCCCGGCATGGGTCGCCAGCGCCTGCTCTAGTGCCGCCCGGTCGATGTGCCCGTCTGAGTCCTCCGGGATCACCACGACATCCGCGATCGACTCGCGCCAGGGGAGTTCGTTGGAGTGATGCTCGAAAGGCCCGATGAAGACCACGGGACGCTCTGCGGCGGGGATCCGTGCCGCGAGCCCGTAGCGCTCGTCGAGCTCGGCCGGCAGCCGCAGACCCAGCACCCGGATCAGGTGATCGATGGCGCCGGTCGAGCCGCTGCCCGTGAAGATCACCGCGTGCTCGTCGGTCGCCCCGAGGCACCGACGGATGGTCCCGCGGGCGTCGTCGCGGAAGCGGGTGGTCTGCTGACCAGTGCCCGATGACTCGGTGTGGGTATTGGCGTAAAGCGGCAGCACCTGCTCGCGAATGAAGTCCTCGATGAACTCGAGCGAACGGCCGGAGGCCGTGTAGTCCGCGTAGGTGACCCGCCGCGGTCCGAACGGCCCGTCGACGACATCGTCCCGCCCGATGACGGAGTCGCGGATCAGGTCAATGAGGTCGGGCATTTGGTGAGGCTACAGGGGTGGTGTTGGGAACCGCTTCTGTGACAGGACTGCAATTCGCAATTCGCAATTCGCAATTCGACAGCACGCGTCTGAGACCTCCGCCGCGCTCGCCAATCGCCATTCGCCTTCCGCAAGAAGTCTGATCCCGATGCCCGCGTGGCTGCGGTTTCGCCCATCGCCGGCCGGCCGCAGGCCGGCCTTCGCCCATCGCAGGCCGAGCGAAGCGAGGCCCCTCTTGCCAATCGCCAACGCGGCCGTTCGGCCCTGGCCGGGCCTGGAGCCTGGCAATACCTTGATCGGGCTGAACGAAGGGCGGAGTGTTTCGTTTTGGCGCGGTGGTGCTGCTGGTGGTGGGGGCGAGCCTTTCCGCGGTTGCAGACTCCGCAGCCATCTTGTGCCAAGGCAGCAAGGTCACGATCTGGGGGACGCCAGGCAATGACCGGATCGTCGGCACCGATGGCCGCGATGTGATCCATGGGCTCGATGGCGATGACGTGATCAAGGGCTTTGGCGGTAACGACATCATCTGCGGGGGATCAGGCGACGACACTCTGCTGGGAGGCCTCGGCGCCGATCTTCTTCAGGGGGGCGACGGCGCCGAT
Source organism: Acidimicrobiia bacterium (assembly GCA_040882645.1). Classification (GTDB taxonomy): domain Bacteria; phylum Actinomycetota; class Acidimicrobiia; order Spongiisociales; family UBA11373; genus JAUYIV01. The sequence goes on from JBBEAX010000011.1 coordinate 4,696, forward strand.
TTGATCAAGGGTGGTGCCGGCAAGGACCAACTGTACGGCGGCCCCGGAGACGACGTCATGCAAGGTGGGCCGGCCGACGACCTCTTGTACGGGGGTGCGGGACTCGACTCGTGCTACGGCGGGAGTCAGGTCGATCGGGCGGACTCCTGTGAGAGTCCCGTGGCCACCGAGGTGGGAGATCGGCCCCCGGTTCGATCACAACCCGGCCCGCAATCCGTCGCTCTCACCTTTGACGACGGCCCCCACCCGTATTACACGCCGGCCGTGCTCGACGTCCTCGCACGCTACGGCGTCAAGGCCACCTTCTTCGTTGTCGGCGCCAAGGCCGCCGCCTATCCGGGTCTCATCCAGCGGATGATCGCCGAAGGGCACTCGGTGCAGAACCACTGCTACAGCCACGCCTGGTTGACCAGGTGCTCCGACGCGGTCGCTTCCCACGAGATCGGCCGCGGGCGCGACGCGATCGAATCGGCAACCGGGATCGAGTCGCGCTGCCTGCGTCCCCCGTTCGGTGCGACCAACAGCCGGATCGTGTCGCTGGCGGCAGCCGAGGGTCACACGATCGTCATGTGGTCCGTCGACCCACAGGACTGGCGAAACCACGACTCCCGGTGGGTTGCGGACCAGGTGCTGCGTACCACCGGGGGAGGCGACATCGTCCTGCTGCACGATGGAGCCGGTTATACGGCGGCGCGGGCGCTTCCATCCATCATCGAGGTCCTGAAGACGCGCGGTCTGTCATTCGTGTCGATTTGTGACTGACGCGCCGCTCTATCCGAACAACAGCGCACCCACCGCCACCACCATCACCGCCAGCGCCACCGACAGCTGTCGGGGCACGGCCTCGCGGCCGGTGACGGGGAGTCGATCCCATGCGATCGCCACCGCCGCGCCGGCGATCAACCCGCCGAGGTGAGCTTCCCAGGCGATGTTGGCGATCACCAGGGGCAACGCCAGGTTGATGGCGAGCAGCAACATCAACTGGGACAGGACCGCTCGCGCCATCGGGGTGTGACGCTGCCGATAGAGCGTGACGATGAGGGCTCCCATCAACCCGAATATCGCCCCCGAGGCTCCAACCGCGGGATTGTCGCGACCGACCAGGTGGTAGAGAGCGCTTCCGCCGAGCCCTGCGGTGAGATAGAGCAGCGAAAAGGGCAGTGACCCGTACCGTCGCTCGAGGGCGGGACCGAACAGGTAGAGCGCCCACATGTTGAATCCGACGTGTGCCGGGCTGGCGTGGAGGAACATCGAGGTCACCGCCCGCCACCACTCGCCGGTCCGGATCAGGTCCACCTGCTGGGCACCCTCGACGAACAGGCGCCGTCCGATCTCGGGGTCCACCTCGCCGAGGACGAACAGGCCGAGGTTGATGAAGAGCAGCGTGAAAGTGACCGGGGCGGCACGCCGCACCCCCCGGCGGAGAGTCTGGGCGGTGATCACCTTGTGGCGGCCCTCAGGCTGTGCGCACTCCGAGCATTTCTGCCCCACCGGGGTGTCGATCGTGCAGTCCACGCAGATCGGCCGCCCACAGTTCGAGCAAGACAGCCGCGTCCCCCGATCGGGATGCCGGTAGCAGTAGGAGGCGTCGGTCACAGGGGGAGGGTAGAGGCCTCGCTTCGCTCGGCCCGCGATTCGCAATTCGCGATTCGCGATTCGACAGAAGCGGGCGACCCCCCGAACAAGCGGGTGTTCCTTCGTATTGCGAATTGCGAATTGCGAATTGCGACGCGGCTCGGGCTGACGCTTGACGGCCGAACCGTAGACTCGCCCACGACTAGAGGAGGCCAGGCATGCACTTCGGGTTCGGCGAGAAGGCGCTCGAGTGGCAGCAGCGGATGCGGGCGTTCATGGACGAAGCGGTGGCGCCGGCCGAGCAGGTGTACGAACAGCAGATGGCTGCGCTCGGTGATCCGCATGGTCATCCTCAGGTGATCGCCGACCTCAAGATCGAAGCCCGCGAGAGGGGGCTGTGGAACATGTTCCTCCCCGACGAGCACTGGGGCGCCGGGCTGTCGGTGCTCGAATACGCCCCACTTGCCGAGATGAGCGGATGGAGTCCGCACATCGCGCCGGAAGCCACCAACTGCGCCGCCCCCGATACCGGCAACATGGAGATCCTCGCGATGTTCGGCACGCCCGAACAGCAGCAGCGATGGCTGGTGCCGCTCTTGGAAGGCGAAATTCGTTCGTGCTTCTCGATGACCGAGCCTGAGGTCGCCTCGTCGGATGCCACCAACATCGCCTGTCGGATCGAATCTGATGGCGACGACTACGTGATAACCGGGCGCAAATGGTGGTCGAGCGGGGCGATGTCGCCGCGGTGCAAGGTTGCGATCGTGATGGGCGTCACGAATCCCGACGCCGACACCTATCACCGACAGAGCATGGTGCTGGTGCCCCTGGACGGTCCGAGGGTGACGATCGTGCGGGACATGACCGTCTTCGGATACCACGAGCGCGGTGGCCACCCGGAGATTCTCTACGACGGCGTGCGAGTGCCGAAGGGCAACCTGCTGGGAGAAGAGGGGAGCGGCTTTGCGATCGCCCAGGCGCGACTGGGGCCGGGGCGGATCCACCACTGCATGCGCTTGATTGGGATGGCCGAGCGAGCGTTCGACGTGATGTGCCGCCGGGCGCTCGCCCGAACTGCGTTCGGCAAGCCGCTCGCCGAACAGGGGGTGGTGCAGGACTGGATCGCCGAGGCCCGGATCCGCATCGAGGAGTCCCGGTTGATGGTTCTGAAGGCGGCGTGGCTGATGGACACCGTCGGCGTCAAGGGGGCTCGGATCGAGATCTCCGCCATCAAGGTCGCGGTGCCGCGGATGGCTACCTGGGTGCTCGACCGCGGCATCCAGGTGCTCGGCGGCGCCGGAGTCAGCCAGGACTTCCCCCTCGCCTCGCTGTATGCCCACGCCAGGACGCTGCAAATCGCCGACGGCCCCGACGAGGTCCACAAGCGGTCGGTGGCCAGGCGTGAACTGCGGCGCTTCATGGGGGACCGGTGAGCGAAGCAGTCTTCGCGCGCGACGGCGAGTACTTCATCCCTCAGCCCGTGTCGCGGGCGCGCTGGTATGCGGAGGTGCTGCACGGTGGTCCGGTGGCAGCGCTGTTCGCCCGACAGGTCGAGCTGGTCGAGACTGCGGTGCCGATGATGGTCAGCCGGCTGACGGTGGATCTGATGCGACCGGTCCCCACCAAGCCGCTTGCGGTCTCCACCCGGGTGATCCGCTCCGGCCGGCGGATTCAGGTCGTCGAGGCGCTCATGGAAGCCGACGGGACCGAAGTGGCACGGGCCTCGGCGCTGCGGATGCGGGTGGGCGAAGTCGACTTGCCGGAACACCCGCGGCGCGATCCCCCCTCCGGGCCTGAGGGTCTGGAGCAAGCCGGGTGGCGGGGTGACGACGACGGGATCTGGTTCCACAGCCACGGTGTCGAGATGCGGTTCGTAGAGGGCAGCTTCTACGAACCGGGTCCGGCGACGGCGTGGCTGCGTATGACTCTGCCCCTGGTCGAAGGCGAGGAGGCGTCGCCGGTACAGCAGGCGGCCGCCGTCGCCGACTTTGGGAACGGCCTCAGCCGGGTGCTCGCCGGTGGGTGGTGGTTCATCAACGCCGATCTCACCCTCTACCTGGAACGACAGCCGCGAGGGGACTGGATGGCCTTGCGGTCCCGAACGGACATCGAATCCACCGGGATCGGCCTCGCCCAGAGCGAACTGTTCGATCGAGCAGGCTCCATCGGCCACGCCCTGCAGTCCCTGTTCGTGGACAAGGCCGACGGGCGCGACGGCCCCTGATGTCTCGCCAATTGGCAAGACCACCGAGGACGACCAAGGTCAGGACCGTGTCGGTCGAATTGCAAATTGCGAATTGCGAATTGCGGCCGAGCGGAGCGAGGCGGTCCGAGCGAAGCGGGGGTCCCTCCTGAGCCGCTTCATCCTGCGCTTGTTCGGCTGGAAGGTGGTCGGCCGGTTGCCCGACGTCCCGAAGTTCGTGGCGATCGGGGCACCCCACACTTCCAACTGGGACTTCCCGCTGGCGCTGCTGACAGCCAGGGTGCTGAAGGTTCGAATCCGCTGGATCGGAAAGGCGGGAATTTTCCGATTCCCCTGGGGCCCGCTGATGCGATGGCTTGGCGGGATTCCCAGCGAGCGCACGGGCAGCGAGGGGCTGGTGGCGGCGATGTCGCGGGCGTTCGCGGAGAGCGACCGGCTCGTGCTGGCGATTGCACCAGAGGGCACCCGCAAGTCGGTGCCCTACTGGAAGTCAGGCTTCTACCGGATCGCTCACGGTGTGGGGGTCCCTGTCGTCCCGGTGCTCATCGACGGCACCAAGCGCGAGGTACGGGTTGGCCAACCTCTGATGCCGACCGGCGAAGTCAGAACAGACATGGACCGGCTGCGCGAGTTCTATTCGGGTGTGGTCGGCATCAAGCCGAAAGGCACCGGCCCGGCGGTGCTCCAGGACGAATAGCACCGGGCGGCTACTTCGCACCTCGAGAAAAAGCAAGGGGCCGGAGGTTTCCCTCCGGCCCCTTACGACTGAGTTGAACTCCGTTAGCGGGAGCGCTCGCGGGCGACGTTGACATTCAACTGACGGCCGTCGATCGACTTGCCGTTGGTGGCTGCGATCGCCTTCTCGGCGTCCTGGGCCGAAGCCATCTCGACGAAGCCGAAACCGCGTGAGCGGCCGGTATCGCGGTCGACGACGACCTGGGCGCTGGTCACTTCACCGTACTCGGCGAAGAGGTCGCGAAGGCTGTCAGAGGTTGTGGAGAACGAGAGGTTTCCCACGTAGATGTTGGTGGCCATTGATGATGCTCCTTCTGAGCAGTGAACTCCGTCTCTGGGTAACGCCACGGAAGGCTTGAGCCCTACGGTGACTTCACTCGACGGAACAGAAGAAGCGAAGACCGGCGTCGCACGCGATATCGCATGCGCATTACCACGATAGCCCGCCGACCGCGCGTTGCCACATGGATCGCCGCGCGATGGTGGAGGACGAGATAACTGCCGATCCCGGCGGCGAGTCGGGACGCTTCGTCGTTGCGGACCGTAGAGCGTGCCGCGCGGTCCCGGAAAAGCAGACGCTCAATGCCCGAACCTGTGCCGGCTTCGCCGCTCTACGGGTCACACGATCCGGAGCCGAGGGTGTGGCTGTCTACCACGCCGTACCCCACCGGCCGGAACTCCATGTGGAGCGAGGTCTCGCAGGCCGTCACGAAAAGGGCGCCGGGGGCGTCTTCACTCCAAAAGGCCTGGCTTTCGAGGATCGTGGGACCATCGAATGCGGTGTTGTTCACTCCCAGGCCCGAGACGACGTAGGTCAGCCCGTCGGCCTCGAGGCGTTCGTAGACGTGGGCGTCGCCGCTCAAGACCAGGTCCGCGCCCCACGCCGCGAAGGGCCAGCGCATCCAGGTAGATGTCTTGCCGGGGATCGAGCTGTACGGGGGATGATGGAAGACGACCACCTTCCATCGGGCTTCGGAGCTGGCCAGGGCGGACTGGAGCCAGAGGCCCTGGGTGGTGGCCGGAGTCAGGCCGTCCGGCTCCTGCTGGTTGCTATTCAGGAAGAAGAAATGCGCTGGACCGATGCGGGCGTCGTAGTAGCGCTCATTTCCCGATGTGCCGCTTGTCGTCACACCCCCGCCGGGCAGGTCGAAGAAGGCTAGGTAGGCCGCTAGTCCTCCGTCGCTGTAGTCGTGGTTGCCCAGAGCCGGGAAGAATCGGTTGTACGGGGACCCGGCCCCGAATGCGCCCTGGTAGTCGCCGATGTAGTCGTGGTAGTAGGTACCGACCACTATGTCGTATCCCCCATCCCAATAGATGTTGTCGCCCACGGTCACCACCGCATCGGCGGCCCAGGAGTAGATCATGTCGCGCACCGCCTGCTGGCGCGCCGGCACCCCTCCCCAGTCGCCAATCACCGCGAACCGAACCGTGCCCGTGGGGATCGTGGTGGTGGTGGTGGTGGGGGGGGGGGGGGTGGGGGTGGTGGGGGGGGGGGGGGGGTGGGTGGGGGGGGGGGGGGTGGGCGGGGGGGGGGGGGGGGGGGGGGGGGGGGGGGGGGGGGGGGGGGGGGGGGACGGTGGTGGTGGTGGTGGTGGGGGGGACGGTGGTTGCCGACGACCAGGTGACGATGAGCTGGGGCGGGTTGCCTCCTTCGAATGAGTCGGCGGTACGGGTGCCGGTTCCGGTGAACACGAACCCGATTGGGTTGCCGGGGGCCCAGTCGGGACGTGACACGACTTCCTGGATGACGGCAGCCAGGTCGGGGGTGCGCTGGTCGGCACCCGCGTCGCCGACCCTGGTCCACGGTGGCGGCTGCCAGGTCGCTGTGGCGGTGGTGAGGGGCCGGCTCGAGGGCCTGGCGCTGGTGGTGTATGGGGCTGCGGAGCCGGAGGCTTCGGCGCCGATGACAAGGGTGGCGGGCGCGGATCCGGTCTCGTCGACGGAGAACTGGATCCAGGCTCCGGTGATGGTGGCTCCGGTGGGGAGCGGCAGACCGGTGAAGCGGATCCCTACGGTCTGGGGCACCTTCTCGTCGACCAGTTCGAGGTCCGACGAGGTGGTGTCGAACCACCCGGTCGCCAACTCCTCGACATCATCGCCCGCGACCGCGACCGCAACCGTGGCTGTCGACCCCGACGCTGGCGCGAGGGGCACCCCTACCAGGAGCCCGGTCACCACGATGGCTGTGATGCTCAGGGCGGCGCCGACGGCAATCCTCGACCCCCGGCGAGCACTATTTTTCACGGGACACAGCCTATCTACACACAGAGTGTGAGGTCCGCCACTGTCAGTGATCATCGGAGGGGGACTCGGTGTGACTAGTCACCCACTTGCTCACACGATCGCCGGGTTCCTCCCGCGGACGGCAGGGGCGCCTGACGAGGTGGAATGGTTTCGATGCTGGTGCGCATGGGTAGGACCCCGACGCGTGCGCCGCCCGGCGTGGGCAATCTTCAACCCTTGGGGGAAGCAATGAATCGAAATACCAACATGTCGCTGTTGATCTTCGGGATCGTCCTCGGCGTGATCGGCGCAATCCTGAACTTTGCAGTGACAGCAGAGGCCGAGGGGTTCAACATCCAGTCTGCTGGTGTGATCCTGATGTGGGTTGGCATCGTGACCGCTCTGATCGGCGTCGTCCTGTTGACGCTCGGCAACCGGCGCCGTGAGAGCAGCCTCGTCGAGAGCGTCCAGCACACGCCCACGGGCGAGGTCCGCACGGAGACGCGCTCCGATTCGCCGACCGTGTGACCTTCAGTTCGTTCCTCTCGCTCCGGCGAGGGTTTGGAGCCTCCCCGTAGGTGAAACCTGCGGGGAGGCCATACGATTGGCGAGTGAAGCGGCTGCTCCGCCCTCGCTGGATCGTGGGTCACCTCCTCGCCCTGGTGGCGATCGTCGGGTTCATCCTGCTGGGCCTCTGGCAACTCGATCGGCATGCGGAGAAGTCAGACCTTCGGGACGCCGTGGCGGCAGGCCAGGCGCTGCCCCCGGTCGAACTCGCAAGCGCACCCGACGGGTCCTTCCGCAGGGTGGTGGCGACAGGCATCTACGACTCGTCGTTGCAGATGCTGGTGTTTCGCTCGCATGACGGGGCTTCCGGATACCACGTGCTCACCCCCCTCCTCGTGGTCGAGGACGGCTCCGCAGTTCTCGTCGATCGCGGCTGGATCCCCCTCGACTTCGATCCGCCGGCTCCACCACCGGGGATGGTGAAAGCCACCGGCGTCCTTTGGCCGGCCGAGTCGGGCTCGTCGATTCCAGATTCGGAGCCAGAGGTGGTGACACGGATCGATCCCGAGATCCAGCAGGCGTACGCGCCGTATCGCCTCCGATCCGATTACCTCGTGCTTGCCCCTGATCCGGTGCCCGAGCCATATCCCGTGCAGGACGAGGCTCCCGGGGTGGGGCTAGGACCCCATCTCGGATATGCCGGGCAGTGGTTCTTGTTCGCCGGGGTGGTGGCGATCGGGTACCCGGTGCTGCTGAGGCGCACCCTCCTTCGGGACTGACTGGCACGCCGGACCGGCACCCTTATGATCTGCGGCGAGCCATGAAGATCGCCCGTCTGATGCCCTCGCGCGGTGACTTCGCTCCTCGCCATCTTCGGCACGACCTCCTCGCCGGCCTCACGGTCGCCGTTGTCGCCCTGCCCCTCGCCCTCGGGTTCGGTGTCACCACCGGCGCGGGCGCAGCCGCCGGGATCGCCACCGCCATCGTGGCCGGGTTCGTGGCGGCCGTGTTTGGTGGTTCGAACTTTCAGGTGAGCGGGCCCACCGGGGCGATGACGGTGGTCTTGCTGCCGATCGTTGCCCGCTACGGAGTGGGCGCGCTGGCGACTGTGGGGGTCGTCGCCGGGGTCGTCCTGGTGGCGCTGTCGCTGGCGGGGGTGGGGCGCTATGTGCACTACATCCCGTGGCCGGTGATCGCCGGGTTCACCACCGGCATCGCCGTAATCATCTTCCTCCAGCAGGCACCGGGCCTCCTCGGAGTCGAGAAGGTGGACGGCGAGGGAATTCTGCCGGTCACCTGGCGCACTGTGGAGCGATATCTCGATGATCCCGGCGTCCTGTCGCTCGTGCTCGGGGCGATCACGGTGATCGTGATGGTCGGATGGATGCGGATCCCCCGCATCAGAGAGATTCCGGCGAGCATGGCAGCGCTGCTGCTCGGCACGTTCGTGTCGCTCATGCCGGCCTTCGACGGCGTTGCCCGGGTCTCCGGCGTGCCGCGGGGCCTGCCGTCGCCGACTCTCCCGGCATTCGATCTGGTGCCGTTCGCCGACCTCGTACGCGTCGGCCTCACCGTGGCCGTGCTGGCTGCCCTGGAGAGCCTGCTGTCGGCAGTCGTGGCCGACGGGATGACGATCGAGGAGCGGCACGACCCCGATCGAGAACTGCTCGGCCAGGGCCTCGCCAACGTCGCCAGCAGCTTGTTCGGCGGCATGCCGGCGACGGGTGCTTTGGCCCGCACCGCGGTGAACCTCCGCTCCGGGGCAAGGACCCGGGTGGCGGCGGCCTTCCACGCCGTCGTTCTGTTGGCAGTGGTTTCGTTCCTTGCCCCGCTCGCCACTCGTATTCCGCTTGCGGTGCTCTCAGGGATCCTGATGGTGGTGGCCTGGCGGATGGTCGAGTCGGAGTCGGTGAGGACGATCTTCCGGGCGACCCGGGCGGATGCCTCCGTGTTCGTGCTCACCATGGCCGTCACGATCCTGGTCGACCTGATCATGGCGATCGAGGTCGGCTTGGTCGCCGCCGGGTTCCTCTTCGTCGTGCGAATGGGTGGGCTTCTCAGCATCGACCCGCAGCCACTCGCCGGCATTCCGAGCACTGGGCACGACACACCGACCGAAGTGGCCGAGGAAGAGGGTCTTCGATCCGAAAGCATCGTTGCCTACCGGATCGACGGGCCGGTGTTCTTCGGCGCCGCCAACCGGTTCTTCGATCAGCTGCTGAAGGTGGGGGACGCTGCCAAGGTCGTGATCCTGAGGATGCGCCGGGTGCCGGTGATGGACGCCACAGGTCTTGCTGCCCTCGAAGCCCTGGTGGATCGGCTTCGGCGAAGGGGGATCCTCGTTCTCGTATCAGGTCTCCAGGACCAGCCATACAGCGTGCTGGAGCGCACCGGGGTGCTCGATTCGATCAGCCGGTCACGCAACCACCTGTTTGCGACGACCGAGGAGGCCATCGAGCACGCCCGCCTTCACCTGTCTTCCCCGGATCACCTGGCCCCGGCGGTCGGCGGTACGGGCTGATCGGCGTCCCGGCGGGGGCGCCAGCCGACACGCTGCCCGAGGGTGATTCCGAAAGTCACCGCCAGGATCCCGATCACCTGTATTGCGCTGGGACGCTCCCCGAGGAAGATCCAGGCCAGGATGGCGATCTGCACCAGCATCGTGTTGTTGATCGCCGCTGACTCGGTGGCCGTCAGGTGGCGCATTGTGTGGTTCCAGATCGTGAAGGCGAAGGCCGTGTTGACTACCGCCAGCCACCCGATGAACAGCCAGGCGCGCCCCGACACGGTCGGGACGCCTTCGGTGGCGAAGCCGGCGGCGAGCAGCACGATCGCTCCGAATGCCATCGACACGGTCGTCGTGACCAACGGCGAGCGGCGCAGGTCGCGATTGACGTTTCTGCCGAGTAGCGAGCCAGCGCCGTTCGCCACGAGGCATACGAGCGCCGCGGCCATGCCCGCTGAAGTCGCGGCCAGCGAGCCCGAGAAGTAGAGCACCGCCCCGGCGGCGACCAGCGCCGCGCCCATGATCTGGCGCTTGGTCGCCTTCTCGCCCAGAGACACTCCGGCGACCAGCGCGACCAGCAGCGGGGTCATCGACAGCACCAGGCTGGTGGTGGCCGCCGGCTGGTTGTCGAGGGCCACGAACTGGGCACCCTGGGCGATGGCGATCAGGATCACCCCGAGGACGGCCAGCCCCACCACCTGCCGGCGGTCGAGTAACCGCACTGCCGCCCTTGCCCCGGGTCGGGAGGCGACCACGCCGATCAGGACAATTGCTGCGGTCGAGTAACGGAGCCCGGCGAATGTGATCGGCCGCAGCCCCTCGTCGTCCATCCCGTACCGGATGATCACCCACGAGGACGCCCACAACACGGTGACGAACAGGGCGAGGAGCAGCGCTCTGCGCTCGTGCTGGTCGGACATTTAGCCAGCGGTCCCTATAGGGCCGTGTTGGGTCGCAACCGGGAGACGGGTTCGGTCAAGAGCCAAAGGTCAGACGGATGATCGTGAATTGGTGATCCTCGGTGCTTGTCGTGGTGCACGAGACCACGTTCCCCTGCGAATCCTGCTCGATCTGGTAGTAGTCGCCCACCCAGTCGATGACAACCGACTGGCCATCATCTGCGACTCGGCCGATGAACGGCACGGTTACCGCGGCCGGCAGGAGCCCTGCCTCGGCGCATTCTTCGGGGTTGCACACCTTGAGATCGTCTCCGGTCAGTCGGTCGCCCTGCAAGGTGCCGCTGAAGTCGAGGCCACCTTCCTCTCCGCAGATCTCCCCCGAGATCACGTCAGCGGTGATCGCCGGAGAACCTGGCGGCGCGATGCGTACCACTCTGTCGCCGTCCTGCCAGGTGCCCTCGAGGCAATGCCTGACGTCGAAATCGAGGGTGGTTTGACCCTGTCCTCCGGCTATGGAGATGGCCCCCACTTGGACCAGTTCCTGTCCGTCAGACCCGTAGCTGATGGCTGAATACGAGTAGGTCGCCATCGGGCCGACCTGAGGTGCCACGTTGGGATCCATCAGCCGTCCAGACACGAAGAAGGTGGTGTGGGGATACGGGATTCCGAGCCCCGTGTCGATTGCCATCACCTCCACCCGCTGCCGACCGGCTGGTTCGGCCACACAGACCGGCTGCTGCGGCTGCCGGAGGATCACCAGCATTAGCGGAAATATCCCAGGCACCGGCGGATCGAATGCGACTGGCTCGTCGCCCTCCTGTGATTCGGGAAGGGAATCGACTGCAGACTCGACGGCAGCCTGGTCGCTCGACTGAAAGTAGAGAACGGTGTCGCCGAGGGAGACGTACACCACCGGCGGCCCGCTGAAGTCACCCGCAGCACTTACCCGTAAGACTTCGTGCCCAGCCATCTCGATCCACTCATAGGTCGCTCCCGGGCTCTCTGAATCGGCGAGCGCCTCTAGCACCGCACTCCAGTTCCTTCGGGGGGCACGGATCGCGCCCGCCATGAAGGGTGGACCGCCCGCCTCCGACTGGAACGCTGCTGCGATTTCCACGTCTCCAGGGTCGGACCCATAAGACTCGATCAGGGATGCCACGTCCGCATCGGTCAGGTCGAGCGCCTCACCGGTGATCGAAACCATCTCGAGGCCGTTCAGGGAGGCAATGGCCTGACCAAGCAGTTCACTCGCCGTCTGATCGACGACCGGCCCGGTCGTTCCAGTCGTGGCCACGACCCCGGTGGTCGATGTGGAACCGCTGTCGGTGCTGCACGCAGCGGTCGCAACGATGGCGACGGCGAGCAACAGGAATGGAACCCGCGCTCGATCGGATGTGGTCATGGTCAGACCTCGGATCCCTAGATCGTACTGTTCACCACCCTCGACTTCGATCCGCCGGCTCTACCACCGGGGATGGTGAAGGCCGCGGCGTCCTCTGGCCCGAGGCGGGCTCGTCGCCCGTTGTTGTCACGCGGATCGATCCTGGGATTCAGCAGGCTTTCTCGCCGTAGCCGCTCCGATCCGACTATCTCGTGCTCGCCTCTGGTGCCCGAGATCTACCCCGTTCAGGCCGGGGTTCCCGAGGTTGGGCTCGGTCCCCACCTCGGCTATGCAGGGCAGTGGTTCCCGTTCGCCGGGGTGGCGGCGATCGGATACCCGGTGCTGCTGTGGCGAACCCCCCTTCGGGATCGACTGGTATATGTTCGGCGTGATCCGACACCGACGAGGCACTTATCCCGCGATGCCAGTCGATCAGGCGGCGCGGTCCAGGGTTTCGTAAACGCGGGGTGGGGGTAGGTGGCACGAGATGACGACAACGCTCGGGTTGTGATTCGAGCAGGGAGCGTGACATGCCCGTGCGACAGATTCCAAAGTTCTTGTTGGTGACCTTGTTGATCGGTGGCGTGCTGGTGCCGGCGGCGGTCGCCGGGGCGGGTCCAGGGCCGGTGTGTGACGGGATCGTCTATAACCCCGACGATCCGACCCATGTGCTCTATCCCTCCGACCCGCAGCCGGTCGGGAGCCTGGGCACGATGTTTGTCGATCTCCGCAATGTGGACGGCGGACGGGTCGTCTTCTGGAGCGGGGATTTCACCCCCGGAACCTCTGGGGCAACGATCCTCGGCAGTCAGTTCGATGATCGGCTGTGCGGCACTACGGGCCGGGACGACTTCGAAGGTCAGGGCGGCAATGACCGGATCTTCGGCGGGGGCAACACTGGCACTGCGTTCAACCACGACACGCACGAAGGAGGCGAGCGCCTCTTCGGGAACGATGGCAACGACTTCATTGTGAACGAGCCAGGCAGTCCGGCCGCACGGCTGGGCGGGGGGCCAGGTGACGATGTCCTGTACGCAGCCGGCGGTGCGGACCTCTTGCTCGGCGGCGCGGGCAACGACACTCTTTATGCGGGAGCGGGTGATGGCCAGGTGCTGAAAGGCCAGAACCATCACGACTTGCTGATCGGTGGGTCGGGGTCCGACCAGGTGCTCACTGGCAATCGCGGCAACGACACCCTCGTTGGCGGATCCGGCGATCGACAGATCCTCCGGGGCCGGGTGGGAGATGACACCATCACGGGGGGCTCCGGGCAGGGTCAGCAACTCAACGGCGCGGGTGGCGCCGACAACATTGTGGGCGGTGCGGGGGCGGACCAGGCCCTCCGGGGCAAGAAGGGTTCCGACAATCTGACTGCGGGCACGGGTGTCGGTCAGAGACTCTCCGGCGGTCCGCAGAGCGACGTCATCACAGGACTCGGTGGCGGGGCGGGGCAGCTAGCCGAAGGCGGGGGCGCGGCCGACACGATTGCTGGAAGCCCAACCGGTACCGGTTTCACCGGGTTCGGGGAAGATGGCCACGACACCATCCTTGGTGGACCTGGCGATGACCTCCTTCATGGCGGGAAAAAGGACGACTGGATCGAAGGAGGCGCGGGCCTCGACCAAATTCACGGTGATGGCGGTGACGACACGATGTTCGGCGCGAACCTCGACATCGCTACCGGACTCGGAACCGGGGACGGTGCCGACGATGTGCTTGCCGGTGGCACAGGTGACGACACGTACTACGGAGATCAGTCCTGCAGCGATCGGGACGTGGCCACCGACGTCGCCGAATCGAGCGCCGACGTCGCCAACCACACCGTGGATAACACGGGGATCGAAACGGTGATCGAGCCCTGCGCGTGATCCCGGGCGGGATCGACCGCGGGTTTCACCACTGCGGAGGATTGCTCCTGAGCCAATCCGGATCGACCTTGCTGAGGTGGTCGATCGCGAACCCGGACCCCGCGAGAAACGCGTCGATCGAGAAGATCCCATCAAGGGCGTCCGGGGGGAGGACGCCGCTCAACGCATCGCGGAGATGCTGCTTATCGGCCATCGCGCGGGCGGCCGCCTCCTGGACGACCCGGTAGGCCTCGTCGCGGCCCTTACCGTCCCGGATGAGTGCCAGCAGCGCGGCGTGGCTGAATACGAGACCCTGCGACGCATCGAGGTTCGCCCGCATTCGGTCGACATCAACCGTCAGCCCGGAAAGCACGCGATTCATCCGATGGAGGGCGAAGTCGAGGGCGAGGCAGGCATCGGGTAACGCCACCCGTTCTACAGACGAATGGCTGATGTCGCGTTCGTGCCACAGGGCGACGTCCTCCAGGCCGGCGCCCGCCCATCCCCGGAGCAGGCGCGCCATGCCGGTGACATTCTCCGAAAGGATCGGATTCCTCTTGTGCGGCATTGCCGACGACCCCTTCTGCCCTTCACCAAACGGCTCGGCTACCTCGGCGACCTCCGAGCGCTGAAGATGGCGGATCTCGACGGCGATGTGTTCGAGGGTGGCGCCAACCCCGGCGAGGGTGGAGAGAAAGGTTGCATGCCGGTCCCGGGCCACCACCTGTGTCGCAGCCGGTTCGGCACTGAGCCCCAACCCGCCCAGGACCCGCTCCTCGACCGATCGGGGCACCGTCGACCTGATCCCGACGGCCCCGCTGATCTTCCCGTAGGAAACCGTGTGCGTCGCGAACTGCAGGCGCTTGCAGGCCCGAATCAACTCGAAGGCGAACCCGGCCATCTTGTGCCCAAAAGTGGTCGGCTCCGCCCACATGCCATGGGTGCGCCCGACCATGACCGTCTGTCGGTGATCGATGGCCAGGCCACGAGCCGTGGCGAAGAGGGCGATGACCCGCTCAGTCAGGAGACTGCTTGCCTCCTTGAGCTGCACTCCGAGTGCGGTGTCGAGCACATCCGACGAGGTCAGGCCGTAGTGAACCCACCGGCCATGGCCGTCGGCGACGGAGGCAGCGAGGACGTCGACAAAGGCGGCAACGTCGTGGCGCGTTTCCTCCTCACGGGCCCGCCAGTTGGCTGGATCCACTGCAGGCGCGGCGGCGATCGCATCGGCAGCGGCCGCCGGGACGACGCCCTCGTCCGCCCACGCTCGGGCGACCAGCGCCTGGACCCGCTGCCAGATCTCGAGGCGATGTTCTTGCGACCAGATCGCCGCCATCTCGGGGAGGGAGTAGCGCTCGATCACGGCTTGTTGAGGGTGGCTGATCGTTGCGGGCCGACCGAGACGATGGTGATGGGTACCCCGGCGAGCTCTTCGACTCGCTCGATGTAGGAGCGGGCCTCGGTGGGCAGTTCCCCGAACGAACGGGCCTCCGAGATGTCGGTGGTCCATCCGGGGTGGTCTTCATACACCGGCTCGCAGTTGTACAGGACGCCATGCTGGCGGGGGAATTCGGGATATTCGATGCCCCCCGATCGGTAGGCGGTGGCGATGCGGAGGTTGTCGAAGGCGGAGAGGACGTCGAGCTTCATCAAAGCGATCTCGGTGATCCCGCTCACCCTGACTGCGTACCGCAATGCGACCGCGTCCAGCCAACCACACCGGCGACGCCGTCCGGTGACCGTGCCGTATTCGCCGCCGATCTGCACCATCTTCTCCCCGATGTCGTCGGTCAACTCGGTGGGGAAGGGCCCCGTACCCACCCGGGAGATGTACGCCTTGGCCAGCCCGAGGACCCGGTCGATGTCCTTCGGCCCGATGCCGACCCCGGTCAGCGCGCCGCCCGACGTGGGGTTGGATGACGTGACGAACGGATAGGTGCCGTGGTCGATGTCGAGGAGCACCCCCTGGGCCCCCTCGAAGATGACGTTCTTCCCGTCGCGTATCGCCTGCCACACGAACAGGCTGGTGTCGTCGACGTGGTCGGCGAGGCGTGCGGCGTACCCGAGGTACTCCTCGATGATCTCGTCCGGCTCTACCGGCAGCTGGTTGTAGATCTTGACCAGCACCTTGTTGGTTTCCTTGACGGCGGCGTCGAGCTTGTCGCGAAAGATCTTTGGGTCGTAGAGGTCCTGGACCCGTATCCCGACCCGTCCGAACTTGTCCAGATAGGCGGGTCCGATCCCGCGTTTGGTGGTACCGATCTGCTGTTTGCCCAGGTACCGCTCACGGACCGCATCGACCTTGCGGTGGTACGGCATGATCAGGTGGGCGTTGGCCGAAATCTTCAACCGCGACGGATCGATGCCGCGACTCTCGAGCATGGTCATCTCTTCGAGCAGCACCGCGGGGTCGATGACGCAACCGTTGCCGATCACCGGGGTCACGTTGGGGTACATGACCCCGGATGGCACCAGGCTGAGCGCAAAGGTCTCGTCGCCGATGACGATGGTGTGCCCGGCGTTGTTACCCCCCTGATAACGGACCACCACATCGGCATCCTGGGCCAGCAGGTTGGCGATCTTCCCCTTGCCTTCATCGCCCCACTGGGCCCCAAGAACAATCGTGGCGGGCATGTGGGGGGATGGTAACGGGACGCGCCTGCCCCTCCGCGGTGCGGGGGCATTTCGCTATACGCAATACGCGATACGCGATTCGAAAGAACCACCTTTTGGGGGCGTGCGCAGCGAGACCCCTCCGTCGAATTGCGAATTGCGACTTGCGAATTGCGGGAGGCCGCCCCCAGGGCGGCCGACGGGGCGGCCGACTCCTTTGCTAGGGTCGCAGCAGGGCTACTCCAGCCCAGAGGAGGAAACGAATGCAGTCAACGAAGCGAATCTTCGCCTTGATCCTGGGTCTCGCGCTCGTCGCGACCGCCTGCGGAGGCGATGACGGGGGAAGCGATCTCTTGGCCGAGGTGCAGGACCGGGGCCATATTCTCTGCGGTGTCAACGACGTACTGCCCGGTTTCGGCGTCGTCGATGCGAGCGGCAATTTCAGCGGCTTCGACGTCGACTTCTGCCGCGTAGTGGCTGCTGGAATCTTCGGGGATGCTGAGGCGGTGGAGTACGTTCCGCTGGCGGCAGGGGAGCGGTTCACCGCACTCCAGTCTGGTGAGATCGACGTTCTGATCCGCAACACCACCTGGACGGCGACGCGCGATGGACAGGAGGGCGCCACCTTCTTGTTCACCACGTTCTACGACGGCCAGGCAGTGATGGTGCCTGCGTCGACCGGGTTCACCGTCCTGGAGGACCTCGCCGAGGCCAACATCTGCGTGCTGTCGGGAACGACCACCGAATTGAACCTGACCGCGGTCTTCAATGCTCGCGGCATTCCGTTCAACCCGGTGGTGTTCGCCGACAACGCCGAGCTGCGGCCCGCCTATGAGGAGGGTCAGTGTGAGGGTTGGACGTCCGACGCCTCACAGCTCGCGTCCGCCAAGGCGGCCATCGAGGGCGAAGGTGGCGAGGAGCAGTTCATCATGCCCGAGATCATCTCCAAGGAGCCCTTGGGTCCGGTGGTGGCTGATGGTGACTCCGCTTTCGCGCAGGCGGTGGAGTGGTCGGTGATGGCCACCGTGCAGGCGTGGGAGTTCGGGATCGACAGCACGAACGTGGTCGGCTTCACGTCGACTAACCCCAAAGTGACGAACTTCCTCGGTGCTCTCGACCCGCAACTGGGTCTGCCCCTGGACTTTGTGGTGCAGATCATCAGCCAGGTCGGGAACTACGAGGAGATCTATCTCCGGCACATTCCGGCGATCGGGATCTCGCTCGAGGGGACTCCGAACGACCTGTGGACCAACGGCGGACTGATGTACGTCCCGCCCTACGGGTAGGCGACGAACGTCACGAACAGGCAATAGGGGAAGGGCGGTCGGGTAGCCGGCCGCCCTTCCTCGTAACAGGGGAAGGGTGATCTGAACCAGGGCACGACCCGCACGGAGGACCGTACCGCGGTGGTCTGGTACCGCGATGTGCGGGTCCTACGCGTGGTGGTCCAGGTGCTTGCCGTTGTCACCGTGGCAGGCCTGCTGTTCTGGCTGCTCAACAATCTCGTCAGCAATCTCAACAGGCTGAACATCAACACCGACTTTGGGTTCCTCTGGCGGCCCACCCAGTTCCAGATTCCGTTCGACGAAGGCTTCAACCCCCGTAGCCCGGTGTGGCAGATGGTCGTGGTCGGGGTGAAGAACACCTTCCTCGCCGGCTTCTTCGGAATCATCCTTGCCAGCGTGCTGGGGCTGATCGTCGGGATCTCGCGCCTGTCTTCGAATTGGCTCGTGGCCCGGATCGCGACGGTGTATGTCGAGGCCCTGCGCAACATCCCCCCGCTGGTCGTCATCATCTTCTTCGGGTTCGCCCTTTTCACCTTCGGGCCCTTCCCGGTCGTCAGCGAGGCCCAACAGGTTTCGTTCTTCGGGTCGGAGAACAACTTGATGATCCTCTCCAACACGGTGTGGGGCTTCCCGTCGCTCTCCGCCGGAGATGGTGTCGGGGTGTTCTGGATGTTCGTCGCCGCGGGGCTAGCCGCTGGGTTTGCGGTAGTGCGGTGGAGGACCCGTTTCGCCGAGCGCACCGGGCGTCCGCATCGCCGGGTGCGTTTCGGCCTGGGAACGCTCCTGACGTTCATCGTCGCCGGGTTCGTCGTCGGCGGCGATGTGTTCTCATGGTCATGGCCCGCGCTGGCCCCGTCAGCCCGTCGGATCATTGGAGGCTTCCAGATGAACTATGGGTTCATCTCGGTGACGGTTGCGCTTGGGCTGTACACCGCCAGCCACATCGCCGAGATCGTGCGGGGGAGCATCCTCTCGGTTCCCAGGGGCCAGACCGAGGCGGCCAACGCCATCGCCCTCACCACCTTTCAGCGGTACCGATTCGTGGTGCTGCCCCAGGCGTTCAAGGTCGCCGTGCCCCCCTTCATCAATCAGTGCCTGAACCTGGTCAAGAACACCTCACTCGGCGTGGCGGTGGCCTATGCCGAGATCACTGCCCTGACCCTTACCTCGATCGGCAACGGCCGGCCGGCGCCCCAATCGATCCTCATCCTGATGGGCGTCTACCTGGCGTTCTCGCTGACCATCTCGCTGATTCTCAACATCTACAACCGGCGGCTCCAGGTGGTGGAGAGATGAGCGAACGCCCCTTCCTGGAGCCGGGCCTCGAGGAGCCGATGGTCATCGCTACGGAAGGTCCTCCGGAGCGGCTCTCCGCCTCGCGCTGGGTACGGCGTCACCTCTTCAACTCCTGGTACAACGGGGTGGTCACGGTGGTCCTGCTGGGGGCAATCGGCTACCTCGGCTACCGGTTCTTTGGGTTCCTGTTCGTCACTGGCCGCTGGGAGCCGGTCACCGAGAACCTCACGCTCTTCATGGTGGGGCGGTTCCCCCGCGACGAACTGTGGCGCCTCGTGGCGCAGGTGCTGATCTGGTCGGGCGCAATCGGTCTGGCGTGGGGTGCCGCCGTCTCGGGGGCGCGGTTCCGGGCTGCCCAGGCCGGAGTGCCCTACCGCGAAGATTCGGTCCTGGCCAAGGTGCGCCGCTACTGGGGGCTGTTGGCGCTGCTGGTGCTGATCCTGGCGCTCACCCAGACCATCGGCCCGCTCCTCGTGGCGGTTTCGTCGATCGGCGTGGCGATGGCGTTCCAGGTATTCGGCTCTCGGACCCCGGGTCAGCACGCCGACCTGCTCTGGGCGGCGGTGGGCGTGCTCGGCATCGCCGGGTACCAGATCGTGAGCGGGTTCCACGGCAACGGCTGGCTCTGGATGGCGGCGCCGGTGGCCTACGGGGCGTCACGCCTGCTCGGCCGGGTCGATTGGCCCGACGCGCGGCGGGCGCGGCGGATTCGCACCGCGATCATCGTCGGCATATTCGTGGCGTTCTATGCGCTTTACGCGGTGCTCGATCTCGAGGGCGTGGGGTGGGACCAGTGGGAGGGACTGCGCCTCAACCTGATCGTGGCCGCGTTGGCGATCGTGCTCGCGTTCCCCCTCGGGTTGCTCCTCGCCCTGGCCCGTCGGTCGTCGTTTCCGGTGCTGCGGCTCCTCTCCACCGGGTACATCGAGCTGATCCGGGGCGTCCCGCTGATCTCGCTGCTCCTCATGGGGCAGTTCTTCCTCGGGTTCTTTCTCAACACCTCCAGCCCGCTGTCGGACCTCACTCGGGCGATTGCCGCCTTCACCCTGTTCACCGCCGCCTACGTCGCCGAGATCGTTCGCGGCGGGCTCCAGTCCGTGCCAAAGGGCCAGATCGAAGCGGGGCAGTCGTTGGGCCTCTCGCCGATCGGGGTGACCCGTTTGATCGTGTTGCCGCAAGCACTCCGGGCGGTTATCCCGGCGATGGTGGGCCAATTCATCGCCCTCTTCAAGGACACCAGTCTCCTCTACATCATCGCCACCGCCGAGATCCTGCGGGTGCGCTCGCTGGTCCACGCCCAGGCCGAGTTCCGCGGGTTCGGCATCGCCGAGACCCTGGTGTTCGTGATGCTGGCCTTCTGGGCCTTCTCGTTCACCATGTCGCGGGAGAGTCAACGATTGGAACGCCGACTCGGGATAGGAGAACGCTGATGACCGAGGACGTACGGTCGACCACTGACGAGATCTTTCAGGATGCCACCGAGATGCGGGGCACCGGCGAGTTGATGATCGAGGTCGAGGGCGTCGACAAGTTCTTTGGCGACTTCCAGGCCCTCAAGGGCATCAACATGAGGGTGGCGCGTCAGGAAGTCGTCGTCGTTTGCGGTCCGTCCGGGTCCGGGAAGTCGACGCTGATCCGCTGCATCAACCGGCTCGAGAAGCACGACCGGGGCCGTATCGTCGTCGACGGGATCGAACTGTCCGATGACATCCGCAACATCCAGGGGATCCGCATGGAGACCGGGATGGTGTTCCAGCAGTTCAACCTGTTCCCCCACGTCACGGTGATCGACAACATCACCCTGGGTCCGCGCCAGGTACGTCACATGCCGAAGAAAGAGGCCGAGGAACTGGCCATGCAGCTGCTGACAAGGGTGAAGATCCCCGAGCAGGCCCGCAAGTTCCCCGGGCAACTGTCCGGAGGTCAACAGCAACGAGTTGCCATCGCCCGGTCATTGGCGATGAGCCCCAAGGTGATGCTCTTCGACGAGCCCACCTCGGCGCTCGACCCGGAGATGATCAAAGAGGTGCTCGATGTCATGCGGGACCTGGCTCGCTCCGGCATGACCATGATCGTGGTCACCCACGAAATGGGCTTCGCCAGAGAGGTCGCCGACCGGGTCGTCTTCATGTCGGGAGGCGAAATAGTGGAGGTAGGCACCCCCGAACACTTCTTCACCAACCCCCGAGAAGAACGAACCAAGCTGTTCATTTCTCAGATCTTGTGAGCCGTTGGCCCACAAGATCGCAATGGGCGAGGGGCGAAAGGCGAAACCCCTCGGGAGTGGGGGCGGAACCTGAGGGGTTGGCCCCTGGGAAACACTCGACTTAGGACGTGCGCGGATAGGTCGCGAATCCCATCAACTCTCGGCTTGCGGCAAGCCGAGAGTTGATCCCGGGGCGAGCCTATCCGCGCACGTCCCTAACCGCGCTGTCGTATCCTCACACACCGGCCGACTGCGATCGGAGAGACATGGCCACTGGAGGAACCCGGGCGATTCTCGCCGCAATGGCCGCCAATGCAGGCATCGCCGTGGCCAAGTTCGCCGCTTATGTCGTCACAGGGTCTGCTTCGATGCTCGCCGAGTCGGTGCATTCGGTGGCCGACACCTCGAACCAAGGCCTGCTCCTTCTCGGAGGCCGCCAGGCACGGCGGATCGCCGATGACAAGCACCAGTTTGGCTACGGGAGAGAGCGGTATTTCTGGGCCTTTGTCGTCGCTCTCGTCCTGTTTACGCTCGGTGGCGCGTATTCGCTCTACGAGGGAGTGGACAAAGTCCGTAACCCCCACGAAGTCACAAACCTGGGCTGGGCTATAGGTGTCCTCATCTTCGGCATCATTCTCGAGACCTTCAGCTTTCGCACCGCCATCGTCGAGGCGAAGAAAGTAAAGGGAGACCGCACCTGGTGGGCCTACATACGTCGTTCGCGGTCACCGGAGCTTCCCGTCGTGTTGCTGGAGGATGCCGGTGCGATTTGCGGACTCTTGATCGCTCTGATCGGGGTGAGCCTGGCCGCCGCCACCGGAGATCCGATCTGGGATGGAATCGCAACCGTGGGAATCGGTGTCCTCCTTTTGGTGATCGCTTCATTTCTCACCGTGGAGATGCGTTCATTGCTTTTGGGAGAAGCGGCCACCAGGGAGGATATCGCCGCAATCACAAGCGCAGTTCGCGGTTCTGACGGGGTAGCGCGAATAATCGACCTGAGGACGCAGCACATCGGGCCTGAGGATTTACTCGTTGCAGGGAAAGTCGAGTTCGATCGTTCCCTCACGATGAGCGGTGTCGCCGACGCCATCGACCGTTGTGAAGTAGCTATCAGGCAAGCGGTGCCCTATGCCCTACGGATATACCTCGAACCCGACCTCTTCGATCACGACCACGCCAGCACTGCCGACCTTCCTCCCGAGGTCGCAAGCGGCCACTGAGTCTGAGGCCATCCACCAGCCAAGGTGGCGCCCAGGAAGTGGTGGAGGCGTCGAACCTAAGGCCTGACCGGGTTTCGCCTTTCGCCCTTCGCCCATCGCCGGAGGCCGCCCACAGGGCGGCCGACCTAGACCCCCTGGACGTGCACGACGACGCGGCGGTCCCGCGCTTGGTCCAGTTCTCCGAAGAGCACCTTCTGCCAGGTGCCGAGGAGGACTTCGCCGTCGACGACGGGGACCGTGGAGGATGCCGCGCCCACGAGCATCTGGCGGCAGTGGGCGTGGCCGTTGAGGAACTCGTCTTCCTGGAGGTTCTCGGTGCGGAGTTCGTGGTCGTCGTGCTCGTAGTACGAGTCGATCGGCACGAGGGTGTCCATGAGCCGGCGGTAGTCGTTGAGGAACCCGGTCTCGGACTCGTTGAGGACGATCGTCGTTGTGGTGTGCGGAGTGTGGATCGTCACCTGGCCATGGCGCACGTCTGAGCGGCGGACCACCTCGCGGACGAAGTCGGAAAGATCCCAGAACTCGCCGGTGGCGGTTGTCGTGAAGTGGAGCACTTCGGTCCGGATCCGGGGGTATTCCGATGCCGCGAGGACGGTGATGGTCCCCTCAGGGCGTCGCGTGCCGCGACGCGTAGTCATGTGGTCGTCCACTTGGGCGATTCTCCGAGTCGGCGTTTCGGCACCACGATAGCGCCATCCATGTCCTGAACCGCTGCGCCGATTCGGTTCTCGGGCGTCGTGGTCGTGTCTCCCACCGTTCGGCGTCCACCTGATATCTGATATCCAAGACCTCGAGTTCAGCCGAGCGCCGCATCGACGCCGAGCTGCTGCCTCCACACATGGGAAAAGAGGTCGAGATACCCCTGGGCGCCCACCTCGGTGAACCAGTCGTGGGCCTCCTTGGCCGCCACCGCGGCCTCAGGTCGGTTCGGCATCACTTCTGCGAAGATCGCCCGCCACTCGGCGGCGATCCTGGGACTCTCCACCTCCTCCAGCTTTCCGATGAGATCCACGAACCGCGCCGCGGCGCGATCAGGGTCTCCCTCGAGCACTTCGAGGGCGGTCTCCCCGGCAAGACGAAGGACATCGAAGCGCCTGCCGTAGGTCGCCCCGATGAGGCTGATGGCCTGACGCAGCCTGGTCGGGTCATAGAGTCTCAGCGCGGCGGCGATGGCGTGATGGCGAAACAGCTGGTCGGGGAAAACCGGATCGACCTGTGGGGCGAGGTCGAGCACGGAACTCAGATCGCCTTCGAGCCAGGCCAGGCCGATCTCGGTGTCCATCGCCGAACTGCGATACTGCGGTTCGTGGGATTCGAGGACCCGGCGGTTCAGCTCGCGGGCGCCGCGAAGGTGCGCTCCGTCCCCGGTCTGTATCCAGAGGATCCACTCGCTGGTTGCCTCGATGAAGGGACGCCAGTTGGACTCTTCGCCGGGGTCGACCTCGCGGATGACCGCGATCGCCTCATCGAAGGAGCCGAGTTCCGCGAGGTTGACTGCATGGCTTGCGGCCATCCGGACCAGGAGGCCGCCGTGCATTATCCGGTGTGCCAGCTCGTAGCCCCTCCTCGCGCCCTCGACCGTCGCTGCGATCCCATTGATGAACTCGGTGAGGAGCAGGTTGTTGAGCGCCCGCAACATCGGGAACGAGAGGGCGTGGATTTCGGCGAGTCGAAGCGCCTCGCGTAGGAGGGCGATGCCCTCGCTGACGCGGCCCAGCTGGGGCAGGACGGTGCCGCGGTTGTTTAGCGCTTCGATGACCAGGAGTGTGTTGCCCGCGGCCTCGGCGGCGATCATCACCGCCAGTGCGACCTCGGCGGCTTCCCGGTCCTGCGAGGCCCGCATGTGGGCCCGAGAGAGCTCGGCACCCAATGTCATCATCTCGGGCTCTTCGGCGCGTCCGGCGTCGAAGTGAGGTGCCATCGCGGCGACCGCCTCGGCCGGCTCGTCGGCTTCGACGTAGGCAGTGCCGAGCACCCACGCCCCGCGAACCACGTGGGTGGCTGAGCCGTGCTCGGTGTGCCAGTCGAATGCCTTGCGGGCGTAGCCGATCGCGTCTTCGTGGCGAAACAGCGCATTGGCGGGCGTCACGGCGAACTCCCACAGCTCGGCACGTTGGGCGTCGGTGCCGGGAACCTGTAGTGCCTGTTCGACGAGTGCCAGTGCCTGGCCTGCGGACTGCAGCTCGGCGGCTCGCCGTGCCGCCTGTATCAGGGCGGAGCGCGCCTCTTCGGCGAGGTCGTCGTCGGGTCCCGCCTGGTAGGCGTTCATGTAGTGGCTGGCGATGATCGCCGCCGCCTCGACCGGGGCCTGCTCCCGGTAGTACTCGGCGACCTTGAGGTGACGGTCCTTGCGGTTGGCCTTGGCGATACGCCCATAGGCGACCTCGCGGATCACGCTTTGCACGAACTGGAACTGGCTCCTCTCCGGGGATCGCGGGTCCGTCTCGTAGCGCAGCAGCTCCTGGCGGGCCAGGTCGCGCAGCCTGGGCTCTAACGCCTTCGAGGGGATCCCGGTGAGCGCGGTCAGTCCCTCGACGGTGAAGGATTGGCCGAGGACGGCGGCGTCCTGGATGAGGGAGCGGCTGTCCTCATCGAGTCGATCGAGCCGTGCCCCGACGAGGGCGTGCAGCGAGCCGGGGAGGGCAACGTCGGCAAGCTCGCGGGTCTGCCGGTATGTCGCGCCGTCGAGGACCAGATGCCCCGAGGCGATCAACATGCGGATGTACTCCACCGCGTACAGGGGCACTCCCCCTGCTCTCTCCCCGATGAGTGCCACCACATTGTCGGCGATCCCGGGAACGGACTCGACGACGAGCTCCTCGATCTCTGAACCACTGAGGGGACCCAGGTGTAGGGAGAGGAAGCGGTGCCCGGACGAGCCCCAGGCGGGACGGCGTTCGAGGAAATCGGGGCGGGCGAGGGTGATCACGAGGATCGGATGCCGGGGTGACATCTCGACCAGCTCCTCGATGAACTCGAGCTGGCCCTCATCTGCCCACTGCAGGTCTTCGAACACCAGGACCGCGGTGTCTCGCTCAGAGATTCGCTGAAAGAAGGTTCTCATGGCGGCGAACAGCTCGTTGCGGTCACCGGAGGGCATCTCGGCGAGACCGAGGAGGCCGGCGAGCCGGGGTTCGATCCACTGCTGCTCTTCCCCGGATGGCACATTTTCGGCAACCGTGGTGCGCAGCTTCATCCGGGCCTTCAGAGGCTCCTCGGTCTCGGCGATGCCGGCGCGGGAGCGGACCATTTCGGCCAGCGCCCAGAACGTGACGCCCTCACCGTAGGCGGGGGAGCGGCCCTGGTGCCATCGGAACGCCTCTGTGATCCCGTCCACGTACTTGAGGAGCTCCCATGTCAGGCGGCTCTTGCCGATCCCGGCCTCGCCGACGATCGACACCAACCGCGCGGTCCGATCACGAGTGGTGGCGTGGAGGCGGTCCTTGAGGAGGCGTAACTCGTCCTCTCTGCCGACGAAGGGAGGCTCCATTACCTCCCACCTACCCCGGCCGCCGCGCTCACCGGTCACGGCAAGGGCCCGCCATGCCGTGACCGGGACCGACTTCCCCTTGAGTTCCTGCTCCCCGACGGACTCATAGCGTATGGCGGGGTCGGTGAGCTGCTTGGTCGCCTCCCCGACGAGCACCGTTCCCGGACTGGCGGCGGATTGCAGGCGCGACGCGGTGTTGACGATGTCGCCTACCACCACCATGTCATTACCCCCGGTGCCCACCGACGTCTCCCCGGACAGCACGCCGGCACGGGCCTGCAACCCTTCGAGGCCGAGTTCGTCGCCGAGGGCTTCGACCGCGTCCACGAGCTCGAGCGCGGCTCGCACCGCCCGCTCGGCGTCGTCCTCCCGACCCTGGGTCGCCCCCCAGAACGCCGTGACCGCATCGCCGATGAACTTGTCGACGGTGCCACCGAACCGTTCGATGACCTCGCGGGCTCGATCGAAGTAGCGCGTCAACATCGCCCGCACCTCTTCGGGGTCCCTGGACTCGCTGAAGGGCGTGAACCCCACCAGATCGGCGAAGAGAACCGACACGAGGCGTCTCTCACCGGGATCTGAGACGGGAGTGATGGCACCATGCGCAAGGCCCGGCGCCGGCATGGGGGCGCCGCATTCGCCGCAGAACTTCAGAGAAGGCGGATTGGCATGGCCGTTGGGGCACACAGCAGCCAGCGCGGTGCCGCACTCGCCGCAGAACCTCTGCGACGCGGGGCTGGTCGCACCGCACTCCGTACAGATGGTCAACGCGATCTCTCTTTTGCCAGGAGACTACGCGCCAGCGGCGGTCTCCGACGGCGAGCGTGAGACTGTGTGCACATCCACCGCGTCTAGAGGGAGCGGGACACCACCCGGCCATTCTTGAATACCGCACTGATTCGTCCACGCAGACCCTCGAGATTCGTCGGGTCCCCGTCGATCACCACCAGGTCGGCCCGCTTGCCGGGCTCGAGGGTTCCCCGGTCTTCGGCGACGTCGAGGCACTCTGCGGCATTGCGCGTCGTGGCGAGGAGCACGTCCTCGGGTGACATCCCCCCCTCTGCCATCAGCACCAGCTCATCGAGATTCTCACCGTGCGGGGTGACTCCACTGTCGGTTCCCATCGCCACCTTGACGCCGGCCGCGACCGCCTTGGCAAAGGAGGCACGATGGATCTCGATCACGTCCTTCGCCTTCTTGAGGGATGCCTCGGGGATGGCCATTCCCGCCTCGGCGGCCTTGATGACCCCGGTCGGGGCAACGAGGGTCGGCACCAGGAAGGTGCCGCGGGCCAGCATCAGTTCGATGGCCTCGTCGTCGAGGTAGATGCCGTGGTCGATGGAACGGATGCCGGCCCGCACCGCGTTCTTGATGCCGTCGTAGGCCTGGGCATGTGCCATCACCCACACGCCGAGTGCACGGGCCGTTTGCACCAGCACTTCGAGTTCCTCCAGGGTGAAGTGGGCGTGGCGGGGGTCGTCGCGTGGTGACAGCACGCCGCCCGAAGTCGCCACCTTGATGACGTCGCCACCCATGCGCACCACCTCACGCACCTTCTGACGGATCTGGTCGGGTCCGTCGACGATGCTCGACGGGAGCCCGGGATGCTGGGTGAACAGCCGGATGTGTTGACCCGAGGGCAGCCATCCGTCGCCGTGACCGCCGGTCTGGCTGAGCATGATCAGGGAGATCTGCATGTGGGGGCCTTCGATCAGGCCTTTCTCCACGGCCGTCTTAATGCCGAGGTCGGCTCCGCCGGCGTCCCGGATTGAGGTGATCCCGGCGTCCAGCGTGGCTTGCAGGTTGTGTGCCGCCTCATAGAAGTGGAGCGAGAACGGCTTCTGGAGGATCCCGAAGATGTCGACGTTGCTGACCGCCACGTGGGTGTGGCAGTCGAAGAACCCGGGAAGCAGGGCGCGGCCCCCCAGGTCGTAAGCCTCATCGCCGTCGAGTCCGGTTCCCACCTCGAGGATGCGGTCACCTTCGAGCACGACGTCACCGTCGGCGATGGGGGCACCGGTGCCGTCGAAAATCCGTGCGTTGGAGAGCAAGGTGCGTGTCATGGCCGTGAGCCTACGCGGTCGACCGGCGGAACCGTCTCCCGGCAATTGACACGAGCAGGGTGACGGTGTCTAGCGAGTCAATCCCATTGTCCGAGGACGAGGAAGGAGTCGGTCCACGGCGGACGGTCGGGTACCTCTTCGACCCGCTCCCAATCGCGGATGAGCAGGCGCCACTCCTCGTCGGTCATCCGCTGGTCACGGGGCACCCAGAACTCGTAATACGAGTACACCCCGCCCCGTGCTACCTGGAACCTCCCATCGTCGGCGGGCACGATCACATAAATCAGGTCGATCTCGCCGGTGGCGATCTCGAGCGCGTCGGTGGGGTTGGACATGATGTCCACGACCACCGCAGCAATGTCGTCCGCAGACTCGGCAAAACCTCCCGCGGCCGACTCATCCGACTCGGCTGTCAACAGCCAGAGCAACTCGAACCGAGAGCCGATGGTCTCGAGCCATTCGTTGTCCTCGGCGGAGATCGGCTGTCCTGCGAGCTCATCCCAGGCCAGCCGCGCGAACCGGTCGTACATGCCGATCAGTTGATCGAGGACCAGAGCGACGTCTTCGGCGAGGAGGGCGCGATCGGCGAGACCGGCCCGCATCAGGCGGGCGACCGCGGCCAATCGCTCATAGACCACCGGTTCTGGTTCCACCCAATGGCGCGGCTCCGCGGGAGCCGGGGGGAACTCGCCCTCGGCGAACGCCTGCTTGGCATAGAGAACCGTGTCGTGTTTGAGCTCGGTATACGAGCCGAACCCGGCTTGGTGTGCCTTCGCCGCCCACGCCTCCGAGCGCATCAGGTCTGGGTAGGCGGCGCCGTGGCCGCTCCACATCGGCTGGATCGCGTACAGCCAGGCGTCATATACGGTGCCCGCCCAGGCGAGGGCATCGCGCTCCGCGACCAGGGTCCGCATCGTCTCCAACTGAGATGCATAGCTCTCGTATGCCGTTTGGCCAGCTGCCTCCTGGACATCGAGCGCCCAGTCGCTGCCGAAGGCGGCGGCAACGTCCATGGGTGACGCCGTCAATCGCCCGAGGACGCTCGGATGGACCAACTGGTCGAGGATGAACGAGTCGAGGACGAAGCGCGTACCCATGACCCTGATCGAGCTGCTCTCGGGGTCGATCGCCACCTGTCGCAGACCGAGCAGCGTCTCGGCCACCGCGGCGAGCGCCGCGGGTTCGGCGAGGAAGGCGGGGTCGGAGAGCCCGCCCTGTGCGCTGGCCGCAGCCGCCGCCTCGAACGGGGTGTAGTCGTCCGCCAGCCCGACCAGGAAAGCGGTCGGCTGGTAGATGCGCGTCCAAAGTTCGACGAGTACCGGGTCGGCCTCGAGAAGCCTGGCGAGCAGCAGGGCCGTCGCCAGCTGTGCCTCGTCGGTCACCGCGAACCCGGTCTGTCCGAGCACGGACATCGCCAGGAAGTACCGCGTGAGGTCGGGAGTGCTCGCGTAGTGACCCCTCGGGACGAAGAGGGTGTAATCGACCATTGCCCCGGTCGTCGGCGATGTGGCAAAGGCGAGATGGTCGGCGATCAATGCCATCTCAGCCGCGACCTCCGGGTCGAACGGACCAGTCTCCAGCTCAAGAAGAGCCACGAGGAGACCGGCAAAGTCGGCTACCTGCCCTGCTGGCTCGGCGAGCGGTCCAGCGGCGTACTCATCGGCCTGCTCACGGGCGTCGCCCGCCAACTCAAGGGCGAATTGCTCGAGCGCGGGCAGCAGCACCTGCTGCTCGGTGTCACGCAGAGCTTTGGCGAACACGAGGTGCCAGTAGTGATAGGCGGCGTCTGTCGTGACGAAGAGCGGCTGCATGCTGGATGCGCTCACGTGGCCATACGCCTCGTGGAACTGGCCGTAACTTCCTTCGACGACGACGAACCCGTTTTCGGCCAGAAGCGTGAGCGCACCCGGGTAGATGTCATCAGGGAGGGCTGATGCAATCAGATCAGCCCAGAGGACCCCATCGAGGGAGCGCGGTCTGTCAGGGCCCGAATAGGCCGGGACGTCGCCCAGCAGCGGGATTTCTGCGAAGGAGCCGGCGAAGGGGGGGAGGGGACGCAGGAAGGACGGTCCCGCCGGAGATGGCACGGTGGTCGTGGTCGAACCCGGGATGGTGGTGATCGAACTCGTCGCGGTCGTATCCGCGCCGTCCCGGGTCGTCGTGCTTTCCGTGGTGGTGTCGGAGCACGAGGCCGCGACGAGGACGAGACCGGCCAACAGAGCGGTGAAGGAGCGCATTGCCCACCTCCAGGTGGAATCGCACGAGTCCCGGAGCCATTTTCTGGCCAGGGTCTCCCTTGTGCCAGGGCCGACTGGCCTTAGAGGATCAGCGAATCAGCGATTCGGGCTGATGCTCCCCATCAGCCACGTCCGACGACCACCGGATCCAGGGCGCCGTCTCGGTCGACATCGAAGCATCCCGGGACGCCGTGGCCGGGGAGTCGGTCGACGGCGTCCAGGCCGCCGGGGCGCCATACGGCGGCGCCGGTGGCGATCACGGTGGGGTCATCGAGCGAGGTGTACGCCATCGACAGCGATCCGTCGCACACGGCGAGGGCTCCGACCGGAGCGGGAACCATCCCGGCGACCCAGATCGGCGAGAGATCGTCGGCCTGGTAGATGCCCAGGTGCGCGGTCCGTCCCAACGGGTCCCGCCATAGGACTTCGGGAAGGCCATCGCGCACCGGATGGGGCGTGGCGGGCTTGCGGAAGGAGACCACGATCTCGTCACGCGCTCCTCCGGTGACGTGACCTGCTCCGGCGGCGACGACATCACCCCAGGGGAAATCGCCGATGACGACATCGCTGGGACCGAAAAGGGGTTCGGCGACCAACGACCACCACTCACCGTCGCGCAGAAAGGCGTTCCCGACGGGAGGGGTCCACCCTGAGAAGCCCACCCGGAGATCATGGTGCGAGGCGGTTCCGACCCGGTATCCAACGATGCCGTCGGGTCCCGCCAGAACCTCGAGGACCGAACCCACTTCGGTCTCGGGATCGCGTTGGTCGAACAGGAGGTTGCCGAGACTGGGGGCAACAATGGCAGCCCGGCCGCCGGCGTCGATGACCGACACGATCTGGCGCACATGTGGGCCATGGCCCCAGACAACGTCTGCTCCCCATTCGACGAGCTGACCGGCGATCTGCGTCATGCGGGGATCGGGGTCGGGGAGGTACTCGACGCCCCCATGCAGTGACACCACAAGGATGTCGGAGATGGCGGCGGCGTGCTCCACGGATCTGCGGATGGTGGCCGGGTCCCAGTGGACGACCCCAGGCCCATCTCCTGCCTCGAGACCGTCGCCGGTCGCATCGATCGCGAGGACCGCGACCCGGATGCCCTCTCGCTCGAGGATCAGCGGCGCAGACGCCGTCGAGGAGTCTGCGCCCGCCCCGACCACGCTCATGCCGGCGCCCCGGACCGCGTCGATTGTGTCCGTGATCGAGGCCGGTCCAGCGTCCCCGGCGTGATTGTTCGCCAGGTTGACGACGTCGAACCCGGCCGAAGAGATCAGGCCCGCACCCGCCGGATCGGCCTCGAACGCGAACGGGTTTGCCGAGGAATGGGGACGGCGAGTCAAGGGCGATTCGAGGTTCACCATGGCGATGTCCGCTTCGCTCACGATGTGGCGAATCCCTGAGAAGATCTCATCCGCATTGGCGGCGACCACAGGCGCGACACCTCTCCCCAAGATGAGGTCGCCGGTGAATAGAAGGGATGTCGTCGTCGGGGGATCGCCTTGCCCGGTCCCACATCCTGGGGAGGTGGCCACGACCAGCACAAGGGCGATCGCCAGCGTGGTCCGTGAAGTCACCCTTCCAGGCTGCTGCAGTATCGATCCCGCCACCATGGCCGAAGGCCCCCTGATCGAAACTGGCGGCCGAAGTCTCTTGCAGTCAGCGACTGTCAGCGACTGTCAGCGACTTTCTCATCCCTCTGCCAGGAACTCCTGATACGCCGCCCAGGCTCGGGGGGCGTAGACGGTGGCGGGGCCGCCGCCCATCATCATGGCGACGCCGAGGGCTTCGGCCACCTGTTGGGGGCTCGCCCCACGCTTCACCGCGGCGCGGGCATGGGCGGCGATGCAGCCATCGCACTGCTCGGCAACCGCGATGACCAGGGCGATCACTTCCTTCAAGGCGGCCGAGATCACCCCATCTGCGAGGGAGGCGGCGCTCAACTCTGCGAAGCCCCGATACACCTCGGGGATGTGCTCCCGTAGGTGGCGGGCAGGGTCGCGCAGGTCGTCTCTCACATCGTGCCAATGTCCCATGGAACACCTCCGGGTTTCGATGGTACGTTCGCTGACGCGTCACCTCGTCAGGGAAGGACCCCATGGATCTGAAGGACCGGGCTCGATCGGGTTTCGAGGCCGTCGAGGCCGAACTCAAATCGATCAGCCGTTGGATGTATGAGAACCCGGAGATCGCCTACAAGGAGCACGAGTCGTCGCGCCGACTCGTCGACTTTCTCGCCGCCAACGGATTCGAGGTCGAGTACCCGGCCTACGGGCTCGACACCGCGTTCGCGGCCCGGGCGGGGAAGTCGGGGCCCGAGGTGATCGTGTGTGCCGAGTACGACGCCTTGCCCGGCATCGGGCATGCCTGCGGTCACAACATCATTGCGACCGCCGCGCTTGGAGCGGGGGTGGCGGTGGCGCCCCTCGCCGACGAGCTCGGTTTTCGGGTCACCGTGCTGGGCACCCCGGCCGAGGAGAACGTCGGCGGGAAGGTCGACCTCATCAATGCCGGGGCCTTCAAGGGGGCTGCTGCAGCGATGATGATCCACCCCTCGCCGGAGAACACCGTCGACCCATTTGCCCTCGCGATCAACCACCTGTCGGTTGAATTCTTCGGAAAGGACGCCCACGCCTCGGCGGCGCCGTGGGAGGGGAAGAACGCCCTCGACGCATTCGTGTTGCTGTACGTGGCGATCTCGAACTTCCGCCAGCAGATGCGGGCCACGGACAAGATCCACGGGATCCCCGTCCACGGAGGGGACGCCCCGAACATCATTCCTTCTCATACGCGGTCGGAGTGGTACGTCCGGGCGGATACCAAGGCGCGGCTAGGGGAGATGATGGCCCAGTTCACCGCGATGGCCGAGGCCGCGGCGACCGCCACCGGATGCACCGTCAAGTTCTCGCCGACGGGCCACGAGTACGAGGACATCCTCAGCGAGCCCACGATGGTCGAGCTGTTCTCGGCGAACTCGGCCGAACTCGGCCGGAAGATGGCGCGCGCCAAGGATCGTCCCGCATCGAACGCAGGCAGCACCGACATGGGCAATGTGAGCCATGTGGTGCCGGCGATCCACCCGATGATCGGCATGGACACCAAAGGCGCCGTCAACCATCAGCCGGAGTTCGCCGCCCACACGATCACCCCCGACGGCGAGAAAGCGATGCGCGACGGAGCACTCGCCATGGCCTGGACGATCGTGGACCTGGCCGAGAAGGATCTTTGGGAAACGCTGGTTAAGCCGTAAGGCGCGATTCGAGATACGAAGACGTCCTGAGGCGCGATACGCGATAGGGCGCGATTCGCAATACGCGATACGCGATACGACAGAACGCGTAAGGAGCCGTTCCCAGGGTCAGGGCTTTTCCTTCGTATCGCGTATGGCGTATGGCGTATCGCCCCTTTTCCTTCTAAGCCCCGCTACCCCTGGGCCGACTAGTGCGGCCGCCATCACCCAGGCGATCGCTCGGGAGATGGTTCCGGTCAGGAACAGGGCTCCCGCGCCAAGGGAGATCGCGATTGCCAATGCACGGAAGCCGCCGCGGCCGGTGATCGAGGCGGTGAGGCGGCCGAATGCTCCCCCGACCAGGGTCACGCCGATCAGCGGGTAGAGGCCGTTGGAAGTCCATCCTGTCAGGTGCCCGGCGATTAGCAGCGATCCGATCGCGAGCAGCACCCAGAATCCACGGGATTCGATGAGGTGGCGGGGGTGCACCGGCGGTGCGGGCTCAGGGCGTTCGGTGGTCTTCGGGTCGAACCCGCGAGCCAGCAGCCGATCCTCGACGGCGAAGGTGAACGATTCAGCCAGATCGGAGAATCCTGACGGGAGAAATGCCCGGGGAACCGGCTGTTCGGGGAAACCGAATTCCGTTCCGGCGACCGTGTGTACCCGCACCCGGCCCTCGATGTTCTTGAGGCTTCGGTGCCCCTGGTCCTCGAACGGGAACATCGTCTCTACCGCGTTGTACACGTCCGCAGAGACGGCGATGCCCCCGGGCGGAGCGATCTGTTGCAGTCGGGCGGCGATGTTCACACCTTCGCCGAAGGCGCGGCCCCCGTCGAGCACGACTTCGCCCCGGTGAATTCCGATCCGAACCACCATGCGGTCGGTTCGTGGGTCGGCGGCAAGACGACGCTGGATCTCGGCAGCACATTCGACTGCATCGATGACCGAGTCGAACAATGCGAATACCGAGTCGCCGGCCGTGTCGATCACCCGGCCGCGTGAATCGGCGATGAGTCGCTCCGCATCGTCGTGGAACTTGATGAGGCGGGAGGCAGCTTCCTCCTCGTCGCGCCCCACCATCAGGCTGAAACCGACGATGTCCAGCATCAGGATGGCCGCGTTGCGCCGCTCCCTGCCATCGGGTCGAACCGTCACGAGCCTCCTCCGAACCCGGGTTTGCGCCTTGCTGCCCAGCGGTCAATGCGGTGGAGGGGGTACGCTTTCGGAATGCCGCGCATACGCGCCGCCACTATCGAGGAGCATAAACGGCAGACCCGCGCCGAGATCCTCGACGCGGCCGCCGTCCTGTTCCGCGAACCGGGGTATTCCGAGGTGGGCCTCGGCGACCTCGCCGCCGCGGTCGGCATCGGCCGCACCACGCTCTATGAGTACTTCGCCGACAAGGAAGACGTGTTGGTCAACCTCGTCGAGAGCCGGCTTCCCGCCGCGGTTCAAGGCCTCGTCAGCGGGGTACCGGATGTGGTCTCCGTCCGGGAACGCCTCGGCGAGTTGATCGTGCGGGGGCTCGAGTTCGTCTCGAGCGACGACGATCTGGGCGCCACCCTCCACAAGGAGCTTCCCCGGCTCAGCGAAGTTGCGCAGCAGCGGCTGCGTCGCGCCCACGGTGCCCTCGAGGACGAGGTCGTTCGGTTGTGCCGGGCGGGCATTGCGAGCGGCGAGTTCCGAGCCTTCGACCCCATCGACGCCGGCCGCCTGGTCTTCTCGATGATCATGGCCGCCTCCCAAACCCTGTTCCGCGACCCGGACGCGAAACAAAAGATGCACGAAGCAGCAGACACATTGGTGCGTTTCGTGTTTGACGGCCTTGCTGCTTAGAGCCAAGAGTCAAGAGCCAAGAATCAAGAACCGGTGGTCTGCTCGACGGGGGGCTTGACTCCGCCGCTCGCAACTGGCATTAGATCTGGATGCATGACTATCGAAAGCTCAAGGCCTGGCAGCGCTCGCATGTCCTTGTGCTCGACATCTGCAAGGCGACACGCAGCTTTCCCAGAAACGAGCGTTACGGACTTATAGCCCAACTCCGACGCGCTGCTGCCTCGATTCCGATCAACATCGCCGAGGGGTCGGGGTCCGGAACGGATCTGAATTTCGCGCGGTATCTCCAGGCGTCGATCGCCTCATCGACCGAACTCGAGTACGAGATCAGCTTGAGCAGAGACCTCGGCTACCTCTCGCCGGAACGGCACTCTGCACTTGAGCAAGAACTTGGTGAGATCCGCGGGATGCTCTCCGCCCTGGCGACCCGGCTCAGGAAGTCTTGAGTCTTGACTCTTGAATCTTGATTCTGGCTTCGCCAATCGCTGAGGTCTGAGCCTTCGGCTCAGGACTCCTTATCCCACAGCTCCTTCACCACTCCGATGCTGGCGAGCACGCCGGAGGCTTCGTAGGGGAGGAAGATCTTCGTGGCCTGGCCGTCGGCGATCGCCTCGAGGGCGGTCAGGTAGCGAATGGCGATCAGGTCTGGGGTCGGGTCGCCGGTGTGGATCGCCCCGAACACCCGCTCGATGGCCTGTCCTTCGCCTTCGGCGACGGTCAGCTTCTGGAATTTCTCTGCCTCGGCGACTTCCTTGATGGCCTGGGCCTGGCCCTGCGCCTCCAGGATGCGCGCCTCCTTGACGCCTTCCGCCCGGAGGATGGCGGCCCGCTTCTCGCCCTCCGCCTCGGTGACCGTGGCGCGTCGATCGCGCTCGGCCTTCATCTGGCGGTGCATGGCCTCGGTGATGTCCGGCGGGGGATCGATGCGCTGGATCTCGACGCGGACCACCCGGGTGCCCCAGACGTCGGTGGCCTCGTCGAGGACGGTCCGCAACTGGGCGTTGATCATGTCGCGGGAGGTCAGTGCTTCGTCGAGTTGGAGTTCGCCGACGATGTTCCTCAGGTTGGTCTGTGCCAGCTTGGTGGCAGCCAGGATGAAGTTGGCGACGTTGTACTTCAGCTTTACCGGGTCGGTCGCCTGGTAGTACACGACCGCGTCCACCGTCACCACCACGTTGTCTTTGGTGATGACTTCTTGCGGCGGCACATCGACGACCTGTTCGCGCATGTCGACCCGACGGATTCGGTCGATGAACGGCACGATGAACCGCAGTCCCGGGTCGACCATGTGGTCGAAGCGCCCGAACCGTTCGACAAGTCCCTTCTCGAACTGCGTCACGATCTTCAGTGCCCGCGACACCACGATCAGGAACAGGACGCCGACGACTATCAGGATGATTGCTAGCGGTTCCATCTCTCTCCCTTGTTCACTTCTCGGGCTCGACGACGAGGCGGGTGCCTCTGACTTCGAGCACTCTCACATTTGCCCCCGCCGGGATCGGGCCTCCGTCGGTGGTGGCCCGCCACGTCTCGGTCTCCATCCGGACCCTGCCCTCTCCGGTCGCCGGGTCGATTTCCTCGATCACCCGGGCGACCTGGCCCATGAACCGGTTCGAGCCGACGTTGTGCTGCACCGCGTCTCCGATCCGGACGAAGCGCCGCAGCAGGTAGAGCGAGATCGCCGACACCACGATGAAGACGATGAGTTGGGGCACTTCGTCGGTCTCGAAGAAGGCCATGACCGCCGCCGCCGCTGCTCCGATGCCGAACGGCAGCATGAAAAACCCTGCGGTGAAGATTTCGGCGACCGACAGGAAGACCGCCGCACCGATCCAGAACCAGAGCCAAGCCTGACTGTCCATGCCGTCACCTCCGAGTATGAGGACAAGATAGTTCGCACGGGGATGCCGGGGTACCGGGTGGGGGGTTCAGTCGCAGTGGACCGCGACCGCGAGGGCGGCACAGACCTGCCGCATCCGATGGTCGCTCAGGCGACCGAGCCGGTCGGTGAGCAGCCCGATCGAGACGCTCTCCACCAAATCGAGGTTGATTACGGACCGCAGAGGGACCGGGTCGTCCCCCGGTTCGAGCACCACTTCGCTGGGGAGCCCGCGGATCGTCGTGGTGCATGGTGCGACGAGAGCCCGGCGCAACCTTGGGATCGCCGAATCCCGGGAGAGCACCACCACGGGGCGCCGGCCGATCGCGGGCGGCTCGCACCACCAGACTTCTCCGCGCGCTGGCACATCCGTCACGAGGGTCCGGCAGCCTGGCGAAAGGAGGCCAGGTCCCCCCACTCATCCGGCTGGTTCAGCGGATGCTCGTCGTAGACGGTGTAGGCGGCGTCGACCTCGGCGGAGCGGTGGCCCCGGAGCAACGCCTTCAACGACTCGTCGAGGATCGTGGCGTCGTTCGCTCCCGCGCGAATCTCTCGGGCCCGGGCGAGGAGCGCCTCGTCGACAGTGGTGCTGACACGAACTCTGGTCATGCCCTAAGTATGCCACTGTTATGCCACGATCTCAATGGGGGTGTCTGTATTGCCAGCCGTGACCTGCGGAGAGGTGCGCGGCCCCGAAGCACCTGTGTTGACACTCCGGCAAGGGATTCCTCGGTCAGCGGGCCGTGTGTGGGGATGGTCCTGAGATTAGGGACGGCCGGGTTCAACATTGAGTGTTCAACTCAACTACGGTACCTATCTCGACCAGCCCCCCAGGTTGGCTGAGTTTTTGTCGAGTCCGGCTACCAAAGGTTCGAGTCATCAGCAAGAAGACGGTCGTAGCCCGGATCATGTCTGAAGTCCTTTCCAAGGAGGACGTGGAGCCGGCGTTGGAGTTTTTTGCGAGCGGCTTTGGTCTATGGGACGCCGATCCACAAGCGACACGGCAGGCGAAACTTGAGAGCGAGCAGGCACACAGGCGATGGCTCCAACGCAAGGCCGAAAGGGACCAGCAGAGGGCCCAGGCTGAGAAACGAGCGCAGTACGAAGCCTGGCTGAAGACGCCCGAAGGAACAGCGCATACCGCCGACTTAGAAGCAGCTGATGATTTCACGCGGCTGAGGGAGGTGCAGAGAACGCTGGAAGCCGCCGAGTGGATTCGCATCCAGGCGCCCCTCTTTGATGAGGATTTGGAGCGAGAAGATAACCGCCAGGAAGAACAAGGGTGGAGCGCAGACGAGGCCGCTCGACGTAGCTTCATCGACCCAATGGCCGCCTTCATGTTCAAGAAGTTGCGGGAAGAGCGGATAGCCAAGCGCAAGGAGATACGGGCCGAAAACGCGCCGAAACTCAAGACACTGACCAAGGCGGTTGCTGGGGGCGCGTTGCTGGCAATGGGCATCGGTACGTGTGGCGTGGTGGCCGCGCAGAACTCCAACAGCGACTCGACGCCAGCATCGATCTCGCGGGCGGAAGACCTTCCACCTCCTGCACTGCTACCACCGGGTGGTGACTCGGCCCCACCGGGCGGGCAAGACGAATCGGGGGGTAGCCCGGTCGTGCCGGTGGCGATCTCTACGACTACGACGAGCACGACGTCTACCACTTCGACTAGTACGACTACGACGAGCACCACGTCTACCACTTCGACTAGTACGACTCTGCCACCGGCCACCACAACCACGTCGACTACGACCACGACTCTGCCACCGACCACCACCACGACAGTGCCGCTTGGGGTCTTCAATGTCGACTACCACGACGTGAACAGTTGCGCGTCGATCGACATTCTGTTGAAAGGCCCCGATGTTGGCCACGGCAACCCGGGGACGCTCGTGCTATTGGCTAGTGGGGCAGGTTCGATTCCTCTGACGACTGTGAGCTCCGGTGTGTTCCTATCGTTTGGGATATCCGACATGGACCTCTCAGGTCAGACCGTCACCGTGTCGTCTCTCAACGTCGACGGTGTCGCCTATGCGGTGAACTGGGGCTCCTGGCTGGTCCCAAACTGCTGACCTTCGGTCGGTGAAGCATCGACTCACCGTTGACACGATCTGAACGACAAGCCCAAGCAACACGTTCAGCGGGAAATCGTGAGGGGCCTCAGCCGGGCGCAGGTTCTGCGTGATCAACCGATGTGATGTCACACCTCCAA
This sequence comes from Acidimicrobiia bacterium, assembly GCA_040882645.1. Lineage (GTDB taxonomy): Bacteria > Actinomycetota > Acidimicrobiia > Spongiisociales > UBA11373 > JAUYIV01. Next base: position 44,142 of record JBBEAX010000011.1, read on the forward strand.
GACGAGGCTGAAATCAACGCCAGGAGTGGCGAAGTCTTGACAGGGGTGCTGAGGCGCATGATCTCCGCCGGTCGGGGGGCCGGACGACGACGACCACGGCGGCAACGACGACGACCACGGCGGCAACGACGACGACCA
>JBBEAX010000012.1:0-3545 GCA_040882645.1 Acidimicrobiia bacterium
GTCGACGCCACCACTTCGAATCGGTCGACAGCGCGTTCGAATCATTCCACGGACGAGGGCCCTTCGCTCGGTGGACCGACGAGTCACTTCGCCTGTATGTGGAGCACGGAACCGTCGAGGCCGCTGACGGGGGCCGCACCCTGGCCTGCCCGCCCGTGATCGAAGCCGAGTTCTATCGGGCGGCCACCGCCCACGGAACCTGGGACCGCCTCGGCGAGATCGGATGCCCGGTGACAGTCGTTGTCGGAGAGCACTCGGACAGCCACACCCCGGAGTTCGGCGTGAGCCTGACCTCCCGCTTCCGTAACGCCGAACTAGTGACGATCGAGGGGGCAACCCATTTCGTCCCAATGGAAAAGCCAGATGCGGTGGCAGACGCGGTAAAAGCGCTGATCTAAAGAGCCAACGGCCAACGGCCAACAGCCAAGACCGGCTTGACCCCCGCTCTTACCAATCGCTAATCGCCCATCGCTTTTCGCTCATCGCGGGTCGAGCGAAGCTCGGCCCTACCCCAGCGGGTACGACTTCCCGATCCGGCCGTCGTCGACCTCGTAGGTGAGGTCACTGTTGACCTTGATGACGCCGGCGATGCGGCGGGTGAGCTCTTCGAGCAGATGGGCTTCGGTGCGGTTCTCCAGCTCCCCGGAAAGGGTGACCACGCCGCCGTCCACCTTGACTTCGATGGCGTCGGGCTCGAGGAAGAGCAGGCGCCGCACGATGTCTTCGCGGATCTCGTCTTCGATCACCTCGTCGGGCTTGGTGAACGCGTTCACGACGTCGGCCCGGCTGATGATGCCGATCAGGGCGCCGTCTTCATCGACCACCGGGAGCCGCTTCACCTTGCGGTGCGACATGACCCGCGCCGCCTCGCTGAGGGTGGCGTCGCCGGTGATCGTCACCACGGGGCTCGACATGACTTCGCCCACGGTCTCCGCCTCGGGCTCAGTGGTGCCGTCGCCGAACAGCGCCTCGAGAAGACTCAGCCGGTAGGGCTGGTCCCGGTCGGCCTCCTGGCGGAGGAAGTCGCCTTCGGTGACCATACCGACCAGCTTGCTGCCCTCCATGACGGGCAAGCCGCTGATCTTCTCCCGCACCATGGTGCGTGCCGCCTCTTTGAGAGGGGAATCCGGAGTCGTGGTGATCGGCTCCGTAGTCATCAGATCTCGAACCTTCATGTCAGCCCTCTCCCCGTACGATCAGGACGTCGCACGGCGCGTTGTTGACGACCCGGTGGCTCGTGCTTCCCAGCAGCAACGAGGCGAGGTCCCCTCTGCCCCGACTCCCTACCACGATGAGATCTGCCGACGTCGCCTTCGCGTGCTCGATCAATGCGTCGGGCGGATAGCCCTCCAGGTCGATCCGCGCGGCGGTCGTACCCTCCAGCAAGGGCCCGATTCGCGCCCAGACGCCCTCCCGCTGAGCGTGGGCGAAGTCCTCCGCGACAGTGGGCACCCCCGCCATCGCCGCCAGCACCGTCGAAGGGACATGTGACACATAGACGACATCGACTTCGGCACCGAGTCGCCCACCGAGATCCAATGCCCGCTTCACCGCGGACTCGGCCATGCCGCTGTCGTCCACCCCAACGATGATCTTCATGACGGCCATTGCTCCGGTGGATATCGATGCTCTTTCTCTGCCTGCAACCTGGCGGCATAGGCGGCTGCCTCGCTGCGGCGGCTCATCTCGAGCTTGGCGAGGACGTTGGAGACGTAGTTCTTGACCGTCTTCTCGGCGAGGAACATCTGCTCGCTGATCTGCCGGTTCGTCAAGCCTTCGGCGATGTACTCGAGGATCCGGCGCTCCTGTTTGCTGAGCCGGGCCAAGAGTGGGTCGTCTTGCTCCTCGCCGCGAATGCGGCGGAACACCCGGTCGGTCATCTCGGGATCCAGCAGGGATTCGCCGCGACCCACCTTGCGGACGCTCTCGATGAGATCTGATCCCTTGATCTGCTTGAGAACGTACCCGGACGCCCCGGCGAGAATTGAGGCGAAGAGGGCCTCGTCATCGGCGAACGAGGTGAGCATCAAGACATTGATGTCGGGCCAGCGGGTGCGGATCTCGCGGCAAGCCTCCACCCCGCTTCCATCGGGGAGGCGCACGTCGAGGATCACCACGTCGGGCTCGTCGAAGCCGACCCGGCGGATGGCCTCTTCGACCGAGCCTGCCTCGCCGACGACTTGGAGGTCGTCTTCGGCGTCGAGCATCGACTTCAGGCCACTGCGGACCACTTCGTGGTCGTCCACCAGTTCGATGCGAAGCGCCTTCGTCACAACACCACGATACCCGGGGCGGTGCGGCCGCCGAGACGGCGGAAAGGCACAGGACCCCCTCCAAAAGGCCCTAACTGGCGCGCGTTCGTTACGGCAGCGAGCGTTTCACCAGGTCATACAATCTGGCCCCGTGAGGGACTTCACCCCTGGCCGAATTCGTGGACTTGTCGAAGCGGCCGCCAGCGTCGTGGGCCAGGTCGACCTGGGCTCGCTGCTCGAGTCGACGGTGATCATGGCGATGGAGCTGACGGGAGCCCGCTACGGGGCACTCGGGGTGATCGGTGAGCACGGCACCCTCATCGACTTCATCCACATCGGCATCGGCTCCGACACGGCTGACGCCATCGGACACCTTCCCCGGGGGGAGGGGGTCCTGGGGACCATCACCCAACAGGCGAAGACGGTGCGCATCGACGAGATCGCCAACCACCCCGACTCGGTTGGCTTCCCCAACCACCACCCGGAGATGCACTCCTTCCTGGGGGTGCCCGTGCGTGTCGGCAGCCGGATATTCGGCAATCTGTATCTCACCGAGAAAGAGGGGGGCTTCAACGAGGATGACGAGGTGCTCGTCGAGTTCATGGCCGTCACTGCCGGAGCGGCGATCTCCACCCTTCGCCTGCAGGAACGACTCCGCCGTGCCGCGCTGACCGAAGACCGCGAGCGGATCGCCCGCGACCTGCACGACTCGATCATCCAAGACCTGTTTGCAGTCGGGCTGGGCCTCCAGGCGTCGATCGGAAAGATCGAAAGCGATCCGACCTCGGTGAAGGCGCGGATCGACGATGCGGTCGACCGGCTCGACTCGACGATCATCGCACTGCGGCGATTCATCTTCGATCTCCAGCCGCCGGTTTGGGCTCAGCCCGGCCTCACCTCGCGCCTCAGCGGGTTGCTGACCGAACTCTCCCGTCCCCACGGCAAGGAGATCGCCCTGACCGTCGACTGCCCTCCGGGGGTGCCCGACGCAGCCATCGCCGATCACCTCGTGGCGATCATCGGAGAGGCGGCAAGCAACGCCCTCCGCCACGCCGACGCCACCGATATCAGCGTGAGCGTGCAATGCCTCGACGATCGGGTGATGGTGACGATCTCCGACAACGGATCCGGTTTCGACACGTCGAGGGACCATCACGGCCTCGGCCTCGGCAACATCGCACGCCGGGTGGCCACCGCCGGGGGTGTCTACGGCCTCCAATCCCGCGAAGACCAGGGCACGAAGGTCCACGTCGAGCTGCCGGTTAGGTGAGCGGGGGGGGGGGGGGGGGGGGG
>JBBEAX010000012.1:3555-7640 GCA_040882645.1 Acidimicrobiia bacterium
CCCCCCCCCCCCGCCGCAATTCGCAATTCGCGATTCGAAGGAAGGCCATCGCTTCGCTCGGCCGAACGCGGTTTCGCCTTTCGCTGCCGAGCGAAGCGAGGCTTTCGCTTTTCGCCGCCCTGTAAGCGGGGCCGTTCGACCGTACGAGGCGCTCTTCGAACTGACCACAATGGCGCCATGTACGCGTTTGATTTTTCGGTGGGTGATGGGGACGACAAGGACGGGCTTGGGGGCAAGGGGGCCGGGCTTGCCACGATGACCCGGCTCGGGTTGCCGGTGCCGCCGGGATTCACCCTTTCGACCGGGGCATGCCGACGCTTCCTCGATGAAGGGGCACTTGCCAGCGACATCTGGGACGAGACGGTCGAGGCCCTGCGGCGCCTCGAGCAGACCACCGGTCGGACTTTCGGTGCCACGGACGGAGTGCCCCTGTTGGTGTCGGTGCGGTCCGGGGCGAAGTTTTCGATGCCGGGAATGATGGACACGGTGATGAATCTCGGCATGAACGACGAGGTTCACGCCGCGCTGACGGCATGGTCAGGTGGGGAACAGTTCGCCTGGGACGCCTACCGCCGGTTCGCCCAGACCTACGGCAAGGTGGTACTCGGAGCCAAAGCGTCCGCCTTCGAGCAGGTGCTCACCGACCTTCGTCAGGCCAGGGGTGTAGATGACGACAGCCAACTGACCGCCGACGACATGCGGGAGGCCACCCGCCGGTTCAAGGAGATCGTCGCCGCCACCGGCACCCCGCTGCCCGAAGATCCTCACGAACAGCTCCGGGGGGCGATCGCCGCGGTCTTCGCCTCATGGAACAACCAGCGCGCCCGCGACTACCGGCACATCCATCGGCTTCCCGAGAATCTCGCCACCGCCTGCAACGTGCAGTCGATGGTGTTCGGTGACCTGGGGGCCGACTCTGGAACCGGCGTCTGCTTCACCCGTGATCCATCCACCGGCGAGGCGTCGCCCTACGGCGACTACCTCCCCGACGCCCAGGGCGAGGATGTCGTGGCCGGAATCCGCAACACCGTGAGCCTCGGCGCCTTCGCCGAACGGCACCCCACCCTCCACGCCGAACTGGTCGAGGTGATGGGGAAGCTCGAAGGCCACTACCGCGACATGTGCGACATCGAGTTCACCGTCGAGCGGGAGAAGCTGTGGATCCTCCAGACCAGGGTCGGCAAGCGGACCGCCGCGGCTGCCGTCCGCATTGCCGTCGAGTTGGTGGAGGAGGGCGTGATCGATCGCAACACCGCACTTCTGCGGGTCGACCCTGCGTCACTCGACCAACTACTCCACCCGGGGCTCGACCAACCGGTGGCCGCCCAGCCGATCGCCAAGGGTCTCAACGCCTCACCGGGAGCAGCATGTGGCGCGGCGGTTTTCAACGCCGACCGGGCAGTGGAGATGGCGGCGGCCGGTACACCGGTGATCCTCGTCAGGTGGGAGACCACCCCGGACGACATCCACGGCATGGCGGCGGCTGAGGGCATCCTCACCAGCCACGGGGGGCGCACCAGCCACGCGGCGGTCGTCGCTCGCGGAATGGGCACCCCGGCGGTGACCGGAGCGGGGGCCATGATCGTCGACGAGGCGAATCGGCGTTTCAGCTCGGGTGGCACGGTCGTTTCCGAAGGCGACGTGATCACGATCGACGGCGGGACCGGCCGGGTATACCTCGGAGAACTGCCCCTCACCCGTCCGGAACCCAGCGACGAGCTCGAGCATCTGCTCGCGTGGGCCGACGAAGTGCGGACGCTCGGGGTCCGGGCGAACGCCGATGACGGAGCCACCGCCGCCGAAGCGGCTCGCTGGGGTGCCGACGGGATCGGCCTCGCCCGCACCGAGCACATGTTCATGGGCGAGCGCCTGCCGATCGTCCAGCAAGTGATCCTCGACGAAGACCCCGAGAATGCCCTCGCCGCCCTCGAGAAGATGCAGGCCGACGACTTCGAAGAGCTGCTGGCGGCCATGGACGGCAAGCCCGTCGTCGTCCGGCTGCTCGATCCGCCCCTCCACGAGTTCCTCCCGGCACGCATCGATCTCGTGATGGAGCGGAGCGAGCTCATCGCCAAGCACGCCGACACCGACGAGATCGATCACCTGATCGCCGCGGTGCGCCGCCTCGAAGAATCGAACCCGATGATGGGCCTGCGGGGAGTCCGGCTGGGGATCGTGCGCCCTGAGCTGTACGTCGCCCAGGTCCGCGCCGCGCTCGAAGCCGTCAAACGACGGCTGGCCGCAGGCGGGCACCCCCACCTCGAGATCATGGTGCCGCTGGTGTCCACCGTGGAGGAACTGGGCAGGATGGAGGAGATGATCCGCCGGGAGGTGTTGGCTTCCGGCGTGGGAATCGACATCCCGGTGGGGACGATGATCGAGATCCCCCGGGCGGCGCTCACCGCCGGCCAGTTGGCCGCGCATGCCCGCTTCTTCTCGTTCGGCACCAACGACCTCACCCAGATGACGTTCGGCATCAGCCGCGACGACGCCCAGGATGCCTTCCTGGCGCGGTACCTCGAGCTCGGGGTACTCAGTACCGACCCCTTCGTGTCGATCGACGTCGAAGGCGTCGGTCGCCTCGTGGAGCTCGCCACCAGGGAGGGCCGCCTCGCCCGCCCCGACCTGGAAGTGGGGATCTGCGGCGAGCACGGCGGCGACCCTGCGACGATCGCCTTCTGTCACCGCACCGGGCTCGACTACGTGTCGTGCAGCCCGCCCCGGGTTCCGATCGCCCGCCTCTCCGCCGCTCACGCCGCCCTCGGCCAACAGGCAGTGGACTCGACGGTGTGAAGGGGTCGTCTCCCCCCGGCTTCCTGTGCGGACCAGGGACATCCTTTACAGATGTGCGGGGACATCCTTGACACTTCCGTCGAGCTTGGGGGTGTGGGGTGCCGTGGAGAGAGTGCGATCCAATGAGTGAGCGGCTCGATTTCGTTCGTCTGGCTGAGGGCGCTTCGGTGCCGTTTAGCGAGTTGTGCGGCAGGTTCGGGGTGTCACGGACGACGGGTTATGAGTGGTGGCGACGGTGGCGGGCGGAGGGGGAAGCGGGGCTGGTCGATCGGTCTCGACGACCGCATTCGAGTCCGAGTCAGACCCCAGTGGAGCTCGAGGAGGCGGTGGTGGCTCTGCGTAATGAGCATCCGGTGTGGGGTGGCCGCAAGATCAACCGGCTGCTGGTCAACGAGGGACACGACCGGGTCCCTGCTCCGTCGACGGTCACCGGCATTCTCCGTCGCCGGGGGCTCCTCAACGGAGAGAGGCAGCCTCGGGCGTATCAGCGGTGGGAGCGTCCCCGACCCAATGACCTGTGGCAGATGGACTTCAAGGGCTGGTTCGCTCTCGCCAACGCCGCGTTGTGTCATCCCTTCGGGTTGCTCGATGATCACTCCCGATACAACCTCGGCCTCGAGGCCTGCTCGGATCAACGCACCGGGACCGTCCAAGCGTTGTTGGAGAAGGCTTTTCGCGTCCACGGGATCCCCGATGAGATGCTCTGTGACAACGGGTCACCTTGGGGCAACGATCGAGGTCAGCCGTGGACACCGCTGACGGTGTGGCTCCTCGATGTGGGCATTGGGGTGATCCACTCGCGTCCGTTCCATCCCCAGACCGCCGGCAAAGAAGAACGCTTCCACCTCACCTTGGACCTCGAGGTCATCTCCACCCGACCCTCCTGGCCCGACCATCACAGCGTCCAGGACGCCTTCGACACCTGGCGAAGCATCTACAACCACAAGCGACCCCACGACGCCCTCGGACTCGACGTCCCCGCCGACCGCTACCGGCCCTCGACCCGGCCCTATCCAGAGACCATCGAACCCGTCGACTACCCCTACGACTACCAACCCCGCAAGGTCTCAGCGTCGGCTCATATCAGCTACCAGAACCGTCGTATCCGCGTCGGCAGAGCGTTCATTGGCCGACACGTCGGGATCCGCCCCACCACCACCGACGGGATCATCACGATCCAATACCGCCACCACATCATCCGCACCATCGACCTAACCCGCCCACCGATCACCCCATGAAAAGTGTCAAGGATGTCCCCGCACGAATGTCAACCATGTCCCCGGTCTTGACAC
>JBBEAX010000013.1:0-7457 GCA_040882645.1 Acidimicrobiia bacterium
CTCGCTGTCTCCGCTGCCCCCTCCGTCACCGCCGAGACGGCGGCGCCACCTCCCCTTTGTGTCATCTTTGGGGGTGGGAGTAGGGGCCCGGGGGTGTGACTCTCACCTCCCCTGTCCCCCGATGTGGGTGACTGGTCTGCGGGTGTGTCCGCCCCCGGGCCCTTCTCGTGGTGGCGTGGCTTGATAGGAGGATGGGCCAGCTGGGCTGGTCCCTCACAACGGGTTGCCCGTCACCTCGGCCACTCCCACAGAGATGGTTCCCCGATGGGAGGGCAGTGATGTCTATTCAACAGGTTGTTTCGATTGGTGTCGATCCTCATGTCGACACGGTGTCTGCCGCTGGGGTCGATGGGGTGGGGAGCGTGCTGTGGGAAGCAACGGTGCCTAACACCGTCGCCGGGATTGGGGGTCTGGTCGACTCGGTGGGCGGGAACGGGGATCGCCGGTGGGCGATCGAGGGTTCTGGGGGTCTGGGAAGGCTGCTAGCCGATGCGCTTTTGAGCCGCGGTGCGGTGGTCCTCGAGGTCCCCACCCGGCTGACGGCGCGTCTGAGGCTGCGGGCGGGGTTCTCCAAGTCCGATCGGCTCGACGCCGCGGCGATCGCCCGACTGGGACTTTCCGAAACGCTCCCGGTGGTGCAGCATCGGCTGGTGGTCGAAGCCCTCAGAGTCCTTTGGGGTCAACGAGAAGCCCTCGTCGGCGCCCAAGTCGAAGCAGCCAACCGGATCCGCGCCCGGCTCCGAGAATACGACCCCGAAACCGCCCGGCGGCTGGGGCGGCTTCGCAGCGTCCGAGGGTTCCAAGCCGTCTCAGAGACAGTCGAGCCCGATGATCCCAACCCGCATCGGCGGACCCTGGCGCTGACGATCCGCATCGAGGTCGAAGAGTCCCTCCAACGTATCAGACGGATCAAACAGCTCGAGACCGAGATCAAAGCGATCATGCCTCCTGCCGGATTCGAACTGATGACCATCGAGGGGATCGGGCTGATCGGAGCCGCCGCCATCATCGCCGCCACCGGCGACGTCGCCCGGTTCCCCACCGACGGCCACTACGCCCGATACGCCGGCACCGCCCCCCTCGACGCCTCCTCCGGCCGACAACAACGCCACCGGCTCAACCGGTGGGGCAACCGTGACCTCAACAAGGTCATCCACGTCGCCATCGTCACCCAACTAAGACGCCGAGGCGAAGCCCACCACTACGTAACCCGCCGCATCAGCGAAGGCAAGACCAGACAAGAAGCCATCCGAACAGCCAAACGACACCTCACCCGACGCATCTACCGCACCCTCAAACAACACCCCTTGACATAGAAGGACCCGCCGAAGACGGCGGAGGAGGACGCTCTCCCTTCTTGCCGGAGGCGCGAGGCGGGAAGCGGGAGGCGTGAAGCGAGGCGGCCGGAGGCCGCTGGTTCGCTACCACCCCAGCGCTTGAGCCACTGCTTCTCCTGACGGCGGGACCGGGGTTCCGAGTTCGGATGCTCCGGCGGCTGTCTCCGGGTCTTTCAAGCCATGGCCGGTGAGGGTGCAGACCACCGGGCCCTCGGGCAGCCGGTCGGCGAGGGCGATGATCCCGGCCACGCCGGCGGCACTGGCGGGCTCGACGAAGACGCCCTCTCTGGAAGCGAGGAGGTCGTAGGCCTCCATGATCTGCTCGTCGGTCACCGCAGCGATCAGACCAGCCGATTCCACCCGGGCCTTTACGGCGCCCGCCCACGAGGCGGGGTTGCCGATTCGAATGGCGGTCGCCACGGTCTCGGGCTTCTCCACTCGCTCGCCGAGCACCAGTGGCGCTGCCCCCGCTGCCTGGAATCCCCACATCTGCGGAGCCGCCCCGATGGTGCGGTAACCGAGCCAGGTGGCGGTGATGTTCCCGGCGTTGCCCACGGGAAGGGCGTGCACCGCGGGGGGTCCACCGAGTTCGTCGGCCACCTCCCATGCGGCGGTCTGCTGTCCGGCGAGCCTGAACGGGTTGATGGAGTTGACCAGTGTCACCTCATGCACCTTCGCGAGCTCCTGAACCGCGCGCAGCGCGGCATCGAAGGAACCGTCGACGGTGATGATCCGGGCACCATGGCGGATCGCCTGGGCGAGCTTGCCAAGCGCCACCTTGCCGGCGGGCAGCACCACGATGCACTCGACCCCGGCGCGGGCTGCATACGCCGCCGCCGATGCCGAAGTGTTGCCGGTGGAGGCGCAGGCCACCGCCTTTGCTCGCGCTTCGACGGCCTTCGAGAGTGCCAGTGTCATCCCCCGGTCCTTGAACGACCCGGTCGGGTTGGCCCCCTCGATCTTCAAGTGGACCGATCGGCCGACGATCTCCGACAGATGTCTCGCGAGGATCAGCGGCGTGCTCCCCTCCCCGAGGGTGATGATCGGGGTGTCGGCCGTGACCGGGAGGCGGCCTCGATAACGCTCGACCACTCCGTGAGTCATGCTTCGTCGCCCTCGACCCGGATCGCCGAGGCAACCTCACGCACCGCGTCGAGCCGGCGCAACGCGTCGACGGACGACCGTTGAGCCGCCTCCGGCGCACCATGAGTGATCATCAGCAAGGTGGCACGGTTCCCGCGACCATCCTGGCGCACCGACTTGATACTGACTCCCGCCGCGCCGAATGCTCCGGCTATCTGGGCGAGGACCCCGGGACTGTCCTCCACCTCGAGTCGCAGGCACCACTGCGTGGGCGTCGAATCGAAGGATCCCGCACCGCCAGTGGCCGCAGGCGCCGGCGAAACCACCGCAGACCCGGCGAGCAATCCGCGGGCTGCATCGATGACGTCCCCGAGAACCGCGGTAGCCGTCGGCTCGCCGCCCGCCCCCGGGCCGGCAAAGAGCAGCTCCCCGACCGAGGAGCCCTGGATGAAGATCGCATTGGTGGCTCCCCGGATCGCCGCCAGTGGATGCGTTGCCGGCACGAGGGCCGGGTGGACCCGTACCACCACGCCGTCGGGCCGCCTTTCGGCGATGGCGAGCAACTTCACCACATGGCCCAGTCGGGCAGCCATCTCGAAGTCGGCCCGACTGAGGCCCTCGATACCTTCGCGATGGACCGCGTCCACCCCGACCCAGACGCCGAAGGCCAGCCCGGCCAGGATCACGGCCTTGGCGGCGGCATCGGCACCGGTGACGTCGGCGGCAGGATCGGGTTCGGCGTAGCCCAGCTCCTGTGCCTCGGCAAGCACGGTCGCATAGTCGGCACCGCCCTCGGCCATCGCGGTGAGGATGAAGTTGGTGGTCCCGTTGACGATGCCCATCACCCGGTCGATCCGCTCGCCGGCGAGCGTCTCGGTGAGCGGGCGAATGATGGGAATACCACCGCCGACCGCCGCCTCGAACAGAAGCGGCACCCCGGCATCGGCCGCCGCTGCCAGCAACTCGGGACCCCGCGCCGCCACCAGCTCCTTGTTTGCGGTCACCACCGGCTTTCCCGCCCGCAGCGCTGCGACCACGAGGCTGCCGGCGGGTTCGAGACCCCCCATGACTTCCACGATCAAGTCGACCCGATCGTCGGCGACGAGTTCCATCACATCGGCGGTCAGCAAACCGGCGTCCACTGATCGGGGACGAGCGAGGTCGCGCACGGCCACCCGGCGCACTTCGAGATCGAGTCCCGTCCGCGCGGTGACCGCGGCGCGATCGACCACGAGGCGGTCGATCAGAGTCCCGCCAACCGTCCCCGCCCCGGCGATGCCGATTCCGATGGTCATGAGACAGGGCATGGTACGGACCGCGGCCGAATGCGCTGCCTCCAGCCTCCAGCCGGAGGGAGGGCCTTCCGCCTTCCGCCTTCCGCAATAAGGAAGAGGTGAGCCGACCCGGTTCTGTCGAATTGCGAATCGCGAATCGCGAATCGCGGGGCCGAGCGAAGCGAGGCCCTACATCGACTCCGGCGCGGTGAGTCCGAGCAGACCAAGGACCCCCGCCATCACGCTCTTCGAGCCCTCCACAAGCCACAGCCTCGCCTGAGTGACGGCATGGTCGTCCGTCACGATCCGGCAGTCCGTATAGAAGCGGTGGAACGCGGTGGCGAAGTCATATCCGTACGCGGTGAGCCTGTGGGCGGCCCGTCGTGTGGCCGACTCGAGAACTTCCTCACCGAAACGATCTATCTCACGAAGCAAGGCGACCTCGGCAGGGTGCTCGAGAACCGCGAGGTCGACCTCGTCGAGGGGCCGCCGCACCACCCCCTGCTCGGAGGCGAACCGTTCCAGTGCGGCCATCCGGGCGTGGGCGTATTGGAGGTAATAGACCGGGTTGTCCATCGACCGCGCCTTGGCGGCCTCGAGGTCGAAGGTGATCGTCGTGTCGGGGCTGTAGGCGGCGAGGTTGTAGCGGGTCGCATCGGCGCCCACTTCCTCCAGCACCTCCCGGAAGGTGATGAACTCCCCGGCCCGCGTCGACATCCGGACCGGTTCACCCCCCCGGCTGACGTTCACCATCTGGTTGATCACGATCTCCAACTGGTCGGGCTCATGGCCCATCGCGGCGACCGCGGCCTTCATCCGCGGCACGTACCCGTGATGGTCCGCCCCCCAGATGTTGATGACGCGGTCGAATCCCCGGACAAACTTCTCGCGGTGATAGGCGACGTCAGGGGCGATATAGGTGTACGTCCCATCCGACTTGACCAAGACCCGATCCTTCTCGTCGCCGTACTCAGTGGTTCGGAACCACGTGGCGCCCTCGGCCTCGTAGATGTGGCCCCTTTCACGAAGCTCGTCGATCGCGGCTGCGACTGCGCCCGAGTCGTGCAGATCGGTCTCGCTCGTCCACACGTCGAATTCGATCCGGGCCAACTCCAGGGTCTCCTCGATGTCCTTCATCGCCCGGACAAGGCCCCACCGCCTGATCGCAGAACGGCGCTCATCGCCCTCGAGAGCGGCAAACGCATCGCCCTGGTCGGCCAGCATCTCCGCCGCCCATTCGGCGATGTATGCCCCGTGATAGCCGTCGTCAGGCACCTCGGCCTCTCGACCCAGCGCCTGGAGATAACGCGCCTCGAGACTCGCGGCGAACCGGTCCATCTGGACTCCGGCATCGTTGTAGTAGTACTCACGCGTGACGGGATGCCCCACATACTCGAGCATCCGGCAGATCACATCACCGATCACCCCACCACGGCCGTGGCCGATGTGGAGCGGTCCGTTGGGATTCGACGACACAAACTCGACCTGGATCCGTTCACCCGCCCCGACGTCAGACCGGGCATGGTCGGGCCCTCCGAGAGCGGCGGCCCGCAGCACCTCGTGGTACCAGGACGGAGCCAGTCGGAAGTTGAGAAACCCCGGTCCGGCCACGTCCGCCCCGACCACGTGCGGTATCGCCGGCAAATGGGCCTGCACTACTTCGGCAATCTCCCGCGGGGCCATCGCGGCCGGCTTGGCAGCTACCAGGGCCACATTCGTCGCCCAATCGCCATGCTCCCGGTCGCGCGGACGCTCCACCACGAAATCGACCGACCCGATAGCAGGGAGGCTGCCGTCGGCGGCGGCTGCCTCCAGGGCGGCCGAGATCGCCGCCCTGATGACTTCGGGAAACTGGCTCATATCCGGATCGTACCGGGAGGGGTTTGGCCTCCAGGTGCGTTGATACACTCGCCAGGGCCCCGCCCTCGTAGCTCAGGGGATAGAGCGTCGGCCTCCGGAGCCGGAAGCGCAGGTTCGAATCCTGCCGAGGGCGCGAAGAGAATCGCTGACAGTCGCTGACAATCGCTGCCTGCTCCCCGTCAAAGTGCCAGAATCGCATTTACGTTCGTCGCATCAGGGGGGTCCATGTCTTCGATCCGGATCGGTGCTCTTTTCTTGGCAATGGCGGTCGTGACGGCGGGGTGCGGAGACGACGACGCCACCGGCACCACCACTACGACCAGCGCCGGTGTCGTCACCACGACCACCGCGGGAGCCACCACTACGACCGGCGCTCCTGGCGACACGACGACCACCACTTCTGCGCCGGCCGAAGTCGAAGACCCCATTGATCTGGACGACTTGAGCCTCTACGCAGAACCGCCCGACACGTCCTACCGGATGACCCTCTTCTTCCATTTCCGCGCCGAGACCGCCAGCGGCGTGGTCGAAGGGACCCAGTTGGTCGACGGGGGCAAGTTCCTCGATCCCGTTCACTTTGAGCTGACGGGCCGCGCCGAGGGTGAAGCCAATACCCCTCAGTGTTTCGAGTTTCACAACCTGCCCGGGTTCATCGATCCTTATGACACGTTCCTCGACGAGGGCGGGATGCTCATGGGTGAGGCTTCACTCCTCGAGGCCGGGATCGTGGTCAACGATCGCACCGTCAACCGCTACGCGATCACGATCGACAACGTGGATCCCACTGACGACGCCGGCAGCGAGGTCGACACCCTTACGGACGCGTACATCGACATCGACGCCGAGGGGCGTTTCGTCGTCCAGCTGGTCCTCAACGGAACGGGGCGGAGCGATCTGCTCACCAGCCAGCCGACGCTGATCGGCGACATCCAGTATTCGTTGAACTTCAGCGAGTTCGGGACCGTCGAGACGCTGCAGGCCCCTGAGGGATGCTGACCCCCCTCAGAACAGAACTCGCCCCAACTCACTGAAGCCTATCTCGCGGCCGATGACCATGAGGTCCATCGTGATCGCCACGCCCCAATGGACGGCAAAGCCCCATAGGACCGACTTCGACTTGAGCGCCAGGTAGCCGAGGACGAACCCGGCGATGATCGCCGCGAAAGTCTCCAGCGCCGGCTTGCCGAAATGGATCATCGTGTACGGGATCACCATCACCGGGATCGCGTAGTAGCCCAACCGGGCATACAGGCCGAAGAGCAGGAACCCCCGGAAGAAGACCTCCAAACCCAGGAACTGCAGGCCGTAGAAGATGTGGTAGCCCCAGAAATGCCAGCCTCCCTGTGACGCCAGCTCGTAGAACGGGTACTTCGCCTGGAACGCACCTAGCGCCGAGGCCGCGTACACCAACGGCACCATGAACACCAGGGCATACGCATACGGCCGGAGTTGATGCCACTGCCCGCGCACCCGGAATCCCCAGTCGCGGGGGTGTTCCCGCAGCACCAGAGTGATCACCGTCACCGGGAGCAGCACCCTGATGACCACGCTGCTCACCCCCCAGTACTGGTACGGCAGCAGGCCGTAGTAATCGCGATACCCGGGGCCGAGAGCATCGGCGACCGAACGATGCAGGGGCGAAGCCCGGAACCAGCCCGGCAAACCCCAGTACTCGAATACGACGAGAAGCACGGTCGCCGACAAGAACACGATGAGGGTCCGCCGATCGACGCCGGCGAGCGCCTGGCGGACCGCCCCGACCTCGTTCTCACGCTCCACGAGTCGTCACTCCCCGTTGCGGTCGTTCAAGGTAGTTGCCGGCACCGCGCCGAGCGCCGCAAGTCTGTCTCTCCCCCCGAAGGGGGGAGTACCGAGGGAGCGAAGCGACCGAGGGGAGGGGGCC
>JBBEAX010000014.1:0-7408 GCA_040882645.1 Acidimicrobiia bacterium
CGCTCGTCCAGTGGACGGTGAGACGATCGACCTCCTCGGATACGTCGGCCAGCTCCGCCTCGAGAGCCGCCAGGCGTTCCTTCGAGGCGGTATCCCGTTCCTTCATCAGGGCGGCCCGTTCGATCTCTAGTTGGCGGCGTCGCCGCTGCAACTCGTCGATCTCATCGGGCATCGAGTCGATCTCGATACGCAGCCGCGATGCCGACTCGTCGATCAGGTCGATCGCCTTGTCGGGTAGGTGGCGGCCGCTGATGTACCGATCGGACAGGACCGCCGCCCCGATCAAGGCGGCATCTGTGATCCGGACCCCGTGGTGGACCTCGTACCGCTCCTTGAGGCCGCGGAGGATGCCGATGGTGTCCTCCACCGATGGCGGCTCGACCAGTACCGGCTGAAAGCGGCGTTCGAGGGCGGCGTCCTTCTCGATGTACTTGCGGAACTCGTCGAGGGTTGTCGCCCCGATCATCCGCAGTTCGCCGCGAGCCAGCATCGGCTTGAGCATGTTCGACGCATCCATCGCCCCTTCGGCAGCGCCGGCACCGACGATGGTGTGCATCTCGTCGATGAACGTGATGATGTCCCCACTCGCGGCGCGGATCTCGTCGAGCACCGCTTTGAGCCGCTCCTCGAACTCGCCGCGGAACTTGGCGCCCGCCACCATCGCGGAAAGGTCGAGGGCGATGAGGCGTTTGCCCTTGAGGCTCTCGGGCACGTCGCCGTCGACGATGCGGCCGGCCAGTCCTTCGACGATCGCGGTCTTGCCCACTCCGGGTTCACCGATCAGCACCGGGTTGTTCTTGGTGCGGCGCGACAGCACCTGGATGACCCGGCGGATCTCCTCGTCTCGCCCGATCACGGGGTCAAGCTTTCCTTCCCGCGCTTGCTCGACCAGGTCGCGCCCGTACTGGCTGAGGGCGTCCATTGTCGCTTCCGGGTCCGGGGTGGTCACCCGATGCGGACCACGAACGGCGGCCATGGCCTGGAGGAGGGCTTCCCGGTCGGCGCCGAT
Organism: Acidimicrobiia bacterium; assembly: GCA_040882645.1. Taxonomy (GTDB): domain Bacteria; phylum Actinomycetota; class Acidimicrobiia; order Spongiisociales; family UBA11373; genus JAUYIV01. Next base: position 1,010 of record JBBEAX010000014.1, read on the forward strand.
GGATCGCAGTGCCTCTCCTGCGCCGGACTTCGACGCCGCCAGTGCGAGGAGCAGGTGGTCGACCGAGAGGTAGTCGTCCTTCATCCGCTTGCGCTCACCGTCGGCTGCCTCGATCACCGCCTGGGTAGAGCGGTCGATCGATGCTTCGGCGCCTCCGTGTACCCGGGGCAGGCGATCGAGCGTCTCGGTCATGCGGTTGCGGAGGGCGACAGGGTCGGCGTCGACCCGGCCTAGCAGGGGGTAGGCGAGGCCATCGGGGTCGGCCAGGATGCCGATCGCAACGTGTTCGGGGGTGATGGCTTGATGGCCCCGGGTCGTAGCCTCATCCCGGGCGGCAAGGAGCGCAGCGCGCGCCTTCGAAGTGAAGTTGTCGGTGGTCATGTCCCCACAACGGTACGCCGGGCCGGGGATTTCGAGAAGAGCAGGAGGCAGGTCGCAGAGGCAAGAATCCGGTCTTGGTTCTTGGTTCTTGGCTCTATAGGGAGGTATTTCGAATGATCAAGGAGTTCAAGCAGTTCATCGCTCGTGGCAATCTGGTCGAGATCGCCGTGGGCCTGGTGATTGCCCTGGCGTTCGTGGCGGTGGTGGCCTCGCTGGTGGCCGACGTGGTCACACCGGTCATCGGCGCCATCTTCGGCTCCCGCGACTTCTCAGGTCTCACGCTGACTATCTGGAACGACGCCGTGATCTCCTACGGTGCCTTTCTCAACGCGTTGATTGCGTTCCTGTCGGTGGCGCTCGCGGTCTTCTTCCTGGTGGTGCGGCCGTACAACGCGCTGAAGGCTCGCATGGCCCGGGGTTCGGCCGCCGACGAGGTGGCGGTGGAGCCATCCGAGGAGATCGTCTTGTTGCGCGAGATCCGGGACGCGCTGCGGAAGTAGCAAGAATCAAGAGTCAAGAATCAGAGTGCGCTGCGCGGCTCTTTCTTGGCTCTTGGCTCTTGGCTCTTGGTTCTGGGTTCTCGGTGCCGGCCTAGGATCCCGCCCCAAGCGGACCGGGAGTCATCGATGGCCGAGACCAAGCACAGTTCTTCCCGCGTGATCCGGGGGGAGCGGCTCAAATTCGCCGTCGTCGTCTTTGCGTTGGGCACCGTGGCGTGCGGCGAGGCGCGTCCGCCCCAGGAGGCATGGTCTGAGGCTGCCCGGCCGGTACTCGGCGACATCATGGTGGCATCGGCGAATATCAACGACATTCGTGGCCTCCTGCCCGGGGACTACGTTCCCCCGGCGGCACTGCGAGCCTGTGACGAGATGGAGCCTCAGTTCACTTCTTGGCGGGACGCAATCGACCCCGGGCCAACCGAGGAGGTCGACCTGCAGCTCGATCAGGTCTTTGACGGTCTCGAAATGACCTGTGCGGCCCTGAGGGCGGGAGACATCGGCCTCGCCCAGACGCAATGGGCGCAGACACAGTCGACTATCGGAGGGCTCTTCGCCCTCCCAGCTTGAGACCGAACGTCATCGTCCGCCGTCTTCGGCGGTGACGGAGGGGCAGCGGACCCTGCGTGCGGTCTGACGACCTTCTTCCTGACAAGAGGGGGCCAGTCCCGCCCGTAGGGTCACCTGCCCCCCTCCCAAGGAACCCGGAGGGTTCCCGTACTCCCCCCGCAAGCCGGCGGACTCTGCTGAGGAGCCTGGCCTCGGCAGGGGAGGAGAGTCAGGCCGGGAATCGAATTCTCTCCGGTGTCGTTACTCCGCCATGGGATCGGGGCACATCGCCATTCGGGGGTTCGCTGCTCTGTCGCTCGCTGCCTCTCTCACGGCCTGTGGTGGCGACGCCCCCAGCGCCGGATCGACCTCCACCACCGCATTCACTTCGACGACCGGCTCTTCGACCAGTAGCCCTGCATCGACGACGACCCTTGGCACCACCACGACCACCCGAGCAGTGACCACGACGACCGCAGCTGCCACCACGACGACCGGTGCCGCCACCACGACGACCACCGTGGCCACCACTACGACGGCAGCCGCCACCACCACGACGGTGGGTACCACGACCTCGACGACCTCGAGCGGCCCTCAGACGTTCGGAATCAGCGTCAGCAACTTCCAGTTCTCACCGGCCAACAGGACGATCACGGTGGGCGACACCATCGTGTGGTCATTCACCGGGGGCACGCACACCACCACCGGCAATGGCGGCGTCTGGGACTCAGGGGTGCGTTCGTCGGGATCGTTCTCGCGTCAGTTCAATTCCGCTGGCTCATTCGGCTACGTCTGCAGTATCCACGGCTCGATGACCGGGACCATCACCGTCAACCCCTGACCGCGTGGCAACGGGATGTGGCGACTACCCCACAAATCCGGCTCGAGGCACGTCGGGGAGGTTCCTGCCCGTCGTCTCCAGCTCGGCGCCGAGGAGGCGGGCTTGTGCTTCGCCGAGTAGTCGGCGGAGGCGGGAGACCTGGTGCTCGAGCCGGGCGATCTCCTCGCGCATCTCCAGCACCCGTCTTACCCCCTCGAGGTTGAGGCCGGCGGCGGTGAGATCCTGGATGAGGCCGAGGCGCTCCAGGTCCTCGTCCGAGTACCGGCGGGTGCCTCCGGGCGTGCGGAAGGGGCGCAGCAGGCCGCGGCGCTCGTAGATGCGCAGGGTCTGGGGGTGCATTCCGGCGATCTCGGCGGCCACCGAGATGATGTACACGGCTTCGGGCTTTCGGTCGGTCATGGGTCACACCCCCAGGTGCGGTCGCGGGTCATCGGACTGGAGATCTTTGAGCTGCTCGATCAGCGCTCGTTCGGCGTCGGTGAGAGTCTCGGGAACGGCGACTTCGACGGACACGAGAAGGTCGCCGGTACGCTTCGGGCCGGCCACTCCCTTGCCCGACACCCGAAAAGTGCGCCCCGATTGCGTGGCCGGCGGGACCTTGAGGGTGACCTTGCCTTCCAGCGTGGGAACGGTGATGTTGGCGCCGAGGGCCGCCTCGGCGTAGGTGATGGGCACGGTCAGCTCGAGATTCAGGCCCTTGCGGGTGAAGAGCGGATGGTCCCCGGCCCTCACCCGAACGAGGATGTCGCCGGGCGGGCCACCGCCGATCCCGGGGCCCCCCTTGCCCTTCACCCGGATCAGCTGGCCGTCGTCGACGCCCGGTGGAATCTTCACTTGGACCTCGCGCGGTCCTTCGGCGCTCGAGATGGTGAGTGTCCGGGTCGAGCCGGCGATGGCCTCGTGGAAGGTGAGCCTCAGCTCACCTTCGAGGTCGGCACCCTTCTGCGGCCCGCGTCGGCCCCCTCGAAACAGGTCGCCGAGCCCCGAGCCTCCAAAGAACGATCCCAAGTCGCCGATGTCGCCGAGGTCGTCGAAACGGACATACTGCGCGCCACCCTGCGGCGAACCGGCCCACGCGCCGCGGGCAAAGGCGTCCCGGGCCTGGTCGTACTCCTCGCGCAGCTTCGGGTCGGAGAGCACGTCGTACGCCTCGGTGACCTCCTTGAAGCGCGCCTCGGCCGCGTCGTCACCGGGGTTGGTGTCGGGGTGGAACTGCTGGGCGAGCTTGCGGTAGGACTTCTTGAGGTCCTTGCCCGTCGCCGTCCGATCGACTCCAAGGACCGCATAGAAGTCCTTCTCGAGCCAGTCGCGGCGGACGCTCACGGGTCAGCCTCCCTCGGTGAGGTCCTCGGCGGCGACTTGGACCAGGGCGGGCCTGATCACCCGGCCATTGAACGAGTACCCGCGGCGGATCTCGGTGACCACCACGAGGTGGCCATCCCCGCCGCCGGAGATGGCCTCATGCAGATTCGGATCGAAAGGCTGGCCCTGGGCGGTGATCGGTTCGAGCCCGTGTGCCATGAGGATGTCGAGCAGCTGCTGCTGGGTGTTACGCACCCCCACCAACAGGCCCTCCTGAACCCCTCCGTCTACTTCGGCGGCGAGGGCCGCCTCGAGCGAGTCGAGCACCGGGAGAAGGTCGGTCACGAGGCGCTCCGAGGCCCGGGTCACCATCTCTTCGCGCTCGCGGTTCGCCCGCTTCCGATAGTTCTCGAAGTCGGCGGCGACGCGCTTGAGGTCATCGAGATGGGACTCGGCCGCAGTGCGGGCGTCGGACAGCTCGGCGATCAGCATGTCGACTGCTTGATCGGGGTCGTCAGGCAGTTCGAGGTCGATCGAGACGAATCCGCCGTCTTCGACGGGAGCTTCGTCGGTCACGACGCCTCACCTTCATCGACGATCTCGGCCTCGACGACGCCGTCGTCGGTGCTCGGTTCGCCGCCTTCCGCTTCGGCAGTCTGCTGCGCCTCGTACATCTTCTGCCCGATCACCTGCGCCGCCTTCACCAGTTCGTCGGTGGCACTCTTCAGGCCGGCAGTATCGGCCGCCGGATCTTCGAGCAGCTTCTTGACCGCAGCCACCTTGTCTTCGACCGTCGAGCGCTCGTCGTCGGACAGCACCGACCCATGCTCTTCGAGCTGCTTGCCGACCTGGTAGGCGGCATGGTCGGCCTGGTTGCGGGCTTCGGCCGCCTCGCGCCGGGCGTGGTCCTCGGCGGCGTGCGCTTCGGCGTCCTTCACCATCTTTTCGATCTCGTCCTTGGGTAGCGCGGTGCCCCCGGTGATGGTGATCTGCTGGCTCTTGCCCGTGCCGAGGTCCTTGGCCGACACCGAGACGATGCCGTTGGCGTCGATGTCGAAGGTGACCTCGATCTTCGGCATCCCCCGCGGCGCGGGGGCGATCCCGGTCAGGTTGAACCGCCCCAGCGACTGGTTGCGGTCGACCATCTCGCCCTCGCCCTGGAGCACATGCACCTCGACCTCGGGCTGGCTGTCGGCGGCGGTGGTGAACACCTCGGATCGCCTGGTGGGGATAGTGGTATTCCGCTCGATCATCTTGGTGAACACACCGCCGAGGGTCTCGATACCGAGGGTCAGCGGGGTGACGTCGAGCAGAAGGACGTCCTTGACGTCGCCCTTGAGGACGCCCGCCTGCAGGGCGGCTCCGGCCGCCACCACCTCATCGGGGTTGACCCCCTTGTGGGGGTCCTTGCCGGTGAGGGACTTCACCAGGTCGACGACCGCCGGCATACGGGTGGAGCCGCCGACGAGGATCACGTGGTCGATGTCGCCCACCTTGATGCCGGCGTCCTTGACGGCCTGATTGAACGGCTGTTTGGTCGCCTCGAGCAGGTCCTCCGTCATCTTGTGGAACTCCGCGCGGGTCAGGGTCCGCTGCATGTGGAGGGGGCCCTCGCTGGTCGCGGTGACGAAAGGCAGGTTGATCTCGGTGGAGGTCACCTGCGAGAGCTCGATCTTCGCCTTCTCGGCGGCCTCCTTGAGGCGCTGGAGGGCCATCGGATCCTTGCTGAGGTCGACCCCCTGCTCGTCCTTGAACGACTTGACCATCCAGTCGATGACCCGCTGGTCCCAGTCGTCGCCGCCGAGGTGGGTGTTCCCGGCGGTGGACTTCACCTCGAAGACGCCCTCGCCGATTTCGAGCACCGACACGTCGAAGGTGCCGCCGCCGAGGTCGTAGACGAGGATGGTCTGGTCGTCGCCTGCCTTGTCGAGGCCGTAGGCGAGCGCGGCCGCGGTGGGCTCGTTGATGATGCGGAGCACCTCGAGGCCGGCGATCTGGCCCGCCTCCTTGGTGGCCTGGCGCTGGGCATCGCCGAAGTGCGCCGGCACCGTGATCACCGCCTGGGTGACCGGGGCGCCGAGGTACGCCTCGGCGTCGCGCTTGAGCTTCATAAGGATGCGAGCGCTGATCTCCTGGGCGTTGTATTCCTTGCCGTCGATCTCGACCGACCAGCTCTCGCCCATGTGGCGCTTGACCGAGCGGATGGTCCGTTCGGGGTTGGTGATGGCCTGGCGCTTGGCGACCTCGCCGACGAGGACTTCGCCGCTCTTGGAGAAGGCGACCACCGACGGAGTGGTGCGATGGCCTTCGGCGTTGGGGAGGACGGCGGGTTCGCCGCCTTCGAACACGGCGACCACGCTGTTGGTGGTCCCGAGGTCGATTCCTACTGCTCTCGACATGGGTGCTCCTCAGTTCTCGAACCACCGAGGTCATACCCCGGGGTGGCTGGAATCTAACATTCTTTAGTGTGCTGCAGTACTAGAACCTGAGCCATACCGTATCAATTCCCGTTTTCCTCCCCCGCAGAGGGAAATGGCGAGCGAAGCGAGACGGAGCGGCCGTGCGGCGGTCTGACGACTTTCCTCCCCCCCCCCGCAGGGGGAGGTGAAGAGCGAAGCGAGACGGAGCGGCCGTGCGGCGGTCTGACGCGTTTCCTCCCCCGTAGGGGGAGGTGGCGAGCGAAGCGAGACGGAGGGGCCGTGCGGCGGCATGACGCGTTTCCTCCCCCGTAGGGGGAGGTGGCGAGCGAAGCGAGACGGAGGGGCCGCACCCCGTTTCCTCCCCCGTAGGGGGAGGTGGCGAGCGAAGCGAGACGGAGGGGCCGTGCGG
>JBBEAX010000015.1:0-7340 GCA_040882645.1 Acidimicrobiia bacterium
CCCTTGCGGGCCCGCGACTGGGGTCACGATTCAGATCGGTCAGGTCCAGCTGCCATGCCGGTGGGGGCAAAGCGCGGGGAACGCCGCAGCCGGGGTCGAGTGGGAGTGGATCGTGACCTTATGGGTCCTGTATCGGAGGTAACAGCCGACAACGTTAGGACTATCCCGACGATGGCACCGTCGTACTAGTTCACGCCGACTCGGCGGCCATGCCTCCGGAGGCGACTCGCGGACCCCCATCCCCCATCGGGGCCGCCCCTGAAGCGAGCCATGCGCTGAGGTCGGTGAACGACATCGGCCGGCCCAGGTAGTAGCCCTGAGCCACATCGCATCCGGCTGCCTTGAGCAAATCCCAAGTGCCGTGGTTCTCGACGCCTTCGGCGACCACGACGAGACCGAGGCTGTGAACCAGGCTGGTGGTCGATGTGACGATCTTGGCCAAACGCTGATCGACGGCCATGTCCATCACGAAGGTCCGGTCGATCTTCACCTCATCGACTGGAAGGCTGCTCAGGTAGGCGAGCGAGGAGTAGCCGGTGCCGAAGTCGTCGATCGCCAGTTTTACACCCAACTCGTCGAGGGCGTTCAGCACCAGACGGGCACGGGCCGAATCGGTCATCATCGTGGTCTCGGTGACCTCGAGGGTGACCGCCTGCGGGTCGACGTCGTTTTCGCCGATGAGGCGAGCCACCAGGTCGGGGAACTCCTCGTCGGTGAGGGAGGCAGCGGCGATGTTCACCGAGACCGAGATCTTGTGGCCGTCGCTCCGCAGCCGCATCACATCGCGGAAGGCGGTGCGCAGGACGTGTTCGGTGAGCGGGCGGATGAGCCCGGTTCGCTCGGCCAGTTCGATGAACTCATCCGGGGGGACGGCACCGTGACGGGGGTGCAACCACCGCGCCAGTGCTTCGACCCCGACCGGTGAGCCATCCGACAGGCGTGCCTGGGGCTGATAGTTGATGCCGATCGAACCCTGATCGAGGGCGTCACGTAGTTCCGCCGCCATCGCCAGTCGGCGTGTGCTGTATTGATCTTGCCGCGGGTCGTACACCTCGAACGAGGAGCCCACCGATTTCGCCTCGTACATCGCCACATCGGCGCGGCGCAACAGCGTGGTGCCGTCCGTGCCGTGGTCGGGTGCCATGGCGATGCCGATGCTCCCCGACACCTGAATCGCCAGGCCCTCGTTGAGGAACGGTCGGTGGAGGGCTTGACCAATCTTGCGGGCCCAATCGACGGCCTCCCCGATGCCCGCGATATCACGAAGCATGATGCCGAACTCGTCTCCGCCGAGCCGAGCGATGTGTTCGTCGCCCCCCAACACATCGCTGAGGCGGAGCGCCATCTCCTGGAGGAGCACGTCCCCACGCTGATGCCCGAGCGTGTCGTTGACCTCCTTGAACCGGTCGAGGTCGACGAGGAGGACCGCAAGGCGCCCGCCGCGTTCCTGGGCCTTGCGCAGAGCATCCTCAACGACGATCGAGAAGTGGAGACGGTTCGGCAGGTTGGTGAGCGCGTCGTGGAGCGCCTGGTGCTCCTTCTGGCCGGCTTCACGCCGCAGCCGGTCGACCAGCCGACCGCGTTCGAATGACAGCCTTGCCTGCCGGGCGAGGGAGTCGAAGAGCCGCATCTGATCCGACGTGAACCCGCCTCCCTTACGGCCGCGACCGACGACGATCATCGTGGCGGTTCCACCGCCTCCAGCGAGCAGCGCCGCCATCGCATCGGTGATTCCCTTGGACGAATAGTGGGCGACGATTGCCGTATCCAGTTCCGAGAGCCGAAACACCGCGGTCCCGTCGACGTGAGCGGTGATGGCCTCGACCACCCCAGGCGGAGCCGGTCGTCGCAGCAGCGATCCATCGGCGGTACGGGTGACCGCGGTCGATCCGACCCCCCGGGCCATGACGACCTCGGCGAACTCGGCATCGAAGAGCTCTACGGTCTGGCTCAGGGTCGCCTCGATGAGCTCGTCAGTGTCGACGGCAGCGTCGATGGAACTGGTGAAGGCATAGACGGACTCGAGGTCCTCGAATCGTTGGCTGAGGGAGCCGTAGACGCGCAAAGCGCCGTACATGCCGCCGGCGACCACCGCCACCGCCACCAGGGCGAGGGGGTCACGCCAGGCGACGACAAGGCTGACGATGCCCACGACTGCCGAGACGAAAGAGATCACCATCCCCGAGCCCATCGACCGGGCGACGCTGCCGAGAGCGCGCCCCGGCTGGTCGAGCCACACCGCGAGGGTCACGAAACCGGCGCTGACGGCCATCGAGACGGTCAACGCGACCATGCCCACGCCGAGACCGGCCATGGACACCGGCGACCGACCATCGAGAATGAATCCGTATGCGGTCAGCGCGACCACCGTCTCCAGAAAGAAGAGGGCGAGGTTGAAGGCCATCCGATAGGGGGGCTGCTTGCGACGAATCGCCCGCGCCACGCCCGCGCCGGCCAGGCGTCCGGCGATCAGCGCGACCGGGCCGGCGAACACCACCCCGAGTATCAGGGGGATCTCGCTCATCGAGACGGTGTGAGCGTTGGCTCGGACGTGCAACCGAATGTTGAAGACCTCGGTGGCTGCGAACGCCAATGCGATCATCCATATGGGTATCTCGAAGGGGGCCGCGAAGGGAGTCGGAACGAGCGCAAAGAAGTACAGGAGCGAACCCGCTCCTGCCATTGCGGCGGCCACGCCGAGCACGTGGATGCGCCGACTCTCGGGACCATCCGGGGGGTCCGGCGGTCCAGGTCGTTCCATATTCATCTCCAAGTTGTTGTCGGTCGGAGCAGACGGCGCCTGAAGCCCAACGGAAGCGCCACTTTCGGGCCAAACGTCGAGCCGCCGCCATATTCGCGCCACCGGAACACCAGTTAGCCTCGCCCGATGCGCCGCATCGCCCTCGTGGTCAACCCGAGAGCCGGACGCGGGCGAGTGGGACGTGAATTGACCCGGTTGCTCGTGACGCTGGCCGAGGCGGGCCTCGACGTCGAAGTCCACGAGACCACCCACCGAGGGCATGCCGTCGAGCTCGCCAAGACGGCTGCGCTTGACGGATTCGACACGGTCGTCGCCGTCGGCGGCGACGGCACCGTCAACGAGGTGGTCAATGGGCTCATCGATCGAGACCGCCCGGTCTCGTCCGCCTCCTTGGGGATGGTGGCCGCCGGATCGGGAGCCGACTTCGCCCGCAGCTTTGACTTGCCCAAGCACGTCGATCACGAACTGACGGGGATCGCGGGCCGGACCCGGCGTCTCGACGTCGGGAAGATCGTCTGCAACCCCGTTTCTGGAGCCGAGCCGGTCACCAGGTACTTCGTCAACGCCGCCGAGGCGGGGATGGCCGCCGCAACGGTCGAGCGAGCCGAGCGTTTGCCGCGCTGGTTCGGAAAGGCGCGGTATCTGATCGCCTTTTGGCCATCGCTGGCGGGCTTCGACCCGGTCGAAATGACGGTGTCTACAGGCGACGCCTCATTCACCGGACGGGCCCACAACGCCCTGGTGGCGAACGGGAGGTACCTCGGGGGCGGAATGCAGATCTCGCCCCATTCAGACACGGGCGACGGCCGGTTCGACATCCAGGTGAACATCGGCCCCAAACGGCAGGCGTTCACCCTGATACCGAAGATCTACCGGGGCACCCATCTGCCCGACGATCTGATCATCCAGATGTCGGGTTCCGAGGTCGCCATCCATACCGAGCGGCCGGTGCCCATCGAGGCCGATGGAGAGATGGTCGGTGTCACCCCGGCAACGTTCACCATCCTTCCGGGGCTGCTCGAACTGGTGGCGTGACAGCCTCCCCCCTGACCCCACCTGGGGTTACATTGATGACATCGACCGCGAGGGGGCGGCATGGACTGGCGCGAGGAGGACCCGGGCCTTCCCATCAAGCTGGGGCCTGTCTCGAACGGCGAGTTTCTTCCCCAGCCGCTAGGCCCGACGGTCACAGAGGCCATCCGCCTCGCGCGACAGCAGTGCGACCGGGCGGCTAGACGCCTCCGCATGGACCGCCGGGAGTTCCTGAAGACGGCGACCGCGTCCGCCATCACCCTCTTCTTCCTCGACCGGATGTCGGCCCAGGCGGAGGCGACGGTGGGCGGTCGATATCACATTCCCCGCGACGCCCTGTGGGAGCCCGAGGCGGCCGCGGCGCGGCTCGAGGGACGCGAGTTCATCATGGACGTCCAGGGCCACCTCCTGGAGTACGACCTGAACCCGGCAACCCGCGGCCGCCGCTTCTGGGGCGATCAGTTCCCGCAGATCAATTGTGGCGACGACGACCCCCGGGCGTGCTTCTCGATGACCCACTTCATGGAGGAGATGTTCCTCCGTTCGGACACATCGATGGCGGTGGTGTCGGCCCTCCCGATCCATCCCGCCGGCAGCCCCCTCCCGATCGAGGTCATGGACGAAACCCGCCGGGTCGCGCTGGGGTTGACGCGTGACGACCGCATCTTGCTCCACGCCCAGGTATTGCCGCAGGTCGGCGGGATCGATGCGACCCTCGAGGAGATGGAGCGCACCGCCGCCCGTTACCCGATCGCCGGATGGAAGACCTTCACCCATTTCCGCGACCCGGCGACCGGCCACTACTACTGGCTCGACGACCACGAGCAGGGCGTGCCGGCCGTGGGCCGTCGCTTCATCGAGAAGTCGCTCGAGCTCGGTATCGACATCATCGCCGTCCACAAGGGTCTTTCCGGAGGAGTTCGCTTCGGATCACCCGTCGACATCGGACGGGTGGCTCACGATTACCCGGAGATGAACTTCGTCGTGTACCACTGTGGATTCGAGGTCTCGATTCAGGAGGGGCCGTACACGGAGGCATCGCGCGACCGGGGGGTGAATCGCTTTATCTCGTCACTGCTCGCCAACGGGGTGACGCCCGGCAGCAACGTCTACGGTGAGCTCGGATCCACCTGGTGGTACCTGATGCGCACCCCGAACCAGGCGGCACACTTTCTCGGCAAGCTCCTCACGCATCTCGGGGAGGATCGGATTCTGTGGGGCACCGATTCGATCTTCTACGGATCACCGCAGGATCAAATCGAGGCGATGCGCGCATTCGAGATAACCCCGGGACTCCAGGAGGACTTCGGCTATCCGGCGCTCACCGCGGAGGCGAAGAGCAAGATCTTCGGCCTCAACGCCGCCGCGCTCTACGGTGTCGAACCGCACAAGCGATGGTGGGGTTTCAGCCCCGACGACGTCCGGGAGCTGCGGCGGACCTTCCCCGACGGCAACAACACGCTCGGCCCCACCACCCTCGCCGAGGTGAAGCGATTCCACGAATATCACCAAGGTTGGGCGTGAGGCTGGCCTTCAGGCCAGCCCCGCAATTGGCCGGCCAAAAGCCGGCTCAAGGCGGCCGAAGGCCGCCCCGCAATCTTCGCAATTCGCAATACGAAGGAGTGTTGCAAGCGCGCCCGCAACGCGCTCTCGCGTCTGTCGTATTGCGAATCGCTAATTGCCAATTGCGGAGAACCAGGGAGGGCTCAAAAAGCCCTCCCTGGTTCGACCTCCGAACCTCCGCCGCTCACATGACCTGAACGGCCTCCTCAGCGAGCACCTTCTCCGTCTGATCGAATCGCTCCTGCGCCTCCTCGGGTGAGTCGCCCACACAGGTGGCGCCGAGTTGGCCGAGTTCGGGTACCGAGCACAGCATGTGGAAGGCCGCTCCCACCTGGGTCGACTGGTCGAAGTGCAGGCCACGCATCAGTGCAACGTCGAACACATCGGTTGGTGTCAATGCCTGCAGCCCCGGGACCTCGAGATGGTCGCTGGCCACATAGAACTTGCGTTTGCCATTCGGAGCGGTGAACACGCTTTCCTCGGGGTCGTACCGGCCATCGGTGAGGAACTGCAGGGTGAGGAACCCATGGGTAGTCCCGCCCTTCCGGAGGTTGATCTCGATGGCGTACGACGACCACGGCCCCGACCCGTCGCGGGTCACCACGAAGTCGAGGGCGAAGCGCCCGATAACCCCTAGGGCGGCGAGGCGCTCACCCACCTTGAGCGCGTCGGCGCTGATCGTCGCGGCATACGCCGGGTCGGCCGGAAACCGGGAACCGAGGAAGATCTGGCCGCTCTCCCCTCCGAGGATCTGGTCGTGAGTCGAGAGCAGCTCCACCTTGCCCAGAGGGGTGACCCGCAGCTGCGCGCTGGGGCTGCGTACCTCTCCTCCGCTGACCATCTCCTCGACGATCCCACCCTCGCGGGAGAACATCGACCAGTACTTATCGGGCGTACCTGGTGCCTCGACCGGGATCCGATCGAGCAGCTCACGGATGGCCGCAGCCTCATCAGCGTGGCCGGCCGGGGGCAGACCGTCGAGCCCGAGGATGGAATTGCCGTAGCCCGATACCCCCTCGTTGTGCTTGATCACCACCGCGCGCATTCCAGGCTTCGCCTGGCGCATCTGAACCAGTGAGCCAGCGACTGCCTCCCGGTCGGGCAGGTCCTGGTGGCCAATGGGGTGATTCACCCCGGATTCCTCGAACAGCCTCCGGCTCGAGGTCTTGGTGCCGAGGTGGGAATCCTTGGGGTCGGCCCCGTACATGGGGATCCCCAGCCTCATCGCCAGCTCGCGGTCCTTCCAGGTCGCCCAGTAGGGCACGAGGTGGGCGCGGTCCGGGTCGGGGATCAGCGAGCGGATCCTCTCGATCAGCCGGGGCCGGGAAAGGATCTTGTCGGTCAGCGGACGGGAGGTTGCTTCCATCGGGGAGACCGTGTACAGCCGCTTGCGGGCGTGGCTCGAAACCACCCCGGGCATCAGGTCCAGGTAGTAGTCCACGATGTCAGGATGGATCGCCTGGCCGGTCACGTAGATCAGCCTGGCTCGGGGCTGGCGGAGCAGCAGAAGGAAGAACAGGTAGCGCTCCTCGATCGCCTGTAGTTCGGTGGGCGAGAGCTCTAGGTCAAACTCCGCAGAGGGAACCACCACGATGGTCTGGGGATCGGTGTTGATGTTCTGGAGCGACTTCCAGAGGGGGATCAGCTTCTTCTGCAGCGCGTCGTAGGCAGCCTGGTCGTGAACATCAAACGACACTGGTCATGTCCTCCTGTTGCGGGGAAGTTACCCGGCGCGTGACCGCCGCGGTGGGGCGTCCACCGCGACCACAACCGACTGAACGACGTAGCCCTTACGCGCCCTGAGCGACAATCGCACCACCGGTGAGAATCCCTCCTGCGGCTACGATGCCGACTGCCCACGATCCCCCGGAAGGTCCCCGGCGGCCCACCGGTTGGAAGTGAGTGAATGCGCCCGTAGCTCAATTGGATAGAGCGTCTGGCTACGGACCAGGAGGTTGGGGGTTCGAGTCCCTCCGGGCGTGCA
>JBBEAX010000016.1:0-7267 GCA_040882645.1 Acidimicrobiia bacterium
GGCTCCACCAGTGCGGCCTGCCGAAGGCCATGGCGCTGGAACTGTTCAAGCCGTTCGTGATGAAGCGCCTGGTCGACCTCGACCTGGCTCAGAACATCAAGGCGGCGAAGCGGATGGTCGAGCGGCAGCGGCCCCAGGTGTGGGACGTGCTCGCCGAGGTGATCGAGGAGCACCCCGTTCTGCTGAACCGCGCGCCCACCCTCCACCGACTCGGCATCCAGGCTTTTGAGCCGGTGCTGGTCGAGGGCAAGGCGATCCAGATCCATCCGCTGGTCTGCGAAGCATTCAATGCCGACTTCGACGGTGATCAGATGGCGGTCCACCTGCCGTTGTCCGCCGAGGCCCAGGCCGAGGCGCGGGTGCTCATGCTGAGCACCAACAACGTGCTGTCGCCGGCGAGCGGTCGTCCGATCGTCACGCCGAGCCAGGACATGATCATCGGCATCTACTACCTGTCGGAGATCGTCGAGGACGCCAAGGGCCACGGGCGGGTGTTCGGCAGCCTCGATGAGGCGCAGATGGCCTATGACCTCGGTGAGCTCAGCGTGCACGCCCCGATCAGGATCCGCGTCGGCGATCTCGCCGGTGACCCCGACCTGTACACGGAACTGCGCGATCACCTTGGAGATCTCATTCCCGCCGATCCCGTCGACGGGGCGGTCCCTTACGACACCACCTTCGGGCGAACACTGCTCAACTCGGCTTTGCCGCCGGACTTCCCGTTCATCAACGGGATGGTGCTGAAGGGCGACGTCCGGCTCCTCATCGAGGAGGTCATCGAGCGCTACGACAAGAAGCAAGTGGCCGAGTTCCTCGACGGGATCAAGGACCTCGGATTCCACTTCGCGACTCGCGCCGGTCTGACGATCGGCCTCGACGACGTGAAAACCCCGGAGAACAAGGCGCAGATCCTCGAGGAGTACGAGGCGAGGGCGGCCAAGGTCGAGGAGCTGTTCCAGCAGGGCATCATCACCGACGATGAGCGCCGCCAGGAACTGATCGAGATCTGGACCGAGGCGACGGACAAAGTCAAGGACGCCATGGAGCTGAGCCTGAAGGTCGATCAGTTCAACCCGATCGACATGATGGTGCGGTCCGGCGCCCGCGGAAACATCATGCAGGTGCGGCAGATCGCCGGCATGCGTGGTCTGGTGGCCAACCCACGGGGCGACATCATCCCGCGACCCATCAAGGCCAACTTCCGCGAGGGTCTGTCGGTTCTCGAGTACTTCATCTCGACGCACGGCGCCCGCAAGGGTCTGGCCGACACCGCGCTCCGCACCGCCGACTCGGGCTACCTGACCCGGCGGCTGGTCGACGTGTCGCAGGAAGTGCTGATCCACGACGAGGAGTCGGACGATCCCGGCATCCTGATCAAGGTGCGCGAGAAGGGCGAGCCCATTCGCCATCTCCGCAACCGCATCTTTGGCCGGGTGCTGGCCGAGGACATCAAGATCGGGCGGAGCCTGCTCGACACCGCCAGCGGGCGGAAGCTGCGGGCCGGCGAGCTCATCGACCGCGAGGCGATGGTGTCGATCATGGCGGCCGAAGAGGTGGAGGAGATCCGGGTTCGCTCCCCGCTCACCGACACTTCCCGGTTCGGCGTCAGCGTGGCCTCCTACGGCCTCAGCCTGGCCACCGGCCGCATGGTCGAGCCTGGCGAGGCGGTAGGGATCATGGCCGCCCAGTCGATCGGCGAGCCTGGCACCCAGCTGACCATGCGTACCTTCCACACGGGCGGCGTCGCCGGTGAGGACATCACCCACGGTCTGCCCCGCGTCACCGAGCTGTTCGAAGCCCGGTCCCCCAAGGGCAAGGCGCCGATCTCAGAGGTGGGCGGAGTCATCCGCATCGACGACGACGAGGACGGCAAGCGCATCGTGGTCGTGGGCAAGGATGAGGAGGTCGCCTACCCGATCTCCCGCCGGGCCCGTCTCCGGGTCAAGGAGGGCCAGGACATCGAGCCGGGCACTCCGCTCACCGAGGGTCCGCTCGACCCGAAGGAGGTCCTCGAGATCATGGGCGTGCGGTCCGCGCAACGCTATCTGGTGGACGAGGTCCAGGAGGTCTACCGCAGCCAGGGCGTGGACATCCACGACAAGCACATCGAGCTGATCGTTCGAGCGATGCTGCGCCGGGTCCGGGTGGTGAACCCGGGTGACTCGCAGTTCCTGCCCGCCGAGCTGGTAGACGCCCAGGAGTTCCGCGAGGTGAACAAGCAGCTGGTGGCCGACGGCCAGAAGCCGGCAGAAGGTCGCCCGGAGCTGATGGGGATCACCAAGGCCTCACTGGCCACCGACTCGTGGCTCTCGGCGGCCTCCTTCCAGGAGACCACCCGGGTGCTCACCGAGGCGGCGCTCCAGGGTCGGTCGGACTTCCTCCGCGGCCTCAAGGAGAACGTGATCATCGGCAAGCTGATCCCGGCCGGCACCGGCGCCGACAACTACCAGGTGGTGCAGCCCTCGCTGCCGGACGCCACGGTGGTCAGCGCGCTGGGTCTGTTCGGCGAGACCGCTGGCGAAAGCGAAAGCGACGCCCTCCCTGCCAACCCGGCCGAGTGGCTGGCTTCCCTGGGCGCCCAGGACGAAGACGAAGAGGAATAGGCATCGCCGACTTCCAATAACTCGAAACGGCCCGCCCCTCGGCGGGCCGTTTCTGATTCGCGGGGCGTTGCTAACTCGCCGAGGCGACGTAGTAGATGGCCAATGCGATGACCAGGACGATGCCCGCCAGTACCCCGAGGTTGAAGCGGTTCGAGGTCCGCTCGCGGCCCATCGTGACCTGGACCGGGCGGTCGGGGATCACGTATACGTCGAAGAAGGTGTCCCAGAAGCCCTTTGCGACCCGATTCCGTGCCTCGAGGGGGAGCAGCGTCCGGGTACGGCCGAAGATCCACCGCGATCCTACGCGTTCCAGAGTGCCGGTAGGTGGCGAGCCGTCGAGCGTGGCGACTTCGATATCGAACACGAGCGGGATGCTGCTGAAGCGCCGTCTGACGATCAGCGACCGCTCGCCGGCGGCCACCGATTGGTTCTGATTCATGGCGGCAACCTAGTTCGCAGCCGCCTCGCTGGCCGATGTGATCCGAAGCAAGGAGGCCAGCGCCCGGGAGAAGGACCGCGCTGCGCTGCCGCTGCTCAGGCGCACTCTCGAAGTGGCCGAAAGCCCCGTGATCAGAGGCTGACGACCGTCTCCAGCGCCAGTTCGACCATCTTGCCGACCGCGGTCTGCCGGTCCTCCGCCGACAGCTTCTCCTCGCTGATCAGGTGGTCGCTGACCATGGCCATCGCCAGTGCCCTAACGCTGTGCTGGGCGGCGATGCCATAGATCCCCGCCGCTTCCATCTCCGCACCCAGCACCCCCATCGCCGCGATCCGTTGGAAGCGCTCGGGACGGGGGTCGTAGAACAGGTCGCCCGAGAACAGGTTGCCGACATGGACCTCGGTGCCGAGGCGCTCGGCCGCCTCGACCGCGGTGCGGAGCAGGTGAAAGTCGGCGATCGCTGCGAAGTCGGCGCCGTCGAAGCGGGTGCGGTTGACACCCGAGTCGGTGCAGGCGCCCATGCCCAGGATGATTCCCCTAACCGGCACCGATTCCTGGAACGACCCGCAAGTACCCACCCGGATCAGGTTCTTGGCGCCGTACTCCGTGATCAGTTCGGTGACGTAGATCGAGGCCGACGGGATCCCCATCCCGGTGCCCATCGCGGATATAGGAGTGCCCTTGAACTCCCCGGTGAAGCCAAGCATTCCCCGCACCGCGGTGACTTCGCGGGCGTCGTCGAAGTAGTTGTCGGCGATGTGCCTGGCGCGTAGCGGATCGCCGGGCAGGAGAATCGTCTCGGCGAAATCGCCGGATGCGGCTGAGATGTGCGGGGTGGGCACTGACAGGTCCTCTCTCGGTTCCGCCCGTGAGGCTAACGGTCGGTGATCAGCACCCGACCGAGTAGAACGCCTTCGAGCTGGCCTCCGGGAGCGGTTCGCGGCCCTACCTCTCCTCTCCCTCACCGACTTTGCCCTGGCTCGCCGCGCGTCCCTATACTCCCCGCCTGGGACCTCGGTCCCTTAGCCCCTTCTCATCGAAGGGCTGGTCCGGCTGCGACCCGAGCCGGGCCTTTGGCCTGAGAAGGGGGGCCAATGGGTCGACGCGTCGACCGGGTTCTGCCCGGGACTGGCGAGTCGGCCTCCGCACGTGCAGCGCTCCGCACTTGGGGCTGCGCTGCGCCGACAACGACATAGTGGAGAGGGCACGAGTGCCGACCATACAGCAGCTGATCCGTCAGGGTCGGCGGCGGAAGCCGAACAAGGAGAAGACGCCGGGCCTCGCCGGGGCGCCACAGCGCCGCGGGGTATGCACCCGGGTCTATACGGTCACGCCCAAGAAGCCGAACTCCGCTCTTCGTAAGGTCTGCCGCGTCCGCCTCTCCTCTGGCACCGAAGTCACCGCCTACATCCCCGGTGAAGGCCACAACCTCCAGGAACACTCGATCGTCCTCATCCGCGGCGGTCGTGTGAAGGATCTCCCGGGTATCCGCTACAAGGTCATCCGCGGCACGCTCGATGCCGCCGGCGTCAGCGCCCGCAGGCAAGCCCGTTCCCGCTACGGATCGAAGAAGTCATGAGACGCGCCCCCGCCGAAGTACGCCAGATCGAAGCCGACCCGGTATTCCGGAGTGTGTTGGTCAGCCAGCTGATCAACAAGGTGCTCTGGAAGGGCAAGAAGCATCTCGCCCGCAAGGTCGTGTACGACGCCCTTGAACTCGTTGAGAAGCGCGCCGGTCAGGACCCGATCACGGTCCTCAAGAAGGCCATCGACAACGTGCGTCCCGCGGTCGAGGTGAAGTCACGCCGCGTCGGCGGTTCGGCGTATCAGGTGCCGATGGAGGTGAAGCCCCGTCGCGGCAACACCCTCGCGGTTCGCTGGCTCGTCGACTACGCCCGCAAGCGTCGCGAGAACTCGATGTCCGAGCGCCTGGCCAACGAGATCCTCGACGCCTCGACGCGGCAGGGTGCCGCGTTCAAGCGCCGGGAAGACATCCACAAGATGGCGGAGTCGAACAAGGCCTTCGCCCACTACCGCTGGTAGTCGAATCATGGCCGTTAACGAATCCCTCAGTCATCTGCGTCAGTATCCCCTGAGCCGCACGCGCAACATCGGGATCATGGCCCACATCGACGCGGGCAAGACGACCACCACCGAGCGGATCCTCTACTACACGGGCAAGACCTACAAGATGGG
Organism: Acidimicrobiia bacterium; assembly: GCA_040882645.1. Taxonomy (GTDB): domain Bacteria; phylum Actinomycetota; class Acidimicrobiia; order Spongiisociales; family UBA11373; genus JAUYIV01. The sequence goes on from JBBEAX010000016.1 coordinate 5,239, forward strand.
CGAGGTCCACGACGGCGCCGCCGTCATGGACTGGATGGAGCAGGAGCAGGAGCGGGGGATCACCATCACCTCCGCCGCCACCACGTGCTTCTGGAAGGACACCTGGATCAACATCATCGACACGCCCGGTCACGTCGACTTCACGGTCGAGGTGGAACGGTCGCTGCGCATCCTCGACGGAGCGGTCGCAGTGTTCGATGCCGTTGCCGGGGTCGAGCCGCAGTCCGAGACCGTATGGCGGCAGGCCGACCGGTACAAGGTGCCCCGCATCTGCTTCATCAACAAGATGGACCGGATCGGGGCCGACTTCTATTCGGCGGTCGAGTCGATCCAACGCCGGTTGGAGGCCAATCCGGTTCCCATTCAGATTCCAATCGGGTCCGAGGACGACTTCCTCGGCGTCGTCGACCTGATCGAGATGAAGGCTCACATCTGGCCGGAAGACGCCGGAGAGCGCTGGGAGACGGTCGATATCCCCGCCGAGTACGTCGAACGGGCCAATTTGTGGCGCGGCAAGATGCTCGAAGCCGCGGCCGAAGTGGATGAGAAGCTCCTCGAGAAGTATCTCGAAGACCTCGACATCACCGCCGACGAGATTCGGGCGGCCTTGCGGATGGGGACGATTCAGAACCTCTTCGTCCCCGTCCTGGTGGGAGCCGCCTTCAAGAACAAGGGCGTGCAGCCCGTCCTCGACGCGGTGATCTGGTACCTGCCCAGCCCTGCGGACCTGGTCCCCGTCACCGGTTTCAAGCCCGGCGAAGAAGACACGGTCATCGAGCGCAAGCCGGGCGACGACGAGCCATTCGCCGCGATCGCCTTCAAGATCATGTCGGACCCTTACGTGGGCAAGCTCACTTACTTCAGGGTCTACTCGGGCCACCTCGCCAAGGGCTCCTCGGTGCTCAACACGAGCAATCGGAAGAAGGAGCGGGTCGGACGCCTGCTGCGGATGCACGCCAATCACCGCGAAGACGTCGACGACGTGTTCACCGGCGACATCGTGGCCGCGGTGGGTCTCAAGTCCACCACCACGGGCGACACCCTCGCCGACCCGAACCATCCGATCCAGCTCGAATCGATGTCTTTCCCGGCCCCGGTCATCTCAGTGGCGATCGAGCCGAAGACCAAGGCCGACCAGGACAAGCTGGGCGACGGTCTCGCCCGCCTCGCCGAAGAGGATCCCACCTTCCTGGTGCGCTCCGACGAGGAGACCGGCCAGACCGTGATCGCCGGCATGGGCGAGCTGCACCTCGACGTGCTCGTCGACCGGCTTCGCCGCGAGTTCAAGGTCGACGCCAATGTCGGCCGCCCCCAGGTCGCCTACCGCGAGACCATTCGCAAGGCCGTCCAGGGCGTGGTCTATCGCCACATCAAGCAGACCGGCGGCAAGGGCCAGTTCGCCCATGTCGAGATCGACCTCGAGCCCACGGGCCCCGGTGGCGGTTACGAATTCGTCGACAAGACGAAGGGCGGGGCCGTGCCCCGCGAATACATCCCGGCGGTAGACACCGGTATCGAGGACGCGCTGGAGGCAGGCGTCCTTGCCGGCTACCCGATCGTGGACGTTCGAGCCATCCTCGTCGATGGCTCGTCGCATGCGGTCGACTCGTCGGAGATGGCGTTCAAGATCGCCGGTTCGATGGCGCTTCAGGAGGCTGCCCGCCGGGCGGGTGTCCAGCTTCTCGAGCCGGTGGTATCGGTCGAGGTGGTGACCCCCGAGGAGTACATGGGGGACGTCATCGGCGACCTGAATGGCCGTCGTGGCCAGATCGGCGACATGACACAACGAGGCAACGCCAAGGTGATCACCGGAACCGTGCCCCTGGCCGAGATGTTCGGCTACGCCACGGATCTCCGTTCACGCACTCAGGGCCGCGCCGTTTACACGATGCAGTTCCACTCGTACCAACCCGTTCCGGAGAACATCGCCAACGAACTCGTGGCGAAGGTCCGCGGGGAATGATCAGGAGGATGACCCATGGGTAAGGAGAAGTTTGAGCGGTCGAAGCCGCATGTGAATGTGGGGACG
>JBBEAX010000017.1:0-41981 GCA_040882645.1 Acidimicrobiia bacterium
GGAGGCGGGAGGCGGGAGGCGGGAGGCGGGAGGCGGGAGGCGGGAGGCGGGAGGCCGGGTCTGGCCGGAGCCGGAGCCGGAGCTACTCGGGAAACACTATGTCTTCCGGCCGCACTGGTACTCGCGTCAGGTCGCGTCCGGTGGCGGCGCGGATGGCGGCCACTACCGCCGGGGTGGAGGAGATCGTCGGCGGTTCACCCACGCCCTTCGCCCCGAATGGGCCCCAGTGGTCGGGCTCTTCGATCAGGATCGCCTCCACGTCGGGGGCGTCGAGGAAAGTGGGCAGCAGGTAGTCGGTGAACGAGGCGTTCTTCATCACCCCCTGGTCGAGGATGATCTCCTCCATCACCGCCAGGCCGACCCCCTGCATGATCCCGCCTTCGATCTGGCCGATCACCGCCGCCGGGTTGATCGCCTTGCCGACATCCTGGGCGGTGTCGACCCGTACCACCCGCACCAGGCCGAGTTCGGGGTCGACATCGACCACCGCCCGGTGGGCGGCGATGGCAAACCCTGCGTGGATGTTGCCCCGCCCCTGGGCGTCGGGGCGTTCAGTGGGCGGGTGACGGAATCTCTCCAGTTGCTCGATCGGCCCGTCGGCGAGCAGGTCGGCGAGGGTCGCCACCATCTCTTCGCCGCGCCACACCCCCCGGTCATCGAGCCGGTCGCCGCCACCGCGGCGCAGGGCCTCGGCGAGCACCCCCTCGCACGCCGCCACCACGGCGCCGCCGGTCATCTGGGTCTGGCGGGAGGCTGAGGTAGAGCCGGCGGAACCGATCTGGGAGGTGTCGACCCACACCATGCGGACCGCTTCAATGCCGGTGACCGTTCGGGCGAGTTGCTCGACCACCGAGACCAGCCCCTGCCCGACTTCGGCGGCGGAGGTGTGGATCTCGAGGCCGTCGGGGGTGAGCACCGCCCTTGCCTCGGCGTAGTCGTCGAAGGACTCGGAGAACGCCAGGTTCTTGATGCTGACGGCGAACCCGATACCCCGGCGGACCGACCCCGCAGGGGTGGTGAGCCCGGTGCCGCCGGGCAGCCGGCGCGGATCGTCGGACGCGGTATCGAGGATCGGCATCGCCCGGAGTGCTTCGATCACCCGGCGAGTGGGGAGTGAGCCTTCGATCAGCTGGCCGGTGGTGGCGAGGTGGTCGCCCGGTTCCAGGGCGTTCATCAGGCGCAGGTCGACCGGGTCGATGTCGAGGGCGGCGGCGAGGCGATCCATCTGCGACTCGTAGCCGAAGCAGGGCTGGACCGCACCAAACCCGCGCATCGCCCCCGCCGGGGGGTTGTTGGTGCGCGCCGCCGCACCATGCACCTCGACCGCGTCGCAGCGATATGGGCCCACCGCGAAGTAGCAGGCGTTGGCGAGCACCGCGGAACTGGTAGAGGCGTAGGCCCCGCCATCGAGCAGGAGGCGCGCCTCCACCCGGCGGAGTCTTCCGTGCCGGTCTGCCTCATGCCGGTACCACATGCGGGCCGGATGCCGGTGGACATGGCCGACGAACGACTCCGCTCGGTCGTAGACCATCTTCACCGGACGACCGGTGTGGAGGGCGAGCAGGCACAGGTGCACCTGGAGGCTGAGGTCTTCGCGCGACCCGAACGCGCCGCCGATCCCGGCCATGTGGAGGCGCACCTGCTCGGGCCGGAGGCCGAGGGTGGCCACCACTTGTTCGTGGTCGACATGGAGCCATTGGGTGGAGATGTGGAGGTCGACGCCGCCCTCGTCGTCGGGGATGGCGATGCCGCTTTCGGTGCCGAGCGGCGCCTGGTCCTGCTGGCCCACCTCGTAGTAGCCCTCAACCACCACCGATCCATGTGCCTCCGGGTCGCCATTGACGATTTCGATCACCCGGAAGGTCGAACCGATCCGCTCGGCCTCCTCGGGGTCGATGAGGGGGGCGAGGGGCTCGTACTGCACGCTGATGGCGGCGGCGGCCCGGCGGGCGGTTTCACCGTCGTCGGCGGCCACCACTGCCACCGCCTCTCCCCAGAAGCGCACCACCCCGTCGGCCAGGGCGGGCTGGTCGGCGTGCTCCAGACCGAAGGCGCGGCGTCCCGGCACGTCGTCGATGGTGAGCGCGGCGTGTACACCGGGGATCGCCAGCGCGGGGGCAAGGTCGATCGAGACGATCCGGGCGTGGGCGTGGGGGCTGCGCACCGTGGCACCCCAGAGCATCTCCTCGGCGTGGAGGTCCGACGAATAGGCGAATTCGCCCTTCACCTTGGGGATCGCGTCGGATCGGGTGACGCTGGCGCCTATTCCGCGTTCGGTCCGGGGGCGAGCGATGGTGGTCACTGGCCGTCTCCCGAAAGGGCCTCGAGCGCGCGAACGATCGCCCCGTACCCGGTACAGCGGCAGATGTTCCCGGCCAGCGCTTCGCGGATGTCCTCTTCGGAGGGGTCGGGGCGGCTGTCGAAGAGGTGGGCGGCGGCGACGACGATCCCCGGAGTGCAGAAGCCACACTGCACCCCGGACCCGTCGACCATCACCTGCTGCACCCGGTGGAGGGTGTCCCCGTCGGCCAAACCCTCGACTGTCACGATCGTGGATCCGTCGGTGTCGGCGGTCATCACCAGGCATGAGCACACCAGTTCGCCGTCGAGGATCACCGAGCACGATCCGCACTCGCCCTGCTCGCAGGCGTTCTTCGAGCCGTAGAGGCCCAGGCGGTCCCGCAGCGTCGTCAGCAGGCTCTCGGGCCCGACCGGGTCGGCGGTGTGCTCGGTGCCGTTGACGGTGAAGCGGGTCATCGTCCGAGGATCCTCTCCACCAGGCGCCGGGCGATGACGCCTGAGGCGTGGCGGCGGTACGCGGCGGTGGAGCGATGGTCGGTTATCGGAGAGACCTCCTCAGACACCAGGCGCTGCAGCTCGGCGAGCGCCGACTGCGACGGGGCGCGCTCGGCGGAGATCATGGCTTCGGCCCGGCGAGGGCGAACGGGAGTGGGGCCTACCGAGCCGAGGGCGATTGTCGTCCTCCCGTCCTCGTCGCGAAACACGCAGCACGACACCACTGCGATCACCATCGCACTGCGCGTGCCGATCTTTGCGAACCCCTGTCCCGGTGGGATCTGATAGGGGAGTCGGGTCCCGAGAATGATCTCGTCGGGCCGCCGGGTGTTCTGCTTGGGGCCGACGATGAACTCGTCCCAGGGGATCACCCGCTCGCCCGTTGCGGAGCGCAGCACGATCTCGGCGTCGAGGGCGGCGAGGACCGGGAGAGCATCACCGGCGGGGCTGGCGGTGCCCAGGTTGCCCCCTAGGGTGCCGGCGTTGCGGATTTGCGGAGAGCCCACGGTGCGAGCCGCCTGAGCGAGCGCGGCGATCGGCCCCCGCTCCATGCGGCTGTAGGTGACGCCGGCCCCGATGAACTGGCCATCCCACTCCTGGAGTTCGGGGACCCGGCGGATGCCGATCACCGACGAGGGGCGGAGCGCGTGGTAGTTGACCGACACCATCAGGTCGGTGCCCCCGGCGAGGAGCGTCGCCTCCGGGTCCTCCGCCAACGCGGTGAGGGCGTCGTCGAGCGATGTGGGCTGCCGGGTCTTCACGGCGGTGAGATTAGAAGGGCGGCTACGGGAGGCGCGTTGCCACGTCGCGATCACCGGGCGACCTCACGCGGCGAAGGTGCCGGGCCGCGGCTGGAGTTCCGGTGTGGCGTAGCCCTCGTCCCAGGGGAAGCGGCCGGCCGCGTCGTCGTAGGTGAGCTGGAGCGCAGGCACCGAGTACTCGGCAGGGCGCTGGTAGAAGCGGTTGGCCCACAACAGGATTTCGCCCGGATTGGGTACCGGCTCGGGGACGATCCGATGGGGCCAGTCGCCGAATGTGATGGTCATTCCGGGCATCACGGTGTCCCCGTCCATCACCCGCTGCCCTAGGTCGTTGAGGACGCCGCTGGCCGTCTCCGGGTCGACTCCGACGATCAGCAACTCGGGGTGGCCGAGCCCGAACAACCCGGTGGTGTAGGCAAAGGGCGGCTGATCGTCGGGCGCCGGATCACATCCGGGCCGGCTGCAGGTTCCGCCTCCGACATATTGGATCTGCCAGCCGACTCTGCGGATCGCCTCGGTCATGCGGGCTTCCTCCTGGTCGTGCCAGGCTTCGAGATCCATCTGAGACCCCTTTCTTCGACCCGAGCCCGATCCTGTTCGGGAATCGAGCCGCACTCGAACATCTCGGCGCAAGGTATGCCTTACCTGTGACAGATTCGGGGGCGTCGGGTGAGAGGCATAGTTCTTCTAATGCACTGCGGGTCAAGCCTCCGGACGCGGGCGCCCGATGGTCTTGAGCGCAAGTACGGTGAAGAACAGCGCCACCGGGACAACTGCCATCGTGGCCGACCCGGAGGTGTCGGCGTGGTACGAGATGATCAGCCCCACCGCCACCGACAGCACCCCGATCATCCCAGACGCCAGCATCATTGTCGGCACCCGGCGGAAGAGAAGTGCGGCCGTGGCAGGTGGGCCTACCAGCAGACCGAACACCAGCAGGGTGCCCACCGTCTGGAACGAGCCGATGATCGCCAGGGTCACCAGGACGAGCAGCACGCCGTGAGCCAGGTCGGGCCGGAGCCCGAGGAGACGGGCCTTGTCCTCGTTGAACGACAGCACGAGGAACTGGCGGTAGAAGGTGATCGAGGTGGCCATCGCCACCGTCGCCACCACGGCGAGGGCGATCAGGTCGGTGGAGGTGACCCCGAGGGCGTTACCGAAGAGGATGCCCGTCAGATTGCCCGTGTACGAAGACGACCGGGAGATGAGGATGACCCCCAACCCGAGCATCCCGACGAACAGCAAGCCGATGCCGGTGTCCTCCGAGAAGGTGGTCTGCCGGTGGACCAGGCGGATGCCGCCGATCATCACCACCGCAGCGATGGCGGCGCCGACCGCCGGGTTGAACCCCATCAGCACGGCCAGGGCGATGCCGGGCACCACCCCGTGCACCAGGGCATCACCGAGGAAGGTCATTCCCCGGACCACCACCCAGATTCCCACCATCGAGGTGGCGATGGCGGCGAGCGCCCCGCCCAGCAGCGCTCGCTGCTGGAACGCCAGCGAGAACGGGTCGGTCAGCCAGTCCACGGGGTCACGCTAGGGCCTCGGTGATCAGGCGGGCGTTCTCCTCGAGCATCGCGATCAGGGTGCCGGCCGGGCCGCCGGGCTCGCCCAGGGAGCCGGTGCTGATGGTGACCACCGCGACCGGGTGTCCCACTTCGGCGGCGATGGCCGTGGCGATAGGCGAAGGGTCGGTGGTGTCGGCGAAGATCGCGGGGATCCCGAGCGAGTCGATGAGGGCAACCAACTCGGCGAGCTCCTGGGAGCCGGGCTCGCCGAGCGTCGACCCGCCCGGGATCACCATTCCGGCGATCTCGAACCCGTAGCGGTCGGCAAAGTACCCGAGGGAATCGTGGTTGGTGACCAGCTGGCGCCGTTCGGCGGGGACCGCCGCCAGGATCGCCGCGATCCGCTCGTCGGCGGAGGCGAGTTCGGTGGCGTACCGGTCGGCGCTTTCCGACCAGTCCACCGATGCGTCGATCTCGCCGAGGGCGCTGGCGATCAGCCGACCCGCCTCGGCGACTCGGAGGGGGTCGAACCAGAAGTGGGGATCGAAGTTGACGCCTTCGAGGTCGTGCTCGCCATCGTCGTCGTCTTCGTCTTGGCGCCCGCCCCCGAAGGGCAGGGGATCGAGCATCCCGGCGACCTCGAGAACTCGGACCCCGTCGCCGCGGACGCCGTCGATCACGTCACCGAGGCCCTCTTCGAGGCCGAGACCATTGGCGATCACCAGATCGGCTTCGGCGAGCAGGGCCACCTGACGCGAGGACGGCTCAAAGTCGTGCGGGTCGGCGCCGCGGGGCATGAGCACCTCGAGGCGGGCGTCGTCGCCGACGACGTTCGCCGCGATGTCCCCGAGGATGGTGGTGGTGGCCACCACCAGCGGGCGCTCGTCCCCCTTGGTCTGGTCATCGCATGCAGCCAGCAGCCCCGTAGCCAGGATCAGCGCGAGCACGACCTTCCCAGTCGGTTGACGGAAATGAGAACCATTCCTAGTGTGCACCCTCGGCAAGGTACCAGGGAGCAAGCACGGTGACAACCGTCGATCAGCGGGTAGAGGAGCGTCTGGCGGAACGCGCGGTGCGCTACACCCGGGCGCGCCGCTCGGTGGTCGCCGCTTTGGGCAGGGCCGACGGTCCCCGGTCGGCGGCGGAGCTGGCCAAGACGATCGGGGTGGCGATCCCGGTGTCTTCGCTCTATCGCTCCTTGGGCGTGCTCGAGGAAGCGGGCGTGTTGGCGCCTCACCACGGAGCGCGGGGCGTCACCCGCTACGAGCTAGCCGAGTGGCTCGCCGGCCACCATCACCACCTGATCTGCGTCGATTGTGGGGCGATCGAGGATGTCAACGTGCCCAAGGGGCGGGAGGTCGAGATCCGGCGCCTGGTCGACGCCCTTGCCCGCGATGCCGGCTTCGCTCCGATCGATCACGTGCTGGAGATCGAAGGCAGGTGCCCGCGGTGCAGGTAGCGGTCGAAGCCCGTGACATGGTTTTGCGGTACGGGTCGCGGATCGCCCTTGGGCCCTCCACCTTCACGATCCCCAAGGGAGCCGTCACCGCCATCATCGGTCCGAACGGCTCCGGCAAGTCGACTGTTCTCAACGCGATCGCCGGCCTGGTCGAGCCCACCAGCGGCAGCCTCGCCGTGGAGACGGGAGGCTCCCGGGTGGCGTACGTCCTCCAGTCCACGAAGGTCAACGAGACCCTCCACGTCACGGTCCGCGAGGTGGTGACCATGGGCCGGTACGCCACCACCGGCCCCTACGGGCGGCTCGGAGTGGTCGATCGCGAAGCGGTCGCAGGGGCGATGGAGCGCATGGGGATCACCGCGTTGGCCGATCGTCACCTCCATGAGCTCTCCGGAGGGGAGCGTCAACGGGTGTTCGTCGCCCAGGGCATCGCCCAGGCACACGACCTGTTGCTGCTGGACGAGCCCCTCACCGGGCTCGACCTCACCTCCGCCCAGGCGATCGACGACATGATCCACGAGGAGCAGGCGGCGGGTCGGTCCGTCATCATGAGCACCCACGATTTGGCCGAGGCGCGCGCCGCCGACTGGGTGTTGCTGTTGTCGGGGCGGGTGGTGGCGCACGGTGCTCCGGGCGCAGTGCTAAACGCCTCCAATCTGGCTGAGGCCTACGGGCCGAGCCTGCTCCACGTCACGGACGCGGGCGGGCTCTTCCTCGACGATCCGGCTCACCAGCCGGTGCCCGGACGCCACACCCATCAGGATCGGACGATCCACGCGGAGCCACCCGGCGCCGACGAGCACGGCTGACCGCAGGGTTCCAGGAGCAGCCGTGGCCGATGATCCGCGGGACCCGGGCTGACGGGGGTGCTGCAAGTGCGCGGATGGGCCGGCCGCTACCGTCTCCGCCATGCCCGAATGCGCCGTGCCCCTTCCTTGCGCTGCCGTCGAGAACGGCGAGCAATGCCGGAGGGTGGCGATTCCGGGTACCCACCCCCGCAGGTGCGACCGGCATTTGGCAGAGCCAAGAGCCAAGACGGTTCCTGATTCTTGACTCTTGATTCTCGACTCTTGTGTCTCAGACGAGTTGCTTCGCCGCCCGGTTGTGGTCTTCGACCAGCTTTCCTTCGTCGATCGTGCGGTGCTGGTAGTTCTCGATCACGGGCCGGCCGCCGACGACGACGTCTCGGGCGGGCGTGGGGGAGCACATCACCGCGGCGGCCACTGGATCGTGAAGGCCGCCGGCGAACTCCACTCGTCCGAGGTCGAGCGTGAAGAAGTCGGCCATGCGCCCCGGCTCGAGGGCGCCGATGTCGGAACGCCCGAGCACCTTGGCGCTTCCGAGGGTGGCAATTTCCAGGGCGGTTCGGGCGGACATCTGCGGACCTTCGCCGATTCCGGGACTCACTCCGAGGCGTCCCAGCAGCATCGCCTGGCGTGCCTCGGCGAGCAGATTGCCCGAGTCGTTGCTGGCCGAGCCATCTACCCCCAGCCCGACCGGTACCCCCGCGGCGAGGTACCCGGGGATCGGGGCGATGCCAGACGCCAGCCGCATGTTTGACGATGGGCAGTGGGCCACCCCCGTCCTGCCGGCGGCCATCTGCAATATCTCGTCCGGTTGGACGAACACCGCATGGGCGAACCAGACATCGTCGCCGATCCACCCCAGGTCGGAGGCGTACTCGATCGGTCGCTTGCCGAATCGATCGATGGTGAACCGCTCCTCGTCCTTGGTCTCGGCGAGGTGCGTGTGGAGACGCACGCCCTTTTTCCGCGCCAGGGCTGCCGAATCGCGCATCAACTCCTCGGTGACGGTGAAGGGGGAGCACGGCGAAATCGCGATCTGCACCATTGACCCGGAACCAGGGTCGTGGAACTGCTCGATCACCCGGATGGTGTCGGCGATGATCGTGTCGTGGTCCTGGACCACCGAGTCGGGGGGTAATCCGCCGTCCTTCTCGCTGAGGCTCATCGAACCGCGCGAGGCGTGGAAGCGGATGCCCACCTCACGGGCGCCTTCCACCTGGTCGTCTACTCGCGATCCGTTGGGCCACAGGTACTGATGATCGAAGGCGGTGGTGCAGCCCGACTTCGCCAGTTCGAGGAGGCCGAGCGTGGTGGCGACACGGACCGAGCCGGGGTCGAGCTTCGCCCAGATTGGATACAGGGTCCGTAGCCAGTCGAACAGCGGGGCATCCTGAGCGCCCGGTACGGCGCGGGTGAGGGACTGATAGAGGTGGTGGTGAGTGTTCACCAACCCCGGAAGCACCAGCATCCCGGAAGCATCGAACACTCGATCAGCGGCGTCGGGAAGCTCGGAAGTAGGTCCTACTTGCTCGATCAGGCCATCGCGAGCGAACAACCCACCTCCAAGGATCTCCTGCCGCCCCTCGTCCATGGTGACGAGCACGTGGGCGTTCTTGACCAGGAGGGTGGGCACCAGGAAACGCTAGTGGTCCTTGATCTTGCCGCGGCGCGCTCGACGAGAGGGAAGACATCCCCTGCGGTTACGGCGGGGCGTTGGCCATCGGGGCAGGCGGCTCACCTCCAGGCCCGGAACTCCGACGGTGGCCGCGCAGCTTGCCAGCCTCGCGGTCTTCTCGCGTCTTGCGCCGGTGGCACCGCCAGCATCGTGGCTTGCTGTTCTGTGTCGAGATCGGTCCACCGGATGCGTGGGGCTCGTCGTGATCCCATTCGATCCAGAATCGATTGCCACAGTCGACGCATTTCACTCCGCCGAAGTCGGGCGGTTCGCCCAGGTTTAGGGCGCTGCGGACCGCGGCCGGCATCGAGCGGCCCCACCGCTTCATCTGTCGGAGGTCACTGCCGTCGTAGAACACTCCGGAGAGGAATGCGTCTTCGGCGATGCGGCGCGCTACCCGCGGGTCGATCGGGCCTACTCCGGGAATCTTGCAGAATTCGCCGTCCTCGACATGTGTCCATCCCCGCTCTGGGACCTCATAGGACACCAGGACCACCATCTCGGTCTTGCCAGGGCCTCGATGCTCGCCTGAGAGCAACTCGGGCAGCGCATCGGCCATGTACCGATCGAAGGGCTCGGCGCTGGTGGCGATTCGGGCGAGCCGGCGCGCCTCGCTCTGGAGCCGGGACAGGATCGGAACCCCGATGTGGGGCTCGAGTTCGCCCTCGAGGCGGATCATCCCTTTGTCCGTCACCCGATGATGGAGGTACCGCGACTCGTGCTGGAGCTCGGCGAGCCCAGGTCCCGCCTGCGTCTCGAGACGAATCCTGTGTGCCTCGTCTTTCAAGATGTGGAACTTGCCGTTCCGTGCGATGTCGAGCAATGGGCCTGTTGATCCAGGGGCGATCGACTCGGTCTTGGCGATCTCATATGCCTGGTCGAACGACAATTCGGCGCGGCGCAGCGCTTCGGCAAGAGGCGGGTTCTTGGCCATTTGGCGACCGGTATCGAGCGCCTTTCGTGCGGTCCCGATCGAGGTTCCGCTCACCCGTGCCAGCTCTGCAGGGTCGCCGACCCGATCGGCGAGGGCGAGCTCACCGAAGGTGCTCAGTTTCCCGACATGCGCGTAGCGGCGATGCAGCGCCTGGGCTTCCCGTGGCGCGTAGAGGTTGGGAGACAAGCCGGCGTTGAGCTTCTCCAGGCATTCGATTGCCTGGTCGATCAGCGCGTTGGCTCTTGACAGTTCCATTCATCGATGGTGTCAATTGGGTGTGACACTTTTTCGGTGAGCGCGTCACCACCCATCGAGACGGTCGGCTGGTCCCTACTCGGCCTCGCCCTCCCATAGGGCTCGGAACTCCGGGCTGGTCGCCAGCAGGTCGTTGAGCCGCCCGATCGCGGCCACTCGACCCTGGTGCATGACCACGATCTGGTCGGCCCGCTGCAGGGCCGGGTGACGGTGTGACACCACCAGGCTGGTGACCCCGGACCGCTCCCGGAACAACCGCTCCCACAGCACGCGCTCGGTTTCGACGTCGAGTGCACTCGACACGTCGTCGAACACCAGCAAGTCGGGGCGGCGGACGAACATCCGGGCCGTCGCCGAGCGTTGCACTTGTCCTCCGGAGAGGCGGACTCCCATCGGGCCGACGAGTGTCGCCAGGCCCTCGGGCATCGCATCGACGTCGGGTTCCATCACCGCCGAGGCCAGCGCGCTCTGCACCTCGGTCTCATGGTCGAGCCGCCCCATCAGCAGGTTCTCCATCAGGGACATAGAGAACAGCCGGGGCACCTGGGGCGTGTAAGCCGATCGCGGGGGGATGAAGAACTCAGCCGGCTCCTCGACCACCTCGCCATTCCACAGCACTTCCCCGCGCTGCGGCTTCACCAGCCCCAGGATCGCCCGCAGCAGGGTCGTCTTGCCGGCTCCTACTCGTCCGGTGATCACGGTGAACGAACCAGCCGGCACCGCGAACGACACATCGTCGATGCCGTCGTCGGAAGCCGGGTAGTGGAACGTGAGGTCGCGCACCTCGAGTGTCTCGAGGGGTGCCAGGTGCGGCGGGACCACATCCGGGGGCTGGATTTCGCCGGTGAGATGGAGGGGCACTGGCTCGACGAGCCGCAGTGGGGGAGCGTCGTCGCCCATCAGCGCGACCATGCGTCCGAAGGACACCGCGGCTTGCTGGTACCGGGCGATGAACAGGCCGAGGAAGAAGCCGGCGTCGGTGACGAATCCGAGGAAGTACACGAACACCGCGAACTCGCCCACCGTGAACTCGCCTGACCGCATTGAGGACGCCGCGACGATCAGGATGATGCCGGTGCCGATGTTGATGGTGTTCCAGAAGAGCGACTCGAGCATCGCCGTCAGCACCTTGTCCTTGATAGCCGCCGATCGCCTCCGGTCGTTGAGCATCCGGAAGTGGGCGATCATCGGCTTCTCGGCCCCCGCCACCTTGATCGCCTGTACTGAACCGAAGGTCTCGCCGAGCGCCTCGGTGATCCGTCCGGTCGCCTCGCGTGACGCCTCGCGGTACTTCTTGATGCGGTGCCGGGCGATCGCCGCCAGGTAGACGACCGCGATCGACGGGCCGAACACCAGGGCGGTCAACAGCCCGTCGATGCCCACGAGGATCCAGATCGCCAGCCCGGTGAAGACGAAGAGCCCGATCATGTCCACTGTCCATGAAAAGGACTCCACGTTCTCGTCCACATCGTCACGGAACCGGCTGATGGCCTCTCCCGGGGACTCCTTCATCGACTGGGCGCCAGGCAGTTCGAAGATCCGCTCGAGCATGTTGCGACGCATCAGCGTGGCGATCCTGAACATCAGGTGGGCGTCATTCCACATTCCGAGGAACATCACGGTGATACGCCCGAAGGCGTACACCACCACGAGCCACACCAGGGTGGGCACGTCGAAGCCGGCCGTCTGCTCGCCGGTGATCCGGTCGAAGAACGCCTTGGTGATCAGCGCGGGGATCATCGGCATCACCCAGATCGAGGCCCAGGCGAACACGTTGGCGGCGTAGCGGCCCTTCTGATACTTGATGAGACCGAGACCGAGCCGGGCGGTGGGTATGCGGCGCGTCGTCATGCGAGCAACTCCTCCATGCCGGTGCGGAGCAGGGTGGCGAATCGGCTTTCGGGGTCGGCGGCGAGCGCCTCGCGGGGGCCGTGCTCGACGACCCGCCCCCGCTCGAGGATCAGGATGTCGTCGGCACGATCGACCGTCGCCAGGCGGTGGGCGATCACGATCCCGGTGCGATCGGTGAGAAGGCGGTCGACGGCGCGCTCGATCAGCACCTCGGTCGCCGGGTCGAGTCGCGACGACGCCTCGTCGAGGATCACCAATCCCGGGTCACGGAGGAAGATGCGGGCGAACGCCAGCAGTTGGGCCTGCCCCGCCGACAGCCCGCCCGACCCCGATTCGAGCATCGCATCCAGGCCGTCCGGAAGCCCCTGCACCCAGTCGCCGAGACCGAGCTCGAGGAGCACCTGCCAGATGTGGTCATCGTCGACGCTTGAGTCGAAGAAGGTGAGGTTGTCTCGCACGGTGGCGCGAAACAGCTGCACCTCCTGGGTGACCATCCCGACCCGGGCGCGACGGTCGTCCCGCTCGATGTCGCGGAGGTCGCTGCCGCCGACCCTGATGACGCCGTTCGTCGGGTCGTACAGGCGGGTGACGAGGCGAGCCATGGTCGACTTGCCCGACCCGGTGCGACCGAGCAATCCCAACACGCGTCCGGGTTCCATGGCGAGGTCCACCCCGTCGAGCACCGACTCGCCGTCGGAGGCGTCGTCGCGATACGCAAAGGTGACGCCGTCGAACTCCAGGGCAAGCGGGCCGGTGGGGAGCCGTCCGGTGCCGGTTTCGGGGAGCTGCGTGCGGGCGGCGAACAGTTCTTCGACGCGGGCAATTCCTGCCCCCGCCTTCTGCAGGTCTTCCATCTGAGTTCTGATCTGGTCGATCGGGTGGCGGATCAGTTCCGTGTAGTGGAACACCAGGTAGACGGACCCGATCGTGATCGTGCCGGCGGTCAGCAGCCGCGAGCCCATGCCGAACACCAGGGCGAGGCCGAACACATAGACCGCGATCGAGGTCGCCCAGAGCATCGAGAAGCCCCACCGGCCCCTGACTTCCAGTGGCAGCCACTCGCGGTGCAACAGCGTGAAGCGATGCATCATGTAAGGCACCGCCCCGTTGGCGCGGATGTCCTCGGTTCCGCCGAGCTGCTCACCGAGGAACCCAAAGAACTCGGCTCGTTTGCCCCGCACCTCGCGCCACCAAGGAATGGCCACCGCCTGCAAGCCGATCATGAGAACGCCTGCGACGAGTGCGAACACCGTCATCCCGATGCCGATCAGCGGATGCTCTCGCCACATGAGGAAGATCACCGAGGCGAGCAGTACGGCATTGCCGACGACATGGATCACGAACGCCGAGAAGAAGTTCGAGAGCGTGGTCACGTCGCCGTCGATCCGCTCGATCAACTCGCCAGGCGTCTTCGTCTTGTGGAAGGACATGTCGAGTTCGAGCAGGTGCTCGGCGAGCTCCGCCCTCATCTCATTGGTCGCCGTCCACCCCACCTGCTCGGCGAAGTAGGTCGACAACACGCTGAGCGCCTGATGGCCGACGGCGAGCAGGATGAAGATCGCCGCGTACGACAGCAGCCGCGAGATGTCCTGGCCCTCCTGGGCGCCATCGATGAACGCCCGAATCAGTTGAGGATTGGCCACCTGGAAGGCAATGCCGGTGAACAACAGGACGGCGAGCAGCACCACGCGGGCCCGGAGCGGGCGCAGGTACTTCTTGAGAAGGCGCCAGTAGGCGCGTACGGGAATCATCGAGGCTCCTGAGAGAGTCGTCGCGCGGCGCGGGATCGGTGGGGTTCGGCCCAAGTGGCCGGCGATCACGTCTGGGAAGGGACGTGCGCGGTCAACGGGCCTGGGGCGGGGTGATCCTCATCTTCATACGAGCCTCCACGGAGGCGACTTTCGCACCAACTGGTCGCCGTGTCAATCGCAGCCTCGCTGCGCTCGGCCGCCATTCGAAATTCGCAATTCGCAATGCGACAGACGCGCGGGGCTTGCCCCTGCGATTGGGGGTCCGATCTCGGCGGCCTGCGCCGCTCTGTCGTATCGCGTATTGCGTATCGCGGTCGCACGCGCACCGAGGCCTTCCGCCGTTAGCCTGCGACCCATGCCTCTCACCACTCTGATCGACGCTGCTGCCATCGACGAGCGGGTGGGTGAACTCGCCGCCCAGATCTCCACGGACTACGAGGGCAAGGGCGACTTGGTCCTGCTCGGGGTGCTGAAAGGGTCGTTCATCTTTCTGGCCGACCTGTCACGCCGGCTCACCATCCCTCATCGAATCGAGTTCATCTCGGTGTCGTCGTACGGCGAACGGGAGAGCGAGGAACCCGGGGCAGTGCGCCTGATCCTCGACGTCCGCCACGACATCGCGTCGAAGAACGTCCTCGTCGTGGAGGACATTGTCGACACCGGCCACACCCTCACCTACCTGTTGCGCCTGCTCGAAGCGCGTCGCCCCGAGTCGCTGAAGACGTGCACCTTGATCCGCAAGCCCGACCGGGCCGAGGTGGACGTCCCAATCGACTACCTCGGGTTCGACATCCCTGATGTGTGGGTGGTGGGGTATGGGCTCGACTTCGCCGAGCAATACCGAACCCTGCCACGGATCTGCATTCTGGAGAGATGACCGTCCGGTTAGCGTGCCTCCGATGACTGGCGCTTTCTCGGACGACGTCCTTGCGGCCTTTGCCCGCAGGCTCGACGACGACGGTGCCAGAAAGGCGTTCCCGGGGGATACCGGGGAACGGCAGCCGATCCATACCGTCTACGGCGGCGCCCAACTGTTCAAGTGGGATATCGCCCCCAGGCTCGGGGCGGTCGCGTTGAAGGCCCTCGAGCGGTACGCCCCCGATCCGGAGTCCTTGGCGGTTGCCCTGGGAAGGGAAGGCGATCCGGTTGTCGCCACCCTCTACCCCCGCATCGTCGAGAAGTTGGAGCGGGAGCCGGTCGAGGACTTTCGGATCGACTTCGAAGACGGCTTCGGCACCCGGCCCGACCCGGAAGAGGACGAGGTGGCGGTCGAGGCCGCCGGGCAGGTCGCCCGGGGGATGACCGATGGCGGCCTGCCCCCTGTGATCGGTATCCGGATCAAGCCGTTCGGTCGCGAGCAGCGGGCGCGGGCGTTCCGGACCCTCGACCTGTTCTTCAGCGAGCTGGTCTCCCGTACCGATGGCGCGCTTCCCCCGCGGATACATGTGACGCTTCCCAAGGTGTTGTCCATCGAGCAGGCGGAGGTGTTCGGCGAGGCCCTGGGGGTGCTCGAAGAACGGCTCGGGCTGGAGGCCGCGGCGATCAAGGCCGAGGTGATGATCGAGGTGACCCGCTCCATCATCGACGAGGAGGGGCGGGTGGTGGTGGCGCGTCTGGTCCGCGCCGTGGGCGATCGGTGCGTTGCGGCGCATTTCGGGACCTACGACTACACCGCCTCATGTCAGATCACCGCGGCGTACCAGGGGATGACCCACCCGGCATGCGACTTCGCCCGGCACGTGATGCAAGTGGCCCTGTCCGGGACCGGCATCTGGCTCTCCGACGGGGCAACCAACGTGCTGCCGGTGCCCGTCCACCCAGAGGCGACGACGACGGATGAAGTGGCCGCGAACACCCGCGCGGTCCACAACGCCTGGCGCCGTCACTTCGACGAGGTCCGTCACTCGCTGGTCCACGGGTTCTATCAGGGGTGGGATGTCCACCCTGCCCAACTGGTGACCCGCTACGCCGCGGTTCAGGCCTTCTACCTGGAGAGTCTCGATGCCGCCGCCACCCGGCTGCACAACTTCGTCGAGCAAGCCGCCCAGGCGACGCTGGTCGGCGATGTCTTCGACGACGCCGCCACCGGCCAGGGGCTGCTCAACTTCTTCTTCAGGGCCATCGCCAGCGGCGCGATTGGCGAGGAGGAAGCCGCCCGGCGAACCGGCGTGACGCTAGAAGAGCTGCGAGGAAGATCGTTCGTGAAGATATTGGAATCAAAAGCCAAGGGTCAAGACCCGACGCCAACTCTTGATTCTTGACTCTTGGTTCGTGGCTCTTGACTCTTGACTCATCCTCCTTCCGCCCACTTCACCACCAGTGCCCGCTCCTCTTCGGTCATGGCCGTCGCGTTCGCGAAGGGCATGTACCCGGACTTGACCAGGGGTCCGATGATCTGTCGGCGAGCCAGCACCCCGGGCTCGGTGTCGAGGAAGATCCCCCTGGCGGCCTCGGTGTAACCGGGCTCGGTCGGCGCCGCCGAATGGCATGGCACACACCTCTGCTGGACTATCGATAGCACCTGTGGTGGCACGACCTGTTCGGTCGAGGCGGGTTGGGTGGTCACCGCCAGGGCGATCATCATCAGGACCGCGGCCGGGAGGATCCACACGTTGTGGTGGCCCTGACCTCGAAGATTGAACCAGTGCCTCACCAGCGCTCCGGACGCGGCGATGCCGGCGAGGATGGCCCAGTTCCAGCGGTCCCCGAATGTCGACGGGAAGTGCCCGCTCACCATGATGAAGACCACCGGCAGCGTCAGGTAGTTGTTGTGGAGGGAACGGCGGGCAGCGTCGCTACCTGCCTCGGCGTCGGGGGCGTCGCCCCGGGTGATCGCGTCGACCATCTGGCGCTGCGAAGGGATGATGACCCGGAAGACGTTCGCCGCCATCAGGGTTCCGATCAGCGCCCCGGTGTGGATGTAGGCGGCCCGGCCGGTCATCACCTGCGAGTACCCGAATGCCGCCCCCGCGCCCAATCCGACGCCGATGAGGGCGAACCAGGCCGGGTGCTGCGTCAGCGCGGTGCGACACAACCCGTCGTAGATCAACCACCCGACGATCAGCGAACCGAGCCCGAAGGCGATCAAGGTCCACCGTGTCAGCTCGAACTTGGTCGGGTCGATCGCGATCCCGCTCGGTCCCAGGTAGTACACGACGAAGAGCAGCGACACCCCGCTCAGCCAGGTGGCATAGGCCTCCCACTTGAACCAGTGGAGGGTGTCCGGAAGCCGTGCGGGCGCCACCTCGTACTTGACGACCCGGTAAAACCCGCCGCCGTGAACCGACCAGAGTTCTGCGGCCACCCCGGTCTCCGGGATCGCCGGAGGCCGGACCCGGTTGTTGAGCCAGTTGAAGTAGAACGACGTCCCAATCCAACTGATCCCAACGATCACATGAATCCACCGCGTGGCGATGTCGAGCCATTCCTGCAGGTGGAGGTCGAGCATCAGGACCCGCGGTAGGTGGAGTACCCGAACGGGCTCAGCAGAAGAGGGATGTGGTGGTGCTCCTCGGGCGAATCGACCCGAAACACCACCGCGATCTCCGGATAGAAGGCGTCGTCTCCCAGGTAGGCGCCGACCTCGAAGGTGAGCCGGTACTCACCTCGCTCGAGGGTCTCCGACGCGAGCAGGTCGGCGACCCGACCATTGTCGTCAGTGGTGCCCGTGGCCACCGGCCGCCACCCGTCGCCGGTAAACGCCTCGACCCGAACTACCACGCCCGCGGCGGGTCGCCCGGAAGCGGTGTCGAGAACATGTGTGGAGAGGGTCATCGTGCGCCCCCGTCGGGGCCGGACCGCTGACCGCCAACCGCTGACCGCCAACCGCCAGAAGTCGCGCATCGGCCTCCGCCGCGTTCTGGCGCTAGGCGGTAGGCGGTAGGCGGTAGGCCACCGGATGTCGGTTTGCGGCAGGCGGCAGACGGTACGCGCATGTGGATCAATCTATCCGCACGAGTCGGCGGAGTCGCAGATCGGTGATCTTCTCCTGTTCGTCGGCGGCGATCGCGGCTTCGGTTTCGGGGTCGTTGTCGATCCGGGCCTGGCAATGGGCGAGCAACTCTTCGGCCGACGAGCCGGTGGCGAAGATCAGGTACACCCGGCCGAACTTGGCCTCGTATTCGCGATTGCACTCCTCCAGGCGCTCGAGGACCCCCGCGGGCGCCTCGCCAACGGACCCCTGCTCGGCGCGCGACCAGGCGTGGTGGCGGTCGTCGCCGGGCACCGACGCGCCGATGCGCGGGTGGGCGGCGTAGGCCTCTTCACGGTCGGCAGGGTCGAGCGACCGCCACGCCGACCGGGCGGTGTCGAGAAGCTCGGCCAGGGAGGCAAAGGGGCGCTGGAGGGTCATCGCCGCGGCCCACGCACCCGACCCGCAGCAATCGCGGAAGGCCGTATGGGCGTCGTCGGGGTCGAGGCGGTTCAGCCGGTCGAGGTCCATGGCTGGTCGCTGCGCCCGAAGGCGCGGAGGCGGGCGACTCCGCCGTCGGGATGAATGTTGAGCCGGAGGTGGGTGACCGGGCCGACGTCGGCGAGTTCCGTCCACTTGTGTCGCGAGTCGGGCTTGACCGGTTTCTCGGGGACCAGTTGCGACCACCCCGCCAGGCGCAACTCACCGATGGAGGCTCCTGGAGCATCGATTGCTTCGACGTCGGCCGACCCGGGGGCATTCCCCTTGAAGTGAGAGGTATCGAATTCGATCCGGTCGATGACGCCTCGCCCGGCGAGGCGAATCACGGCCCAATCGTTGCCGGAGCTGCGGCGCCTTCGGGTTTCCCACCCGTCCCACATACCCCGGGCCCGGCCGGGCACCAGCATCCGGTTCGGTGAGGAGTAGTGGCGATCAGAACAGTCGATCGCGCGGGCGCCGTGGTGGAGCAGGGCGAGATCCACCTCCCGCTCGCCGTCGAGTACTCCTTCCGGGGGCACCGGGTCACCCAGTACCCGCAGCCTGGCCACCCCGCCATCCGGGTAGATGACCAGCCGCAGGTGGCTGATGCGCTGGGGAGGGGAGGCGGCGAACTCGTTGGCGGTGTTGCCGCGCAACGGCGTGCGGGTGACGATCTCGCTCCACCGGCCGGGGTCACGCACCAACTCGACGACGGACGGATTCCCTGCGAGGTCGATGGCCTCTACCGAGGCCGATTCGGGGAAGTTGCCGGTGAAATGGGCCGTGTCGACGACGACCTGGCGAACGATGCCGGGGATGCCCATGGCGACGATCGCCCAGTCATGGCCCGGCTCGCGGCGGCGGCGCGTCTCCCAGCCGTCCATCCACTTGCCCCGCGACGTGTATTTGTCGGGATCCCAGACGGCGTCGCCGTCTTTGATGAGGCCCTCCTTTGGCGCGAAGAATTCGTCGTTGGCGGTGATCACCTTGCCGCCGAGTCGTTCCGCAGCCAGATCCACCAGTAGGTCGGTCGAGTCGCTCATATCCGCTCCAGAAGATTCCCGGTGCCGGTGGTCACCTGTCCGTCGCCGAAGACCACTTTGCCCCGCACCAGTGTGGCCGAAATCTCGCCGTGGAGGTTGCGGCCGGCGTAGGGAGTGACGGGGTGTCGTTGGAACAGCCTGTCGCCGTCGACGACCCGCCCGGCATCGGGATCCCAGATCACCAGGTTGGCGCGTCGGCCCGGCTCTACCAGACCGCCGGGGATCGCCGCGAAGTCCGATGGTGCGGTGGCGGTCCACCGGACGACGTCGGCGAGTCCGAATCCTCGTTTAGCCGCTTCGGTCCACATGACCGGCAGTCGCAGTTCGAGCGAAGCGATGCCACCCCAGGCACGGTCGAACCCACCTTGCTTGAGGCTAGGCGAGCACGGCGAGTGGTCGCTGACCACCATGTCGATGGTCCCGGCCGCGAGGCCATCCCACAGGCGCTCGCGGTTCCCGGCGTCACGAATGGGTGGCGCGCACTTGAACTCATAGGCTTCACTCCGGATGTCGTCCGAGCAGAACGTGAGGTAGTGCGGGCAGGTTTCGACGGTGATCGGCAGCCCCTCGCGGCGGGCTGACTCGAGGAGGGGGAGAGCGTCGGCGGCCGACAGGTGGAGGATGTGGGCGCGCCCGCCGGTGCGGCGGACCGCTTCGATCACGGCGGCGATCGCCTCCGTTTCCGCCTCGGCCGGGCGCGAGGCCAGATACGACGGGTAGTCGGGACCCGCCGGTGGCGCGCCGGCGAGCGGTCCGGGGGCCTCGGCGTGGACGAGTAATGGAAGGCCGACCGCGGCGACTGCCTCGAGTGCGTCGTTGAGGTCATCGAGCCCGATGCATCCGAACTCGTCGACCCCCGATTCGACGAGAAAAGCCTTGAACCCGAACACCCCCTCCCCGGCGAGTGCGGTGACCTGCCCGAGATTGCCGGGGACGATGCCACCCCAGAAGCCCACATCCACCGACACGTTGGAAGCCGCGGACCGCTTCGCGTGGAGTCCGGCGACCGTTGTCGTCGGGGGAACGCTGTTGAGCGGCATGTCCACGATGACGGCGACCCCACCCGCGGCTGCGGCCGCGGTGGCTGTCTCGAACCCCTCCCACTCCGTTCGCCCCGGGTCGTTCACATGAACGTGCGTGTCGACGAGCGCCGGAGAGATCACGAGATCGCCATGGTCGACGAGGGGTACGCCGCCGTCGGCGTCATGGGGAAGCACTGAGGCGATGAGATCACCCTCGATCAGCACGGTTGCCGGTTGCAGCGTGTCGCCCACAAAGACCCTGGTACTGCGGAGGGCGAACCGAGTCATCCGGGGAGTATCAAGCCGCCGGCGACTGGCGGCAAGCCCTGCACCGTCGCTGGAGTGCTCGCTGGGTCCGCTGCCCCCTCCGTCCCCCCCACACGCGGCCGAAGGCCGCCCGATGGCGGCGCCACCTCCCCCGCCGAGGACGGCGGAGGAGGACGCTCTTGGGAATCGCGGGAGGCGGGGGGCGGGAGGCGCTACAGAGGTGTCGCGTACGCTCCTGGGTCCTGATCCGCTTCGTCCTGCGCTCGTCGCACCAGGTTCATGTATTTCGACCTGCCGAGGATCTGGCGGTCGAGAAGCGCTCCGAGATGCTCCACCGTGTAGGCGGTGGCGTCCTCGAGCGGGGCGGCGATGTCGTCGGTGTCCTTCACATACATGAGGCGGGTCCAGTACGAGTTGACGACCACCGTGAGGAAGGCCTGAACGACGCTGTTGCGTTCGAGCGCAGCAAGTGGACGCATATAGAGCAGCACGGTGAAGAGCAGCAGCGATGTGGCCGCGATGGCGGCCACCACCCCGGCCTGCGCCCAGTTGTACCCCTCCGGGGGCACGTCGGTGGCGATCCGGACCGCGGCGATCATCGCGCCGAGCGCGAGCATGAATACGACGATGAAGAGCCACTTCATCGTGGCGAAGGCGAATCGCTGGCTGCGGGCCGCACGGAGGAACTGCTGCTGGTTGACGTCGAGGATGGCCCGAGCCATCGCGTCGATGGTCATCGACCCGGCAGGCGCGTTCGGCCAGAGCGCGCCATCCGTGTCAGTCGTTTCCGGCTTTGCCATCGCCCCACCTTCCCTACGTCTGGCTGAATCTACCGCGTCCTGCCTGACCGGGGTACAGGTTGGGTCAGCGTCGGGAGCTGACCTCGGCGGTGAGGGCCTGCAGCCGCGGTGAGATCTCTACCTTCCACGGGGGATCCGCCGGGCCATCGATGCGGCGGACCTCTGAGGGGAGGCCGTCGATGGACGCGATCACTTCGGCCCGCATCGCGTGGAGGTCACCGGGGGGCTTGGTGCGGACACCGCCGGAGAGGTATGGCTCCAGCAGCGGGCGCCCTTCCAGCACTTCGTCGGCGAGTCCGACCACGTCGCCGTGGTCGCTCCGGAACACCTGCTTGACCCCGGGATAGTTGGCCTTCCCGATCGAGGTCTTCATCAGCGCGCCGTCCTGGTCGTGGACCAGCTTGTAGACGACGTCGAGGCCGGGATCGTCGGAGCTGGTCATCATGCTGCTGCCGACTCCGAAGCCGTCGATGGGTGCCCCGCCCGACAGCAACGCCTCGATCCTGAATTCGTCGAGCCCGCCGGAGGCGAGGATCTGAACTCCCTGGAGTCCGGCCGCATCGAGGATGGCGCGTACCTCACGGGACAGCGTGCCCAGGTCGCCCGAATCGAGGCGCACACCCGAGACCTCGATACCGTCGGCCAGCAGCCGCGGGGCCACCTTGGCGACGATCCGTGCCCCTTCGACCGTGTCGTAGGTGTCGATCAGCAGGACCGCGTCGTCGGGGAACGCGCGGGCGAACGCCTCGAATGCGGTCTGCTCATCGTCGTGGGCCAGCACGTAAGAGTGAGCCATGGTGCCGGTCAGCGGCACCCCGTAGTGGTAGCCAGCTGCCACCAATGAGGTGGCGGCTGCTCCGGCCAGATAGGCGGCTCGTGCCCCCTTCAAGGCGGCGTCGGCACCGTGGCTGCGGCGCGCCCCGAAGTCGACGAACTTGCGCTCCCCGGTGGCGATGTGGACCCGGGACGCCTTCGAGGCGATCAGGGTCTGCAGGCCCACCGCGTTGAGGAGGAAGGTCTCGATGATCTGGGCCTGGATCAGTGGGGCGGTGACCCGGAGGATGGGCTCTTGGCCAAATACCAGTGTCCCCTCGGGAACGGCCCAGACGTCACCTTCGAAGCGGACGGTTCCGAGGTGCTTCAGAAACTCGCTGGAGAAGCGTCCCAACGATCGAAGGAATGCGATCGCCTCTTCGTCGAATCGCATCTCCTCGAGGAACTCGAGGGCGTCCTCAAGGCCGGCGGCCACCAGGAAGTTGCGGTGGGGGCCGAGTTCCCTGACGAACAGCTCGAACGTTGCCGGATGGTCAAGGTCTCCCCGAAGATAGGTCTCGGCCATCGTCAGCTCGTAGAGGTCGATGAGCAGCGGGGCAGTTTCGGTGGTGATCCACTTCAAACGATGGCCACTCCGGCTTCCTGCATGGCGGCGATGGCGGCGTCGCCATCGCCTTCGGCCAGGTCGACCGCGCGGATTCCGTCGACGAGGGCGATCGTTTCGTATCCGAGGCGGATGGCATCGAGGGCCGTCTCCTTCACGCAGTAGTCCGTGGCGACACCTATCACCACGACGCGATCGATACCCCGATCGGAGAGGAGGGCGTGCAGCCTGGTGGGCTCAATCTCTTCCGGGTTCTCAGGGTCTCGCACGGTGAAGCCGCTGTACCCATCCTCGCCCTTGGTTCCCTTGCGAATCATTGGTGCCTTGTCGATCACCGTGACCATCGGCTGCATCTGTGCGCCCCAGGACTCGCCGATGCAGTGGATCGGCCAGATCCCTCCGTCCTTCTCGAAATGCGGCGTCGAAAACGGATGCCAGTCCTGGGTGTACACCACCAGGGCCCCGGCTTTGGCGGCGGCGGAGATCGTCTGATTCACGAATGGGATGATCTCGTTGGCTCCGGGAACGGTCAGGGAGCCGGCCTCTTCGACGAAGTCGTTCTGCATGTCGACGACGATCAGCGCCGTCTGCGGACCAAATGTCATCGGATGACCGTGTGGATCCGCTCGGCGGTTTCGACGAGGCGCGCCTTGGCGGCTTCGTCGACCGGGGGAAACGGCACATCTTCGAGGAAGTTGGTCGGGATCAGGTGGACGTGAGCGTGGGGTACCTCGTATCCGACCACGAGCACCACCACCCGGTGGCAGTGCGTCACCGCCTTCAGTGCCGTGGCGATGGTCTGTGACGCCGTCCACAAGGCCTTGTAGTCCTCCTCGGGCAGGTCGAACAGGTAGTCCACCTCCCGCTTCGGGACCACCAGGGTGTGCCCCTCCTGCCGCGGATTGATGTCGAGGAATGCAAATGTGCGTTCGTCTTCGTAGATCTTGTGCGAGGGGACTTCCCCGCGGATGATTTTGGAGAAAAGGGTGGTCATCGCGCTGGCAGGTTACAGCCGACAGAAGAGGGCCAACGGCCAACGGGCGCCTTCGGCCGCCTTGGGCCAGCCTTCGGCTGGCCACGCCTCGAGCTTCCGCCAACCCCCCTCCGCCCTCCGCCAACCGCCAACCGCCCACCGCCAACCGCCGTCACGCCCTACAGGCCGGGGGCCGTTGGCTATTGGATGGTGGTTCCTATTCCGAGGGATTCCGCGTTCGCCAGCGCGGCCGCGCCTGCCGCGACGTCCTGGCTGGCGATTCCCACCGATTTGAAGAAGGTGATGTCGTCGTGGTGGCGCTGGCGATGGATCCTCCCGGCGAGCAGGTCGGCGATCGTCCCGTCTGGCTGGCGGCCCGCCTGCAGCAGATCGCCGGCCTCGGCGGCGGCTGCTTCGAGGTCGTCGACGAACACCCTCGCGACCATCACCACCTGATGCGGGATCTCGCACATCGCCGGGGTGAACGCCCCGACCGCGTTCAGGTGGGTTCCGGGACGCACTGCCCTGGATTCGAACAGCGGGGCTCGGCTCGGCGTGGCAGTGGTGACCACATCCGCCTCAGCCACTGCCTCGGTCGGGTCCGGGGCTACCTCCCCGTCGACCCGTTTCGCCAGCGCGGCGGCGTGTTCTGGATCGCGCGACCAGACGAGAACGTCGAGGATCGGGCGTACCTCCTTCACCGCGATCACCTGGTCGTATGCCATCGCTCCCGCTCCGAGCATCGCCATCGTCCGCGCATCGGGCCGGGCGAGGAGCCTGGTGGCGAGGCCGGCGCCGGCAGCCGTCCGAATCGCCGTCAACGTGGGTCCGTCGACGAGGCCGGCGCATCGTCCGTCGGCATCGAACACCGCCACGATACCGAATGGCTTGCCGGGAACGGTCGACACCACCTTCATCCCGGTGAGGTCACCCACCCGGCCGGGCATGAAGAGCGACGGTCCCAGCCGGGAGCGGACCGGAGTCTCGCGGTCGTCGCCGAAAGCCGACTCCATTGCGGTGATCGCGGAGGACATGGAGAGGGCTTCCCGGGTGGCAGCGGCGTCGAGATAGCGCATTCCTGAAAACTAGTTGGGCCTCGCCGGGTTCGGCCCGCGATTCGCAATTCGCGATTCGCGATTCGACAGAGAAGCGACCTCTTGAGCACCCGTTCTGTCGTATCGCGTATCGCGTATCGCGTATCGCGTTTCGCGCGGCCTGCCCCTGCAACAATCGACTGCCGTGGACACTCTTCCCAACCTCGACGCGATGCTCGACACTGCCCGTTCCGCGGTGCGAGCGGCGTCGGCGCTGTGCATGCTCGTCGCCGACTCCGGACCGGAGCGGTTGGAGAAGGCGGGCCGGGAGCCGGTGACCCTGGCCGACTATGGGTCCCAGGCGGTCATCCTCGGGGCGGTTGCGGCGGCGTTCCCTGATCAAGGTGTGTTGGCCGAGGAAGGGTCCGCTCACCTGCTCGCCGAGGGTGGTGCCGGCTCCGAGACCGTGGCGTCGCTGGTGGCCCAGGTCACCGGTTCGCCCTGTGGGGCGAACGACCTCGCGGATTGGATCGACCATGCCGGCGGTGGGGGACAGCCGGTTTGGGCCGTGGACCCCCTCGACGGAACGAAGGGCTTCCTGCGGGGCGACCAGTTCGCGGTGGCGGTGGGCTTGCTGGACGACGGGGTCCCGGCTGCCGGCGTCCTCGGCTGCCCCCGGCTGACGATCGGGGACACCACCGGGGTACTCCTGTGGGGGGTCCCCGGGCGAGGTGCATGGATGGAGCCCCTCGCGGGCGGCCCCGCCACCCCGATCTCGGTGTCGGCGGTGGCCGAGCCCGCCTCGGTGAGGGTGCTCGGCAGCGTCGAGATTTCTCACGGGGACCCGGCCGCCATCCAACGCGTGGTCGACCTTGCCGGGTTCGGCGGCGGTTGGGTGCGGATCGATAGCCAGGCCAAGTACGCCGCGGTCGGCGCCGGCCTCGCCGAGGTCTATCTCCGCCCGGTGAGCCGGCCCGACTGGCGCGAACGAGTGTGGGACCACGCCGCGGGGGCGGCGATCGTGATCGCCGCCGGGGGCACGGTCACCGACCTCGACGGACGCAACCTCGACTTCACCACCGGCCCCACCCTCGAACACAACCGGGGAGTAGTGGCCACCAACGGAGCGATCCACGAACTGGTGCTCGGCTCGTTGGCGGACAGTGAAGGCTGATCGACAGCCAACGGCCAACGGCCCTTTCGGTCAGCGGTGAGGGCTACGCCCCTCTGGGACCGTGGGCTGTAGGCGGTTTACAGTCCCGCCAATGCCTGCTCTCCCTGATCCCATCGACCGCGTCCGCTTCCGTCACTTCGGAGGCGACGACGACTTTGCTGGCATGGTCGCGATGCTCGCTGCCGCCAAGCGGGCCGACGGAGTGGATCGCACCGACACGGTCGAGACCATGAGAAACGCCTACTCCAATCTCAACAACTGCGACCTCGACACCGACCTCTTGATCGCCGAGACCGACGACGGCATCGTCGGCTACTTCCGAGTCACCTGGTGGATCGAAGAGGCGACCCAGGTACGGGTGCTGGTCCATGTGGGATGGGTGCATCCGGCGGTCCGCGGGCTCGGGGTGGGTACCACGATGCTTGAGTGGTCTGAGGCGCGCCTTCGGGAGATCGTCGCCGAAAAGCCCTACGACGCGGGACCCACCGTCTTCGAGTCGTGGTTCGACGACGGCGAGGTTGCCCGGCGGGCGGCGCTCGAGGCGGCCGGTTACACCCCCACCGAGATGTATGCGGAGATGACCCGGTCGCTCGACCAGGCGATTCCCGACCTGCCCTTGCCCGACGGTCTCGAACTCCGCCCGATGTCCATCGACGACGCCCGCAGGGTCTTTGAGGCGGGCCAGGAGGCCTTCCGAGACCACGTGGGATTCTCCGAGGGCACCGAGAACGATTACCGCGAGTTCCTCGGGGGCCACTACTGCAAGGACCCCTCGCTGTGGAAGGTCGCTTTCGAAGGCGATCAGATCGCCGGCATGGTCCTCAACTACATCGACCACGACTCGAACAAGGAGTACGGCCGCAAGCGCGGCTACACCGAGAGCATCTCGGTGCAGCGCCCGTGGCGGGGGAAGGGCATAGCCCGTTCCCTGATCGCCGAGAGCATGCGGATGTTCCGTGACATGGGCATGACGGAGGTGGCCCTGGGCGTGCACACCACCAACCCCACAGGCGCCTTCCGCCTGTACGAGGGTCTCGGCTATCAGGTGGTCGCGACCAGCCGGGAGATGCGCAAGGCGTTCGAGTAGTCGCGCGCTTGTCGGTGGGCCGTCGTCGCTCGCGCTACTCGCCGATCGCCACCGGGGCGAACATCGGGTAGCCGGTGGGGGCGTCGAGAGCGAGCAGCGACTGGTCGGAGCCGTCCCAACGCATCACCCAGATCTGGGTCGCACCGTGGCGGGTCGATTGGAAGGCGATGTACTCACCGTCGCGCGACCACGTCGGGTACTCGTCGGAGGCGGGATGATCGGTGAGGGCGACCTGATCGGAGCCGTCGGCGCTCATCACCCAGATGTCGAAGTCGCCTGCCCGATCAGAGGTGAACAGGATCTCGGCTCCGTCGGGCGACCAGATCGGATCGCCGTCGAACGCCGGATTGTCGGTCAACTGCCGGACGTCACTCCCATCCGCATTCATCACGAAGATATCGCTGTTCCCGTCGGTGCGACGCCGAAAGGCGATCTGGCTGCCGTCTGGTGACCAGGTGGGCGAGGAGTCGCGGTCGAGGTGGTCGGTGAGGCGGGTGATCTGGCCACCTGCGTCGACATCCAGCACGTAGATGTCGAAATCGTCTCCGTCGCGGTCCGAGATGAACGCCACCTTGGTGGCGACAGGGGCTATCACCGGACGGTCGTCGCTGCCTTCGGCCTCGAGCAGGGGCAGCACCCCATCTTCGTCGACGAGGGCCAGAAACAGGTCACCCTCTCCACCGACGCCCAGGGCTGCGAACCCCACCGCACTGCCGTCAGGTGCCCACGAAGGTTGCGAACTCAGAATGTCGCCGGGCTCACCACCGGTGAGATTGCGAGTCAGTTCCCCGGTACCACCATCCATCAGCCAGACGTCGAGCACGCCATCGACTTCGTAGAGAACGGCGAGCGTCTCGCCCGGGATGACGAGCGAGCCACTGAACGCGGTGCCATGCAGCGGCTCCTCCGCGTACACCGAACACACTGCCTGCCGAGCGCCGGCTGACCAGTCGGACTCGTCGGGCCACACCACGAAGGCAGCGAGATAGGTGTCGCCGAGCGGCCTCCCCAGATGCGCCTCGAAGGCGGTGTCACAGGCCTCGGCTGCGGATTCGTTCACAGCCTCTTCGCCCGGGTACGAGCCTCCCGCACCCGCGGGGATGTCGACCATCGCGGCGATCTCGTTGTCGTGAGGCCCGTCACAGGGCACGATCGCCGGAGGGGTGGAGAAGTCGAAGTCGTCGCCATCGAAGACGCTGTCGAAGCAGATGCCGGCGGCGAGGTCGTCGAACCACGTCTTCTGCCCGGGCGCGGCGCTGCTCGTGGTGGTGGAGGCGGTTCCAGCCCCAGTGGTGACGGTGGTGGACCCCGTGCTCCCACCGCAGGCGGTGGCGAGAACCATCAAGGTCATGAATGCGGCTGCTCTGCGGATGTCGGCCTCCCTCGTGAATCGGCAGAGGCTACCTGTCCGATCGGACTTGGCGGCCGCGCCGCCTCGGCGCATGGTCCAGACCGGTAGCCTCGCCCCAATGGATGCCGCTGCACTCGAGACGCGGGCGCGCCAGGTGCTCGACCGGGCGGCCTACGAGTACTTCGCAGGCGGTTCGGACGACGAAGTCACGCTTCGCGACAACGAGGCGTCGTGGCAGCGGCTGCGGCTGATCCCGCGCGTCATGCGGGATCTGTCCTCGGTGACCATCGAACAGATTCTGTTTGGTAGCCAGATCGCTGCACCGATGCTTGTCGCCCCCATGGCGTTTCAGCGGATGGCGCACCCCGATGGCGAGGTGGCCACTGCTCGAGCCGCTCAGTCGGCCGGCATCCCCATGGTCATCTCGACGATGGCGACCGTGACCCTGGAGGGCATCGCGGCGGCAGTCGGCGACTCGCAACGATGGTTCCAGTTCTACCTCCATCGCGACCGCGGCCTCAGCCGCCGGCTGCTCGAGCGTGCCGAGGGGTCGGGATGCACTGCGGTGGTGCTCACGGTCGACGTTCCGGTGGTGGGGCGGCGCCGCCGGGACGAATCGAACCAGTTCCATCTCCCCGACGGCATTGCGGTCGCCAACCTCGAGGCCTCTCTCGAGAGCGGTGGAGGCTCGGCGCTCTCGGAGTACTCCGATGCTGCATTCGAGCCGTCGCTGACACCCGACCTCCTCGAATGGATCGCCGGCGTCACCGCCCTGCCGCTGCTGGTCAAGGGGGTCCTGCATCCAGACGACGCGGTGGCGGCCGTCGAGGCGGGTGCCGCCGGTGTGATCGTGAGCAATCACGGGGGTCGCCAGCTCGATGGTGCGATTGCGTCGGCGGACGCTCTTCCCGCCATCGCCGACGCCATCGGCGGCCGGGTGCCGCTACTGGTCGACGGCGGAATCCGAAGTGGCACCGACATCCTCAAGGCACTTGCTCTGGGGGCGACCGCAGTCCTGGTGGGCCGGCCGGTGCTGTGGGGCCTGGCTGTCGGCGGAGAGCAGGGCGCCGCGGCGGTGCTCGAAGAACTGACCCAGGAACTGACCCGGGCGATGATGCTCTGCGGCGCTAAATCGATCGACGAAATCGACAGATCCCTGATCGCGTAGCTGGCTACGCCGTCCGCCCCCCGCCTCCCGCCTCCCGCCTCCCGCAAGATTCGACTTGACCCCCTTCGAGTGCGATCACCCGTTCGGTCGTATTGCGAATTGCGAATTGCGAATCGCAGGGCGAGCGAAGCGAGGCCTCCTGCGGTACCTTTCAGGCACCAATCTGGAGGGATCCGCCCATGGAGGACATCGACTTCACACCGGTCCAGCACAAGACGTGGGCTGAGCTGTACCGGCGGCAGCTGCCGAAGATCCGCAAGCATGCCTGCTCGGAATACATCACCGGTTTCGACCTGCTCCAACTCCCCGCAGACGAGATTCCGAGTCTCGGCTACCTCAACTCGAGGATCACCCCGGCGAGCGGTTGGACCATCGTCCGCACGGACACTCGCTACACCGACAGCGACGAGTGGTACCGCTACTTCGACCGCAAGGAGTTCCTCATCACGAACTACATGCGGTCATGGGAGGAGCTCGATTGGACACCGGAGCCCGACATGTTCCATGACATCTTCGGCCACCTCCCATTCTTCATGCTCTCCGAGTACGCCGCGCTGCAGGAGATGTTCGCTCCTGCCTACCTGGCGACCGATGACTCGGAGGAGAAAGAGAACATCAAGCGGCTCGCGTGGTACTCGACCGAGTTCGGGATGAAGCGCGAGGACGGCGAGCTCAGGGTGTTCGGCACCGGGCTGATGTCCGGAGGTGACGAATTCACCCGGGCGGCCGAGGGGAAGATGAACTATCACGACTTCACCATCGAGAACGTGGTGGGTCACGACAAGGTGATGTACGAACAGCATTCCGAGCTGTACGTGGTCGGCTCGCTGGACAGCCTCAAGGCGGAGCTGGCGCGGTACTTCGACCCTATTCTGGAGAAGGCCGGCAGGTGAAGCTGGGTCGAAAGCCGTGACCCACGAAGTCTTCAACCAACCGCCGCCCCTCAGTGGCACCAACGCCTACCTGACCAACCGCGCACTGACCGACGCCGTGGAGCGCGAGGGCGCTCAGTGGGCGTCGGCCGAGTTGGCCCAGTTGGGGGCACTCGCCGGCTCGGATGAAGTCCGCGAGTGGGGCCGCCTCGCCGAGGCGAACCGGCCGGTGCTGCACACCCACGACCGCTTCGGGGAGCGCCGCGATCGGGTGGAGTACCACCCGGCGTATCACCACCTGATGGAGGCGGCCGTCGCCAACGGTCTGGCCGCGGCGCCGTGGGCCGACGACCGTCTCGGCGCGCACGTGAGCCGCTGTGCCAAGACCGTCTCATGGAGCCCTGTCGACTATGGGCACATGTGCCCCCTGTCGATGACCTACGCGGTGGTGGCTGCGCTACACGGCGGCGGAGCCCTCACGGAGCGTTGGGTCGGCGGGCTCACCCGACAGGAATATGACCGGCGGGACCTTCCGGCCGAGAAGAAGCTCGGCCTGATTGCGGGCATGGCGATGACCGAGAAGCAGGGCGGATCGGACGTGCGTGCCAACACGACCCGGGCGGTCCCCGCTGGGGAGGGCGAGGGGGCACACCTGCTCACGGGTCACAAATGGTTCTGCTCGGCGCCGATGTCCGATGTCTTTCTGGTGCTGGCGCAGGCGCCGGGGGGACTCACTTGCTTTCTGATGCCGCGGTGGCGGCCGGATGGCACCCGCAACGGGATTCAGATGATGCGCCTGAAGGACAAGATGGGTGACCGGTCGAATGCTTCCTCCGAGATCGAATTGGACGGCGCTCTCGCCTGGCAGGTCGGAGAGGAGGGTCGCGGGGTGGCGACGATCGTCGAGATGGTCAACCGGACCCGCCTCGACTGCGCCCTCGGCGCCGCGGCACAGATGAGGCATGGTGTGGTCGAGGCCGTCCACCACGCACGGCACCGGGCGGCGTTCGGCAAGGCGCTGGTCGAGCAGCCGCTGATGCGGCGGGTGCTGACCGATCTCGCGCTCGAGGCGGAGGCGGCGACCGCTGCCGCCATGCGGTTGGCGGGCGCATACGACCGCGGAGAGAGCGACTTTGCCCGCTTGGCGACGCCGATCGTTAAGTACTGGCTCACCAAGCGGTCCCCGGGCCACGCCGCCGAGGCACTCGAGTGCCTCGGCGGCAATGGCTTCGTCGAGGAGTCGGGGATGCCACGGCTCTTCCGGCAGAGCCCGCTCAATGGGATCTGGGAGGGCTCGGGGAACGTCATCTGCCTCGACGTCATGCGCGCTGCGGCACGCAGCCCGGAGGCGGTGGCGGCGTTCATGGCCGACCTCGAAGCGGCTACCGGCGTCGATCTCCGCTACGACGCCGCAGTGGGCTCGGTGCGCGAGTCGTTCGACGAACTGGACGAACCCGGGGCGCGGCGGATGGTGGAGCGGGCGGCGATCGCACTCCAGGCGTCGCTGCTGATCAGGTTCGCCCCGCCGGAGGTATCGGATGCGTTCATCGGATCGCGTATCGCAGATCCCGGGCTGGCTTACGGAGCGCAGTCGGTGGCGGTGGCGATCGACCCGATCCTGGAGCGGGTGCTGCCCGGATAGGCTCCAGCCCCAGCTCCAGCCCCAGCCTGATCAGAGGGTGGTGAACACCGTCGCGTGCTTCTTCGGGAGGCGCGCCTTGATCCTGGTGCCGCCTTCCTCGTGGGATTCGGAGACGATTTCGCCGACGCGGTGGATCAGGTCGACGAGGTCGCCCCGGCCGAAGGGGATGAGGACTTCGACGTCGACCGCCTCGGCGGCGATGGCTCGGTCGAGCGCATCGAGCAGGGCATCGATTCCGGTTCCCCGGGTTGCGGCAACCGGCACCGCACCGGGATGACGGGCGAGGAGCCGGTCCACTGCAATCGGTGACGCGATATCGATCTTGTTGAGAACCATCATTTCCGGGATCTGATGCGCCTCGATCTCCTGCAGGGTCGCCCGGACGGCGGCGATCTGGCGCTCGGGATCGTCCGCGGCCGCGTCGACCACGTGGACCAGCAGGTGGCTGCCGACCGTTTCCTCGAGCGTCGAGTGGAACGCGTCGACCAGCCCATGGGGGAGGTCACGCAGGAAACCGACCGTGTCGGATACCACCACCTCGCGGCCGCTGGGCAATTCGAGTCGCCGCACCGTGGCATCCAGGGTGGAGAACAGCCGGTCCTCGACGAGTACCCCGGCGTCAGTCAGCCGGTTGAGCAGGCTCGACTTGCCCGCGTTGGTGTATCCCACGAGAGCGACCGAAGGGACTTCTGACTTCATCCGGGCCTTGCGCTGGGTAGCCCGGACGACCTCGAGCTCTTCCAGTTCCGTTTTGAGTTGAGAGATTCGGCGTAGCACCCGCCGCCGGTCGGTTTCGAGGCGGGTCTCGCCTGGGCCGCGGGTGCCGATGCCGGCGCCGAGGCGGCTCATCTCGACGCCCTTGCCCCGCAGGCGGGGGAGCAGGTAGCGGAGCATGGCGAGTTCCACCTGCGCCCGCCCGGCCTTGCTGGTGGCGTGCTGGGCGAAAATGTCGAGGATCAGCGCCACCCGGTCGACGACGTCGGTCTCGAAGATCTCCTGGAGATTCCGCTGCTGGATCGGGGACAACTCCCCGTCCACTACCACCAGGTCGATGTCACTCGCCCGACCGATGTTCGCCAACTCCTCGGCCTTTCCCTTGCCGATGTAGGTGGCGGGGTCGGGCTTGGGTCGCTTCTGCACCGCCCGCTCCACCACGATGGACCCGGCCGTGTCGACCAGACGCTCGATCTCGTCCAGCGACATCTCGACCCCGGACGAGTCGCGCCCATCGTCGAGAGCGACGATCAGGGTCCGCTGAACGGCGACGGTGACATCGGTGACGGTCGCAGTGAGCCGCCGCCGAGAACGCCCGACATGTCGGTTGGTCATGTCCGTCATGATCGCAGGCCTTGCTTCGCCGCGATTCGCAATACGCAATTCGCAATTCGACAGAACTGGCAATCGCGCTCGGAGGCGGCAGGTCGAGTCTTGCGGGAGGCGGGAGGCGGGAGGCGGGTGGCATGGAGGCTGCTTCAGCCTTCGTGCCACCTGACTGCTTCACCGGTTTGCACATCCCATAAGGCGCGATAGATCCGGGAAGTGGCGAGCAACTCGTCGTGGGTGCCCACCTCGGCCACCCGGCCGTCGTCGAGCACGTAGATGCGGTCGGCGTGGCGGATGGTGGAGAGCCGGTGGGCGATCACGACAGTGGTTCGGTCGAGGGAGATCCGTTCGAGGGACCGTTGGATCGCCGCTTCGGTCTCGTTGTCGACTGCCGAGGTCGCCTCGTCGAGCACCAGGATCGGCGGGTCGACCAACACGGCGCGGGCGATCGACACGCGCTGGCGCTGGCCTCCGCTCAGCTTCTGGCCGCGCTCGCCGACGATGGTGGCGTAACCCTCCGGCAAGCGGGTGATGAATTCATGGGCCTCGGCGATTTCGGCGGCTGCCCGAATCTCATCGTCGGTGGCGTCGGGTCGCCCATAGGCGATGTTGTCGCGCACGGTTCCGTGAAACAGGAACACGTCCTGGCTGACGAGGCCGATCGCCCGGCGCAGGTCTCGGGCTCTGAGGTCGCGCAAGTCGTGGCCGTCGACGGTGATCCGCCCCGAGTCGACGTCATAGAAACGGAGCAGCAGCTTCACCAGCGTCGTCTTGCCCGAGCCGGTTGCGCCGACGAACGCGGTGGTTCGCCCTGCTTCGGCCACGACCTCGATGTCGTTGAGGACGGGATGACCCGCCTGGTACGAGAAGGTGACCCCGTCGAAGTGGAGATCGCCCTTGACCGACTCCCGGGGGAGGGGTCGATCGCCGTCGCGGAGACGCGGTCGAGCGTCGACCACGTCGAGGATGCGGTTGGTGGACGCCATTGCCCGCTGGTATAGGTCGAACGTCTCGCCGAGTCGGGTCAGTGGCCAAAGCAGCCGCTGGGTGAGGAACACCATCACGCTGTAGGCGCCGACCTCGAGGCCACCCTCGAGCGCCCGGAAGCCGCCCCAGACGAGGGTGGCGGTGAACCCGACCAGGATCACCACCCGGATCAACGGCGAGAAGGCACTCGACAGGCGTATGGCCGATCGGTTGGCGTGGCGGTATCGCTCGCTCTCCTGCTCGATCCGGCGAACGCTGTCGTCCTCCGCGGTGAATGCCTTGATCGTCGAGATGCCGCCGAGGCGATTGGACAACTCCGCGTTCACCGCCGCCGCCCGCTCACGCACATTGGCGTACCGCGGTTCGAGCAACCGCTGGAACCGGAACGATCCCCACAGGATGAACGGGATCGGGAGGAACGCCAGCCAGGCGATGCCGGGGGCCAGGTAGAAGAAGATCGCCCCGATCAGCACCACGGTGGTCAGCACCTGGAGGATCTCGTTGGCGCCTCGGTCGAGGAAGCGCTCGAGTTGATTGACGTCGTCGTTGAGCACCGCCATCAGGTCACCGGTTGCCCGGTCCTCGAAGTAACGGAGCTCGAGTTCTTGGAGCTGGGTGTAGGCGTCTACCCGAAGCTCATGCTGGATGCTCTGGGCGAGGTTGCGCCAGGCGATCCCGTGCAGGTACTCGAACAGCGATTCGAGTGCCCAGATGATGAAGGTGAGGACGGCCAGGGCGACGATCTGGGAACGCGGCGTCTCGAACCCGAACGACGCCAGCACCGACCCCTCCTGGCGCACCACGATGTCGACCGCCGCGCCGATCAGCATCGGCGGAGCGATGTCGAAGGTCTTGTTGAGCACCGACCACGACGACGCCGCGATCACATCCCGGCGGTGCCCGGCGGCGTAGCGCCAGAGCCGCCGAAGCGGGCGCTTGGAAGTGGTCAAAGCACAGATCCCGTTCCTTCAGGTGCGGGATGTGAGCCTAGGGGCGTCACCCGTACCCGACGCTGGACTTGCGATTTCGCCGTCCGCGTGAAGGGACTTCTTACCCTGGAACCAAGGCCATTGGTCCCGTATACCGATGTCAGCGATTGACATCCCTGCATCGACCCGAGGAGGTCGGTATGCGGCGGACTCGTGGCATCGTGGACGGAAGCGGATCGACCGGCGCAGGCAACACGAGGAGACGGCCACCACAAGGGGGTGGGTTTGGGGCGCTTCTGCTCGGCTATTTGCTGGTTGCGTCCTGTTCGTCGGGTGGCTCGGGTGCCGAGTCCGCGCTCGCTCCGGATCTGGCAACACTCAGAGTCGTTTCGAGTGCCGTCGAGGTCGATTTCGGTGACGGCTTCTTGGCCGCGGTCGACGGGCAGGCGCTCGACGCGGGTTCCACTGTGCGTACCGGCGCAGCTGGCCGCGCCGCCATCGAGTATCTCGATGGCAGTGTGACCCGTTTGGATGCGAACACTACGTTCACCATCACGAGATTGGAGATCTCAGGAGGCGGTGGGTCGCGGGTGATCGAGGCCAGCCAGGAGACCGGCAACACTTTCAGCAGGGTGGCGACCCTGACGGACTCCAACAGCAGGTTTGAAATCGAGACTCCAACTGCAACCGCGTCGGTGCAGGGGACGGTGCTCGCGGTTCTGCTGAACCCGGACGGCTCGACGACCATCGCGGTCATCGAGGGTTCCGTGATCGCCGAGACCGCCGAGGGTCCGGTAGAGGTCCCCGTCGGCTTTGCAGTGACGGTGTATTCGGACGGCACCGTGAGTGCCCCCGAGCCGATAACGGACGAGATCACGGACGATGACTGGATCGTCTTCAACTGTGACCTCGACGATGAAGTCGATTGCTCCGATGTGCTGGGACCGGAAGAACTACCCGCTACCACGACGACGACGGTGGCACCGACCACGACGACGGCACCGACGACGACGACGGTGGCGCCGACTACGACGACGACGGTGGCGCCGACTACGACGACGACGGTGGCGCCGACCACGACGACGACGGTGGCGCCGACCACGACGACGACGGTGGCGCCGACCACGACGACGACGGTGGCGCCCACTACGACCACGACGGTGGCGGCGACCACGACGACGGCACCGGCGTTTCACATCGAGGTGGTGCCCTCGTCGAGCACCGTCACCGCGGGCGAGTCACAGGCCTACACCGTGACCGCGGTCTACGACAGCGGCGAGGTGATCGGTGATGTCACTGGCTCGTCGGTGATCTCCGGACCTGTTTGCGCCGGCTCGTCGTGCGCCCCCACTGCGGCCGGGGTGCACACCATCACGGCCAGTTACCAGGGCCGCGTCGCTACCGCCTCGTTGACCGTGGTGCCAGGGCCGCTGGCAGGAATCGCGATCTCGCCGCAGAGCGAGGTCATCAGGGCGGGTGCCCCATGGGCGGGTTCAGCGACCTACAGCGCCGAGGGATTCGACGCCTACCAGAACTCACGCGGGCCCGTGGCCGCCTCGTACGGCTTCGTTGGGGACGGTGGACAGGGAGCGTGCAACGGGGCCTCCTGCTCGCCGGGTGACCCTGGCGAGTACGTGGTGACAGGGACCGCCGGATCCTTCAGCGACGAGGCAACGCTCATCGTGCTCGGGCGCATCAACCTAGTTGACCTCCTTGCTTGGGGCGAGTGCACCGGCGACGAGGATTCACTCCCGATCGTCTGTGAGGGTGAAACCTCCGTCCCCTTCAATCGCTTCTATGTGAGTCATGGCTGGGGATCGGACGAAGAAGGAGTGGCACCGGGATTCTATTTCACCCTGAGCGTGGACGGCAGCCCGGTGTCACCCACCGCAGTGATCACCTTTTGGCAGGTCTTTGACAACGGTGAGGCCGGGTGGTCCACGCACTGGGTCTTCGAATTCCCCGACGGTCTGGCGGGCGATGTCGTCCTGGTCGGTACCTGGTACGCGGACGGACAGCCCAACTTGAGTAGCACCCTGTTGGTGCATTTCCCGAATTGACAGCAGCCGCCTCCCCGGCTTCCCGGGTGGCGGAGACTGCGGGCGGGTACTGGGACCCGTCGTCGGGCCGCACGCTGTCTCCGCTGCCCCCACCGTCACCGCCGAGACGGCGGCGCCACCTCCCCCGTCTTCGACGGAGGAGGACGCTCTGGCTGGGGGCTGGGGGCTGGGGGCTGGGGGCTGGGGGCTGGGGGCAGCGTTGAGGGCTTCGAGCCGCCAGCCCGTACGCGGAGGCGCAAGAAATCGAACCCTTCTCCGCGTGGTCGACGGGAGGGGGGCAGCCCCTCGTCCGTCCTGGTGGGGACCGAGCCGCCGAGTGGAGAAGGCGCAGTCCGGGGCGGTGACGGATTTCGGGGCCGGGTAGGCATCGAAATCCGATGAGGACCCGCTCTCGCGGAGGCGCAAGGAATCGAACCCTGCGGGCCGATGAGGCCCGCCTCCGGTTTTGAAGACCGGGGAGCCCACCAGGCACTCGAACGCCTCCGCCGGGCACGCTATCGGGAATCCCCCTATGGGACAATGCGGTCGGCTGGTGGAATCCGTATTCGATGTCCGGTTGCCCGCCAGACGCTCGGGATCAGCCGTCGTGCTGGGGCGGGTGAGGGAGCCGGGCGAGGAAATCCGCCTTGCGATCTTCGTCGAGCAGGTTCAGCGGGTTGAACGGCGCCGGGTCGAGCACATGACGCATCGCCTCCCTGCTGGAGATCACCACCAGGTCCGCGGGGGCGTACCTCATCAACTCGCTCTGGGGATCGACGATCTCGACCACGATCATCGCGTCGGGGTTCAAAGCGCGCACGCGCGAAGCGATATGCAGTGTCTTCGTGTCCGGATCGGCGAAGCGGAGGTTGGCGAACACGAACACCATCACCGCTCCGGCGCAGTTGGCCTGGCGGAGAACCGAGGGGTTGATGGGGACGCCACGCACGAACCAGTGTTGTGGGTAGGGGTTACGATCGACGAGGTCAGTTGTGATAACAACCGGGTAGCCAAGGAGTTCGGGGACTCGAGGGAGGCTCTGGACCAACTCATCGGCGATAGCGGTGTACTCGCAAATCATGATGTGGCCCCCGAACCGGATCTGCGCGGTTCCGGCGCGGTGCCTTTCGATCACACGGTGAGTCGACTCGACGACCAGGGCGATCAGGTTCGTGAACACGAAGAAGCCGCTGACGATCGTCACGATGGCGACTACTCGCCCTCCCTCCGTAATGGGGACGATGTCGCCATAGCCGACAGTGGTGCTGGTGACCACCCACCACCAGATGACGTCGAACCAGGTCTCGATCTCGGGGTTGGTGCCCTTCTCAAGGATCCCGATCCCGACCATCGAGACGAGGAGGCTCCCGGAGGCGACGACAACGAGGAGCCGCATGCGCTGCCTCATTCGAGTCCGTCGCCCTCCTCGGGTGGGTTCCGCCAAGGTAGCGGCCGGACCAGTTGTCTCACGCCTCGCGTGGTGTCCCGTTGCGGTCGACGCGACTACACACGGTGGTCGGGTTTCGTTTACGATTCGGACCGTGGGAGTTGTGAGATCGGTCCGGCCGCGGTTCGGGCAGGCCCTGCGCGAGCGGCGTTTCGACCTGGGGTGGACCCAGGCGCGCCTCGCCGCGGCCCTGGGGGTCCGTCCCTCCGATGTCGCCAGATGGGAGCGAGCTGAATCGCTACCGCCCGCCGCCACGATCAGGGCAGCCGCCCGGGTGCTCGGCGCCAGTCCCGAAATGGCCCGATCGTGGCTCGAGGAGGTCGGTGAGGCTCCGGCGGCGACGGTCGGGGAGATCTCGGTCCGCCTGTTGACGTCGGTACTCCCGGCCGATCCCTTCCAGGGACCGACCCCCGGTCCGCAGGCGACAGAGATCATCGACCTTCGCGACAAGCCGGGCGCACGGGAGAAGACCGTGATCGTTCGCCCGGTGCCGACTGGGGTGGTGTTTCCCGGCCGGGCGGAGGCCGTGGTGTACTCGTCGGCTCCGCTCGACCCGGCAGCGCAGGCGCCTTCGGCGGGGCGGGTGGCGTTGACCTCGGCAGCGCTGGTCGCCCTGGGTGCGGTGCTCTGGTGGGCATTCGGCCAGTTGGGAACCGGGCTCTCGGCGCTGTTCGACCTCTTCGGCGGTCCTCCCGATACCGGTCCGTTCGGTGGCTGATTAGTTTTCAGCGGGTGGAACTGATCCGATTGGTCGTGGGACCCCTGGGAGGCTCCGGTGTTGCCGAAGCGGTCGCCGCCGTGCCCGGCACCAATCCCCTGATCGTGCGGTCGGCCGACCAGATGCCGGCCTCGCTGGGCGAAGCCGAGGTAGTGGTCACCTTTCGCTGGTCGGACGACTGGCTGATCCCGTCCCTGCGTTGGGTGCAGTCGGTGTCGGCCGGCACCGATCAGTTCCCGCTCGATCTGCTGCGCTCAAAGGGCGTGGTGCTCACCTCGGCGCGGGGTATCCATGAGACGCAGGTTTCAGAGCATGCCCTCGGACTGTTGTTGGCGATGACGCGGGGAATCGCCACTGCTGCGACCAATCAGGCGAGCCGGAACTGGGTGTGGTCCGAGGTGACCGAGCTCAGCGGCAAGACCCTCGGGGTGCTCGGCCTCGGGGTCATCGGCGAGGGGGTGGCTCGGCGCGCCCGGGCCTTTGGAATGCGAGTGATCGGCACCAAACGGAATCCGGGGTCTTACGAGGGAGCGGCCGAGAAGGTGTTCGGTCCCGAAGGGACCCTGGAAGTGTTCCGCGCCGCCGACGTTGTCGTCATCACGCTACCGGGGACGACCGAGACCGAGCATCTCGTGGGTGCGGCGGAACTGGAGGCGCTCAGCGGCGGCTGGCTGGTCAACGTGGGCCGGGGATCCGTGATCGACACCGACGCGCTGATCACCGCGATGGGCGATGGACGGCTCAAGGGGGTGGCGCTCGATGTCTTCGAGCAGGAGCCCCTCCCTCAGGATTCCCCCCTCTGGGACCTGCCCGGCGTTCTCGTCTCCCCCCACCTAGCCGGGCTGTCGCCGCGCTACGGCGAGCGCCTCGCCGCCCTCTTCGAACGCAACCTGGCCGCGTATCGAGGCGAAGCGGAGTGGGTGAATAGGGTGGTCTAGCCATTGGCCTCGCTGCGCTCGGCCGCAATTCGCAATTCGCGATTCGCAATACGAGGGAAGGGGAGGGGGTCCCTGATCGCGGATGGCGGTCTTGCTGAAGGCGGAGGGCGGATGGCGAAAGCCCTCTTGCGGGAGGCGGGAAGCGGGCGGCTACTCCGCTGCCTCGGCGACTCTCCTTGCGACCTCGGCGTGAACGGTTCGGTCGAGGGCGTCGGGGAGGAGGGCACCTTCCGTGGCGAGAGATGACAGGGCCTCGGCGGCTGCCCGCTT
Source organism: Acidimicrobiia bacterium (assembly GCA_040882645.1). Classification (GTDB taxonomy): domain Bacteria; phylum Actinomycetota; class Acidimicrobiia; order Spongiisociales; family UBA11373; genus JAUYIV01. Next base: position 40,652 of record JBBEAX010000017.1, read on the forward strand.
CATGGCGGTCGTGATGGCGGATGCCCCGGCGTCGAGTGCGCCGCGGAATAGACCGGGATAGGCGAGCACGTTGTTGACGATCGATCCGTCCGCGGCGATCGCAGCCCCGCCGGCAAGCGCCTCGTCGATGGCGATCTCTGGCACCGGGTTGGTGAGTGCCACCACCACCTGTCCCGTCCGCACTTTGCTCGCTTCGAGAAGCCCCGGCACCCCTGACGTGAGCACCAGGACGTCGGAGGCGGCCACCACCTCGTCGAACCCGCTCGAATCGGCGGTAGCCCTGGTCGGCGCCCGGCATTCGGCCCCCGCCTGGTCGAATCTCTCCACGGCTGCCGGGTTCGGGTCGAAGGCCGAGACGAGGCTGAATGGAAGGGACGCTGCCAGCACGGCGATCGCCGAGCCTGCAGCCCCCAGGCCCACCTGGCCGAAGGTCATCGACTCGATCGACCGGTCGAGCAGGCGCACCGCCGAAAGGACGGCAGCCAGCACCACCACCGCGGTGCCATGTTGGTCGTCGTGCAGCACCGGGATGTCGAGCCGCTCGATCAATTGCTGTTCGATGTGATAGACGCCGGGGCTGGCGATGTCCTCGAGATGAATGCCACCGAATCCCGGAGAGATCCGCACCACCGTCTCGATGATCTCGTCGGGGTCGCTGGTGCCGAGCACGATCGGCACCGCGTTCAGGTCCACCAGGCGGGAGTAGAAGAGCGCCTTGCCTTCCATCACCGGGAGGGCGGCGAGGGGACCGACGTTGCCCAGGCCCAGCACCCGGGAGCCGTCGCTGATGACCGCCACCGTGTTGCGGCGCCAGGTGTAGCGATCGGCGAGACCGGGGTCGGCGTGAATCGCCTGCGCCACCCGGGCGACCCCGGGGGTGTACACCTGGCGCATGTCGAGCAGCGTCTCGACGTCCACGGTGGGGACCACGGCGATCTTGCCGCCTTCGTGCGCCGCAAAGACCCGGTCGATGCTGTGCTCGACGAGTTCGACGTCCGGTATCGCCTCGATGGCGACACGAATGCGATCGACCGCCTCGTCGCCGGGGGCGATCACGGTGACGTCACGCACGTTGTGATCGCGGGTGATTGACAGGGTCTCGATCTCGCCGATGTGGGCGCCCTGCTCTCCGATCGCCGCCAATACCTTGGCGAGCGTCCCCGGCGTGCGCCGGGTACGGATGCGGAAGACCTCGTCTCGCTCGATCACATGGTGAGTATCGCGGATCTTGGGGGTCCGGTCGGCAAGCGTAGGAGCCCGCAATTCGCAATTGGCAATGGCGATGTTCCACTTGACGCACCAAGACCCGGTTTTTGGTGTGGGTAACTAC
>JBBEAX010000018.1:0-7203 GCA_040882645.1 Acidimicrobiia bacterium
CCGTCGGTGAGGATGGTGCCGTAGAGGAACCCGAGGTCCGGGTCGTCGGGATGCTCGATGCTCACCGACTCGGCCACCGCCCGGGTGATCGCCCACGCTCCTTTGACCAGGTCGGCGACCGGACTCTCCTTGAGGTCGAGGTCGATCGCCGCGGCGGGCGCAAATGCGTAGAAGGCCCCGCCGTAGGCGATGTCGACCGGCACCCGGCCGAACCCGCGCACGTCGACCTCCGTCGTCGCTGCCAGGAACGCGGGGACGCTCTCGAACCGGGTCCGCCCGGAGCGGTTGCCGGCAACCTCCACGGTGGTGCGCACCAGACCGGCCGGAACCTGGATCGCCACCTGGGTCTCCGGCTCCTTCCGTTCCACGAGCCCCGAGTCGACCGCCCACCGGCCGAGGGCGATCGTGGCGTGCCCGCACATCGTGGAGTACCCCTCGTTGTGGATGAAGAGCACGGCCAGGTCGGCTTCGGGGTGGTCGGGCTCCACCAGGATCGCGCCGTACATGTCGGCATGTCCCCGGGGCTCGAAGATCAACAACCGCCGCAGATGATCGAGGTGCTCCCGGGCGAACCGCCGCTTGGCGAGAATCGTCTCGCCCTCGATCGGCGGGTACCCCCCGACGACGATCCGCACCGGCTCCCCGCCCGCATGCATCTCAACGGTGCGGATAGGTGTCATGCAACGGAGGATAAGTGGGGAGGGAGGGGCCGCCCGAATCTGTTTCTCCCCCCGGAGGGGGGAGTACCGAGGGAGCGAAGCGACTGAGGGGAGGGGGCCGTGCGGTGGCCCGATTCTGTTTCTCCCCCCGGAGGGGGGAGTACCGAGGGAGCGAAGCGACTGAGGGGAGGGGGCCGTGCGGTGGCCCGACGCGCCTCTTGCCGGCAGCGGGCAGCGGGTAGCGGGTAGCGATTTGTATACCCTTCGCCTATGCCACCCCGCAACATCATCATCGACACCGATCCGGGCCAAGACGACGCCGTCGCCCTGCTGCTTGCCCTTGCCTCACCGGACGAGCTCGAGGTATTGGGGATCACCGCAGTGGCCGGGAACGTTCCGCTGGACCTCACCACGATCAACAGCCTCAAGTGCACGGAACTCGCCAAGCGGACCGAGGTTCCGGTTTACGCCGGCTGCGATCGCCCCCTCGTGCGACCGCTGATCACCGCGGAATACGTCCACGGCAAGACCGGCCTCGACGGCGCCGACCTCCCCGATCCCACGACTTCTCCAGCGGACGGGCACGCGGTCGACTTCATCATCGAGACGGTGATGGCGTCCGAACCGGGCACCGTGACGCTGTGCCCGCTCGGCCCGTTGACGAACATCGGGTCGGCCCTACAGAAGGAGCCGGCGATCGCCGGGCGGCTCGCCGAGATCGTCCTCATGGGTGGCGGCTTCTTCGAAGGCGGCAACACCACCCCAGTCGCCGAGTTCAACATCCTGGTGGACCCCGAGGCGGCCGACCTGGTGTTCCGGTGCGGCGCCCCGATCACCGTGATGCCGCTCGACGTGACCCACAAGGCGCTCATCCTCGACGAGCACCTCGATCGCTTCGAGGCACTCGGACCGGTGGGAGCCGCGGTGGCCGGGTGGATGCGCTTCTACGAGCGTTACGACATCGAGAAGTACGGGATGGAAGGCGGCCCCCTCCATGATCCGTGCGTCATCGCCTACCTGCTCCGCCCCGACCTGTTCAAGGGGCGCAAGGTGAACGTCGAAGTCGAGCTCGGATCGACCCTCACCGCCGGCATGACCGTCGCCGACTGGTGGGGAATGACCGGCCGCCCCGCCAACGCCACCTGGATGCGCAAGGTGGACGCGCAAGGCTTCTTCGATCTGCTGATAGAGCGAATTGGAAGGCTGTAGTCGACCGGCTGCCGCCGGTCTCCCGCAATGCGCAAGTCCCCGGCTCGCGCCGGACCGAGCGTGGGCGCGTCCGTTTCGGCGGAGGGCCGCCGCTCGGCGCAATGCGCAATGCGACTGAGCGTTGCGCGAACGATCCGACGCGTCGCGCATTGCGCATCGCGGGAGCCCGGCGAAGCCGCTCGACCCTCACTCCCTTTCCGTGAACCCCAACAACACGAGCAGCGACGCCGCCCCCGCGACGGCCGACACCGTGGTGTTGGCGACGAGGCCGCCCCATTCGAACAGGGCGGGGCCGAGGGCGTCTCCGGCGGCGCGTCCCAGGCTGATGGCCACGGTGAGCAGCGCCAGGTAGCGGCTGCGCGCTCCTGGCACGACCTCGGTGGCGAGGGGGATGGTGGCCACGACCGTGATCTCGAAGGCGATGAACGCGATGGCCAGTGCGGTCAGCCCGGGCACCAACCCCCCACTGAGCGCGCCAAGTGCCACAAAACCCGCGGCCGACACGGCCATGCCCATCGCCACCATCCGCCGCTTGCCTATCCGGTCGGCGAAGGCGAGGACGACTCCCTCGCCCGCCAGCTCGGCGAGGCCGATCACGAGGGAGGCGAGCCCGAGAGCGGCCAGGGAGAGGGCGAACTCGTTTTCGAGCCAGGCCCCGTAGACGATCACCGTGGTCTCCGCCGCCAGCGAGAAGAGCAGCGCCATCACCAGCACCGCCACCGCCGAGCGGGTGAGCCGCAGCCGGCCCGGCCGGGCCACACGGCCCCGGGCGTCTGGGTCGAGGAGCAGGGGAGCCAGCAACGCGCCGCAGCCCACCAGCACCGCGGTCACCCAGAACGGCGACTCCCATCCCAGTCGGTCGATCAGCACTCCGGCGGCGGGGGCGCCGATCAGAAGTCCTCCCGCCCAGGTGAGTTCGATGATCGACAGGTACCGGGCACGCTTCTCGTACGGGGTGCGGTCGGCGATGTAGGCCTGGGCGGCCGCATCGAACGCCGGCTTGCCGAGGCCCATGAGGATGAACCCCACTAGTGCCCCGGCGTACAGGCCGGTGGACGCGGTGACCGCGGCCCCGGCGGCGAACAACAACGCTCCGCCGACCGTCAGGCGGATCCGGCGCTCGCCCCGGCCGATCGCCGAAACCACCAGCGGTGTGGCCACCCCGGTCAGCGACCGTGCCGACACCAGCAGGCCCGCCTGCTCGAGCGACACCCCGAGGCCCCGTGAGATCGCCGGGAGGAACGGAAAGACGAACCGGTACCCGGTGTTGATCACCAGCCGGGTGGCGAACAGATAGGCGATCGACCCACGCAGCGGTTTCATTGCGCGGGGAGGGTAGGGAGCCAGTCTCCAGTCTCCAGTCTCCAGTCTCCAGTCTCCAGCAAGAGCGTCCTCCCCTGCGGAGCGGGGGAGGTGGCTGAGCGCAGCGAAGCCGGAGGGGGCGGTCCCGGCGGCGAGTGATTCCTGTCACAGACAACGCCGAAGATTCGGGTGATGCGTGATAACCAGGCTCGGCTGCAGAGGTTTGCCAGGCGGCTTCGAAGCGACATGCCGAAGGGCGAAGCCAGGCTCTGGATGGAGTTGCAGAGGCGCCAAATCGGATACAAGTTTCGGCGTCAGCACATCGTTGGTCTATTCATCGTGGACTTCGCGTGTCTCGAGCGACGGCTGATCGTCGAGGTCGACGGATCGCAGCACACCGTGGAGGGGGATCGGCGGAGGCAGGCGTACCTCGAAGAAGCTGGATTCAGGGTCATCAGGTTCTGGAGCCGTGACGTTCTCGACCTGACGCCTCAGGTCGTCAAGGAGATCAGGTGGGCGCTCGACGGTGAGGTGCCGACTGGTGTGGGCGTTGAGTCGGGCGGCGAACTGATCGCCCGAGAGCACGCTTACCCGTGGCCGGACTGATTGCCCCCTCCGGCCTCGCTCCGCTCGGCCGCCTCCCCCGGCTTCGCAGGGGAGGACGTCCTGGGAAGGCGCTCGTACACTCCCGCCCATGGAGATCTCGCGGCGGCTGGCACGGATTTCGGACTCGACGACGATGGCGATCACCGCGCGGGCTGCGGCGTTGCGGGCTTCGGGGCGCAATGTGATCGGGTTTGGGGCGGGGGAGCCAGACTTTCCGACCCCGGCGCACATCGTCGCCGCCGCCCAGGAAGCGGCGGCCGACCCGGTGAACCACCACTACAGCCCGGCCGCCGGGCTTCCGGCACTGCGGGAGGCCGTGGCGGCTAAGACAGCGCGCGACAGCGGCTATCGGGTCGCCACCAACCAGGTGGTCATCACCAGCGGCGGCAAGGGTGCGCTGTTCGGGGCGTTCGCCGCGTTGCTCGACCCAGGCGACGAGGTGCTGCTCTCCAGCCCCTACTGGGTGTCGCACCCCGAAGCGGTGGCGCTCGCCGACGGGCTACCCGTGACAGTCGAGACGACACCGGCGAACGGCTTCCGGCTCACCCCCGAGAGCCTCGACGCCGCCTTCACCGAGCGGACCAAGGCTCTGTTGTTCGTCTCCCCGTCGAACCCCACCGGCACGGTGTACACGCCGGCCGAGGTGGTCGCGATCGGCCAGTGGGCGGCGGAGCGGGGCATCTGGGTGGTAACCGACGAGATCTACGAGCACCTCGTCTACGGCGAGAGTGTCTTCTCGTCGATGCCGGTGGAGGTGCCGGAGATTGCGGAGCGATGCATCGTGGTCAACGGCGTCGCCAAGACATACGCGATGACCGGGTGGCGGGTCGGGTGGCTGATCGCGCCTGCGGAAGTGGCCGACGCGGTGGGCCGGTTCCAGTCCCACTCGTTGTCGAACGTCGCCAATGTCTCGCAACGGGCGGCGCTGGCGGCGGTATCCGGCCCGCAGGACTCGGTTGCGGAAATGAAGGTGGCGTTCGATCGAAGGCGTCTGGCCATGTACCGGATGCTCGGCGAGATCCCCGGCATCTCACTGCTCGAACCCGAAGGCGCCTTCTACTGCTGGGCCTCGGTCACCGGCCTCCTCGGCACTGAGATCGGGGGGCACCAGGTGAAGACCTCGGAGGAACTGGCGGCGGCGCTGCTCGAAGTCGCCGAGATCGCCATCGTCCCCGGCGAAGCCTTCGGTGCCCCCGGCTACCTCCGTCTGTCCTTCGCCCTAAGCGACGAAGACCTGGAAGAAGGGCTGAGCCGGTTCCGAAACGCGGTGGGGTAGAGGCCGGCCTCCGGCTGGCTGCGATGGCCGGCCTCCGGCGGGCTGCGATGGGCGAAACCGTGGTGGGCGCACTGCGCGTTCTTGCGGAGGGCGGAGGGAGGAAGGCCTTCTGTTTCTCCCCCCGGAGGGGGGAGTACCCCGAAGGGGGGAGGGGGGCGCTCAGATCATGACCCCGACTGGAAGCCTGGTCCCCTATTGCGGGTGGCGGGAGGCGGGAGGCGGGATGCGGGATGCCACCATCTCCAGAGCCTCCCTATACCCGTCGATACCTTTCCCCCACACCGCGCCCACGCACGCCGGGCGGATCACCGACTCGGCTCGCCAAGGCTCCCGCGCCTCGATGTCGCTGATGTGGACCTCGACCACGGGAAGGCCGATCGCCTCGATGGCGTCGTGGAGTGCGTAGGAGGTGTGGCCGAGCGCCCCGGGGTTGAGCACCACCCCCTGGTACCGGCCGATGGCGTCGTGGAGGCGGTCGATGATGATCCCCTCATGGTTCGACTGGAAGGTGTCGACCTGGAGTCCGAGGGCGGCCCCCCAGTTCCGACAGTTCTCCTCCAACTCTCCCAGTGTCGCCTCGCCGTAGATCTCGGGCCGGCGGGTGCCGAGCAGATTCAGGTTGGGTCCGTTGACCACGAGGATGCGCACGAGGTCAGGCTATCGCCGGGTCGTGCTCGCCGATGATCTCGGCGGCCAGGGCGAGCGTCTTGTCGTCCACTTCGGCGTCGACGAGCTCATGCCCGGCGGCATGAAACGCATCCAGCACCGCCGTGGCAACGGACCCGGTGTCGGCGGGCACTTCGTCGGCGATCGCCCCGGTGGCATTCGGATCCCACCCGTAACCGAGCGCCCGGTACGCCGGGAGCAGCGGCAGGTTCACCAGGTCGGCGTGGTCGACCACGATGACGCCCCCAACATGCGCCGACTGGCGCAGCAATCGCTGGCCCACGCCCATCAGCTTGCGCGTTCCCCGGGCGTTCACCGAGTACCTACCGGGGCAGTACTCGCCCGGCACCTCACCCACCCGGGCGTCGACCCCGAGCGAGGCGAAGGCCTTCACCATGATCGAGGTCAGGGCGTCGAATCGGCCGTGGATGGTCTCGCGCGGAAGCTCCTCGGGAGTCGACCACGCGAAGGCCAGCGTGCCCTCGTGGAAGGTGGCGGCCCGGCCGCCTGCCAGCCGCTCCACGGCATGGAACCCGCTCTCGGCCACCGCCTCCAGCGCGGCGGCATAGCCCGGACGCACTCGATCCTGGCGGCCGAAGGCAACGATCCGGTCGGGAACGAACAGCCGGAGGGTCGCCGGGAGGTCGCCCGAGTCGACCCGGCGCAGCAGGGCAGACGAGACCGCGGTGTCGAGGAGGGGCGGTCCGAACGCCCGGGTGATGACCTGCAGCATCAGGCGAGGCTAACGGTTGGCCCGATGAGGCCGATATGCGACATGGTGAGCGATAATCGGGAAGTCCTTGCCACTCGAGGTGACCGGATGAACCGGGCATTCCACCGTCCCCCAGCGCACCTTATGGCGTTGCTCGGTCTCGCCCTGATGGTGTCGGCGTGCGGCGACGCCCTGACCGGGATCGGCGACCTGTCGGAGCGAGTGGTCCATGGCGACGGCACGGTGAGCACCACCACTACCACCCCTACGGGCATCGACCTCAACCTCAAGGGCGTGACGGATGTCGCCTGGTTCAACGACGGACTCGGTGCCGATTCCGGCGATATGGGACGAGAGGAAACCATCGCCGAAGTCTGGGCACGGGGCAACTCGGAGGATCCGTTCATCCAGGCCAGTCGGCGGGAAGTCGCCCGATCGCTGCCGGGCGTTCAGTTCCCCCAGTTGGTGCCGGCGGCGATCACTCATGTGACCAGCCAGTTGGTGTTCGATGTCGCCACCGCCAGCCTCGATCCGTCGACGGCGGTGGCGTTCGGACTCTGGACGGGCGAGCCCTACACCCTGCCGCGCGCCGAAGGGCAACTGGTGGTGCTGCGGGTCGGCCTCAAGACCTTCGAAGGCGATCCGGAGGATGAGATCTTCTCCTTCCAGGTGACCGACGGCCAAGAACTGGTCTGGACCCACGGCGACTTCGTATACCAACTCTTCTGCCGCCGCGGCGTCTCCGACGAAGCCTGCTTCGCCATAGCCGACTC
>JBBEAX010000019.1:0-7157 GCA_040882645.1 Acidimicrobiia bacterium
GCGCATCCCTTGCACCGCCTCGGCGACGTCACGCACCGCGTCGACATCCAGGCCCGAGTCGATCTCGTCGAGGATCGCCGCCTTCGGGCTCAGCCCGAGCAACTGGACGATCTCGGACTTCTTCTTCTCGCCACCCGACAGTCCCACGTTCACGAAGCGATCGAGGAATGGCTCGAGCTCGAGGTCGATGGCCGCCTGGAGCGCCCGCTCCCCCACCTGAGGACCGCCCACCAGCGCCATCTCGGCGATGAGCTCCCTGAGGGTGACTCCCGCCACCTCGACCGGGTACTGGAAACCTTCGAACAACCCAAGCCGGGCCCGATCCTCCACCGGCTTGCCGAGCGCCTCGACGCCGTCGATCTTCACCGAGCCTTCCGACTCGTAGCCAGGACGGCCCATCGCCGCATGGCATAGCGTCGACTTGCCCGAGCCGTTGGGCCCCATCAGCACATGGAGCTCTCCGAAAGGAACCTCGAGGTCGACCCCGTCGAGGATCGTCAACTCCCCGAGGCGAACCCGCAAACCGGAGATGGCAAGAGCGCTCATTCGCCTTCCTCCACCGGCTCGACCTCGACATAGAGGTCGCTGCCATCGCGGATGATCTCGTACACCGGCACCGGCTGGGTCGCCGGGAGGGTGTGGGGCTTGCCGTTGGTGACGTCGAACTCCGAGCCGTGGCGGGGGCACTCGACCATGTTGTCGAACAACTCGCCCTCGGAGAGCGACGCCTCGGCGTGGCTGCACCGGTCGCCGATGCCGTAGACATCGTCACCGATCCGAAAGAGGGCGATCCGGTGGCCGGCAACCTCCACCATGAGGCCGGTGCCCAGCGGCACCTCTTCGATCCGGGCGATCGGAAAGCGCTGTTTCATGCCATCACCGCCGCGTACTTGTCGAGGGCGATTTCGCGCAAGTGGGAGTCGAGCACCCGGTAGGGAAAGCGTTGGATGGCTTCTTCGAAGAAGCCCTTGACCTGGAGGCGATCCGCCCGGGGACGGTCGAGGCCCCGGCTCTGCAGGTAGTACCGCTGCTCCTCATCGAGGGGGCCAACCGCCGAGCCGTGACCGCAGCGGACGTCGTCGGCGAGGATCTCCAGGTTGGGCACCGAGTGCGCCTCCGCCCCGTCCGACAGCACCAGATTCCGGTTGGTCTGGTGGGCGTTCGTTTTCTGGCCCTCCTTCTCGATCCGGATCAGGCCCGAGAACACCGACTTGGCATGGTCGGCGACCGCCCCCTTGAGAAACATCTCCGAGGTCGTGCTTCGGGCGGCGTGCCGCATGTAGTAGCGGTAATCGAGGGTCTGCTCGCCATCACCGAAGTAGACGCCGACGATCTTGGCTCCGGCGCCCGCCCCCACCAGGTCGACGGCAAGGCGAAGCCGGCTGTACCGGCCGCCGTACCCCGCCTCGGCGAGGTAGAGCGAGGCATCTCGGCCCGACGCCATTCGGTGGGCCGCGATGGAAACGGTGTCGTCCCCCCACTCCTGGATCACGGTCAACTCCACCCGGGCCGCCGCACCCGCGGAGACCTCGAAGGCGGGAATCACCAGCGAAGCGATGCCGTCGGGGGACCTTTGCAGCACGACCACCGACACCGATGACTGCTCGCCGGCGACCACCGAGATCCTCGGCAGGGCGAGCCCGCCATCCGTGACGGCCTGGAGGTCGATCAGCACCGGGGCTTCGGGGCGGGCCCCCGCCTTGGTCGAGATGATCACCCCGTCGCTGGCGAAGGCATCGTGGAGCGCGGCGAACCGGTCGCTGAGCACCGGCCCGGTGGGACTGACCGCCCCGAGCCCGGCATTGACCTCGACCCCATCCCCGCCGTCGGCGGAAATGGTGTGGCCGTCGATGTTGACCGCCTTGCCTGCGACCGAAGCGAGGAGGCGCTCGATCTCGTGCGCCGGGAGGGCGGTCCCGGGACTCTCGGCGAGGCCGTAGTCGGCAAGGTCGAAGGCGAGTTCGACATAGCGCCAGTCCTCATCCTTCTCGGTCGGATGGGGCATCTCCTCGAACTGCTCGAACGCACGGGCCGCCCGCTCCTGGACGGCGGCATCGAGGGCGCTGGCAACGCGTTGGTGCGTCGAGCGGTCGAGTGGGAGCAACAGAGGCCTCGGTAGGGATGGTCGATGGTATTAGTGCCGAGGGTGGTATCCAAGGCCAGGAAGCGAAGGGCGTCTAGAGGCGATGGGCGAAAGGCGATGGGCGAAACCCCGCCGGACCCTTCGATCGCGTGACACCGGGATTCGCCTTTCGCTTTTCGCCTTTCGCACCTTTAGGCCAGTTCGGCCCTGGCATTTTCGAAAACCATCCGCAGCATTTGTTGACTGAGTCTTCCTGTGAAAGTGTTCTGTTGGCTCACGTGGTAGGAGGCGAGGATCACCGGGCCGCTCGTCTCGGAACGGGCGCCATGGGCGAACGCCGGTCTCGGCCTCGGAACCGTGATGCCTCGCTGCTCGAGCAACTGGTGGGCGTTCACCCACGCGAAGCCGCCGAGGCAGACGATCACCTGGATGTTGGGAAGCACGTCAAGTTCTTGGTGGAGCCAGGGGCGGCAGTTGTCCCTCTCCGAGACCAGCGGCTTGTTGTCGGGCGGGGCGCAGCGCACCGGGGCGGTGACCCAGGCATCGGTCAAGTACAGGCCGTCGCCACGGCGCTCGGATGCGGGCTGGCTGGCGAAACCCGTATCGAACATGGCCCGGAACAGCCATTCGCCCGATCGGTCGCCGGTGAACATCCGCCCGGTGCGGTTGGCGCCATGGGCGCCGGGCGCCAGGCCGAGCACGAGCATTCGGGCGTTCGGGTCGCCGAACCCCGGCACCGGCTTGCCCCAGTAAGGCTCGTGCTCGTAGGCGGCTCGCTTCTCGGCCGCCACGTGCTCGCGCCAGGCGACGAGCCGGGGACACCGACGACATCGAGTGATCCTCGCCGAGAGAGTGTCGAGATCCATCGAGGCGGGACGGTAGGGCAAAAGGCTCCCCCGCTTGTCCCCGGGCCCCTTCCTACACTCGCCCAACCCCATGGAACACGCCCTGGTCCTCGGTTTGATCATCGGCGCCCTCGTGCTCTTCGCCCTCGAGGTGACCCGGCCTGACATCGTGGCCCTCGGGGTGACCCTCGTGCTGCTGCTCACCGACACCGTCACAATCTCCGAGGGATTCTCCGGCTTCTCGAACCCTGCGGTGATCACGGTGATCGCCATGTTCATCCTCAGCGCCGGCCTGGTTCGGGCCGGGGTGGCCGATTGGCTTGCCAAGGTCGTCGCCAAGGCAGGCGGATCGAGCCCGGTCCTGCTCACCCTCGTCGTGATGGTCACCGTGGGGGTGATGTCGGCGTTCATGAACAACATCGGCGCCGTAGCGGTGCTCTTGCCCTCGATGTTCCTCATCACCAGGCATACCGGCTACCCCGCGACGAAGCTGCTCATCCCACTGGCGTTCGGGTCATTAATGGGTGGCCTCACCACGCTCATCGGGACGCCTCCGAACCTCCTGGTGTCGATCGCTCTCGAAGACCACGGGTGGGAGGGCTTCGCGATGTTCGACTTTCTCATCACGGGACTGGCGGTGATGGCAGTTGGCGCTCTCTACATGGCGCTGGTCGGGCGCTACCTCCTGCCGGATCGAGCACTTCAGAATGACCTCACGGAGAAGTACGCACTGCAGGACTACCTGACCGAACTGATCGTCCCCGAAGGTTCAGAGTTTGCAGACAAGCCACTCGCCGAGAGCAGGATCCCCGCGAAGCTCGGCCTCACGGTGCTCCGCGTGATGAGACAGACGGAGCAGGGCCGAATCTTCCTTTCACCCACCCCCGACCTGGTACTTCGGGTGGGCGACCGCCTCGTCGTCGAGGGAAGCATCACCAACCTCGTCGGAGAGACCTCCCGACCCCTGGTGCCCTACGCCGAGACCAAGCTGACGGCTGCCGCCTTGACCCCCGCAGACACGATCCTCGGGGAAGCCGCGATCGCCCCAGGATCGTGGCTCATCGGCACCATGATCGAACGGGGCCAGGTACGCCGCCGCTACGGCGTGCTCGTGCTGGCGCTGCGGCGACGGGGCGAGACGATGCGCGAACGATTCATCTCGATCCCCTTAGAGGTCGGCGACGTGCTCCTGGTGCAAGGCCCGGAGCGTGCCATCGCGGACATGGCCGCAAGCCGTGACTTTCTGATGGTCAACCGAATCGATTCGAAGCGTCGCTTCCCCCGAAAGGTCCCGCTCGCGCTGGCCAGCATGGCCGTGGCGATCGTCACCGCAGCGTTCGGGTTCCTGCACATCTCCGTCGCAGGGATGCTCGGGGTGCTTCTCATGGTCGCCACTGGCTGCATACGCCCCGATGAGATGTACCGCGACGTGGAGTGGCGGGTCATCTTCCTCATCGCCTTCATGCTGCCTCTCAGCATCGCCATGGATGACAACCACACAGGCACCGCCCAATGGCTGGCGGACCGACTCGTCGACATCGCCGGCGACTCCGGTCCATACGTCTTGCTCGCGATCCTCTTCGTGTTCACCACGATCATCACGTCGGTGATGTCGAACGCCGCCGCCGCGGTCCTGGTCGCACCCATCGCCATCGCCATCGCTGTCGGCTTGGGCTTTGAGCCGTACCCGTTCCTCATGGCTGTCGCCATCGGCGCTTCGTCCACCTTCCTCACCCCGATCGGCCACCAGGCAAACGTGCTGGTGTATGGCGTCGGCAACTATCGGTTCAGCGACTTCCCGAAGGTGGGTGCGCCCCTCACCGCACTGATCTTCGCGGTGACGATGGTGGTCGTACCTCGCGTATGGCCCTTCACCCCGATCGGGTGAACCCACAGCGGCCGACTCCAGCCTCGAAACAGAAATCCACAACGCCTGTGCACAACCATTTGTCCACAGGTTGGTAACTACTCAGTGGAAAACCGGCTTCCCACGGCCGTCCCCCTGCTCAGCGGGCCGATTTGGTGGGCTTTGAGCCAGAGGGTTTATCCACATTCGCCTGTTGATACCCTTTGCGGCGGGCCGACCCCCCGTGATACCGTTCCGCCCCTCCGGCGCTGGAAGGGGTTGGGGCATTGGTGAAGCGGTTGCGTGAGGTCTCGCCACTGGCCGACGGGATCGGGATGTATCTCGAATCGGTCGCCGCGCACGAGCTGCTCACCGCCGAGGACGAAGTCCGCCTCTCTCGGGCGATGGAAGTCGGCCGGAAGGCGCAGGCCCGACTCGAGTCCACCGCGAAGCTCAGCCCGACCGAGCGGGCCACCCTCTATCGAGAGGTCCACGCCGCCGACGAGGCGAAAGCCGATTTCATCCGGTCGAACCTGCGCCTCGTCATTTCGATCGCCAAGCGGTACACAGGCCGCGGCCTCGATCTCCTCGACCTCGTCCAGGAAGGCAACCTCGGGCTGATCCGGGCTGTGGAGAAATTCGACTGGCGCAAGGGCTTCAAATTCTCCACCTACGCCACCTGGTGGATCCGCCAGGCGATCACGCGGGGATTGGGGAACCAGGGACGAACCATCCGCCTCCCCGTCCACATGGTCGACGTGGTCCGCACCGTGCAGGAGACGGCGTTGACCCTCACCGAGAGACTGCACCGCCAGCCGACGATGGCGGAGATCGCCCACACCAGCGGTCTCGACCTCGAGCGGGTCGAGATCGCACTGACGGCGCCGGGCGACACCGTTTCGCTCGAAAGGCCGGTAGGCACCGAAGGAGATGCCGAGCTCGGCGACTTCGTGGAAGACGCCGATGCCCTCGACCCGTTCGAAGTGGCCGCCGAGGCATCGGCCCGGCTACAGCTCGAGACGGCAATGAAGATGCTCGAAGACCAGGAACGCCAAGTGATCGTGCTCCGCTACGGCCTCGACGGCTCACCGCCGCGGACCCTGAGCGACGTCGGCAAGAAGTTCGAGCTCACCCGCGAGCGCATCCGCCAGATAGAAGGCCGCGCCCTCGCCAAGCTGCGGCACCCCAGCAGTGAATTCAACCTGGAGAGTCTTCTTTAGGGCCTCGCTTCGCGAGGCCCGCAATTCGCAATTCGCGATTCGCAATTCGACAGAACGCGCACGGAGTCCCGTACGCGTTTCCTCCCCCGCAGGGGGAGGTGGCGAGCGAAGCGAGACGGAGGGACCGTGCGGCGGTGTGGCGAGAGGGGTGTTCCGGGCGGTGGCCAGGGAAAGGTGGCGAGCGAAGCGAGACGGAGGGGCCGTTCTCCGTTTCCTCCCCCGTAGGGGGAGGTGGCGAGCGAAAGCGAGACGGAGGGGCCGTGCGGCGGCCCGACGACCCTCCCGGCAAGAAGACAGCCGTTACCCTCCACGACCATGCGCTTGGTCGTTGCCCGTTGCAGTGTCACCTATACGGGCCGGCTCGATGCACGCCTTCCTTCGGCGGTGCGATTGCTGATGGTCAAAGCCGACGGGTGCGTCGCCATTCACGCAGACGGTGGGGCGTACAAGCCGCTGAACTGGATGAATGCTCCGAACCACCGCGAGGAGCAGGCGGACCGATGGGTGGTCACCAACCCGAAGGGTGAGACTCTCGTCATAGAGATCGAGGAAATCATCGCTGACAGCGCCCATGATCTCGGGGTGGATCCCGGCCTGTCGAAGGACGGGGTCGAGTCGACCCTCCAAGAGCTCCTCGCTGATCGGCCCTGGGCCATCGAGGACGGCCTCGAGATGCTCGAGCGGGAGTACTTGACCGAGATCGGTCCGGTGGACCTGCTCTGCCGAGATGCCGACGGTCAGGTGGTCGCCGTTGAGATCAAGCGCAAGGGTGAAATCGACGGTGTCGAGCAACTCACACGCTATCTGGAGTTCCTCAACCGTGAACCGGCCCTCTCCCCGGTCCGCGGAGTCCTCGCCGCCCAATCGGTGACCCCCCAGGCCCGCAAGCTCGCCTCCGACCGCGGCATCGCCTGGGTGGAAGTGGACTACGAGGCCCTCAAGGGAATGGAGGGCCGGGCACCCCGCCTCTTCGAGGTCTAGGCGGCCGCCTTCGCCGCCACCGGAATCTGGCTCTGCCGCAAGCGTCGTCCGGCCGCCGCACGGCCCTTCGTCTCGCTTCGCTCGCCACCTCCCCTACGGCCACCGTCCGGAACGCCCCTCTCGCCACACCGCCGCACGGCCCCTCCGTCTCGCTTCGCTCGCCACCTCCCCCTGCGGGGGAG
>JBBEAX010000020.1:0-297 GCA_040882645.1 Acidimicrobiia bacterium
ACCACCAGCCGGACCCGGGATGACCTGACCCTCGCCATCCTGCACGACAAAAGCCCTAGTCGAACTCGCCATGGACACCTCCCTCTAAGACGTCGGCCCGGTTGATCGGCGCGTCAGAATGATACGAGCGGAGGCGGGCCTAGCAGGACAGCACGCGAACCGTCCGTCGTCGTCGGGCCCACGGTCGGCTGGGCACCCGGCCGACACAACACGATCTCTGCCCCGAAGGGGGGAGTACCGAGGGACGAAGCGACTGAGGGGGGCCGTGCGGCGGCCGGGCGCGGGGTTTGGCCGCCG
>JBBEAX010000020.1:307-6936 GCA_040882645.1 Acidimicrobiia bacterium
GGGGGGGGGGGGGGGGGGCGGCCCCCCCCCCCCCCCCCCGCCCCTCCGTCTCGCTTCGCTCGCCACCTCCCCCTTCGGGGGAGGAAACGCCGCACGGCCCTTCCGTCTCGCTTCGCTTGCCACCTCCTCCTACGGGGGAGGAAACGATAAATACGAACAACACGCGTGTGATTTCGGGGTGATACCCTTCGACCACTTGTGCATCTGAAGACCCTCACTCTGGCGGGATTCAAGTCCTTCGCCGAGCGGACCAGGATCGAGTGCGAGCCCGGGGTGACCGTGGTCGTCGGCCCGAATGGCTCTGGCAAGTCGAACCTGGTCGACGCGATCGCGTGGGCCTTGGGTACCCAGGCCACCACCTCCCTTCGCACCTCGAAGATGGAGGATGTGATCTTCGCCGGAACGGCCATACGGTCGGCGCTGGGCCGGGCCGAGGTTTCGCTCACCTTCGACAACTCCTCGGGGCGTCTCGAACTCGACATGTCCGACGTGACGGTGACCCGGCGGCTCTTCAGGGACGGCACTAGCGAGTACGAGATCAACGGAGCCCCGTGCCGTCTGCTCGACATCCAGGAACTCCTCTCCGACAGCGGGGTCGGGCGCCATCAGCATGTGCTCGTCGGTCAGGGCCGGGTCGACTCGGTTCTCAATGCCAGCCCCGAGGAGCATCGTGCGGTGATCGAGGAGGCGGCCGGTGTGGTCAAGCATCGGGCACGCCGCGACCGGGCGATGCGGCGACTGGAGGCCACCGACATCGACCTTGCCCGGCTGCGCGATCTTCTCAACGAGCAGCAGAAGCGGATCAAGCCCCTCAAGCGTCAGGCGAGCGCCGCCGCCCGCCACGATGAGGCTCGTGACTCGTGGCGAGCGGTGCGGCTGTGGGTGGGGGGTGAGCGTCTCAGGGGGGCACGGTCCCGTCTTCAGGCGCTCGCGGCCACCGAGACCGAGAACCGCAAGTCGCTCGACGCTTCCGTGGCCGAGCGCGAGCACATCGTCGCCAGTCTTGGAGACCTGCAAGCCGCCGCAGGCGAGACCGGAGAGGCCCTCGACCGCGACACCGCGGCCGCGGCGCGCCTTGAGACTTCGGCCGAGCGGTTCCACCGGATAGCCCTGGTCTCCCGTGAGCGCCGGATCGCGCTGGAGGCGACGATGACCGGGGTCGATACTCGGCGGCGCGACCTCACCGCCGAGCAGGACGACCTCACCAGTCGGATCGCGGCGACCCGTACCGAGGAGACCGGTGCCGCCGAGGCGGCCGACCGCGCCGAGATGATGTTCCGCTCGCTCGAAGAGGAAGAGCGGTCCTTGGCCGATGCCGATCGGCTCCCCGCCGAGGGTGCCGCCGCTTCGATGCGGGGTGACCTCGCCGCCCTCGAGGCCGCCGCCATCCGCGACGAGCGCGAGTCGGCCGATTTGGCGCAGCGCCGTGGCGGGGTGGCGGCCATCGTCGACGAGGAGGACAAGGAGTCGGGCCGGCTCCGCGGCGAAGCCGGCGAGTTGTCGGCCGAGCGCTCCCGGTTGGCCAGGGAGCATGAGAGTGCCCGGATTGCAGCCGAGCGCGACCGAGTGGATTTCGCCGCGGCCGAGGACGCCCATCGGGCCGTCGAGACCGTGCTTGCCGCGGCCCGGGCACGGCTGGAAGCGCTCGAAGCTGCCGGAGCAGGTCTTGCCGACCCCGAAACTCGCGAACGGGCGGCAGCCATCGAGGGGGTCCTGGGCACGATTGCCGCCCGCCTCGATGTACCCGGCCGGTTGATCGCTGCCGTCGCTACCGCCCTGGGTCCGTGGTCGGACGCATTCGTCACCAGGGATGTCGCCGGTGTCGCCTCCGCCGCCGGGGCATTGAAGTCTGAGGGCCGGGGGGGAGTGGCTTTCGTCAGCGGCAGCAGCGACGGCAAGGTGCCCGCCCGTGAGGCGGCCGCGTCCGGTGGCGGGCACGCGATTGTCGACCTGCTTGGGCCGGGGGCCGACCGGGTATTGGCGGGCTCGCTGCTCGGTGACGTCGTCCTGGTCGAGGGCTGGGTTCAGGCACGAGCGATCGTCGCCGCCCATCCGGGGGTGCGGGTGGTCACGCCTGAAGGCGATCTGGTCACTGCGGTGGGCATCGTCGCCGCCCACCCCGACGGTGCCGGCCCCGCGGCGATCGAGGCTGCCCGCGTCGCCGCCGAACGGGCCGAGACCGATGCCGCCCGCGCTGCCAGCCGGCGAACCACCGCGCTTCGGGCGCGTGATGCCTCCACCGCCCGGGAGGCCGAGGCTGCAGCCGCCTCCAACGCGATGGAGCGCCGGGTGGCAGCGATCGAGGAAACCCTGGCATTGCTCGAACGGTCACGGTCGGAGCGCCAGGGTGAGCTCGATCGTCTCGACGCCCGCGCCCGGGCGATCGATGAGGCCGCTTCCGGGCGGACCGAACGGATCGTCCGAATGCGCAGCCGGGTCGAGGACCTCGAAGGTGACGACTCGGTTCGGCAGGCAGCGTGGGACGACATCGCCCGCCGCCGCGGGGAGATTGCGGGCCGGCGCGACGATGCCCGCAAGCGCCGCGAAGAGGCGGCCGCCGTCCTCGCCGCCGCCGCCGAGCGGCGCTCTCTCCTGGAGACGCGACTGGCCGAAGTCGCCGCGGCGCTCGCCGGAGGCGAGCCGGTGGTCGACACCGGCCGGGTGACGCTGCTGGCAAGGGTCGAGGACCACGCCCGCCGTGCCGGTGAAGCGGTTCGCAGCCACCTGGGCGCCATCCGCGAGCGCCAGCGGCTGCTGCGGTCGGAGGTCGGAGAAGCCGGATCGAGGTTGGACAAGGCGCGTGAACGGCGTGAGGCGCTCAACTCCATCATCGAATCTGCCCGGGAGTTGCTGTCGGCGGTGGGGGTGGAGGCAGCCGAGCTGCGGGTGCGGGAGGAGTCGATCGCCGAGGGACTCCGTCGGGACATCGACGCCTCCGAGGAGGAAGCGCTCGGCGCGCTTCGGCCCGAGATTCCCGAGGGGGTCGAACCCGAGGCGCACGCCGACTCGCTGCACGCCACCCTTCGCCGTCTCGGTCCGATCAACCAGCTGGCAGCGGACGAGTACCGCGAACTCAGTGAACGGGTCGAGTTCTTGGACGGGCAGCTGGCCGATCTGGAGGAGAGCCGGTCCGAACTCCGCAAGGTGATCAAGGCTCTCGACGAGGAGATCGGCCGCCTGTTCAAGCATGCGTTCGAAGACATCGCGGCCAAGTTCGCTGAGAACTTCTCGGTGCTGTTCCCCGGCGGTACCGGCCGCCTCGAACTCACTCAGCCCGATGATCCGCTCGAGACGGGTGTGGAGATCCACGCCCAGCCGATGGGCAAGAAGGTGGGGCGCCTCACCTTGCTCTCGGGCGGCGAGCGATCGCTGGCCGCCCTCGCCTTCCTGTTCGGGGTCTTCCGCTCGCGCCCCAGCCCGTTCTACGTCCTCGACGAGGTCGAGGCGGCACTCGATGACGCCAACTTGCGACGGTTCATCAGGCTCGTCGACACGCTCCGCGACACCTCGCAGTTGGTGATCATCACCCACCAGCAGCAGACGATGGAGGCGGCCGACATCCTCTATGGGGTCACCATGGAGCCCGGCGAGACCTCGCGCGTACTGGCCAAACGCATGACCGTTGCGACGAAGGCGACATCGGGCTGATCTACTCGATGGCTGCGGGCGCCCGGGTCTGTCTGTCTACCCCCTAACTACCGTGTAGGCATGGACCCGATTCTGGCGGTCGCCGCGGCGATTGCCGCCCTCGTCATCGGCGCCGTCGTCTGGCGACTGCGATCCCGCCGGGAGTCACCCCAGATCCGTCGTGACACCCCGACGATCGATCGTCCCCCCGCCATCCGTGGTTTCGGGGGGCGGCTCGGCGGTCTCTTCGGGCGAGGCATCGACGACGCGTTCTGGGCCGGGGTCGAGGAAACCCTGATCCAGGCCGACGTCGGGGTGGCGTCCTCGATGGGAATCGTCGAGAGGGTGCGCAGCCAAGGGGTGTCGACGCCAGAGGAGGCGCGGGCGGCCCTGCGGAGCGAGCTGATCGCCGCCTTCGCGGACCGGGATCGGAGCCTCAACCTCGAGGGGAGTCCCGCGGTGATCGTCGTCGTCGGCGTGAACGGCTCGGGCAAGACCACGTCAATCGCCAAACTCGCCTCCCTCTTGCAGGGTGAAGGGAAGTCGGTGCTGCTGGGGGCGGCGGACACGTTCCGTGCCGCCGCCGCCGCACAGTTGCAGCAGTGGGGCTCTCGCTTGGGTGTCGAGGTGGTCGCGGGCCAGGAAGGCGCCGACCCGGCCTCGGTGGCGTTCGATGCACGCTCGGCGGCGGCAGCCCGCGGAATCGACGTCGTCATCATCGATACCGCCGGCCGTCTCCACTCGAAGCGGAATCTGATGGACGAACTCGGCAAGATCGTCCGGGTGCTCGGACGCGACGGCCCGGTCTCGGAGGTGCTGCTCGTGCTCGACGGCACTTCGGGCCAGAACGGCATCGTCCAGACCAAGGCGTTCGTCGGGTCTGTCGGGGTGACCGGGGTCATCCTCACCAAACTCGATGGCACCGCCCGAGGCGGCATCGCGGTCGCCGTCGAACGCGAGTTGGGGGTGCCGGTGAAGCTGCTCGGGGTGGGCGAGGGTCCCGGTGACCTGCTTCACTTTCAAGGAGAGCGATTCGTCGACGCGCTGATGGAGGAAGAGTGAGCACCAACGAGGAATTGATCGCCGAAGCGCGTAAGGCTGCGGAGCACGCCTACGCCCCGTATTCGAAGTACCGGGTGGGGGCGGTGGCAGTAGCCGCCGACGGCACCCACTACACCGGGGCCAACGTCGAGAACAGCGCCTATGGCTCCGGTATCTGTGCCGAAGGGGCGGCGATCGCCCGGGCATCGTCGGCGGGGGTTCGCAAGATCGACACGATCGCCGTCTCCTGCCTCGACGGCGGCGACACTCCGGGCTACCCCTGCGGCAACTGCCGCCAACTGATGGTCGAATTTGACGTCGACCGCGTCATCGTCGACGGACTGGCGAAAGGCCCCATCGAGCACACCCGGGAGGAACTGATCCCACACGGGTTCAGGCTGTAGGTCGGGCGCATGGCAGCGGTGACGCCGCAGGGAGCCGATCGCCGGGAACCTCCGGGTCCCAGATGGAGCCTGACGCTGGTGATCGCGGTCGTGGCGATCACCGTGGGATACCTGCTCGGTGCCTCCGGCACGCCGCGGGAAGCAGCACCGGCGTCGAGCACCACCACGAGCCTGGGCCTGATTTCGACCAGCACGACCACGACCATCGGGGTGACGACCTCCGGGGTGGCACCGTCTCGTCTGGCGGACCTGGTTCCCGGTTTCGAAGGAACTCTGGTGGTTCAAGGCGGCGATTTCTACTCCCCGAACCTGTCTGTATGGCCTGCGCACCTGAGTTCGCCCAGTGTTGGCACTGTCAGCCGCGGCTCGCCGTTCGAGTTCGATTCCTCGAGTCATCTTCCGGCCCGTCTGGTCAGAGGTGCCACCGAGCCTGACTACTCGTACTCGGTGCTGCTCGTCGGCTCTCACCCGGTTCGGGTGCTCGGATCCGGTGGGCTGCTGATGTCGATGGGCGTCGCGGCTCTCGATGTTCGCTCTTTCGCCTGGCATTCGAGCGAACCGAGAATGCTTGCCTGGATCGAGGGCCCGGCAGACTCGTCGACCACAGAGGAAGTGCTGGCGTTGCGAGTGGGCTCGGTGGGTGACGATGGTGTCTTCGTGCCCTCGCCGCCCCTGGCGACCCTGCCCGGCCCCGAGACTCCCTACGGGCCCTTGTCGTTACTGGCTTGGGACACATGGGGTTTCCTGATCTCTCGGTTCGACGAGGCAGGTGCGGCGTCCCTGTCACTCCTGGCTCCCGACGGCTCCACCGCCTGGACCCTTCCGCTACCCGTACGTCTCGTGGGTCAGGTGCAGGTCTCGAACACCGGCGAGATCCTGGTTGCATCGTTTCCCGATCGGACCGCTGAAGAACTTGAGATCACACTGACCGACCTTTCTGGTCGGGAACCCGAGGTCCTCTATTGGGGAGTCTCGGAGGTGGGGCCGGTTCGCCTGTCCCCTGACGGTCGGCGGGTCGCCTACTCTTCCCGCGACCTCGATCGTGGCGTATCCGAAGTGATCGTCCGCGAGGTCGACGGTGCCGTGCTCCTTTCGGTCGCCGTCAGCGACGCGAGGCTGTGGGAAGTCGAATGGACGCCAGATGGACGCTTCGTGCTCTTTCCGGATTACGGCGAACCGTTCGGTGGCCGACACGTGCTCGTCTTCATCGACACCGAAGACGGCAGGTCCCACATCGTCCCGTTCGACGATTGGCCGGCCTTTGCCACGGTTCTCATGCCGTGACGGCGCAGCATCGGTGACGCTCAGAGTCGCAATTCGGTCGATTCGCGAAATCCTTCCTTCATGTCTGGGGCGCTGACGCCGATACGGGTGCGTGACCACGCAGACATCACATCACGCCGATTGGAAAGTCACCACCTCGTACCGGGTGCTGGTGAAGGTCGGGTGGGGCGCAGTCGTCCTCGCCCTCTATCTGTCCGCCGCAGCCCTCATCCTCGAGTCCGTCACCGTGTGGTGGGCCGTGGCCGCCCTGGCCGGTGGGGCGATCATGGTCGG
>JBBEAX010000021.1:0-15897 GCA_040882645.1 Acidimicrobiia bacterium
TGCCCGCGGGTTGCACCGTGACCAGCTCGACGGCTCCATCGGAGCAGCCCAGGATCACGGCTCCGTCGACCTCGCCGGCGACACCCGGTTCGGCCTCGGCCTCTGCCACCCGCACCGCCCACACCTTGACGCGCTCACCGTCCACCGTCCCCCACGCCCCCGGCTTGGGATCGAAGGCCCGCACCGCGCGATGCACCGCCGCCGCGGTGTGGCGGCCGGGGTCGAGGAACGCTTCCGCGACGGTCACCTTCCCGGCCGCGGTCGCTCGAGACTCGTCCTGGGGATGGGCGATCGACCTTCCCGCGGCGATCTCGGGAAGCGACTCGGCCACCAGTACCCCCCCGAGCACGGCCAGCCGTGCGGTCAAGTGACCGGCGGTCTCCTCAGTGCCAAGCGGGGTCTCCACAGAGGCAAATATCGGTCCGGTGTCGAGACCTTCATCCATCTGGATCAGCGTCACGCCTGCCTTCTTGTCGCCAGCAAGGATCGTGCGCACCACCGGGCTGGCTCCCCTCCACCGCGGCAACAGCGAGTAGTGAAGGTTGACGAACCCGTGCACCGGGGCGAGGAGCAGGGAGGGCGGCACCAGGAGCCCATATGCAGCCACCAACGCCACATCTACCGAGCCCGTCTCCTCCAGCACCTCCACCGGGCGCTCCGGCTGCAGTACCCGCAGACCGAAGCCCTTCGCCGCCAACTTGACCGGGGGAGCCACCGGATCATCGGATCGCCCCTGGGGGGCATCCGGCCGGGTGACGACGAAGGCCACCTCTGCCACTTCGAGGAGGCCCGCGAGTACCGGAATCGACTCCAAAGGGGTACCGAAGAAGGCGGCCCGAAGCGCGGTCACACGGTTCCCATCGATTCTTCGCGCAATTCTCGCAGAGCCGCCTTTCTCGTCCGTCGTCCCAGCCGCGACAGCAGGACCATCCCCTGCAAGTGGTCGAACTCGTGCTGGAGGACCCTGCCGACGAGCTCGTCACCCGAATAGCGCACTGGTTCCCCGCGTACGTCAACCCCTGACACCGCTGCCATGGCGGGCCGGGCGATGGGCCAGTACTTGTTGGGTACCGAGAGACAGCCCTCCTCATAGGTCCACGACCCCGACGCATCCTCGAGCACGGGGTTGATCACATGATGGGGGCCTTCACCGATATCGAACACGAACACCGCGAGGGAGATCCCAATCTGGTTGGCTGCGAGCCCCACACCGGGGGCGGCGTACATCGTCTCCAGCATGTCGTCGACGATCCGCTCCAAGGACCCATCGAAGTCGACCACCGGGGTCGCCTTCATCCTCAGCACGGGATCGGGGAATGTCCGGATCGGGAAGATCGCCATCGGCGAGGAAGATTAGTGCGGGCGCTACCCGCTACCCGATCACCGCTAACAGCCGCTACCACGCTGACAGTCGCTGCCAGCGGAGAGCCCTCTAGGCGAGCAGCGGTTGGCGCGTGTCAGCGACTGTCAGCGACTATTAGCGACTGTCAGCGACTCTTACCGACTCCTTCACAGTTCGATCGGGTCTGAGTCCACCCTGACGCGGGCACCGCTTTCCCGCCACCTCCCGACCACCCCGCGGAGGACGGTCCGGGCAGCCGTGAGGTCGCGCCCCTGGAGAAGCCACCTCAGCCCGTCACCCGAGACCGCCGGACCGAGGACCTCGGCGCGCCCCGCGATCTCCTCGACGAGATCGGCTTCGGCCCCGCTCGGGAGCCCCGACGCTTCGAGTGCCACGATCTCGCCCCCCGGCGGAAAGCCCATCGAGGATCTGCGGGCGGCATCCGCCCTGACGAAATCGATCGGATTCCCCTGGCGCAGCGTCTCGACGACGGGATGGTCGGGGTCAACGGTCTGCACGATGGCCCGGCGCCCTCGACCGGATCCGGCCACCGCCACGGCCCGAGCGAGCAGGCGCAGCGCATCCTCGGACGCCCGATAGTGCGGGGCGAGGATGGGTCCGTCGGCGTCGATCACGATCGTCAGCTCGACCGCCAGTCCCGGCAAGTCGCGCTCGGTGCCCACCACGACCGGCCGCCCCGAGCCCACCTCACCCACCTGTTCGCGGCCGATCAACCTCCCGGCGTCGGCGAGCACCCGGGGAGCGCCCGACCCGAGGGCCTCGAACCGGCGACCGCCGCACGCCTCGCAGGCGCCTACTGGCGCCCCACACCGCGAGCATGCCTCACCCGCGCCAGGGCCGGCGCCACACCGCCCGCATTGGCGTAGCGCCCGACAGCGCACGCACCGCTGCGCCGCCACCCGGCGGTCGGTGAACAGCAGGACCCTGCGGTTGTCCGCCACCGCCGCCCGTAGAGCCGCCACCGTGGACGGTGACAACAGCCCGGTGCCGACCGGATCGTCCCGCCGGTCGACGACCTCTACGTGGCCCCACGAGCGGCGTCCGATGGCGGTCACCGACGCCGAGCGACTGACCGCCTCCGCCGACGGCACCAGATCGCACATCAGCACCGAGAACCGTTGCACCGTGCTCCGGCGGATCACGGCCTCCCGGGCGTGCACCGTGGGGGTCGCCTTGTCCTTCATCCCCCGCCTGCCCTCACCAGCGAGCACCACCAGCCCCGGCGACGCCCATGGCCACAAGGCCACTTCGCGGGTCCCTACCAACACCGTGCCCGGTCGCGACGCGGCGCTCTCCCAGGCTGCGGTGGTCTGCGCGGCCGAAACGCGAGAGGATGCCAGCAGCACCCGGTCTCCCATCGCACTCCCCAACTGCTCGGCGATCACCGACGCCTCGTCGAAGGTCGCCGCGATCACGACGACGGTTCGCCCGGCACCGGCCACTGCCGCCACGATTCCTTCGATCGCCTCGCCCCACGGTCCCGGGCCGACCAGGGTGGTGGGCCCGGAGCGCCCGCCGTGGGCGATGCGGTCAGCTAGGTCCGCCAGAACAGGGGTTACCGGCCACGGCGCCACCGGCGCAAGATCGGGTCGGTCCCGCAGCCGCGGAAGGTTGGGTGGGGTGGCCTTGGCGAGCAGCGCGGCGAGTGGCGCCACATAGCGCGAGGCAGCCCAGCGGAGAACATCGAGGAGCCGCCGGTCGAATACCGGCAGGTCCCCCGATACACCGAGAACCTCCTTCAGCCGGGGACGATCGGGTTCTCCGGTCGATACGACCCAACCGCGCACCCGGCGCCCGCCGAGGGGCACACGGACGATCGAGCCGACGGTGACACCGTCTTGCGCCCGATAGGCGAACCCGTCGTCCACCGAGAACGACGGGACGTCGGGCACCACGCGCACGACCTTCATCAGGCGGGGTTCATTCGGACGTCTCCGTTGGCCTGCCGATCACGAAGAGCGCGCGGAAGGGTCCTCACCGCTTCGCATCTCGATGATCCGGTCCCACAGTCGGGCGGCCACGGCCTGCTTCGGCATCGTCGGCCACTCCTCTGCCGCCCCATCGGCGGTGAACACGGTGACGGCATTCGTGTCCACTTCGAACCCGGCACCGGGGGCGGTGACGTCATTGGCCACGAGGAGGTCGACACCCTTCGACTTGGCCTTTCCCGCGGCATCGGCCGCCGGGCCGACCTCGGCGGCAAAGCCGACCAGAAACGGCCGGCGCTCCAGCGCAGCCACGCCGGCAAGTATGTCGGGTGTGGGCTCGAGGTCGAGTTGAGGCGGGCCATCGGCACGGCGCAGTTTGCCCGACGACGCCTGCGCGGGCCGAAAGTCGGCAACCGCCGCCGACAGCACCGCCACGTCCGCGTCGGGAGCGTGCTTCCACACCGCTTCAGCCATGTCCGCCGCGGTTGCGGCGTTGACCACGACGATGCGTGGGTGCTGCGGACCCTCGGCGGAAGTGACAAGTGTCACCTCTGCTCCGCGGTCGGCGGCCTCGACCGCGACCGCGTGACCCATCTTCCCCGACGACCTATTGCCGATGAAACGAACCTGGTCGATGGGCTCGCGGGTGCCACCGGCGCTCACCAATACCTTCCATCCGGTGAGTGAACCGTGCCCGAGGGCCGCCTCGAGTGCCTCGATGATCTGCCCAGGCTCCACCATTCGCCCGGGTCCTTCGTCGCCGCCCGCCAGGGCGCCGGTCGCCGGGCCCACCACGACCACACCATCGGTGGCGAGAGTGGTGACATTTCGCTGCGTCGCCTGCTGCTCCCACATCTCGGCGTGCATGGCCGGTGCAACGATTACGGGCCCGGTGAAGGCCAGGACGGTCCCGGTGAGCAGGTCGTCGCTCAGACCGTTGGCGATTCGGGCAATGGTGGCCGCCGTTGCAGGGGCCACGACGATGGCATCGGCCCAGCGAGCGAGGGTGGTGTGTGGGCTGACGTCTTCGTCGCCGAAGAAGTCGAGATGGGGGTGCGACCCGGTGATCGCTGCGAGGGTCTGCGGGCCGAGGAACTCGAGCGCCGACCGTGTCATGATCGTCTCGACGTGAGCGCCTTTCTCGACCAGACGCCGGGCGAGATAGGCAGCCTTGAAGGCGGCGACTCCCCCCGATACGGCCAGGACGATGCGGCGCCCAGCCAGCATGGCTTCCCTACTCGCCGGAGTCGACGACGACCTTGCCGGCGGCGATCTCCTCGAATGCGATCGAGAGGGGCTTCCGTGACAGGGAGTGGACCTGGGGAGGAACATACCCGCCGATGCCGTCGCCGAGCTGATTGAAATAGGCGTTGATCTGCCGGGCGCGGCGAGCGGCAAGCACCACGAGCGTAAAACGCTCCTTGGTACTCTCGAGCACGGCTTCGATCGGTGGGTCGACCATCATCAGGGAACCCATTATAGGGGCGGGAGGCCCCGTTCCCGTCGTGCGATCAATACCCACCCAGCGGCGTCGTTGCGCACCTCCGACGGGAAACCGGCAGCGAGGCTTCTACCCTCCACCGCGATGAACGACGCACTGCCCCGGACACCGAAAAAGGTCTCCATCGCCGGCAACATCGGCAGTGGAAAGTCGTCGGTGGCGAGACGGGTAGTGGAGATCACCGAGTGGCCGCTGGTCTCGACCGGATCGCTGTTCCGCGAACTGGCTTCCCGGCGGGGGCTGACGGTGCTCGAGTTGAACCAGCTCGCCGAATCCGATCCCACGATCGACGCCGAGGTGGATGGCAACCTCATCCGGCTCGCCGCGACCGACGAGACGGCCGTGATCGACTCCCGCCTGGCATGGCACTTCGTACCCCAATCGTTCAAGGTCTACCTCGTCGTCGACACGAAGGTTGCCGTGGGCCGGGTCTACGGGGCGGGTCGTGCCGATGAGCGGTATTCATCGGTAGAAGAGGCCACCGCCGAGGTGCTCGCCCGTCAGGCGGTCGAGGCCGAGCGGTATCACGACACCTACGGGGTGAACGTTGACGATTGGCGCAACTACGACCTCGTCATCGACACGAGTCGGGCCGGCGTCGATACGGTTGCCGAGGTGGTCATCGCACACCTCGACGAGCACCCGCCCGCAGAGTCTCCGAGACCAACCTGCCATTTCGATCCTGCACGCCTCATGGCGTCACCCGACACGGTCGGCGCGCCGACCATCGACCCGATCGTCCAGGTGGCAGTACACGACGATCAGATAGCCGTCGTCAGCGGACACGAGCTGGTGGCGAGGGCGCTGGACCGAGATGATCGACTGATCCGTTGCGAGCTGATTGCCTTCGAAGACGAGGAAGTCGATCCCGGTGTATCGGCCTCCGAGTTCGTCTCGGCGATCGTCGCGGAGCGAGACCTGGACGAACTATGAGCCCTCAGGGCCCCAGTTCCTCCAGCAACGCTTTCCGCTGCTGAGTCCCCAGACCTCGTACCCGTCGGTTGTCGGCTATCCCCAACCGATCCATCAGGCGGAACGACTTGACCTTCCCCAAACCCGGGAGCGCGGTCAGAATCGCCTTCACCTTCATGCCGGCAATCATCTCGTCGTCGTCCCGGCCCAGCACATCCGCGAGGGTGGCTTCGCCGGTCCGCAGCTCCTCGCGCACTGCAGCACGCACCCGCCGTGCTTCGGCCGCCTTGGCAAGCGCCGCCGCCCGCTGTTCGGGAGAGAGGTATGGAGGGTTCGACACATGTCGAGCATAAGAAGCGCGTCACCCGCTGGTCAACGAGCCGCTAACGCGTCCCGGACGGTCGGAAGCAGGTCGGACCCGGCGATCAGGTGGGTGGCGCCGCGATCGACGGCGCGGGTTGCGTCCTCGACGGTGGCAACCCGTACGAACCGATCTGCCGCCGGCGCCACCTGGGCGACGACGCCGAGGTCGGGCGAGTCACACAGGACTCCCACCGCACCCGCCCCGGCGGCGAGTTCCGCGAGGCGAGACACCGTTCGGCCGCGCGACTGACCGAGCCGCAGCGCCGCCACCTCCCCATCTCCTTGCCCGGGCCGTAGGGTCACTGCCACCACGCGCACGCCTGCCGCGGCCACTGCGGCCACCAGGTCGGGGCCATCCTTGGCTTGAACGGTCACCCAGGTGGCGCCGTAGTCGGCCAGGCGAGTTGCTGCCGCCGCGGCGGACGGGATATCACCGTGGAGGCCGGCGAGCACCATCACCGGCCCCAACCCGGCCAACGCCGATACGATCGCCGGCCCCGGGCCCATGATCAGCTCGGCGCCGACCACGAACCCGTTGACCTCGCCGAGTGCCGCCGCGGAGCGGACCGCGTCTTCCGCGCTTCGCCCCGAGACGGCCGCCAGTAGGCCGATCATCCGTCGATCCGCTCAGTCGCGAGGCGGGCAAGCACGCCGTTGACGAATCCCCCACTGCGCTCGGTGGAGTACAGCTTGGCGAGCCGCACTGCCTCCGAAATGACGACCGCCACCGGGATGTCGGGGCGGTTGAGCAGTTCCCATAGGGCGATCCGCAAAATGTTGCGGTCGATCACCGGCATCCTCTCGACCCGCCACCCGGACGAGACCGCGCCGATCGACTCGTCGAGGGCAATGCGGTCGGCCCACACACCGGTCACGAGCCCACCAGCTCGTTCCGACAATTCCTCGGTGTCGGGAGACTCCCGTCGCTGGTCTGCCTGGTAGAGCGTGCGGAGCGCCGCCTCGCGGGCCTCCGCGGGCTTCATGTGACCCGGGTCATGTACGAGCCGGAGCGTGTGTCGACCTTGATGCGGTCGCCGGTCTCCACGAACAGTGGGACCTGGACCACCAGCCCGGTGTCCGTCGTCGCCGGCTTGGTGCCGGCAGACGACCGATCGCCTTTCACCCCTGGTTCCGTGTAGGCCACTTCCATCTCGACCGACGCCGGCAGGTCGATCCCGATCGCCTTGCCCTCGTACATCGAAAGGCTGACGTTTTCCCCTGCCCTGAGATACGCCTCCGCCGAGCCGACCTCATCGCTCTTCAGGACGAGCTGGGAGAAGGTTTCGCCGTCCATGAAGTGAAAGCCGAAGTCGTCGCGGTACAGGAACTGATGGGGACGGCGGGTGATGATCGCCTGCTGGACCGGCTCGTCGGCGCGGAAGGTCCGGTCGACTACGGCGCCTGAGTCGATGTTCTTCAGCTTCATGCGGACGAACGCCTTGCCCTTGCCGGGTTTGACGTGCTGATAATCGACGATCTGGAAGATGCCGTCATCGAGATTCAGCGTCATGCCGGGCCGTACGTCGTTCGTCGAGACCATCGCCGCCTCCAGTCAGCCGGCGTCAAGCGCCCAGCGTGAACTCTTTGTGTGATCCGGTGAGGACCGAGCCGCCCGACTCGGTCACCACGATCATGTCCTCGATGCGCACCCCACCAGCACCCGGAATGTATACGCCTGGCTCGACGGTGATCACATCGCCCACCTCGAGCAGGTCGTCGTTTCCCCGGCGAACCCAGGGCGGTTCGTGGATCTCGAGACCCACGCCGTGACCGGTGCTGTGAAGGAACTGCTCCTCGTAGCCGTAGCCTCGGAGCACCTCTCGCGCCGCTTCGTCGACGGCCCCGCAGGCAACGCCGGGCGCCACCTTGGCCAGTCCGGCCTCCTGTGACTCGAGCACAGCCCGGTACACCCGCGTCATCTCCTCGTCCGCCTCCCCCTCGAGCCACACCGTCCGGCTCATATCGGAGTGGTAGCCGTCCACGACACACCCGTAGTCGAGAAGCAGCAGCCCCGACCCGACCTGCTTTTCACCGGCCCGGTAGTGGGGAATGGACGCTCCTGCACCTGCCGCGACGATGGGTTCCCAATCGGCAGCATCACCACCATGCGCGCGCATGACGTCGATGAGCCGCCAGCCCAACTGCTTCTCGCTCACCCCACCTCCAGCGATGGCACGCAGCGCGGCGAAGGCGGCGTCACCTGCGGCGGCGGCCGCCCCCAGGGCGGCGATCTCGGCGGAATCCTTGGTGCGACGCAGGGCCTCGACCTTGCCCCCGCCGGCGACGGTGTCGACTGCAGTCTCCCGTGCGAAGTCGCTGGAGAATGCCCAGGTGACCCCGTCGGCCTCGAGCCCGACCGAGTCGAGGTCGGCGACGACCTTCCGGAACACATCCCACATCCCCGAGGTGTACACGATCAACTCGGTGTCGAACAGATCGACAACGAGCGCCTCAGCCAGCTCTCCATACCTGCCGTCGGTGATGAACACTGCGCCGTCGGATGGTTTCACCAGGAGAAAGCCGTTCGAGCCGGTGAAGCCTGTCAGGTAACGAAGATTGGGAGCCCGCGACACCAGGATCGGCGCAGTGATGCTCTCCCGGAGCGCGTTCAGACGTTCGCCGTGCTTCATGACTCTCCTCCCGAAATGCCAACGGCCGCGAGGGCGGCGCCAACGGTAGCCGAGCCGACTGATCGCACCAGCGGGCGGCCAACCGCCTCGAGGACCACCATCCGGAGACCGTGGGAATCGTGCTTCTTGTCGAGCCGCAGACGGCTCAACAACTCGACCCGGTCCACTGCGGGCGCTTCGGTGGGCAGGCCCAACGCGGCGATGGCGGCACGCTGCCGCTCCTCCCCGTCGAAGCCGACCTCGATGACCGACGCCCGCCCTGCGGCCACCATCCCCACGGCGACTGCCTCCCCGTGAGGCATGCTGGTGATTGCCTCGAGAGCGTGTCCTACCGTGTGGCCATAGTTCAAATGGGCACGCACGCCCCGTTCCTCGAAGTCCTCGCCGACGATGCGGGCCTTTACGGCCACCGCCCGGGTGACCACCTCCGCCAGGTCGGCCCTCTGGCCGTCGTGTTCGATGAGTTCGAACAACCCGGGATCGCCCACGAGCCCTGCCTTGAGAGCC
Source organism: Acidimicrobiia bacterium (assembly GCA_040882645.1). Classification (GTDB taxonomy): domain Bacteria; phylum Actinomycetota; class Acidimicrobiia; order Spongiisociales; family UBA11373; genus JAUYIV01. The sequence continues at coordinate 9,205 of JBBEAX010000021.1, forward strand.
TCGGCAAGACCCTCCCTGATCAGTTCGCCCGGAAGGGCGTCAAGCACCGACAGGTCGATCACCACTCTCGCCGGGTGGCGAAACGCCCCGATCAGGTTCTTGCCTCCGACATTCACCCCCGACTTGCCTCCGATCGAGGCATCGATCGCCGCCAGCAGAGTGGTTGGCACAAGGTGCACCCGCACCCCCCGCAAGAACACCGCTCCGACGAACCCGGCGAGATCGGTGACTGCCCCCCCGCCCACCCCGATCACCATGTCGTCTCGTGTCGCCCCCGCCTCGGCAAGGCCGCGACAGACCGCCTCGACGGTGGCAAGCGATTTGGCGGCATCCCGGTCCGCGACCGAGTACACCTCGGTACGGATACCGGCAGAGGCCAGTCCGGCGGCCACGCTCGCGGCCAGGTGCGCCGCTCCTGGCTGGGTCACCAGGCCACAGAACGCTGGAGTGGCGTCCTCGAGGACGGCATCGGGCTGGAGGAGATCCCGCCCGATCACCACCCGGGTGACCCCGCCTACGACGACTTCGTCCATTCCTCGATCACCCTCTCCGCCACTTCCTCAGGTGGCGCCGTCGCCACGACCACCGCATGCGCCGCGGCCTCATATCTCCCACGCCGCTCCTCGAGAATCCGGCGGAGAGCCCCCGCGGGGTCGGCATCGAGCAGCGGCCGCTCCGCGGCGGCGCCGGTCCGGGTGAGCAGCACGTCGAATGGTGTGTCGAGCCACACGAGAAACCCGCCAGAGCGCATCGACGCGGTCAACTCGCCGTCGAGCACCACTCCCCCGCCACAGGCGACCACGATCGGCGTCCCGAGCAGCGAGCGCACCGCTTCGGCTTCCGCCCGGCGAAAGACTCTCTCTCCCTCGGCGAACAGCTCGACGACGTTCCGACCCGACCGGGATTCCACCAGCCGATCCGTGTCCACCCAGTCGCGCCCGAGCCGCGCCGCCACCAGTGGCGCGACGGTCGTCTTGCCCGCACCCATCATGCCGATGAGCCAGATGGTCGCCATCAGAAGCCGGCTTGGCGGCTTCTATACGAGTCCACCGACCGGCGGAAATCTGCAACTGTGTCGCCGCCGAACATCCGGGTCATCTCGGCGGCGAGCACTAGTGCCACCATCTGCTCGCCCACCACCGCCGCGGCCGGCACCGCGCACACGTCCGAGCGCTCCCGAAACGCTTCACGCGGCTCCTTGGTGGTGACGTCGACGGTCGGCAGAGGCCGCATCAGCGTCGACAGCGGTTTCATGGCGATCCGCGCCGTGATCGGCTGACCGGTCGACATCCCGCCTTCGATCCCACCGGCCCGCTCGGTCGGTCGCTTGAAGACACCACCCTCGAAGCCGATCTCGTCGTGAGCCGCCGACCCGGGCCGGGACGCCGAAATCAGCCCGTCACCGATGCCCACGGCCTTGATCCCTGGAATGGACATCAACGCCCCGGCAAGGAGACCGTCGAGGCGGCGGTCCCAATGGACATGGCTGCCAACCCCCGCCGGCACGCCATAGGCAATCACCTCGGCGACACCCCCGAGCGTGTCGCGTTGGTCGCGTGCCAGGTCGATGGCGGCAACCATCCGCTCTTCGGCGACCGGATCGAGCGTCCGCACCGGCGAGCGATCGACGAGGTCGAGCTCGCCCGGCCCGGGTCGGGTGTCTCCGCTTGCTTCGACCTGCCCGATGGCGATCACATGGCTGACGATGGCCGCCCCCGCTTCGGCGAGGAGCCGTTTGGCCAGATGACCGGCGACCGTGCGGGCGGCGGTCTCCCGAGCAGAAGACCGCTCGAGGATGTCGCGGGCGTCGTGGGTGTCGTACTTGAGCATCCCCGCGAGGTCGGCGTGCCCCGGTCGGGGGGCGGTCAGTGGCCGGGTGGCGGCGCCCGGCGTGGGGGACATCTCCGCAGCCCAACGCTGCCACTCGGTATTGCGGACGAGCACAGCCACCGGGCTCCCCAGGGTCTTGCCAAACCGGATTCCGCCAAGAACCTCGATCTCGTCCTGCTCGATCCGCATCCGCGGACCCCGCCCGTGACCCATCCGGCGTCTCGCCAGCTCCGCGGCTATGCCCTCAGCCGACACCTCGATACCGGCAGGCAACCCCTCGACGATCGCCACCAGTCCGGGCCCATGTGACTCACCGGCCGTAAGAAAGCGGAGCATGAACAGGGAGGCTAGGCCGCTGCCCGCCACCCGCTACCCGCCTCCCGCAAGAAAAGAGCAGATCACGCACCAGGACGCCTTCCACGTTCTGTCGTATTGCGAATTGCGAATCGCGGGCCGAGCGAAGCGAGGCTACTTAACGATCGACTGGCCCACCGCCAGGGTGAAGGCACTGTCGCCGTAGGTGAAGACCCCGCCGTTGTCGCTGAGGCTCACCACCTTGAACTCACCGGCGAACGTGTCGCCGACGCCAACCGTATAAGTCTGGCCGTCGACCTCCACGACCGCGACCCGTCCCCCGGCCTCCTGCCTCACCTCCAGCAGTGTCACCCGCTTCCCCTGAGGTTGATCGCCGGTAGTGGTGCTCGTGGTGCCGCCGGTCGACGAGGAGGTCGTCGCACCCGGGGAAGTGGTCGTGGTCGCCCCCCCGCTGGTGGAGGAGGTGGTGTCGCCATCGGGAACCGTCGTGGTCGAGTCCGGCACGATGAGCGGCTCGAATGGGTCACGCGGCTGCGCGACCTGATAATCCGTCGACGGATCGAGCGGTCCTCCAGGGGCGGCAGCAACGGTTCCCGGATTGACCGATGCACTCGGCAGGGCGGGCTCACCTCCCGTGAACACCCCGGCCGAAGCCAGCAGCCAGACCGAAGCAGCAGCGGTTCCCACCAGGAGGAGCGAGACCAGCACCGACACCAGAGTCCGCTTGACACCGATCACGGGCTCACCTCCCCGCCGGCCTCGGCATCGCCCGCAAGGGTGGTCGTGGTGGTGCCCGTACCGCCGTCCCCAGGAATCACGATGTCGTCCAGAGGCGGCAGCAGATCGGCAAGGGTGAAGAGCGTCATCTGGACGCCCACCGCCAACACGGTGACCCCGGACTCATCAACCGACGACGATGCCGATATCCCATCGACTCGCACCAGCCGATCCATCTCGTTCAACCCGAACAGGAATCCCAGGATCTCGAAGAACTCGCCCTCTATCTGGGCGGAAATAGCGATCTCACGCAGATCCGTATCGTCACCGGCGACCGCCGGCAGCGACGGGGACAGAGTCTGGAGCTCCACCCCGGTGTCGTTCGTCAGGGCAAAGATCGCCTCGATGAATTCATCGAGCAGCGGACGCTCCGGAATGAGGGCTTCGAGCTGCCCGAGCGCAGCCAGATACTCGACCTCGCGGTCCCTGATCTCCTCGAGCTGCCGGACCTGTACCCGCAGCCGTTGCTCGGTGTCCTGGGCGACCACCAACTCGTCCCCCAGTTCGGCGATGCGACTGTTGCGCGGGCTGACGAGGAACATCCACCACGCCGCCGTGATGAAGAGCATTCCGAGGATCATGAGGAGCCCTATGCGCCGCATATCAGGGGATCTCCGGGATCAAGGTCTCGGCACGGTTCGTCGCCGCGGCCGAGGTGAGCACGGCCGTCGAAGTGAAGGTCACCACATTTGCGTCCCCGATGATGCCCTCGGCGACCGTGCTGACCCAGGTGCCGGTGACGCCATTGAACTGATCCGAGTCGAGGGCACGGAGCCACGCCGACACGTCGGGAAAGTCGAACCCGACCCCGGAGAACGCCACCTGCCCGAGTACCCCCGGTGTGGTCTCCGTAACGGTCGTGCCGCTGAACGTCTCGACCCACACCCGCGGCGGGAGCAGACGCGCCAGGTCGTTTAGAAGGATTCCCCAGTCGATGTCGGTGGCGAGCGCAGTGCGCACCAGATCCGAGCGATCCTGGTACTCGATCTGCAGATCACCGGCCGAATTCAGTGCCACCACTTCGCGCTCGAGGCTCTGGTTGATCTCCAACTGCGCGTCGACGTCGTCGCGGGCCGCCGACACCCGGGAATCCCAGTAGAGGACACCAACCCCGAGGAGAGCGATATATGCGACGACACCGAAGATCAGAAGCCCAGCGCGACGGCGTCGACTCCGCTCCTCGGCGACCTCGGGCGGAAGGAGGTTGATCGGTCTCATGATCGGTGGCTGCTCTCAGGCGACATGGGCGAACCTGTTCGTCGGGGGCACCACATAGGACCCCCAGAGCCCGAGACCGACCGCGGCCGGAAGTACGGGTTGGAAGTTGAGCAGCTCGCTCTCGGTCATCTGCACCCGGCCGACGCTGACGTGGTCCAGCACTCGCACGGGCTCGACCCGGGTGTTGAGCGAGCGGCCGACGCGGTTGGCGAGGTGCGGCAGGCGAGCCCCGTTGCCGGCAACGACCAGCCGATCGAGGCCGTGCTCGGCTGCCTGGGTCAGGTAGTAATTGACCGAGCCGCGGATCTCCTCGATCAGGGCGTCGGCGGTTCGGGTGAGGATGCGGCGGGCGATCATCTCTTCGTCGTCGCCCTCGGGGAAACCATGCGGAGCAACGCCGACCCGGCGCTTGAGAGCTTCGGCGTCCTCCCGTGAAATCGACATACCGGCCATCAGCGTCTCGGTGAAGTGCTCGCCACCCGTGGGGAGGATCCGCACGAAGCGGGTGATACCACCGCGCACGATGGCGATCTGCGAGATCGACCCACCAATGTCGAGCATCGCCTGGGGACCCTCTCCACCAAGCATCAGATCGGCGCCGAACGCTGCCCGAACCAGCCCGAACGCCTGTAGATCGATCGACAACACGCTCAAACCAGCGCTGTTGGCGATGCGAACAAGCCCCTCCACCATGTCGCGCTGAGCGGCCACCACCAGGATCGACAGCATCAGGTCACCCTCGGGGGTGGTGAACTCCTCGAGCGGAACGAAGTCGAGGACGGCTTCTTCCACCGGAATGGGTATCACGTCTTGGACCTGGAACGGAAGGGCGTCGACGAGTTCCCCCTCCTCGAGATGGGGAACATCCACCTGGCGGACGATCACTCGCTGGTTGGCGATTCCGATCACCACCCGCTTACGCGGCAACCTGTAGCGTTTCCACAACGCGGCCACGACCTCTGAGATCGCTCCCTCATCCACGATGTCGCCCGATTCGATCACGCCAGGCGGCAACGGCATCTCGACGAAGCGCCGGAGAACCGGTGCTCCCTTGCCGCTGTCGACGACGGCCGCCCGGACCGCCTCCGATCCGATGTCGAGACCTATCGAGACAGCCATGGGTCTCTCCGCGAGCCACCAATAGGCGCCATAGCAAGGCTCCTCACCTTGGTCACAGACCTGTAGTTACGCCTGTGTCAGCAAAGCGTACTCAGGGGCCGCGCGGGGACCAAGGATTCAACTCGATCACCGCCAGCGCGTGGCGCGCACGCTCAGCGCGGCCGGGAACCGGCCTCTATCCGAGGTACCACGCCGCGACCGAGTCACCGACCGCGATCGCCAGCCACGAGCCGAGCACGAGCCAGGGACCGAACGGAGTGGCGTCCTTCCGGGTCGCCTTGGTCAGAACCAGAAGCAGGATCGAGGCGAGCCCCCCGAGGACGAACGCGCCGAACACTGCCACGCCGAGCGTCTCCCACGATCTGAACGCCGCGAACAGTCCGAGGATGAAAGCGAGCTTGACGTCGCCCATGCCGAAACCACCGCGCGCGAGCAGCGCCACCAGCAGTAGCACCGCGAAGTAGGCGACACCTCCCATGAGGCCACGCCACAGTGACGACAGATCACCGTCTGCGGTGGCTCCAGCGGCAAGCAGCACCGCGCCGACAACAGTGCCGGGGTAGAGGATTCGGTTGGGTAGGCGCTTGTGATCGATGTCCACCAGCGAGAGGACGAAGGTCAGCGCGGCGAACCACAGGTATGCCGGCAGCACCAACGACTCGCCGATCACGGCGGCGGTGGCGGCAAACAACGCCGCGGTCGTCAACTCGACCACCGGGTATCTCACCGAGATGGGGGCGGAGCAGTCCCGGCATTTGCCACGAAGCAGCATCCACGACAACACCGGGATGTTGTCCCGTGCCCGGATCTCGCTCCCGCAACGGGGGCACCGCGACGCCGGTTTCACCACAGAAGCCCCGAGCGGGACGCGATAGGCGATCACGTTGAGAAAGCTGCCGACGAGCAGGCCGGCGAGCCCGGCAAGAGCGATGATCACCAGTCGGTGCCGGTACAGGCATCGAGCGTCATTTCGGCTTCGAGGATCGAACTACAGGTGTGGCGACCCGCCTCCGGTCCGACCCCGACGATACGCATACCGAACCACATTCCGCTCACGGCTCGAGAGTACATCAGGGTCTGTCGGCCGTCGCCCGGGGCGATGTCGCCGACGAGCACTCGCACCGAACGGTCGGTGGCGTTGCCCACATCCACTCCGGGGACCATCGCCTCGAGGCGCGCCGCGTCGGTGGTGAAACCACCATCGAGGACGGCAATCCCGGCTTGCGCCTTGGCCATGTGGGTGAGGTCGGCCCTCGCCCGCGCCTCATGGGCCCGGGTCCGGAATCCGAGGATGCTGGGCAACGCGAGCACAACCAGGATGGCGACGATCCCCATCACCACCGCCAGCTCGACAAGCGTGAAGCCTCGGTCGGCATCGATTGTGTGTCGCATGTCTTGGCCCCCCTCAGGGCGTAGAGGAGGGGGCGGATCGAG
>JBBEAX010000021.1:15907-40344 GCA_040882645.1 Acidimicrobiia bacterium
CCCCCCCCTCCTCCGAGCGTGCCCGGGGCGCGCTCTTGGTCGTCGTCGACCGTGGGCTTAGAAGCCGTCCTGCGTCCAGGTGGCGTCGGCAGCGGCCGGGCAGCTTGCGCTGAGGTCAGCCGTTGCGTAGTACGTCCCTGCCGTGGCGGACTCCCAGATCGAGAAGGTGTTCCCCGATGCGGAAGTTCTCACGATGCAGACGATGTCGCTGCTTGCTTCGTTGAGCTGAATCACCACCCCCAGTGCGGGGTCGGCGTTCAGGTTTGCATTCGGCTCGAATGCCGTGATGTCGGCGGCGGTCTCGGTGTAGTCACCGGTGTCCAGCCAGAACGCCTTCTCCGAGAGAAGGACGTTGCGGATCTCGCTCTGGGCAGAGCGGTCCTGCGCCGACTTACGGAACCCAAGGAACGAGGGAATGGCAATGGCGATGAGAACTGCAATGATCATCACCACAACCATCAGCTCGATGAGCGTGAACCCCTCGTCGCGGTTCATGCCACGTCGGATGGTCTTCATCATTTTGTCGAGAACCTCCTGTATCGGGTCTCTTCAGGCCTCTCTGGCCTGAATTGGTTATCGGTCCCCACAACCCCGGTCCTTGATCGGTTTTTCGCGAAAACGAGGGTGAAAGGCGACATCCGCCGAGCGGACCGGTCTTGCAGAAGGCGGAAGGCGAGTAAGGCGAAAGGCGAAGGGCGAAACCCGGAAGGCGGAAACAACGGCGAACCCGGACCCGGAAGCTGGATCTGCATCTGGCCGGAGCCGGGGCAGGAGCCGGAGCCCCGCGCCGGTCCTAGTTCTGAATCAGATTCGCGATGTTGAACATCGGCAGGTAGAGGGCGATGAGGATCCCGCCGACCGCCAGGCCCATCACGACGATGAGCAGCGGTTCGATCAAGGAGGTGAGGGCGCTCACGGTGTCGTCGACCTCGTTGTCGTAGAAGTCGGCGACTTTCGACAACATGGTGTCGAGTGCCCCGGTCTCCTCACCGACCGCGATCATGTGGGTGACCATGGGCGGAAAGATGTCGTGCCGGCTCAGCGGGCCTGCCAGAGACTCGCCCCGCTTCACCGAAGCCTGGACGTCGTGCACCGCCTGGCCCACGAGCGCGTTGCCGGCGGTGGAAGCCACGATGTCGAGCGCCTGCAACACCGGGACACCGGTGCGGCTCAGCACCGAGAAGGTTCGGGCGAACCGGCTGATGGCGACCTTCTGGACCAGCTTCCCGAACACCGGGGCGCGCAGCTTCAGCCGATCCCATGAGACCTGGCCGGTCTCCGATCGCTTCCACCGACGGAACAAGGTGACCCCGCCCACCATCAATCCCAAGAAGAGCCACCAAAACTTCGTCATGAAGCCGGAGATGTTGATGAGCATCAGGGTGGGCAGGGGGAGCGTTCCCCCGAGGTCGTCGTACATGCCCTTGAAGATCGGAACCACGAACAGCAGCATTCCGGCGACGATCAGCACGATGAGGGTGAGGACGACCACCGGATAGGCCATTGCCGACTTCACCTTCGACCGGAGCCGCACCGTCGACTCGAGGGTGTCAGCGAGCCGCACCAGGGTCTCGTCGAGCGCACCGCCCACCTCCCCGGCCCGGATCATCGAAACGTAGAGATGGTTGAAGGCGTCAGGGTGGTTGGCAAGGGCGGCCGACAGGCTGCTTCCCTGCTCGACCTGCTGGCGCACATCGGTGATCATCCCCCGGAGAAGCGCACCGTCGGTCTGCTCCTCGAGGATGCCCAACGCCCGGGTGAGGGTGAGGCCGGAGTTGACCATCGTCGCCAGCTGGCGGCTGAAGATGGCGACCTCTTTCGGCTTCACCTTCTTCTTGAAGCCAGGGATCGAGAATTCCTTGTCGAGTGCCGATGAGCGCTTCTCGTCGATGCGGAGCGGGACGTAACCCTTCTCGCGGAGGGCGCTGGCGACAGCGGCCGACGACGATCCCTCGATGACCCCGGCATGAACCCCACCCGAACGGTCACGTGCGCGGTACTCGAACGTCGTAGTGCTCATCGCTGGGTCCCTCCAAGCAGGTTCATGAACTCATCGACGTTCTGGGCTCTTTCCGTAGCGACTTTCAGGTCGACCTTGCCGGCCTTGACGAGTGCGGCAAGCGCCCGGTCCATGGTCTGCATCCCATGCCTGCCCCCCGCCTGCATGGCGCTGCGGATCTGATGGACCTTGCCCTCGCGGATCATGTTGCGGATCGCCGGGATCGCCACCAGAACCTCCACGGCGGCCACCCGGCCCTTGCCATCGACCGTGGGAAGGAGCTGTTGCGTCACCACGCCGGCGAGAGACTCGGCGAGCTGCACCCGGACCTGCTGCTGCTGATGCGGGGGAAACACGTCGATCACCCGGTCGATCGAACCGGGCGCATCCTGGGTGTGCAGGGTGGCAAAGACGAGGTGCCCCGTCTCGGCAGCGGTGAGCGCGGTGCTCATGGTCTCCAGGTCGCGCAGCTCCCCCACAAGGATGACATCGGGGTCCTGGCGAAGTACATGCCGAAGCGCCGAGGCAAAACTCGGGGTGTCGGCGCCGACCTCGCGCTGGTTCACGATCGCCATCTTGTGGCGATGCATGAATTCGATCGGGTCCTCGACCGTCATGACGTGAACCGCCCGACGGGTGTTGATGTCGTCGATGAGCGCGGCGAGGGTCGTGGACTTTCCCGACCCCGTCGCCCCGGTGACCAACACCAAACCCCGGGGGATATCGGTGAACTCGCTGACGACCGGGGGCATCCCCAGCTTCTCGAGGGAGACGATCTCATTGGGGATTGCCCGCATCACCGCCCCGAGCGAACCCCGCTGGAAGAACGCACTCACCCGGAACCGTCCCCGGCCGGGGACCGGATGGGAAGCGTCGAGTTCGAGTTTGTTCTCTAGCTCTTCGCGCTGCCGGGCCGTGAGGATTCCGTAGACGAGAGTACGCAACGGACCCGGCTTGAGGATCCCGAATCCGTCGATCTGATGCAGCTCGCCGTTCACCCGCATCTGTGGGGGCGAGCCTGCCGCCAGGTGGAGGTCCGAACCCCCGTGGTCGATCAGAACCTCCAGCAGATCATTGATGTGAAAACCCGTCGTCTCGGACTGGAGCACCTCTTGGGGCTCCGCCAACCCAGCCAGCAATCGGCCACTGCCCGGCATCGCCACCGGCTCCTTGCCGGGGCCGCCAGCCATGTACAACCGCCTCACCGCCTGGTCGAGGGCATCACGCGGGCCGAGGGCGAACACCACGTCCGCCGTCGCCCCTCGCCGCACCCGATCGCGTGCCCCCTGGTCGAGCGGATCAGGGACTGCCACTACGACCTGGCCCTCATGCACCCGAATCGGCAGGGCGGTCTCGGACACCGCCACCCGCCCTTCCAGCAGGCCGGTGGCCTCAGGGTCGGCAACGAATCCGAAGGTGGGGTCGACGAACTCGACTCCGATATGGCTGGCGACGACCGCGAGGGCGTCGGCGCGCCGGACCGTGCCGTTCTCGATGACGGTGCGAAGCACCTTGGACCCGTCGCCTTCGGCGGCGCGGGAAGCCGAGGCCAGGTCTTCGGCGGAGAGCAAGCGCTCGTCCACCAGCCGCTGGGCAACAGAGAGCAACATCTTGTCGGGAGGCATCAGACCACCACCCTCAGAACCTCTTCGAGGGTGGTCATGCCGAGCTTGACCTTCTCCATGCCGTCCTGGCGGAGGGTCAACATCCCCTGCTCCACGGCTACGGCCTTGATCTCATCGGATGGGCGGCGCTCGACGGCCATCCGCTGGAGCTCTTCGGACATCAGGAGCACTTCGACGATGGCCACCCGACCGCGATATCCGGTGTCCGCGCAGGCCTTGCAGCCGACCGCCTCGTAGATGGTGACCGGGCCGGCCTCAGGGTCGAGGCCCATCTGCTTGATCAGCTCCGGGCCAGCCGGCTTGGTCGCCTTGCACCGGTCGCACAGTCGGCGGGCGAGCCGCTGGGCGAGAATCGAGTCGATCGCGGAAGCGACCAAGTAGGGCTCTACCCCCATATCGACCAGACGGTTGACGCTGGAGGCAGAGTCATTCGTATGGAGGGTCGTGAGCACGAGGTGCCCGGTGAGGGCGGCCTCGACCGCGATCTTGGCGGTCTCGGCGTCACGGACCTCACCCACGAGAACCACGTCAGGGTCGGACCGCAGGATCGACTTGAGCACGGTCGAGAATTGCAGGCCTGCCTTGCGGTTCACCTGCACCTGGACCACCCCGGGCAGCCGGTACTCGACCGGGTCTTCGACCGTGATGATGTGCCGGGAGGGGACGTTGAGGATGTTCAACGCGGAATAGAGGGTCGTGGTCTTGCCCGATCCGGTGGGGCCGGTCACGAGAATCGCTCCGTACGGCTTCGTGTATGAAGTCTCGAACCGTGCCATCGAATGCGGAAGGAAGCCCAGTGCTTTGAGGTCCAGCACCGCGTCCTCCTTGTCGAGGATTCGCATGACGACCTTCTCCCCATAGATGGTGGGAAGGGTGGCAACCCGCAGGTCGATGGGGCGTCCCGACACCCGGATGCTCACCCGGCCGTCCTGCGGGACGCGGCGCTCGGCGATGTCGAGATCCGCCATGATCTTGAGACGGCTCACGACCGCACCGGAGACCGACCGGGGCGTGCTCATGACCTCGTGCAGCACGCCGTCGATGCGAAAGCGCACCCGCAAGTCCTTCTCTCCCGGTTCGATGTGGAGGTCGGAGGCACGCTCGTTGACGGCGCGGCTGATGAGAGTGTTGACCAATTTGACGATCGGCGCCTCTTCGACCGCCGCCTCGATGCTGCTGAGGTCGTCCTCCGCCACCTCGTCACCCGCCAGGTCGGCAAGATCGGCCACCGAGTCGTCATACCGGCCTGCACGCCGGATGGCGTCGTCGATCTCGCTCCGCGTGGCGATCTTGGGAATGATCCGCAACGCGGTGATCGCCCGAATGTCATCGACCACGAGCACGTTCCCGGGATCAGCCATGGCCACGACGAGGGCATCGTCTTCGAACTTGATCGGAATCGCTGCATAGCGCCGAGCCAGTGACTCCGGAATGAGGGCGGCGGCGGCAGGGTCGATCGTGACGTCGTTGAGGCTCACGAACTCGACGCCCATGTGGCTGGCGATCATCTTCGCCAGATCGACTTCGCCCACGATTCCCTCGGAGACCAGAACCCGGGTCAGGGAGTCGCCGGTCTCTGCCTGGAGTGAACGGGCGCGGGCCATGTCGGCATCCGTCACCAGCCCGGTGTCAACGAGTACTGATCCAATCGTTTCGCGCTCAGCCAATTCGGTGGCTCCTCGGTCCATTCGCGGCAGGCATACACAGGGTTTGTCGGCACGACCTACCGTGGCCTTGAGAGGAGAGGTCGGGTGCGCTCGGCCTCGCCGAGGTATCGAGTGGCCGTCGGCGCCGGGCCATGCCGGCGACCACGGTCAGGCTGGTCGCGCCGCCCGCATCATCGCCTCGAAAGGTGCAGCCACGCCGGTCCAGATGGTGAACGCGGCCGCCGCTTGGGCCACCAGCAGATCGATCCCGTCGACGACCGGCAGGCTGCGTCGAAGCGCCTCCGCCACCGCCGGGGTCGGCTCGACCCCGTAGGCCAGGTCGAGCAGGCATCGGGCGCCGTCGACCACTTCCGGCGGAAGGGTTTCGCCGGCCATCCCCAGGGGGGTGGCGTTGATGACGATGGCACCCTCGACCGGATCCCCCCAGGCCACAGTGTCGAGGCCGAAGCGGACCGCCATGGCCTCTGCCGCAGCCGGGCGTCTCGCAGAGACAATCGTGTCCCGGCCCGCCGCCGCCACTGCGGCTGCCTTCGCCGCTCCCCCGGCGCCGAGGATCAGAACGGTGCCCACCGACGAGGCGAGTGCCCACCTCAGCGCGACCACGTCGGTGTTGCGCCCCATCAGTCGGTCATGGACTGGCACGATGGTGTTCACCGCCCCAGCGCGACGGGCGTCTTCATCGAGTTCGTCGACCAATCCTGCGGTGATCGACTTGTAAGGCATGGTTATGTTCGCCCCGTCGATCGCTCCGGACCGAATCTCGCCGATCGCCGCCCCGAGGCCGGCAAGGTCGACCCGACGGGCCTGGTAATGGCCGTCGATACCGGCGGTTTCGAAGGCTGCTTGGTGAATCGCCGGAGATCGCGACCCGCCGACCGGGTCGCCGAGAAGCACGAATCGCCGCGAGCCGTTCGCGGCCTCGCTCACGGGCTCAGGTACTCCTCCTGGAGTTCGAGGAACTCCTCGAACGTCTCAGCGAAATGGGCTCGCCCGTCCTCATCGGCGAGGAAGTAGATGTACGGGGTCTCATCGGGCGCTGCGGCGGCTTCCAGCGACGCCATACGAACGGTCGAGATGGGCGTAGGCGGCAAACCGGTGATCCTGTATGTGTTGTATGGCGAATCGACCTCGAGATCCTCGAGCGTCAGCCCGCCGTCAGGCAGGCCGCCGAGTGCATAGATGACTGTCACGTCGAGCTGGAGCTGCATGTCGGCCGCGAGCCGATTGAAGATCACGCTGGCTATCACCGGGCGATCCTCGTCGAAGAGCGCCTCCTTCTCGATGAGCGAGGCGATCACGATCCCCTCGTAGGGGGTGAACCCCAGCGCATCGAGGTAGGTCCAGTCCACAGAGCCCACCCGCTCACTCATCGTCGTCACCATCCGGCCGAGGATCTCCTCGGCAGTGGCATCGACCTCGAACTCGTAGGTGTCGGGGAACAGCAGCCCCTCCCAATCCTGGAGATTCTCCGCTTCGCCCAGCATGAGAGCCGACACGATCGTCCCGTCGAGCAGCGGGCGCGAGAGGTCGGCAAACGGGATGTCCGTCTGGCGAGCGATCGAGTCGAGAGTCTGCGAGATCGTCAGGCCTTCGATGACGGTGAGCCGGTAGACCTCTCTGACGGGTCCCTCGATGAGCAAGGCCAGCACGGCTTCCGGAGACATCCCGGTCTCGAGCTCATAGCGGCCGGCGACCAATCGGTCGCTGGCGCGGGCGTCACTCACCGCCCGGTCGAACGCCGAGGCCGAGACCACCACGCCTGCCTCCGCCAACTGGCGGGCGATCTCCGAGGCGGGCGCACCGGGAGTGATCTCCACCGTCACCGGTACGCCAGGCACCACGGTCGTGGACTCGGGTCCGGCGATCACGTCGTTCACCGCTGACGCCAGCCACCTCACGCCGAGGAAGGCAACCGCGAACAGCACCAGGACGAACCCGAGGACGCCGAGCCCCCGGAGAAACGTATTGGGACCGCGCGGCCCGGTGGGCGACGATCCCGGCTCGTAGGGCTCTAGCTCGAAGCTCATTCTCTCTCCAGGTAGCCCTGCAGCAGCACGGCGGCCGCGGCTCCGTCGCGCACCTGCTTCCGCCGCTTGCGTCGGGTGCCGGTCTCGATCAGCGATCGCTCGGCGATCGCAGTGGTGAAACGCTCGTCGATCAACTCGACCGGCACACCGGTTCCTTCCTCGACCTCCGCTGCAAATTCCCGGGCCGCGACGGCTGCGGCCCCCTCGATGCCGCTCAGACCGGTGGGCAGCCCCACGAGGATACGATCCACCGCGAGTTCCGCGACGAGGTCGGCGATCTGCTGAAGGACAGCTGGGTCGTCTGCAACGAGAAAGCCCCGGGGATGCGCCACGATGCCCGCTGCATCGGTGACCGCAATCCCGATCCGCACCGTTCCAGGGTCCAGGGCAAGAATTCGGCCCACTTCAGACCCGGCCGAGCGACTCGCGGGCGAGTCGGACCGCCTCCTCGATGGCATCCTCGATGCGGTCCCCATTGGGCCCGCCTGCCTGGGCGAGTTCCGGATCGCGGCTTGCACCACCGCCGACCAGCTTGGCCGCCGGGCCTGCGATCTCCGCGGCGTTGATGCCCTGTGCGACCAGATCGCTCGTCACGACCACCACAAGCCCGGCCTTGCCATCTCGGGCACTGCCGAGAACGGCGACACCCGACCCGATGCGGTCGCGAACCTGCATCCCCAATTGGCGCAGAGCATCGGGCGACAGGTCGTGAGGGTCGGCCATCACCAGCCGCCGCCCGCCCACTTCCTCGGCTCGCTCCACCAGCTCCCGGGCAGCCTCGTTGCGAGTCTGGGCCTCGATCTGGCCGAGCCGTTCCTCCTGCTGCCGCGACCGAGCCGCGAGGTTTGCCGCCGCTTCGTCGACGCGATCCGGTGGCACCCGGAGGCTCTCCGCAGTGGCCCGGAGCCGTCGGCGCATGTCGGAGAAGTACTCGTAACCGGCCGAACCGGTATAGGCCTCGATACGACGCAGGCTCGACCCAATCGATGATTCGCTCACCACCACCAGCGGACCCACCTGGCCCGTGGTGTGAACATGGGTGCCGCCACACAATTCGCGGGAATATGAGCCGGTTTCGACGATCCGCACCACTTCGCCGTACTTATCCCCGAAGAAAGCCAGCGCCCCCATCTCCTCGGCCTCGCCCCGCGTCACCTGATACGCCCTGACCGAGGCGTTCTCGATCACCCGCTCGTTCGCCAGCCGCTCCACCTCGATGACCTCCTCGTCGGTCAGCGCCCCGAAGTGGGAGAAGTCGAACCGTAGCCGCCCCGCCTCCACCAGCGAGCCCGCCTGCTGAACGTGGGATCCGACGACCGAACGGAGCGCCCAGTGGAGGATGTGGGTGCCGGAGTGGCTCTTGCGGATCCGTTCCCGGCGCCCTGGGTCCACGCTCAGCGAGGCGCGCTGACCTACCGCGACCGTTCCTTGCTCGACGAGGGCCCGGTGCCCGTGGAGGTCCTGCAGGGCGTGCTGGGTGTCGGTGACCCGCAACCGGCCGGTCTCGGTGCTGGCCGTTCCTGAGTCGCCCACCTGGCCACCCGACTCGGCGTAGAACGTGGTGGTGTCGAAGAACACCTCCACCTCCTGGCCCTCGGTGGCTTGCTGGATCGTCTCACCGTCGGCCACGATCGCCAGGACTATGCCCATCGTATCGACATGCTCGTAACCCTCGAAGCGGGTCGGCCCCGACTTGTCGTAGATCTTTCGGTACACCGGGGGCGCGTCGGCAGTGGCCGCCTTGCTTCGTGCCGCCCGGGCGCGGTCCCGCTGCGCCGACATCTCGGTGTCGAAGGCGGGCCGGTCGAGGTCGACACCTCGTTCGGCGGCGATCTCGGCGGTGAGCTCCACCGGGAACCCGAAGGTGTCATGAAGTTTGAAGGCGGTCTCGCCGGGCAGGGATGCCCCGGTGTCGATCCGCTCGAGTTCGGCGCTCAGCAGCGAGTGCCCCGACTCGAGCGTCCGGCGGAACCTCTCCTCCTCGCGCTCCGCGGTCTCGGTGATCCCGTCGGCGGCCGCACGCAGCGCCGGATAGGCATCGCCCAGGGTGTCGATCGTGGCGCGCACCAGGCGGGGGGTGACGTTCTCCTCCGCCCCGAGCTGCCAGGCGTGCCGCACCGCCCGGCGCAACAGCCGCCGGAGCACGTAGCCGCGACCCTCGTTCGACGGGACCACGCCATCGGCGATCAGGTTGGTGATCGCCCGCCCGTGGTCCGCGAGGATGCGTAGACTCACGTCGCTCTCCGGGCGATGCCCGTACGCCACGCCGGTGGCCGCCTCACCTGCCGCCAGCACCGGTCGCAGCAGGTCGGTGAGGAACACGTTGTCCACGTCCTGGAGCAGCACGCAGACCCGCTCAAGGCCGGAACCGGTATCGATGTTCTTGGCAGGCAGGTCGCCGATCACGTGATACGGCTCGTCCTGGACGTACTGCATGAACACCAGGTTGCAGAACTCCATGAAGCGCTCTTCGTCGACCACCGGGCCGCCCTCCTCACCGAACTCGGGGCCGCGGTCGTAGAAGATCTCGGACGAGGGGCCCGCCGGGCCGGCCACTCCCATCTGCCAAAAGTTGTCCCGGTCTCGCCGCTGTACCCGGTCGGCCGGCACCCCCACCTGGTCGATCCAGATCTGGGCGGCCTCCTCGTCGGTGTGGTGCACCGTGTACCAGAGCCGTCCCGGGTCCATTTGATACACCTCGGTGATCAACTCATAGGCCCACGGGATCGCCTTCTCCTTGAAGTAGTCGCCCCCGAACGAGAAGTTGCCCAGCATTTCGAAGAACGACATGTGCCGTGCGGTGGTGCCCACGATCTCGATGTCGTTGGTCCGGATGCACTTCTGCGAGCTGGCGGCGCGCGGGAAGGGCGGCACCTCGTCGCCGAGCAGATACGGTTTGAAAGGCACCATGCCGGCCACCGTGAGCAGCAGCGAGGGGTCGACCGGGATCAACGAAGCCGACGGCACGATCGGGTGTCCCCGCGTCCCGAAGAAGTCGAGGAATGCGCGCCTGATCTCGGCGCCGGTCACGGGCGTGCTCATGACAAGAGGGTAATGGCCCCTGCACGCGCGGAGAGTGGACCGACCTACCGCTAGGACGCGAAGGGCGAAAGGCACAAAGGGGCGAAAAGCGAAAAGCGAAAGGCGAAACCGCGTCAGGAGTCTTCTAGCCGGGTTTCGCCTTTCGATTTTCGCTCATCGCTTCATACTCGCCTTTCGCCTATCGCTGAGCCCTTGGCTCCTTCCCAATCTTCTCGTCCACGGCACGCAGTCTCTCCGCCACCTCGACCTCCGCGCCGGTGCTACCGGGCTGATAGAGAGTCTGACCCACCAATTCGTCGGGGAGGTACTGCTGCGAGGCGATGCCATCCGGGCGGTCGTGGGGATACACGTAGCCGACGCCATGGCCGAGCGCCTCGGCCCCGCGGTAACCGGTCGAGCGCAGATGGGGAGGCACCCGGGCCCCCGGATGTTCCGCGACGCCCTGCCGCGCGGCGGCGATCGTCCTCGCCACCGAGTTCGACTTCGGAGCCGTTGCCAGGTGGAGTGCCGCGTGGTGAAGGGCGTAGGAGGCTTCAGGCAGGCCCACGAATTGGAGCGCCCGCGCCGCGTCGACGGCCACGCCGAGGGCCGTCGGGTCGGCCAGCCCGATGTCCTCGGACGCGAGGATCACCATTCGCCGGACGATGAACTCTGGGTCTTCGCCTGCGTCGAGCATCGTCTGTAACCAGTAGGCGGCTGCGTCCGGGTCGGAGCCGCGCAGGCTCTTGATGAATGCGGAGATCACGTCGAAGTGCTGGTCACCCGCCTTGTCGTAGCGGATCACCCGATGCTGCAGGGCTTCCTCGACGGCGTCGACGGCGATGCTGTCCGCGCCCCGACCGGCGGAGATCACAGCCGCCACCTCGAGGGCGTTGAGGGCCAGGCGGGCGTCCCCGCCGGATCGCTCGGCGAGAAGAGCGGCGGCGGCGGGATCGATCGAACCCGGCTCGATGACCCCGCGATCAGGCTCCAGCATCGCCCGTTCGATCAGGGCGCCCACCTCATCGACCGACAGTGGTTCCAGTCTGAACAACAGACTCCGGGAAATCAGCGGCGAGTTCACTTCGAAGAACGGGTTTTCGGTGGTCGCCCCCACCAAGATCACCGTCCCATCCTCCACTCCGGGCAGGAGGGCGTCCTGCTGCGATTTGGTGAAACGATGGATCTCGTCGAGGAAGAGCACGGTCCGGCGCTCGTCCTGCTCCAGCCGGTGCCGCGCCCCGGCCAGCACCTCGCGCACCTCCTTGACGCCGGCAGAGGTCGCCGACATGGGCTCGAACGCCGCCCCGCTGGATCCGGCGACCAGACGGGCGAGCGTGGTCTTACCGGTCCCGGGTGGGCCCCAGAGGATCATGGACACCGGCCGGCCCGAACGCACCATCGTCCCGAAGGCGGCGCTCGGCCCCAGGAGGTGCCTTTGCCCGACCACCTCGTCGAGGTTTGCCGGGCGCATCCGCGCCGCCAGCGGCTCCGCTGACCTGCGTCGCGCGGCCCGCTCTCCGGCGAAAAGGTCATCCATCAGTCGGTTTCCGCTTCCTCCTCGAGCGCTCGCTTCACCTCCGGGAGGAGATCGATCCCCAACTCCGCCAACTGGTCCCCCGCCACCGGGCCCGGAGACCCCGTGAGCGGATCCGTGCCGGTCTGGGTCTTCGGGAAGGGAATCACCTCGCGGATGTTCGGTTCGTTCTGGAGGATGGCGACCAGCCGGTCGATCCCCACCGCAAAGCCGGCGTGCGGGGGGGTGCCATAACGCAGGGCGCGCATGAACCAGCCGAACCGCGACTCGGCCTCCTGGTCCGAGATTCCGAGGATGTCGAACACGGTCTTTTGGGTGCGGGGGTCGTGGATACGCTCGCTTCCTGATCCGAGTTCGCTGCCGTTGAGCACCAGGTCATAGGCCCGCGACAGCGCCGTCTCGGGGTGATCCCGCATTTCCGCCACGTCGTAAGGCGCGGTGAACGGGTGGTGTTCCGGCGTCAATTCGCCATTCGGCCCCACGGCGAAGACGGGAAAGTCGACCACCCACAGCAGAGCGAGGTCGTCGTGACCGCGCGGTTTGCCGAGGTCCAGGCGCAGGGAACCGAGTACCGACTGCACCACCTTGGTCTCATCGGCGACGACCAGAAGCGTGTCGCCCGGGACGGCCCCGAATGCGCCAACCAGGCCCTCCTGCTCGGCGGCGGAAAGGAACTTCGCTACCGGTGAGCGGAGCGTTCCGTCCGGTTCTACCACCAGCCACACGAGCCCCTTGGCCCCGAGCGCCACGGCCCGCTCGACCAGCGCGTCGAACCCGCTGCGGGACAGATCCTGCTTGCCGGCGTCGATTCCGGCCACGCTCCCCTCGGCGGCCAGGGCGCCGGCGAACGCCTTGAACTCGGTACCAACGAAGAGCTCGGTGAGATCCACGATCTCCATCCCGAACCTGATGTCGGGTTTGTCGGTGCCGTACCGGGCCATCGCCTCGTGCCAGGTGAGCCGGGGGAACGGCTGCGTCGGTTCGATTCCGCGGAGTGCCAGGGCAACCGCAGCCAGCACCGGTTCGAGAGCAGCAAACACTTCCCCCCTCCCCCAGAACGAGCCCTCGATGTCGAGCTGGGTGAACTCGACCTGCCGATCCGACCTGAAGTCCTCATCCCGATAGCACCGGGCGATCTGGTAATACCGCTCGACCCCGCCGACCATCAGCAACTGCTTGAACAGCTGGGGCGACTGCGGCAACGCATAGAAGGAACCTTGTCGTAGCCGGCTGGGGACCAGGAAGTCGCGGGCGCCTTCCGGCGTCGACTTCACCAGCGTCGGAGTCTCCACCTCGAGAAAGCCCTGGGCCGCCATCGTCGACCGCATGGCGTGTATCGCCTTGGAACGCGCCACCAGGTTCGCCGCCATCCTTGGCCGCCGCAGGTCGAGGTAGCGGAACTCGAGGCGGCGGCTCTCGTCTACTTCCGACCGGTCGTCGATCTGGAATGGCAGCGGGTCGGACGGTGAGAGCACCTCGACCAGGGCGGCGGCCACTTCGACGTCTCCGGTGGGGAGATCGGGGTTCGCAGTGCCATCGGGGCGTGCCCGCACGAGGCCGGTGACGCTGATGCAGTATTCGGCACGGAGAGAATCCGCGACTGCTGCAGTCGCGTCGTCGGCATCGGGGTCGATCACGACCTGCACCAACCCTGAGGCATCGCGCAGGTCGAGGAACAGCACGCCGCCGTGGTCCCGGCGGGTTGCCACCCAGCCGGCGAGCCGTACCTCGCGGCCCGAGTCACCCGCCCGGAGCTCTCCGGCACGCGCCGTCCTCAGCGGTTGGTCAGCCACCCGGCCACCTCCTCGATCGGGACACGGGCGTCCTCACCGGTCACCAGCCGCTTCACCGTCACCTCTCCAGCCTCCCATTCGTCTCCCACCACCGCCACCGCAAGGGCACCCGCACGGTCGGCAGCCTTGAACTGACCCCGGAGAGAGCGACCTGGGGTCGGATCCCAGTCGACCCGCACTCCTTCGCCCCGTAGCCGGGCGACCCAACGCCGCGCGTCGTCGCGGCGCCCGACATCGGCCACCGCCACGAAAAGGTCGAGACGGCAGCCTTCGACTGCCGGCATCGCCTGCACGATTCGATCACACCCCAACGCGACGCCCACCGCGGGCACCTCGCGACCGCTGCCGATCAACTCTGCGAGCGGGTCGTAACGTCCGCCCCCGCCGAGAGCATCCTGCGCCGCCTCGAAGGATGACGAGAAGAACTCGAAAACGGTGCGGTTGTAGTAGTCCAGCCCCCGAACGAGGCGCGGGGCGATCTCATACGTGATTCCGATTGCATCGAGGCCGGCACACACGGCCGCGAAGTGCTCCCGGGCGCCGTCACCGAGATGGTCAAGGGGAACGGGGGCGTCGGCGACCACCGCGGTGTCTGCTTTCGAATCGAGCACCCGCAGCGGGTTCGTCTCGATGCGACGACGAGCATCCGGCGACAGATCGGCTTCACGGGCCCGCAGAAACTCCTGAAGTAGACGGCGATACGCGGTCCGATCGGGAGCGTCGCCGATCGAGTTGAGCTGCAGGGTGACTCCAGCAACCCTGACCTCGTCGAGCAGGCGGGAGGAGAACTCGATCACCTCGATGTCGGCCTCGGGTGATGCCTCTCCCAGGTACTCCAGGTCTACCTGGTAGAACTGTCGACGCCTGCCCTTCTGGGGCTGCTCGTAACGGAACATCGGCCCGCTCGATGCGAACTTCGCCGAACCCTGCCCCCCGGCCTCGAGAAAGGCGCGGACCATGCTCGCGGTCAGTTCCGGGCGCAGGGTCACCGAACGGCCGCCACGGTCCTCGAAGGTGTACATCTGCTTCTCGACGACTTCGGTGGCCTCGCCCACCCCGCGGGCAAACAACTCGGTCGACTCCATCGCCGGAAGCAGCACCAGGTCGTACCCGTAGCGTTCGGCGAGGGAGTCGAAGGCGCGCAGCAACGACCGCCACCGAGCCGATTCGGGCGGAAGGATGTCGTCGGTGCCCTTGAGTCGCGGAATCAACGGAATGTCCCGAGGAAGGGATTGGTCTCGAGCTCCCGGGCAAGGGTAGTTGTAGGCCCATGCCCTGGAAACACGGCGGTGTCGGCGGGCAGCGGCAGCACCCGCTCCGCCATCGATCGCATCAGTGCACCGTGGTCGCCTCCGGGCAGGTCGGTCCTGCCGATCGAGCCTGCGAACAACTGATCGCCGCTGAAGAGGGCACCCTCCGCCGGAACCCAGAAGCAGCAATGACCCGGCGTGTGCCCCGGAGTGTGGAGAACCGTGAGGGCGATCCCGGCGAGGTCGAGGGTCTGGCCGTCCTCCAGATGCTCGTATCGCTCCGGCTGCTCGTAGTCGCCCGGCGGGGCGGTCCCCCACAGGGTTTCGAGCTGGTGCCGCGGGTCGGCCGCCAGCCACTCGTCGTCGGGATGCAGATAGGCGGACAACGCGAAGAACTTCGCGACGGACCCGGCACCCCCGAGGTGGTCGACATGCCCGTGTGTGAGCAAGAGGGCGGCGGGGATCAGATCATGGCGCGCCAGAAGGTCGACGACCCCGGCCGCATCCGGAGGGGCGTCCACCACCACCGCCGGCCCCCCGGCCTCCCGAGCGATCACCCAGCAGTTGGTCCCCGCCAGCCACAGCACCGACGAGTCGATGAGCATGGAAGGAAGATAGGCCACCAGCCACCAGCCACCAGCCAACAGCCGCCAGTCACCAGTCACCAGTCACCAGTCACCAGTCAGAATGGTCTGACCGGTGGACCGTGGGCCGTAGCCGTAGCCGTAGGCCTTCTTTAGATCTCCACCCAGCTGGTGGCCGTCAGTAGTTCGACCGTCATGCCCAGCTCGGTCTCCACCGGACCGTCGTTGTCCACGGTGGCGTTGCCGCCGACCCGCGACGTGGTCACCAGGTCGCCCGAGTCGCACGCTGATTCGGCGAGATACCCACCCCCGGCGACCACAGCCGTGCCGGAGATGTCGATCTGCTCATGGGCCGCGATGAGACCCGACATGCCAGGGCTCCCGGCGATATCGATATCGCGCCCGGCGATGACTTGCAGATTGCCTGCCCCGGGGAAGGGGATCATATTCGGGCTCCCGGCGATGTCGATGTCGCCGCCCTGCAGACTGCCGCACACCCCGCGAGCCTCGGCGATGACCGTGGTCTGCCACGGAATCAAGGTAGATCCCGGGCTCGAGACGATGATGGCGTTGCCTTCGAACACATAGAAGACCCCGTTGTTCGAGCCGGTGCTCTCGTACTTCCAGGTTGCCCAGTCATCCGAGGCGCAGCAACCCATGAAGCGCCATCCCAGGTAGGGCGAGCCCCCGGCGTCGGCGGTCAGTGTCTGGCCGGTGCACGGCACGTTGGACGCGGTGTTCCCGTACACCGGATGGGCCGGCCCGGCCCGGACCTTGCCATCGGGGCACAGGTCGTAGAAGGAGTCTTCCCAATGGGAGCGCGGGTTGACCAGTGGGATGAACTCCAGCGGCTGGGCCCCGGGCGACGGGCACCCGGGGTCTTGCGACACCCCGCCGGTGACCTGGGCTCCGCCCGACGCCGACAGGCATCCGTCGACGAAAGTGCTCCCGCCCACATCAAGGTATCCGTTGGCGTGAATGCCGACCGCGGCCCCCGTCAGGAACGTCGGGTTGCCCCGCAGCTCCAGGTCGTCTCCAGAGAGGAACGCAAACTGGGTGATCCACGTGGTGGCGTACGGGATCAAGTCGTAATCGATCCGCACCACCCGAACCCGACGGTTCGCTGCATCACGGCTCGGGGCGAACCCGGCCGAGTACAGGAAAGCGCTGTTCGATGGCTTCACGATGACGAACTCGCCGTCGGGCGTCTTCACCAGGTCCACCTCGGGGCGAGCGTCGGCCGCCGCCACCACCCACGCCTTCTCCTGGTCGGTGCCAGCCAAGCCTTCGGTGGCCGACTCGCCGGTGTGATAGCCGTCATCCCCTTCGACGGTCTCCAGCCCCACGCTCAAACCCGACTCAGCTGTGGCCAGCGCTTGCTCCCAGAGGGCATCGCTATTGGTGTTGCCGTATTGGGCCACGCCGCGGGCGAGCACCACCGATGACATGAGCACCATCGCCGAGCCCAGCATCACGACCGCGAACATCGCCATTCCCCGGTCCTCCGCCGACAGTGCTCTCAGTGACCTCTTCATGCGTTCCTCACGTGTATTCGTAACCCGATGCTTCTCGTGCCGGACTCCCCCGCGACGGTGATGACGTGGGCTTTGAGCTGGATACCGATCTCGGTGATGTCCTGCAGAGTGGGTGAGTCGTAGGCGAAATGGCTCTCGCCGTAGACCAGATTCGAGGCGAGCACCCCGAATTCGCCGCCGTCGGTGGTACGGGTCAGATTTCCGTCGCCGGTGACCGCCCAGGTGATCGCCTCCCCGATGTCCTGAAAGTCGTCGTCGTCGTCATCCACCCATACGGTGACCGAGACGGTCTCGGCGCTGAGCACACTCTCCGCGCTGCGCAGATCGCGCCCGATGACGCTCTTGGCGATGCGCAGCTCCTGCATCGCCTGATCGTCACCCCCGTGGAGTGAGGTGGCTGCCCCGGCGGTGTGCATCCAGGTGACCATCGCCGCACTCATCAGTGCGGTGACGAACATCGCCACCCCGAGTTCCACGATCGATGTCCCCGAGTCACTCTTGAGGCGGTTCATCTCGTCGACGCCTCTGAAATCAGGGTGCTGTTGCGGTGATACGACACGACGCCGTCGAGGTGCCATTCGATGATGACGAGGAATCGGCGGATGCCCCCTCCGGCGTCGCTCACATAGCGCCAGATGGTGAACGATTGGCCATCGATCGTCTCTACCTCGGTCGGCGAGATCCGACCGTCCTCGTCGACGACGAGCGACTCGTCCTGTGCCAGATCGGCTTCGTCGGCAAGAAGGATTCCCTGGGTCTGGTCCATCGCCGGCGCTCCGGACGCCAACGCCGTCATGGCGACGCCGTCCCAGGTCAGCGAGCGGGCGTACTCGATCTGCTCGACCGCCAGCGCGGTCGCCTCCTGGGCCACATCGTTGTCCTGGGCTCCGTTGAAGGCTCCTCCGAGGGTGGATCCAAACCCGGCGAAGATCACGAGGAGAATCGACGCGGCAACGATTGCCTCGATGATGCTGAAACCCGAGTCGTGACTAGTCAGTTTGCGCATTGCTCTTAGTAGCCTTATCGACCACTAAGAGTGGCATACTTGAACGCTATTTCTAACAACCCGAGGGTCGCGCCCAACAGGGCAGGGTGACCTCGCGCCAGTCGCCATAGCTCCAGGTGTCACCCATCAGGGGGAAGAGGGGGGGACGCAGGTATTCGAGGCGGCTGTCGAAGCCGTAATTCCGGGTACCGAAGTGGGCGGCAACGTCGCCGGTGTGCCGGATCGCCATCGATCCGTTGGTGTTGAGGGTCGACAGCGGGACACCCCCACTCGTCGGAAGGAGCACGCTGCCCGATGAGCCGCATGCCCGGGCGACATGAAACGCGCCGCCCTGGGTGAGGATGGCCGCATTGAACGTCAACTCCCGATCAGCGCCTACCCCGGAGGGATTCACATACACCTCGTCCGAAGCGATCAGCCCCAGCACCGTGGTGCCCCCGGTCCCGCCCTGGTAGACGATGTCCGAACCGATGATGACATTCTTCGGTGAGCCCACCGATCCGGCGTAGATGGTCATCGCCTGGTGGATGATCGACGGCGGACCCGGTTTGCCGATGACGGTGTGACCGTCGACCCACACGACGCCGTTGGCCGGGAGGTCCATCAGGCCGAGGGAGGTCCAGGTGGCGTTGTGGGAATTGACCCACCACCACTCCTCGGAGGTGAGGCACGAGGTCGAACTGTTCGAGTAGGCGACCGAGACCTTTATGCGGCCGGTGCCACCCGACACGGTGGGCTCGAGCAGCCAGGCGGTGGGGGTTTGCGACAGGCCGAGGGACGGGTTCTCCGAGCGGCTGAGGCAAAGGCCGCCGCCATTGCACGCGACCTGGCGGATCAAGTCCAGGTCGTCCCAGAAGTCGGTGAAATCGAGCGGCTCGGGGTACACCGTGCGGATGTCGAGGTAGTCGCCCGAAGAGTCATAACCGGTCGAACCGCTGGCGAACACCGGCGGGCCATAGCCGGAGAGGCGCCCGATACGCCCTTCGGCATAGATGTTGCGATGCACCACACCCTGCACCGGGCTCTGGTCGAAGTCGAGATCCTCACCGACATAGATCTTGCCGCGGATCACCGCCCCCGACCCGAATCGGAGTTCCTCCTGAACCAGGAACGCGAACTCGCTGATCGCCTCCGGCCGGATCGACGCCTCGATCGCCCGGGTGGTGCCGAATTCCTCGGCGGTCGAGACCACGCTCAGCTGGACCCCGGACTCTCCCGGGAGCGGCGGGGTCACCGTCAGCAGCGACCCAATGTTGTCGGCGGTCACGGAGTCGCTGCCGCCGAGGAGCGGATGCAGGAAGTACTCGCCGGGAGCCTCGTAGGCCCAGGTGGTGCAATCGTCATACCAGGCGTTGCCCGGTTGGACGATGAGACCCAATGCCGGTGAAGTCGAATCGGTGCACCTACGAGGCAATTCGGCCTCGTCAACGAAGTTCTGGTAGTAGACGGGGTCCACGGTCAGTTTGGCGGCATACCGCTCGAGCATCGCCTCGGCTCCGGCAACGACCGTGTCGTCGCGCCGCTGGTGCTGAGCCCCCCGGTACTCGCGGGCCGCGGTCTGAAAGACGAGGATGACCATGAAGATGATGGCCCCGATCCCCATGACCACTGTCATCAGAGCAAAGCCCGACTCGGAGCGCATTCGGTCACGCATTGCGCATCCTCACTTCCTCTCGGATCTCGAGAGGCGTCCGACCGCCCTCGCTGGTGGTGAGCGGCACCGACCGCAAGGTCACCGAAACCAGCGGAAAGCTGCAGGCCGGCCCGGAGCTGCCGCAGACGGTGATCGGGGTCTTCACTTTCGGATCCCCCAGCCAATCCATGCCACCGAACAGCGGCTGGTCGCCGAGCACACCGCCCATCAGACGGGTCTCCTCGAAAGGGGCGCTGGCGAATGCGTAGGCGCCGTCTTCGAAGTCGGTGGCGGCGTAGCGCTTGACCACGAGCTCGCATTCGGCGGCGACACAGTTGGCGCGCTCGTACACGACCCGAATCGGGGTGTCCGCGTCTCGCATCATCGTGTAGAACACCAGGTGGTCTGGATCGAGCGACTCGATCACCTGACCATTGGGATCGGCGGTAACCGCCTGCCGTAGATCCACCACCAGCCGGGAAAGCACCTGGCGGGCCTGCTCCTGATGCTCGGCCCTGCCGTTGGCATCGCCGGCGTTCCGGCTGAAGGAGAAGAACACGCTCACGAACGTGGCGACGACCATCGCCGACAAGATGATGGCAACCGACATCTCCACCAGGGTGAACCCGGAGTCGTCCCTGAACTTCATGGACATGACGTCGCTAGGTTCGTGCTGCGATTCCGGTTCGGGGAAATACTCACCGTGCGCTGGTCGACCACGTTGCCGTTGGTCAGGCACCGCTTCGCCACGTCATAGCTGCCGCTGGATCCAACGAAAGAAGCCTCGCCACCTTGGTTGGACGGCATGACGATCCAGGTACCGCTCCCTCGTGACCGATACAGGAATTCGGCGTTGTTGCCGCCTCGGAGCGCCATCAGCCCCTTGCCCCGGGGCCGGGTCAGGTCGAGACTGATCTGATCGTCGTCGTCCGGGTCGAACCAGTCCGAGTCGCTGCCGTGGCCCCACGAGGTGGAGCCGACCGCGTTGTACCAGCCCCCGGCGAGGTTGAGGTAGGCGCGTCCCTCCGCGTTGGTGGTGGCGGTGAACGCGCCCACGGTGACGGTGGCGCCGGCGATCCGGCGGCCGGTGCTGTCCTCGACCGTGAACGTCACCTCGATCGATCCCGCCGGGACGGTGGTCGTGGTGGTGGCTCCGGGCACCGTGGTGGTGGTCCCAGGCATGGTCGTGGTGGTAGGAGCATTGGGGGCAAGGCGAACGGTGATCTCGTGGAGAGGGTTCGGATACCCGGCGGGAATGTTCACCGAGGTGGCCGTCCACACCTCGTACCCACTCGCCGCCACCCCAATGTCGTATGCATCGGGCACCAGGCCGTCGATCGACACCACACCAGGGTCGTAAGCAGTGGCCACGCCGGTCACGGTGTTCCGCAGGGTGATCCGGGGACTCGCCACCGGCTGTCCGGTCGTGTCATCGACCACGGTCACCTCCAGGGTGGCGGGCCGGTAGACGCGGATGGTGGTCTGGGAGAGGGCCCCGGGGACCAAGACCAGCTGGTCGATGCCATTGATCACGTCATCGGGATGGATCAACCATCCATCGGCGACATTCAGTTGGACGGAGTACGTGCCGGGCGGAATCGCCGGAAAAACGACCTCACTGGCGCGAAGCGTCGAGTGAATGGGGGCCGCGGGCGGTGCCACCACCTTGAGGGAGGGCAGCAGCAGGTCGCTCGGAGCGAAGGGTTCGTGTGCCGCCACGTAGATCCGGGCGTTGGCGATGGCCTCATGGGCACCGATCGATCTCGGCGCGACGATTGTCTCCATGATCACCGGGTCGCGTTCCCGACCCTCGGCCACCACGGTCACCCTGACCGCTTTGTAGTCGACCCCGGGATCCCACGAGCCCTCGACACCATCGCCCCCCTGCGGTACGACGTCGAGCCCGGTGAGGGAGCCGGCGTACCAGACCTCGACCCGGATCGAGTACTCCCGCCCTTCGATCTCGACGACCCGGTATTCCTCGAGAACCCCACTGGGGGTTCGACCCGGGAGACCGATGTCCTCGTAGTCGAGGGCGCGCAGAGACTCGATCTCGGCCTGGGCGAGATTCTGGGCGACGCCGAGCAGCCGGGAGTCGGCCACCTGCCTCAGGGAGTTCATCACCGGCTGAATCGTCAGCATCACTGCGATCGCAAGGAGCGTGACCGCCACCATGGCCTCGATGACGGTGAAGCCCCCGTCCCGCGAAGGACGCGCTGCGTGTTCCATATGGTCACTGTCGGTAGTCTCCGAAGTCACCCTGAGGACTCTTTGGAAGGCACACGCGGGGACTAGTCACCGGGGCAGTGGGCGGGCCGCAGGTCGCCACTTGCACGGCGTCCGATTAGCGGCTGGGCAACAACCGATAGGCGTCGTACACACCTTCGACGCGCTTCATCTCGGTGATCGCCCGGTCCAGTGTGGCGACGTCGGACAACTCGATCTCGAACCGGAGTATGGCGACCCGATCGCGGCTGGTGGCCGACGACGAAGAAACGATGTTGGCTCCGAGATCGGCCAGTGCCGTGGTGATGTCCCGCAGCAACCGGGGTCGGTCGAGCGCCTCGACCTGCACCGTCGATCGGAACGACCCCACCTGGTCGGCCGACCAACCGACCTCGATCATCCGCTCCGACCGATCCCCCAGCGCGTCCACATTGGTGCAATCCGAGCGATGAATCGACACTCCCCGCCCCACCGTGACGAACCCGACGATCGCGTCGCCTGGCACGGGTCCGCAGCACCGAGCGACCCGTACCAACATGTCATCCATGCCCTCGACGACGATCCCCCCGGCGGGAGCTCGCCGGGACGGGGCGAAGGCGGTGCCCTCGTCCCCTTCCTCCTCGTCGTCCTCGTACAACTCGGGACGCGCCAGCCGCAACAGCCGGTTGATCACCGTTTGGGCCTGGGTGTTGCCGTCACCCACCGAGACGTAGAGCGAATCGATGTCCTGAAACCCGAGCGACTCGGCTACCGCGATCAGGAACTCATCCCGAACGCCGGCAGTGAGGCCGAGGCCCTCCTTGCGAAGCAGTCGGCCGACCTGGTCCTTCCCCTCCTGATGCGCATGCTCGCGCCGCTCCCGGGTGAACCATTGGCGGATCTTGGCCGACGCCCGTGAAGTCCGGACGAAGGAGAGCCAGTCACGACTTGGTCCATCGCTCTTGGAGGTGATGACTTCGACGATATCCCCGGACTCGAGACGGGTCGACAGCGGCACCAGCCGGCCGTTCACCCGCGCCCCGGTGCAGCGATGTCCGACCTCGGTGTGCACCGAATAGGCGAAGTCGACAGGCGTCGCCCCGCGGGGAAGGGCCTTCACGTCGCCGTTGGGAGTCAGCACGAAGACCTCGTCGCGGTAGAGGTCTAGCTTCAAACCGGCGAGGAACTCACCGGGTGTCTCAAAGTCCTCAGACGAGTAAGCGAGATCGAGGACCGGGCTCTCGCCGACTTCCGCCCCCTCTTTGTACCGCCAATGGGCGGCGATCCCGTGCTCGGCCCGGTCGTGCATCTCGCGGGTGCGAATCTGCACTTCCAGCGGTTTGCGATCCGGCCCCAGCACGGTGG
Organism: Acidimicrobiia bacterium; assembly: GCA_040882645.1. GTDB lineage: Bacteria > Actinomycetota > Acidimicrobiia > Spongiisociales > UBA11373 > JAUYIV01. The sequence goes on from JBBEAX010000021.1 coordinate 39,155, forward strand.
TGTGAAGGCTCTGATAGAGGTTGAACTTGGGCATCGCGATGTAGTCCTTGAAGCGCCCGTGCACCGGCGGCCAGCGGGTATGGATGATCCCGAGACTGGCGTAGCAGTCTCCGACTTCCTTGGTGATGATCCGGATGCCGACCAGATCGTGGATGTCGTCGAAAGTCCGCCCTCCGTCGATCATCTTGCGGTATACCGAATAGATGTGCTTGGGCCGTCCGGTGACTTCGGCGCTGATCCCCTGATCTACGAGCAGGCTCTCCACCTCGACAACGACCCCGGCGATGTATGCGTCGCGCTCCGGCGCCCGGGCGCGCATCAGATCGACGACCTCGGCGTAACGACGCGGATGGAGAACTTCGAAGCAGCGATCCTCCATCTCATGCTTGATCTCCTGCACCCCGAGGCGATGGGCCAGCGGGGCATACACCTCCAATGTCTCGAGGGCGATGCGCTCCTGCTTCTCACGAGGCAACGGGTGGATGGTCCGGATGTTATGGAGGCGATCAACCAGTTTGATCAGCAGCACCCGTACGTCCTTGGCCATGGCGATCACCATCTTGCGGATGGTCGCGGCCTGGGCCTCCTCGGTATTCGAGAACCGAACCCGATCGAGTTTGGTGACCCCGTCGATGAGGGCGGCGACAACCGGCCCGTACCCCTCGCTCACCTCGTCCAGGGTGAGGCCGGTGTCCTCCACCGTGTCGTGGAGGATGGCGGCCGCCACCGTATCGGCGTCGAGCCCGTACCGGGCGAGGATCAGCGCCACCGCCAGCGGATGGGTGATGTATGGCTCCCCACTCAACCGGAACTGCCCGTCGTGCCGTTCCGCGGCCACCTCGTAGGCGCTATGGATCTTCCGATCAGAGGCGTGGGGGTGATGACGACGAAACTCATCCAATACCGGGCCGAGCTCGGCGATCACCGCGTCATCGGGCCGGGCCGAGGGCTCACTCATATCGAATCAGGGCCTGTACCGGAACGTCCAGCCGCGATCGCCCCTGGAGGAACTCGAGTTCGAGCAGCACCGAGACCGCCTCCACCGAGGCACCGGCGCCGTTGATCAATTCGACCGTTGCGGCGGCGGTGCCGCCGGTCGCGAGAACATCGTCGACGACGACGACCCGCGACCCCGGCCCGACCGCGTCCTCGTGGATCTCGAGGGTGTCGGTGCCGTACTCGAGGTCATA
>JBBEAX010000022.1:0-248 GCA_040882645.1 Acidimicrobiia bacterium
ACCGCGCCGCGAAAGAGGCGTAATCGAAGCCGACCATGGGGAGGAGGCTAGGGGAAGCCGCCATAGGCGGCTTCCCCTAGCCTCCGGCTACCCGCTGCCCGCTTCCGGCAAGATCTTTCTCCTCCTCCGGAGGGGGAGGTGGCTGCCGAGCGGAGCGAAGGACGTGTCAGGCCCTCCTTCGAATTGCGAATTGCGAATTGCGGGAGGCCGCCGACAGGCGGCCGACCTCCCCCCGAATTGCGCCGGGG
>JBBEAX010000022.1:258-3864 GCA_040882645.1 Acidimicrobiia bacterium
GCCGCCTTTGGCGGCCGACAATCCATCCATGGACATCGCGGTCAATCTTGTCGAGACCTATTTGCGGCTGAACGGGTATCTGACGCTCAGTGAGTTCGAGGTGCAGGCGCGGCGGGTCGATGGGGCTTTCGAGTCGATCACCGATATCGACATCATGGCGTTGCGCTTTCCCGGAATGATCTACGCGGGTGATCCGCACGACGAGCCTGACACTCGGCTGCTTCTCCTCGATGATCCCGAACTACGGCTCGAGCCCGAGCAGATCGACGTGGTGATCGGCGAGGTGAAGCAGAGTGAAGCCGACTTCAACCCGGGGATCCGCGACCACAAGGTGCTTCACCAGATGCTGCGCCGCATCGAGTGGTTGTTCGCCGGCGAATTGACGTCGATCGTCGACGAACTGGCGTCTTCGAACCTGTGCGTGGCGCCGGCCCGTGGTGGCGGCGAGATCAGGGTGCGGCTGGTGGCGTTCGGACGGGCGCCGCGCTGTGACCTTCACACGATGACCCACGCCCACATGGTCCAAACGCTGATGCGGTTCTTCTCAGGCACCGACCTGGCATTCCGCCCGGTGCAATTCCGCGACCCGGCGCCGGCGATGCTCAGCCTGCTGTTGAAGAGCGGCTTCGAGGTCACACCGCGGGGTCTCGACGCCCCGCCCGAGGCCTAGGCCGGTTCAGCGTTGTAGTGGCGCCAGAGGCCGAGACCGGTGGTCTCGTCGAATTGGCGCATCGGGGGGTCGCCGATGAGTTCCTCCACCCGCACTTCGAGCGACCAGACCTCGCAGCCGGTGTTGAGGTGGCCGCCGAATGCCTTGCCGTCCTCGTCCGAGAAGACCGCGTGGGTGTGAACGAAGGGCTTGCCGTCGAGAAGCGAGACATTCCCCACCCCCGACAGGACCTCGAGGTGGTGATCGATGGTGAAGTCCAGGTATTCGAGGCGGTTCTGGTCGTAGTACCGCAGTGACGCCTTGCGCACCGCTCCCAGGTAGCTGATCCACGCCACCGAGATCCCGTGCTCAGTGACGAATCGGGTGATCTCCTGAACGATGTCGTCGCCTGCCTCGAGCCGGAAGAGGTGGGTGGGACCTGACTCGAAGCGGCGATGGGCCTTCATCCGGCCGCCTTCACCAGCGCCGCGGCGCGCTCCGGATCGACCGGGGCGGTGGTCAGGCCGGCTTCCTTCACCGATGTGCCGACGATGACGCCCGAACAGATCTCCAGGAGCTCGGCGACAGTGGCGGCGTCCACTCCTGATCCGACGAACAACGGCGCATCAGGAACCACCTTGCGGATCTCGTGCAGCCGGTCGAAGTCGACGGGATGGCCGGTCCCGCTGCCGCTGGCCACGATCCCGTCGGCACCGCCCCGTTCCCACAGGTCGCGCGCCGCCTGGGACAGGGTGAGGCCGGGCGGAGGCACCGCATGCTTGACGAATACGTCGGCCAGCACCTGAAGGGTCGGGTGGACTGCTGCCCTCAACCGGGCCACTTCAGCGGGGCGCCCGGTGATGGGGCCTTGATCGGTGCTCATCGTGCCGGCGAGCACGTTCACTCTGATGAACGACGCTCCCGACGCCGCGGCGACGGCGACTGCGGCGAGGGCGTCGTTTCGCAACACGTTGATCCCGAGGGGGAGGTCCACCGCCTCGCGGATCGCGGTGGCTACCCGGGTCATTGCGGCCACCGTGACCTTCGGCACATCGTCGGCGAAGAAGGGGGCATCGCCGAAGTTCTCCATCATCAGAGCGTCGAATCCGGCGTCGGCGAGGCGGCGGGCGTCGAGCAGAGCACCGGCGAGCGTGGAGTCGAGGTCTCCGTCGAAGTGGGGCGCTCCGGGCAGTGGGCCGACATGCACCATGCCGATGAGCCGCCAGGGCCCGAGCGAGGGCGCTCTCATACGAAGATGGCGGCTACCTCGAGCGCCATCTCGGCCACGTCACCGGTAGCGGCGAGCGATTCCGACTTGGCGGGGTCGAGACGGCCGACGACCAAGCGGCACCACTCGCCCGCCTGGCCCCGAATCACCTGGTCGCCGCCTTCGGGTCCGAACACCCACCGGGCGTACGCCGGGCCCGTGACCTCCACCCGAACGGGCTCGTAGTGCTCGCCGGCAGCCTTGAAGGCACGGGGGAGGGTCGCCCACCCGAGCCAGGCGATGTGGCGCAAGCGGGGGGTATCGATGATCTCCTTGTCGAGGCCCTCGAGGATCGCCAGGCCCCGCGCCCAGGTCTCGGCGAGCCGCAGCGTCGCAAACGACCGCGCGCTGACCTTGCCCTCGACCCAGGTGACCCGGTCGGTGGGCTTCATCCTGCTGAGGGCGTCGACGACGTCGGCCCGGGCGAACCGCCACCATTCGATGACTTCCTGCGGCCGCTTGCCCTTGGCCTTGGCCGCGCCCGCCTTCACGAAGGCGTCGAGGTCCTCATACGAAGCGATGTCTTTGCGCACCGTGCGGTCCCCGGCGAGAGCACGGGCGGCGTGCTGTTCCTCCCAGGCGAGGATGGCGATCGCCTCTTGAACCGTGTTCCCCTCGACGCGCTTCTTCCAGTCTCGATCGGGAGCGCGTTGCAGCGACTGATCGAGACCCTGTTGCTCGGCGACGAGGTCGGCCAGGATTTCCCGCATGAACCCTAAAGGCTAATAGGCCCCAGGGGTCCCCGACTCAGCGACCGAATCGTTGACGGTGTCGAGCAGCAACCGGAGCCTTCCCAGGCTCCGCCGGTCGAAGTGCAATCGCAGGCGGGGGAGGTCCACATGGTCGTTGTCGGCGATCTCGGCGTCGCTGGGTCCCACCGACTCGATTCGCCCCGAAGCGAGCAGGTCGGAATATTCGTCGTTCAGGCGCTGCACGAGCCCGTCATCGGGTGGGGTCAGGAGTCGCAAGACCAGGCGATCTCCGACAAACCGCTGCGAGTGATAGTTGGCGTAGAACCGGGTGATCTCGCGAGCGGCGACATCGAGATCGTGGGTGTGGGTGAAGAGGGCGAGATCGTCGGGGGCGATCATGCCGCGCTCGATGAGAGTCCCTCGCACGAAGTCCAGCCATCCCTGCCAGTAGTCGAAGCCCGGTGCTTCGATGAGGACGATCGGATGGATGGTGGTCTTTCCGGTCTGGGTGAGGGTCAGCAGCTCGAACGTCTCGTCCTGCGTGCCGAATCCACCCGGGAACAGGGCGAAGGCGTGCGACTCCTTGAGGAACATCAGCTTCCGGGTGAAGAAGTACTTGAAGTTGATGAGCCGGGCGTCGTCCACGTAGGGGTTCGCCGCAGCCTCGAACGGAAGCCTGATGTTCACCCCGAACGAGAACTCCCCGCCGGCGCCGCGGTTGGCAGCTTCCATGATCCCGGGGCCGGCCCCGGTGACCACCATCCACTTCTCGACTTCGGCCATCCGTTCGGCAAAGTCGGCCGCCAGTTGGTAGTTGGCATGCTCGGGAGGGGTGCGCGCCGATCCGAAGACGGTCACCTTGTGGATGTGCCGGTACTGGGAGAACACCAGAAAGGCGAAACGCAACTCCTTGAGCGCGCTGTTGAGCAGTTTCAGGTCACCCCGGCTGGCCCGGTCCCGCCCGAGTTTCAGCGAGGTGACGATCAACTCCGAGATCA
>JBBEAX010000022.1:3964-6779 GCA_040882645.1 Acidimicrobiia bacterium
GTTCTACCGCGACACGCTGGGGCTGCGCTTCATTGCTTCGTTCGATCCTCCGGGGCTGGCGTTCTTCGACCTGGGGCAGACCCGCCTCCTGATCGAGCGGGGGGCGCCATCGGCATTGCTCTACCTCGCGGTCGACGACATCGAGGCCGAATACGCCGCCCTCCGCGATGCCGGAGTGGAAGTGACCGACGCCCCCCACATGATCTTCCGCGACGCCGATGGCACCTTCGGCGCTGCCGGCACCGAAGAGTGGATGGCCTTCTTCAAAGACTCGGAAGGGAATTTGGTGGGACTAGTGGAACGGAGGATCTGAGTCACCAGTCCCCAGTCACCAGTCCCCAGTAAGGCCCTTAGCCAGCCCCGTGAACGCCTTCGCCGGGCTCTGGTTGGCGACTGGCGACTGGCGACTGGCGACTACTTTTTGAACGGTGGCCCTTCCGGCCCGCGGCGCGCTACTGCTGACCACACTGTTTCGTAGTGGTCGAGGTCGTAGGGGTCGATGTGGCTGAGGACGAACTCTTCCCAGGTGCGGCGGAGGGGATCCTCGTCGTCGGCATACATCCACAGTCCGGCCGGAATCCGGTCGAGCACGGTGCGGAGGCTCATCGGGGTTCCCACCCGGGTGCGGGCATCCGACGCGGTGAAGGACTCGTTCACCTCGATGGCGAGCCGGGCGATCGTCTTCACGAAGGGCGCGTGGAGCTTCGGATAGCGGCGTTCCAGCATCGCCTCGGTCTGCTCCACATCGGGGAAGTGCTTCTCCCAGATGACCCACCGGTCGGCGAACGCCTTGTTGAGCGTCTGGGTGCCGGCGTAGTCGCGTAGGTCGGTGGGGTTCAGTGTGCCGAAGATCCTCGTGTCGTCGCGCAGCTTGACGGTCTCCCCGGTGGGGAGATCAAGCGCCTGGTACCGATCGAGCAGTGCATGCAGGGCGAACAGTGTCTCGGCCCCGGCGGCATTCAGTTCAGAAAGGTTGATGAGGGCGGGCCCGCGCAGCGCCCGGGTGATGTCGCCGTCCTCCCACCGGCTCTCGGTGCCGCCCCGGCCATCGCCGTGGAGCTTGACCGACCCGATGAGGGTGATGTCACGCACTTCGCCGGTGAGGGGGATCCGGTAGTACGGCATCTGCAGCATGGCCGCGAACTGCTCGAGGTCGTGGTCCTTGCCCGTTCCCATGTGGCCGCGGAGCGCGAGGTGGAGCGGGGTGTCGACCAGGCCAGCACGCCGCACCTGCTCGATCGCGGCGAGGCGATACAACATGCCGAGGTCGACATAGTTGGGGTCGGGCTCCGGGATCTTGCCGGCTCGCTGATCGTGGTCGGGGATGTCGGCCGGCACTTCGAAGGCGGTGAGCTGGATCACCTTGCCCCGTCCGGTCGGGTCGACGAACTTCACTTTCTCAGGCACTGTTGCTCCTTGTCATCTCACGGCGTTCGGACAGCAAGCTCTCGTGGGCCCACCAGGTGTCGCCCCCCGAGAGGGCGATGCTCTTGCGGAGGGCCGAGCGGACCCCGTCGATCATCGCCTTGGTCAGTTCTTCTGGTCGGCCCACCACCTGGCGGCGTGAATAGGCGGCTTCGACCGTGGCGTCCCCGATGCCGATTCCCAGGACGGTCGTACCCGATGCTTCCACCGCGTCGACCGACGCCGCCAGGGTCTCCACCGATCCGCGGGTCATCCCGTCGGCGAGTACCACGAGCATCCGCACCTGGGCGCTGCGGCGGGCGAGGCGCTCGGCCGCGTGGCTCACGTTCAACTCGTCGACGTTGGCTGCCTTCTCGAACATCGACACCGGCGGCGCCGCGGTCGGATCCTTACGGGCGACGGTGGCCGCTTCGGCCGGGCGGGCTGCGGTCCAGAAGAGCCCGGCGAGGCTCGGCTCAGCCGACTCCCACCGCTGATCGAAGGTCTTGACGAGGTAGTGATTGATGGTTCGGGTGAGGCGGTCTGCGGCGCCTCCCTGGCTGCGGCGCAGGGCTCCCCGGGTCTGGTTGAGGCGGTCGACATAGCTGCGTTCACTGTCGTCGACCCGGGAGGCAAACGCCCGGTTGAACAGTGCCACTTCGAACTCCACCTGCAACTCGTCACAAAGCCGGGCGAGGGTCCATGCCCCGAGGGTGGCCGCCGCCATCGCCCATGGGGCCTTGACGCCGCCAGGCAGGGGCCGCGGCTGCAACATGCTGGCCGACCCATCGACCAGGAGGCTCACCGCATAGGCGCGGCGGGTGGGTAGCGACCGCCGCTCGAACATTCGCTGGTATAGGCCGGCGCCCAGAAGCAGCGCCGCGTGTGGGGACAGATCACCGGCGTCATAGCCCGACCGGAGCCCGCGCCGCTGATTGGCGACGAACAGCGGGTACAGCTCACCGGAGATGTGGCGGGCGGCGACATCCCAGCGCCGAACAGCTTCGTCGATGGCGTCTCGTCCGTTGGCCGCGAACGCGGTGAATCTGTCCGGCATTGCCGAGACGATGAGCCGCCCGCTCTGGCCTGTCGGGAGGTACACGTCGGGCCCTTCCGACACCCGCAGGATCTGGTCGGTGGCGGGGTCGCCTGCCTCGTCGGTGTCGGCTTTCGTGCCCCTCTCGGCCGCCATCGCCTGGGCTGAACGCTTGGTGGTGTCGTACGACTCGGCGTCGCGCAGGATCGGCGTGATGATCCGCACACCGTCGACCCCCTCGTCGATGCGGTCCCGGTCGACCTCCTCCCGCGCCTCGGTCTGGGTCTGCGTCTCGGTGGTCGAGGCCTCGGTGAGCAGCCCATGCAGGCGGGCGATCGCCAGTAGGGCGAGTCCGATCCCGGCCGTTTCCCAGGG
>JBBEAX010000023.1:0-32417 GCA_040882645.1 Acidimicrobiia bacterium
CGAGGAAGGAGTAGTGGGTGCAAGCGATCACCAGCGTGTCGACTCCCTGTTCGATGAGCGGGGCGAGGTGTTCCATGATCTCGGGGCCCGAACCATCCCAGCCGTCTTCGACCGCCTCAGCCCACCCGGGGCACGGGTGGGCGATCACTTCGATCCCCTCCGAGAACCGACCCACCAGGTCCCCCAGGACCGAGGCGGCGAATGTCGTTGGCGTGGCGAGCACCCCCACCACGCCGGATCGGGTTGCGGCCACCGCGGGCTTGACCGCAGGCTCCATGCCCACGAACGGAACTTCGGGGTGCTGATCCCGTAGATGGTGGAGCGCCGCCGCCGAGGCGGTGTTGCACGCGATCACCACGGTGTCGGCACCCCGGTCGACGAGCCGCTCGGTGGCCTGCTCGGAGAACTCCCGTACCTCGGTGAGGGACCGCTGGCCGTAGGGGGCGTTGGCCTGGTCGGCCAGATACACGATGTCGGCGGAGGGCAGCAGCGCCCTCACCTCGCGGAGAACTGCGAGACCGCCAACTCCGGAGTCGAAGAACCCGATCATTGCGGCTGGAGCGTACCGACGGCCCTGTCGGTCCCGTCGCGGCCCGCTAGTTCGGGGTATTGACCCACCCCGGCCAGGCGGCATTGACCAGGACGAGCGGTGAGCGAGTGACCCAGAAGTGGAGTTCGCGTTGGGTGCGCTCCGGCGAGAAGCCGAACCCCTTGATCATCACGCGCTCCATCAAGGTGCGACGCGCCGACCAATCGGTGACCGGCTCGGCGGTCGCCTCGATGTCGGCTTCCACTCCACCGCTCAACTGGATCGTGAAGTGCGGATCGGCCTGGAGATTGGCGTACCAGTCCCGCGGGCCCGGGCGGCCGGCGATTACCAGCTTTCGATCGACGTTGTGGAGGGTCACGTCGACGGTGTGGGGACGGCCCGAGGTCCGACCAGTGGTGGTGATGCCGACGATGCCGCCCCGCGCCAGCGCGACGACCACTGGATCGGTCAAGTCATGTTCCTCTGTACGCCGGTGGAATCTTAGGTCCGACGCTCCCGCCGGGTCCCAGGAACGATGCGGCGGTAGTCCTGCGAAGATGTGCGTATGAAATCGCTCTTCACTCGCATCGTCATCGGCCTGATCGTCGCCAACGCCGCATTCGCCATCTTCGTGCTGCTGGGTGGCGACATCGGGGACGTCGAAGGACGGATTCTCGGCACCTCGCTGATCGCAACCGCCTCGGCCATCCTGGCGATGGCGTGCGCCCCCGCCCTTTCGAATGGACGGCTGGGATTTGTCCCCCACCTGGGAATGGCTGCCGCCGGGGTGGGATTCGTCGCCGTCACGATCTTTATCTGGGCCGATCTCGACTCGCTCACTCTCGGAAAGGTCGCCGGGAGCGCCTACGTGGTTGCCGGCGCCGCTGCCCTTGCCTGCCTGCTGTCGGGTTGGAGGCTGCAAGGAGGTTCCGCCTGGGTCGGGATGGCCGCAAACCTGCTGATCGCCGCGGTGGCGGCAATGATCCTGCTTCCCATTTGGACCCAGGTCGGAGGGGAGGGCGGCTATTGGCGGATGTTCGCCATCGTGGTGGTGCTGCTGTCGGCGTCGGTACTGGCGGTGCCGGTGCTGCATCGGGGGGGCGGGGGCCAGCCAGGCGATCAGTTGAAGAACTGCCCCTTCTGCGGGGCCGCCATCGAGGGGACGGCAGGAAGGCCGGTCACCTGCGGCAGCTGTGGGCGGAGATACACGGTCAATCAATAGGCCCACAGCCGGAATCCTCAAGGGAGCGGCGCTTTCGGTCGAATTGATCAGACGATCCCAGGAGTTGTCTGATCTTCAGCGAACGCCCCCCACGCGTCAGCCGTTTCTGGCTGGCCAGCGCGGCTTTGGCGGCAATGATTGCCCTCACTGCGGCGATCGTCGCCGTTCGCCATCAGGCAGATCTCACCCGTCCCGTCGGCGAAGGCGAACTGTTCACCCATGACGCCGGAATGGCGGCCGACCTTCTCAGCGGAGCCCTCGATCCATCGCGGGCGGTGCGGGAGGCGCGGAACGCGCTGCGGATCGAAGCGGTGTCGCTGCTCGACGACAACCTGACCTTCATCGCCTCGAGCTCGGGCAACCTCGTGGGTTCGAGCCTCGATACACCCTTCTTTGGCGGCAATCCGATGCCCTTGCGAGCGTTGGCGGCCCCGATCGGCCTGCCGGTGCTGATCGACGGGATCGAGGAGTGGCCGGCTGACGCCGTGCTGTACCAGGTGATGCGCCCGCTCGACGACGGACGGATCGCCGTGCTGCTCTACGACCTCCAGGAGTTGACCGAGCGCCGGGCAATTCCGCGTGGAATCCACCCGGAGACCCTGCAACTCGCCGGGGTCGCCATGTTCTTCGGGGTGATGACCCTGGTGCTCGCGGCCGGCCGGGCCGGCGCCCATCGCCGGGTTCGGCGGTCGATCGAGGAATCTGCCGCCCTCCAGGCCCGCGCCCGTGAGTTGGCCACGCACAACGAAGAACTCGACGAGGCCCGGTCGGCGGCCGAGCGCGCCCTGGCGCTGGCGGAGGAGAAGAACCGAATTCGGTCCGAGTTCGTGCTGATGATCAATCACGAACTGAACACACCGTTGACGGGGGTGGTGACCAGCGCCGAACTGCTTGCCACTCATCCCGAGATGCCCGCCGCAGATCGGGGCCAACTCCTGGCCGACATGGTGCGCGAGGGTGACAAGCTTCGCGGCCTCATCGACCGCATGCTGACCGTCGCCCGAATCGAAAATCAGGGGCTCGGCTACAGCCTTCGCCGAATCGAGGCGGCGACCCTGGTCGAGCTCCTTCGTCCGGCCACCCAGACTGGAACGCTGGTGGCACCGGCGGCCATCGCCGTGATGACCGATCCCGAGGGCCTGGTCGCGTTGGTCGCATCGCTCACCGAGAACGCCCGTACCCACGGAGCCAAGACCGTGGCGGTCGACTTCCTCGAAACGCTGCCATTCGAGCCGGATCTGATCGTCGGCACCCCAGCGAACGCCGGCATGTGGGTTGCGGTTCGAGACGACGGCCCCGGCATCGACCAGGAATTCCTCCCCCGGATCTTCGAGAAATTCGAGAAGCGCAGCGACAGCCCGGGGACCGGGCTTGGGCTGTACCTCGCCCGGCTGATCGCCGAGGCCATCGGCGCGTCCATCGCCGTCAAATCCGGGCCTGACGGTACGACGATGGCCGTCGGGGTGGCACTCGCCCGCGAGGCGGCAGCCGCATGAGGAGAGCCTTCGCCCTGGCGATCACCACGATGATCCTCGCCGGATGCGGATCGACGCCGGTGGACTCGGCGGTGATCGTGCTCGACGAGTACTCGATCGAGCTGTCCGCCCCGGTGATCCAGACCGGACCTGTCGTCTTGGCGGTCGAAAACGCCGGCGAGTTCTCGCACACTCTGGTGGTCACCCGCGCAGATGGGAGCGCAGTCGTTGCCACCGAGACAATCGCTCCGGGGAGCGCGGTCGAGTTGCCTCTCGACCTCGAACCCGGCGGCTACCAGGTGTCGTGCCGAATCGTCGTCCAGTTGCCCGACGGCACAATCGTCGACCACTACGAGCAAGGAATGCTCGCGTCGATGGAGGTCGCCGAGCGCTGAGCGCTCGGCCGCAATTCGCGATACGCGATTCGCAATACGACAGAGGACCTCGCTTCGCTCGGCCCGCAATGCGCAATGCGACAGAACGAAGAGCCCTTTCTTGCGGGAGGCGGGAAGCGGGAGGCCACTCGCCGTGGGCCGTGGGCCGTTGGCCGTTGGCCGTTGGCTCTTGACTCTTGCTACTCCTCGATGAGGTCTACCAACTCCGCCGACCAGGGGCAATACCGGTCGCCGTGCTGGCTCACGTACTCGTCGAAGCCGAGATCGTCGATGTAGGAGACGGTGCCGTCACAGACCTCGATCGCGAAGTCGGCGAACTCCACCTCGACGATGTGCCATTCGTGGCCAGTGTTGACCCCACCGTCGCCGGGAAGGATCCGCCCATTCGGAATGCCGGGGTTAGTCCCGGCAGCAAACGCCGCCCGGGCCGTCACCGCGGCATCACCGCTGAGAAGAATCCGATAACTCGCGCCATCCGGCGTCCGAAACTCGGCGATCACCGATCCATCGGGAAGCGTGGTGGGAGTAGTGGTGGTGGGAGTGGTGGGGGTAGTGGTGGTGGATTCGCCTGCGTCGTCGTCACCACAAGCAACAGCGACCACGACGAGCAGTGCAATGAGTGACATCAGTTTCTTCATGGCGGGTGAGACGACTGAAATCACGCGCTGGTTCCCAGGAGAGCCTCCGCCGCGCGGCCGCTTCCGCCTTCCGCATTCCGCAGGAGGGGACCAGGCTCCTTGGTGATGCTCGGCCTGAGCGCCCCCCTCCCCCCTTCGGAGTACTCCCCCCTCCGGGGGGAGAAACGCGAAAGCGCCCTCTGCGCGACCTTCTGTCGAATTGCGAATTGCGAATTGCGGGCCGAGCGAAGCGAGGCCTCCCTACGGCCCTGCCACCAGCCTTTCGCTGATTTCTCCGAAGAGTCCGAGGACCTGGGGGAAGAATCCGACGATGACGACCATTGCCGCGGTCACGCCGATCGCCAGAGCGAGGGGGCGAGGTACCGGCGTCTGGGTCGCCCGGTCGACGGGGACGGTGACGGGTACCGCGTCCATGTACACCGTCTTGACGACCTTGGCGTAGTACACGAGGGCGATCACCGCGTTCACGGCGGCGATCACTGCCAGCGCCACCGCCCACGGTGACTCGAACACGCCGATCACCGCCCGGAACATCACGAACTTGGCGAACCACCCGGCGAGCGGGGGGATGCCGGCCAACGAGAAGAAGAACAACCCCAGCAGCGCTGCCAGACCAGGCGCGTACCGGTTGAGCCCTCCCCAATCCTCGATCTCGCCGCTCTCGGTCTTGGCAGCCACTGCGATCACCACCGCAAATGCCCCCAGGTTCATGAAGGCGTAGATCAGCACATAGGTCACCGAGGCGAAGAAGGCATCCGACAGGCCCACGGTGTCGTACGAAGCCGCCATCGCGAACGGCACCAGGATGAACCCTCCCTGGGCGATCGACGAGTAGCCGAGCAGTCGGACGATGTTGGTCTGCCTGAGGGCGATGAGATTCCCCACCGTCATCGAGGCAACCGCCAGCACCCACAGGAGCGGACCCCAGATCTCGGGGACCGTCGAGAACGCCTGGTAACAAAGAGCCAGCAGCCCCACCACGCCCGCCGCCTTCGAGCCAACCGAGAGATAGGCCGCCACCGGGGTCGGAGCGCCCTGGTAGGTGTCCGGCGCCCAGAAGTGGAACGGCACCGCCGACACCTTGAAGGCGAAGCCGACGAGGATGAACACAACCCCCAGGACGAATGCTGGTGAGTCACCCACACCGCTCACCGATGCGGCCGAGGCGATGCCCTCGAAGGTCAACTGGCCGGTCAGCCCATAGACGAGCGACATCCCCATCAGCATCACCGCCACCGAGAGGACACCGGTCAAGAAGAACTTGAGCGAGGCTTCATTGCTCCGCAGGTCGCCCTTCCTCCAGCCGGCCAGCAGGAATGCCGGCGCCGACACCAGCTCGAGGCCCACGAACATCGTCAGCAGATCGCGGGAGGAGGCCATGATCAGCGCGCCGGTGACCGAGGCGAGCAGGAGGAAGTAGAACTCACCCTGGTAGTAGTCGTCGCTCTCGAGGTACCCCACCGACAGCAGCAGGGACAGCACGCCCGAGACGATGAACAGCCCCTTGAGGACCAAGGCGAAGTCGTCGACCACATACGACCCCCCGAACAACGTCCTGGTGCCGGTGTCGGTGCACCCGCTGATGTCGCCACAGAACGCCAGGGTGAGAAGGGGAACGGCCGCCGCCACCAGCCCCAGCAGCGCGGTCACCCCAACCAGGTACTTGAGCCGATCGGGCAACACCAGGTCGGCGACGATCGTCGCCAGCAGGGCAATGCCGATGATCAGTTCGGGGGCGAGGGCGTGGTAATCGAACACTCAGCCCCCGAACGCCCGACGAACCAGCTCGGTGACCGCGTCGTTGGTGGCGCCGAAGACGATCTTGGGGTACACGCCGATGGCCACGATGCCGAGCACCAGCGGCACCCACGCCGCCAATTCGAACTTGTCGGCGTCGTGAAGGTCCTTGCCGGCCCATTCCTCGGAGGGCTCCCCGAGGTTGACCTTCTGGAGCATCCACAGCATGTAGCCGGCGGTGAGCACGGTGCCGACCGCGCCGACCACCATCGCCGTGCGGAACACCACAAGGCTGAGCCCGTCGAGCGGGTTGAACGACGCCAGCAGCGCCATGAACTCGCCCCAGAACCCGGCGAGGCCGGGGAGGCCGAGTGAGGCCATCGCGGTGAACGCCATCAGGCCACCGATGATCGGCAGCGTCTTCATGTTCCCGCCGAGGCGTGCCATGTCACGCGTGTGGTACCGATGCTGCATCGATCCGGCGAGGAAGAACAGCATCCCCGTGATGATTCCGTGGGCGACCATCCCGATGACGGCGGCGTTGATGCCGACATCCGTCAGGGTCGAGATGCCGAGCATCACAAAGCCCATGTGCCCCACCGACGAGAACGCAATGAGCCGTTTCAGGTCGGTCTGGGCCAGACAGGCCAGCGCCCCATAGATGATGGCGATCACCGCCAGTACCGCGATGATCGGCGCCCAGTCCTGTGCCTGCTGGGGGAGGATCGGCAGGCTTATCCGGATAAAGCCGTAGGAGCCGAGCTTCAAGAGGATGGCGGCCAGCAGCACCGAGCCCACCGTGGGGGCGGCGGTGTGGGCGTCCGGCAGCCATGTGTGCAGCGGCCACATCGGCACCTTCACCGCGAACCCGATGAAAAGGGCAGCGAACACCCACGCCCCGAAGGTCCCGTCGAACAGCCCCATCTGCCCCGCCTCGGCGAGGGCGACCATGTCGAACGTGTGCGGATCGCTCTTGAAGTAGAGCGCCAGGAACCCGAGGAGCATGAAGGCGGAGCCGAACAGCGTGAACAGGAAGAACTTGATCGAGGCATAGAGCCGCGTCTCCACTTCGCGGCGGAAGCCGGGCAGCCGGATCTTGGCGCGGTCGCCCCAGATACCGATCATGAAGTACATCGGGAGCAGCACCAGCTCGAAGAAGATGAAGAACAGCACGAGGTCGAGAGCGACGAAGGTGCCGTTCATCCCGGTGGCGAGCAGCAGCAGCAGCACCAGGAAAGCCTTCGGGTTGTGCGGCTCCGGCCAGTGGTTCAACGAGTACACGATCGCCAACACGGTCATCAGCGTCGAGAGGACGAGGAGGGGCAGGCTGATGCCGTCGATGCCGATGTGATACCGGGAACCGATGGCGGAGATCCACGAGAGGTCGGTGCCGAACTGGAACTGCTCGGCGGCCCCGAAATCGAAGCGCAGGATGGCGACGACCGACGCGGCGAACGACAGTAGGGCGAACGCCAGCCCCACGAGCTTGATCAGCCCTTCCTGAGCCTTGGGCAACAGCAATATCAGCCCCGCGCCCGCGAGGGGCAGGAACACGATGAGGCTCAGGCCCCACCCGTCGTCGAACATCTCCATCACGCTCGTCCTCCTCCTACGTGAAGATCAGCAAACCGAGCACCAGGAGCACCGCTCCTGCAAACAAGGCTCCTGCGTACTGCTGTACCCGCCCGGTCGTCGTGTGGCGAAGGGCCTCCCCCGCCTCCCCGGTCGCTCCGGCGACGGCGTTGATCGCCAGGTCGATCCCTCGCTGATCGACCCCGCGGTAGACGCCCTTCGCCAAGACCATGCTCAACCCGCCAAAGGCGTTGACCACGGCGTCGATGACATAGGTGTTCGTCCAGTTGACGAACCGTGCCACCGGCCCCCTGATCGGATCGACCAGCGCCACCCGATATAGGTCGTCGATGTAGTACTTGTGCTCGAGCACCGGATACAACACCGGAATCCGGAACCGATCGCGTTCGGCCTGGGTGGCGGCGTCCTTCCGCCACAGGCGGGTTCCGGCGGCGATTCCGGCTAGGGCAACCAGCAGGCCGATGGCGGCGAGGGCGAAGTTGATGGACTCGGCATGGTGGTCGCCCATCGAGAACGGACGGGCGGCGAGCCATTCGGTGAAGCCGGTGTACACCCCCGGGACATTGACGAAGCCCGCCACGATCGACAGCGCGGCGAGGCCGATCAGCGGATAGGTCATGATCTTGGGTGACTCGTGCGGATGGGCATGACCCTTGTACTCGCCGAAGAAGGTGAGATAGACCGCCCGCGCCATGTAGAACGCGGTGACGAAGGCGCCGGCGATGGCGATCCACAGCACCACGGAGGCGATGGTCCCGCCCCCGTGCCCGGCGTCGTAGGAGATCGAGGCGAGAATCTCGTCCTTCGACCAGAAGCCGGCGAGCGGAAAGATGCCTGCAAGCGCGAGGGATCCCACCAGGAAGGTCTTATATGTCCAGGGCATCGGTTTTCGCAGGCCGCCCATGTCGCTCATGTTGTTGGAGTGAACCGCGTGGATCACCGACCCGGCGGCGAGGAAGAGCAGGCCCTTGAAGAAGGCGTGCGTGAACAGGTGGAACAGGCCGGCGGTGTACGCCCCGGCCCCCATCGCCACGGTCATATACCCAAGCTGCGACAGGGTCGAATACGCCAGCACCTTCTTGATGTCGTCCTGAACCAGGGCGATGAGGCCCATGGCAAAGAGAGTTATGGCCCCGATCACGATGATGATCGTCTTGACGTCGGCGGCGAACACATCCGACTGATAGAACGGGAACATCCTTCCCAACAGGTACACCCCGGCGGTGACCATGGTGGCGGCGTGCATCAGGGACGACACCGGGGTGGGGCCGGCCATGGCGTCGGGGAGCCACACATGGAAGGGGAACTGGGCGCTCTTGCCCATCGCCCCGATGAAGAGCGCCAGGCCCGCCCAGAACGCCACCTGGGCAAGGGCCGAATCGCCGTCGAACACCGCCGTGAGCACGTCGTTGAAACGGAACGACCCAACGGTGACGCCGATGATGATGATGCCGATGACCAACCCGACGTCGGCGATCTTGTTGGTGAAGAAGGCCTTGATCGCCGCGGCGTTGTTGGAGTGGTCCTCCCAGTAGTGACCGATCAGCAGGTAGGACGCCAGCCCCACCAGCTCCCAGCCGACGAGCAGCTGGATCATGTTCGCCGCGGAGACCAGCACCAGCATCGCCCCGGCGAACAGGGTGAACGCGGCGAAGAACCAGGTGTAGCGGACGTCGCCCTTCATGTAGCCCTTGGAGTAGGTGAACACCGCCAGGCCCACCACGCCGACCACCGAATACATCATGATGGAAAGGCCGTCGACCACCCATCCCCACTCGATCGTGTAGGCCCCGATGCGGGCGATCTCGACCGACCCCTCGTGATAGATGCCGCCTGAGGCGTTCATGATCAGCAGCGTCACGCCGTAGACCGCCACGAACAGCATCGCCGCCTCGGCCAACTCCCATCCCTTGTACGGCAGGCGCTTGCCGACGAAGACGATGGCCACCATCAGCACCAGAGGGACGAGGGGTATCAACCAGGCGAACTCGGCGAGCACCCCGCCGTCGGAGAGGTGGCCAGGTTCGTGGGCCTGAAGAGCGAACAGCGCAAGGGTCGGGCTCATCGGCTCACCACCGCATCAGATCTAGTTCGTCGACGTTCGCCGACGACCGGTTGCGAAAGATGAGCACCACGATCGCCAGGCCGATGCCGACTTCGGCCGCGGCGATGGTGATCACGAACAAGGCGAATGCCTGGCCACCGAGCATCGTGTCCTGGAGGAAGGCTCCGAACGCCACCAGGTTGATGTTCACCGCCGCCAGCATCAGCTCGATCGAGAGCAGCACCAGCACTGCATTGCGCCGAACGAGCACGCCGTAGATCCCGATGGAGAAGAGCAGGGCGCCGAGAATGAGGAACTGGGTTACCAGCATCACTCGGGGTCCTTTCGGGCGAGCACGATGCCGCCGATCAGCGCGGCCAGCAGCACGAACGACACGGCTTCGAACGGGATCACGTAGCGGGTGAACAACAACTCGCCCAGTTCGTCGGTGCGGGTGACCTGCCCCTCGATCACCGCGTCCTCGAACGCCGCCACGCTCACCGACGCCAGGGTGACGAACGTGGCGAACGCCACCAGCGCCGCCGGCCAGCGCCGCTTGTGGTCGAGGCGAACCGGGTCGCGTCCGGTGGGAGCCCGGGTGATCATGATGCCGAAGAGGAACAGCACGACCACCGCGCCGATGTAGACGAGCACCAGCGCCCAGGCGACGAACTCGGCGCCGAGCATCAGGAACAGCACCGCCGAGCCGCCGAGGGCGACCACCAGCATCAGCGCCGCATGGACCACGTTGGGGCTGGTGACGACGCGGAACGCCGCCGCCACCATCGCCAGCGCCACCACGATGAACAGCACGTTCTGCGCGTTCGACAGCCAGTCGAGGGTCCAATCGATCCACGCCCCCACGTCCATCAGTTCTTCTCCAGCGGGGGATGGGAAGGAACGGTGGCGAGCCAGTCGGTGAGGCGCTCTTTGTCATGGAGCATCGCCGACATCGACCCTTCCGAGTACTCGTACTCCGGCGACCAGAACAACGCATCGAACGGGCACACCTCGACGCAGATGCCGCAGTACATGCACAGCGCGTAGTCGATATCGAACCGATCGAGGGTGTTGCGACTGCGGGGGCGGCCCCCCTCCTTCGCAGGCGGCTTCATCTCCTTGTGGCCCTCGATGTAGATGCACCAATCGGGGCACTCGCGGGCACACAGCATGCAGACAGTGCACGCCTCCACATCGAGGGCGATCACCCCGCGCGCCCGGGGCACGGGGATCTCCTTCTCCTTCGGGTAGTTGATGGTCACCGGCCGCTTGAAGAGGGTGCGCAGCGTCAGCCACATCCCCTTGCCCAGTCCGATGCCCGGCACCTTCGGAAGCCCTGGAAGTTTCAGCGCCACGATCCCTCCCCGGGAGGAATGTAGAACATCAGAAAACCACCTTTGCGACCGCGGTCACCGCGATGTTTGCCAGCGCAATAGGGATCAACCAGTGCCAGGCAAGTGCCTGGAGTTGGTCCTCGCGCAGGCGGGGGAAGGTCCACCGCATCCAGATGATCACGAACACCAGGAAGCTCACCTTGCCCATCAGGATCAGAGGCCCCAGGTAGTCGAGCGCTCCGACCGGGATGCCTGGCAGGTAGTAGCCGCCTAGGAACAGAGTGGAGGCGATCGCCGACATCGAGAACATCCCGGCGTACTCGGCGAGGAAGAACATCGTGAAGCGGATGCCCGAGTACTCGGTCAGGTAGCCCATCACCAATTCCGACTCGGCGATCGGCATGTCGAACGGCGTCCGGTTCAACTCGGCGAGGGCGGCGATCATGAAGATGGCGAACCCGATCACCTGGCCCTGGAGCAGGAACGGCAGCCGGATGCCGACCTCGCCGATGTGGAACACCGGCTCGATCTGGGCGGCAACGATGCCGTTCATCGACATCGTGCCCGCCTGGATGACCACCCCGACGACCGCCAGCAAGAGCGGCAGCTCATAGGCGATCAACTGGGCGGCAGCACGCAGGCCACCCATCAGCGAGTACTTGTTGGCCGACGACCAGCCGGCCATCAGCACGCCGATGGTCGTCACCGATCCGGCCGCCAGCGCGAAGAAGATGCCGACGTCAAGGTCGCGGACGATCAGGTTGGGCCCGAACGGCACGATCACGAACACCGCCAGCGTGCCCATCAGCACCACCATCGGGGCGAACTTGAAGACGGGGCGGTCGGCATCGGCCGGGACCAGGTCTTCCTTCTGCATGAACTTGATGCCGTCGGCAAGGGGCTGGGCCCATCCCCAGCGCCCTCCGGCGAAGTACGGGCCGATACGGGACTGCATGTGGGCCGAGATCTTCAGCTCGGCGAAGATGAAAACCAGCGCGACGCCGGGGATCACCGCCGCGATGATCACGACCTTCAGCGCCAGCAGCACCCAGAAGTTCTCGAACAACGCCGTCATCGATCCACGTCCCCGAGCACGAAGTCGAGGCTGCCAAGAATGGCGATGATGTCAGGCACCAGCTGGCCCTTCAGCAGCCAGGGGAGCACCGAGATATTGGAGAAGGAAGCCGAGCGGATCTTCAAGCGGTAAGGACCGCGTCCGCCCTCGGACACGATGTGGTAGCCCATCTCGCCCTTGGGGTTCTCGGCGCGCACATACACCTCACCCTTGGGCACCTTGATGATCCGCGGCACCTTCGCCTGCAGGTCACCCGACGGGAGCGTGGTGACCGCCTGGCGCACGATGCTGGCCGCCTCGCGGATCTCCTGCAGCCTGACCCAGTAGCGGTCGAAGCAGTCGCCGTTCTCGCCCGCGGGAATGTTGAAGTCGAACCGGTCGTACGGCAGGTAGTCGTCGGTCTTGCGGAGATCGAAGCGCACCCCGGAGGCCCGCAGGTTGGGCCCGGACACCCCGAAGGCGAGTGCCTTGTCGACGGGGATGATCCCCACTCCTTTGGTGCGCTGGAGGAAGATCTCGTTGCCGACAACCAGGTCGTCCATGTCGTCGCACACGTCGAGCACGGCCGTCATCGCCGCCAGCGTCTGCTCAATGAATCCCTGTGGCAGGTCCTGCGACGCCTTCTTCTGGTTGCTACCCGCACCGGCGGCAGGCTTGACGCCGCCGATCCGATTGAAGTTCGGGTGGAAGCGGCCCCCGGTGACCATCTCGATCAGCTCGAGGACATGCTCGCGTTCGCGGAGGGCGTGCATCAGCGGCGTCGCCGCCCCGAGCTCGAGCGGATAGGACGAGAGGAACACCAGGTGCGACGAGATGCGCGCCAGCTCGGTGAGTATCAGCCGGATGTACTGAGCGCGTTCCGGCGGCTCGATGTCCATCAGGCGCTCCACCGCCACCATCAGCGGTACCTCGCTGGCGTACCCCGACACCCAGTCGATCCGCGACACCAGGGCGACGATCTGCGGATAGGTACGGACCTCGGCGAGCTTCTCGTAGCCGCGGTGCATGTACCCGATCACCGGCTCGACCTCCTGGATCACCTCGCCGTCCACCTTGGCCACCAGGCGGAGCACCCCGTGCGTTGACGGATGCTGCGGGCCGATGTTGAGGGTGACGTCGGGAGTCTCCAGCTCCACCGATACCTGGACCTCGGAGTGGTGCATGGCGAGGAGGTGCTGGTCGGTCACTCCGCCTCCCCATCGATCGCGGGCGCGTCGGCTTCGACGTTCTCGGTGCCGGGCATCGCTTCGACGTCCACGGTGCCTGGCCACGGCTTCACCTCGCGGCTCAGCAGCGGGAACGTCTTGCGGAGCGGATGACCCTCGAAACCGTCGGGCAGGTAAAGGTGGTCGAGCTTGGGATGGCCCTCGAACACGATGCCGAACATCTCATGAGCCTCGCGTTCATGCCAGTTGGCGCCCCCGAAGACGTCGATCAAGGTGGGGAGTCTCGGGTCGTCTTTCGATATGTCGGTGGAGATGATCACCCCTTCTCCCTTGCCCACGTCGGCGAGCCGGGTGAACACCTCATAACGCTCGGCGACCTCTCCCTCCGGCGGATCGCCGACCGCCACCTCGCTCGCCCAGTCGATCGCCGACAGAAAGGAGAAGAACGGCAGGTGCGTGGAAAGCGTGCGGTGGGTGTCGACCCATTGGTCGGGCGTCACCCGGATGCGGGCGGTGGCGAAGTCCCCGCTGGTGGAGATGGCGTCGACCATGGCCCCAAAGCGCTCGGCGACGGCTGCCGCCGCTGATGGAGCCGCGGGAGCAGCGGTGTCAGACGGGCTGTCGGTCACGCCGGCTCCACTTCTCCTTGATGTTCTCGTCGGTGATCAGCTGCTGGAGCAGGACGATGCCCTCCATCAATGCCTCGGGCCGAGGGGGGCACCCGGGGACATACACATCTACGGGGATGATCTGATCGACGCCCTTGGTCACGCTGTACGAGTCCCAGTACGGCCCGCCGCAGTTGGCGCACGAGCCCATCGAGATGACGTACTTGGGGTCGGGCATCTGGTCGTAGAGCTTGCGGATCGCCGGGGCCATCTTGTCGGTGACCGTGCCCGCCACGATCATCAGGTCGGCCTGGCGGGGCGAGGCGGGCAACGGGATGATCCCGAAGCGCATGAAGTCGTAGCGGGGGCCGGACGCGGCCATCATCTCGATGGCGCAGCAGGCCAGGCCGAACTGGAACATCCACAGCGAGTACTTGCGGCCCCAGTTGAGGAGCCACGAAAGCGGTTTGGGCGCCTCGAAGCGGTCTAGGACTCCCACCGGAGCACTCCCTTGCGGATGGCGTACACGAGCCCGGCCAGCAGGATCACCAGGAAGATCACCATCTCGACGAGTGCAAATGCGCCCAGCGACTCCAACCTGATCGCCCACGGGAAGATGAACACCGCCTCGACGTCGAAGATCAGGAACAGAAGAGCAAAGATGTAGTACCGAACGTGGGTCTGGCTGAATCCGGTGCCAACCGGGTCGATGCCGCACTCATAGGTCTGCCGCTTGACCTTGGTCGGATTGTTCGGCCTGAGGAGGGCGCTGAGGCCGATCGCCACCGCGACCAGCAGAATGCCAACACCTGCGAAGACGGCCACGGTGATGTAGTCGTGGAAGTACCGCGTCACGATTCCTCAGTGGTCGATGTCGGTGCCGGGGGGAGTATAGGAAGCGGCGCGCGTGCGGCTGAAACGGTCGGGAGCCTCGCTGCGCTCGGCAGGTGGCAGGGAGCAGGTGGCAGTCAGCAGGTCGCAGTCAGCGCGCCGCCTATGGCAGCCGCGGGGTCTCCTTGGGGAGTTTGCGCACCTCGACGTTCGCCTCGTATCCGGCGGCGATGGCGATCAGGGTCTCCTCCGAGAAGGGGCGGCCCATCAGCTCGAGCCCTACCGGCAGGCCGCCGGTGAACCCGGCCGGTACCACGATGGCGGGGAGCCCGCCCACCGAGGCGGTGCCACAGTTGTTCCTCCCCGACTGCTGGGCACCAATCGCACTGGGCGGGTAGGTGATCGTCGGATAGGCGAGGGCGTCGAGATCGTGATCGTCCATGAAGTCGACGATGGCGTCGCGCACCAGGTCGCGCCGGGCGAGGGCGTCGTGGTAGTCGGCGGTGTCGAGGGTGTCGACCGCCAGCGCGGTCACCAGGGCGCCGTGGATTGCCGAGTGGTACCTCCCCGAGTCGAAGACCTCCTGGAGGGAGCCGACCGGAGCCCCGGGGTGATCGTCGAGGTAGTCGTCGAAGGCGAACTTGAACTCGCGGAGGAAGATCACGGCCGCGCTCCGCCGCAGGTCGTTGAGGTTGGGGATCACCACCGGGATGACGACCGCCCCGTGCGCCTCCATCTCGCCGAGCGCTGCCCGAACCGTGGAATCGACCCCGGCGTGTGATCCTTCGAAGAGCACGTTCAGCACGCCGATCCGCATTCCTTCGAGCCCGTCGGGATCGACCGCGCCCACGTAGTCAGAGTTCACGAACACCGTCGTCGGGTCGTCGGGGTCGATCCCCACGGTGGCATCGAGCACGATCGCCAGGTCGATGACGCTTCTCGCCAAAGGCCCCGCGGTGTCTTCGGTGAAGGAGAGGGGCACGATGCCGGCGCGTGACGAGAGCCCGATCGTCGGGCGGAGACCGTAGAGGTTGTTGTGGGCCGCAGGGATCCGAATCGAGCCGCAGCTGTCGGTCCCCATTCCCACCGCGGCGAACTCGGCGGCGAGGGCGGCGCCGGTGCCGCCGCTCGACCCGCCCGGATTTCGGGCGAGGTCGTAGGGATTCCTCGTCTGCCCCCCGAGCGACGAGACAGTGGTGATGTTGCGAGCGAACTCGTGGAGGTTCGTCTTGGCAAGGATGATCGCCCCCGCGGCTCGTAGCCTCGCCACCTGGAAGGCGTCTTCCCCGGGGGTGAACCCTTCGAGCGAGAGCGAACCGGCGGTGGTGGGCATGTCGATGGTGCCCATGTTGTCTTTGAGGACGATCGGGATGCCGTGCAGCGGACCGCGTGGTCCGAGTAGCGACCGCTCGGCATCCAGCGCTTGCGCGTCGGCGTGAGCGTCGGGGTTCAAGGCGATGATCGCCCTGAGCTGGGGGCCCTCGTCGTCGTAGGCGGCAATCCGCGCCAGGTAGAAATCCACCAGCCCCACCGAGGTGATCCGGCCCTCCTCGAGAGCGGCCTGCATCTGGGGAATCGTCTTGCCGAGCGGGTTGAACGAGACCGAGAGCGGAAGTTCGCACCCTCGGAAGTACTCACCCGTGACGCACTGATCGGTCCCGCCACCCGCCGACAGTCCGTCGAACCCCTTGTTCCCCACCAGGGTGTCATGGCCCCGTCCGCCGAACAGCAGGTCGCCGCCCTTGTTGCCGAACAGCAGGTCGGCCCCGCTCCCGCCGTAGATGCTGTCGGGTCCGCGACCGCCGCAGATCGTGTCGTTCCCCCCACGGCCGCGAATGACGTCCCGTCCCCCGAGTCCCACGATCACATCGTCACCGGAGGTCCCCACGATCACATCGTCCCCCGAAGTCCCCACGATGGTCGCCACCAACCCGTTGCATCGGTGAACCTTCTCACCGGCGTCAGACGAGGCCAGCGGAGCCAGCAGCGATCCAACCAGGGCCGTGGCCAGCACCAGCGACCGAGGCCGCAAGAGGATGAGTCGCGTCATTGGCGCCATTGTCTATCGGTCCGAGGGGTAAGAGAAAATAGCCTCCAGCCTCCAGTCTCCAGTCTCCAGTCCCCAGTCCCCAATCCCCAGAGGAAGAGCAGCCAGGCGATCTTGCGGAGGGCGGACGGCCATCTTGCTGGAGACTGGAGACTGGTGACTTCCTTCCTACCCTCCTCTCACAATGCGCTCCCCCGACTATTCCGGCGCCAACCTTCTCGATTTGGTGAACGAAATCGAGCGGCGCATGACCGCGTCGGCGCCGGGGACGGGACTATCGCCGGATCTGGCCGCGTCGTTGCCTGACGCCCGATCGTATGTCCTGGTGCTCTTCGACGGGCTCGGCGATCACCAGCTCGACCATCCTGCCGCCGGAACGCTGCGGGCCCACCGGGTCGGGGCGCTGGACTCGCCGTTTCCTGCCACCACCACGGTGAGCCTGGCGACGATCGCAACGGGGCACTCCCCGGCCGAGCATGGCCTGCTCGGGTATCAGCTGTGGATGCCGGACCTCGACACCGTGATCAACACGATCCAGTGGTCGACGCTGTGGGGTGAACGGGTCGAGTACGACACCGGCGGCTTCCTTCCGTCGCCGAACCTTTGGGAGCGCGTCCGCGCCGCCGGCGTCGAGCCGATCACCCTCCAGCCATGGAACTTCGAGCGATCGCCGATGTCGCGAATGCTCTACCGCGGCGCCCGGTTCGAACCGTGGGGTAGCGAGGACGAGGCCGCCGACGCCGCGGTCTCGCTGGCCGCCGAACCAGGACGGATCGTGTTCCTTTACCTCCCCCATGTCGACTTCGCCGCCCACGTCGGCGGGCAAGACGACGATGGGTATCACGAGGCGATGCGAATCGTCGACCGGCTGTGGGAGCGGCTGGCGCGGCGCATGCCACCGGGTGCGGCACTCATCGGCACAGCCGACCACGGACACGTCGACATCCCCCTCGAGCGTCAGGTACGCCTCACCACCGCCGACCAGAACGACCGAATCCTCTACGGGGACACCCGGGCGATGTTCGTGCGCGGCGACGGAGCTTCGTTGGCCGATCACCTGCCGGCGACCTGGGTGCCCCGGTCAGAGATGGAGCACTGGTGGGGTCCCGGCACCCATCACCCCGAGTTCGAGGCGCGGGCACCGGACGGGGTGCTCATCGCCGACGATGGATACGCCCTCCTCCATCGCCACAGCGACGAGAGCCTCATCGGCCAGCACGGAGCGCCCACCGACACCGAGCTGCGGATACCACTTCTGGTCGCCGGCGGGCAAGAGTGAGTCAAGAGTCAGGAATCAAGAGTCAAGAATTCTTGGCCGTTGGCCGTTGGCCGTTGGCCGTTGGCCCTTGACTCTTCTGCGGCTTGATCGACGCCCCCACGACCAGACCTGCAGCCAGAAGCACCAGGTTCTTGATGACGAACTCACCCTCGACGGTGAGTTTGAGGGGGTTGTTGTCATGGAAGGCCACCTCCGGAAGGGTCACGAACACGAGGGCTGTGCCGACCATCTGAGCCACGAAGGCGAGGAGCACCCAGCGCAGCAGCCAGCCGCCGATGAGACCGATACCGATCAGGATCTCGGCCACGCCGAGCGCAGGCACGAACCAGTCGGGGTCGACCCAATACACGGTGGCCGCCACGAGGTCGAAGACGGGAGTCACTCCGAACACCTTGAGCGCCCCGAACCAGACGAAGACGATCCCGAGGGAGACCCGAAGGACCGGGAGGCTCCACCGGCGCAGCCACGGGATGAGGAAGGAGTCGATGCGGGCGATCAGGAATCTCACGAGCACGAGTATGAACGCGAAGTGCCAGTAACCAAGAATCAAGAATGCAAGCGACTGACTTGGCCGTAGGCCGTTGCCTCTTACTCCAACTTAGTAACCACCCTTTAACTATTTGTGACACCCGACTTGACCAATCCGGGATCGTGCCTTAGATTCCGGCGCCATGCACAGAACACTCAACTCAACCCGCTTGGTGCTGATCTCGGTCGTACTTGCCCTCGCCGCCACGGCGTGCAGCGACGATTCGAGCGATGGCACCCTCACCATCTACTCCGGTCGCAGCGAGGATCTCGTCGGCGCCCTCATCGACCAGTTCGAGGCCGAAACCGGCATCGACGTCGAGGTCCGATACGCCTCCAGCACCGATCTCACCGCCACCATCCGCGAAGAGGGCACCAACAGCCCGGCCGACGTCTTCTTCGCCCAGGATCCGGCGTCGCTCGGGGCGATCGCTGAAGCAGGGTTGTTCCAGACCCTCCCCGCCGACCTGCTGGCGTTGGTCCCATCGCAGTTCTCGGACCGCGACGGTCGCTGGATCGGCGTGAGTGGAAGGTCGCGCGTCGTCATCTACGACTCGACCCGGATCTCCCCGGAGGGCCTCCCCGACTCGGTCGACGGCTTCACCGATCCGGCGTGGCAGGGACGCCTCGCCATTGCCCCTTCGAACGGATCGTTCCTCGCCTTCGTGGCGGCGATGATTCTGGAGCGGGGCGAGGACGCCACCCGGGATTGGCTCGAGGCGATTGCCGCCAACAACCCGCAGACCTTCTCGGGCAACTCCCCGATCGTGACGGCAGCCAACGACGGAACAGTCGAGGTCGGCCTGGTAAACCACTACTACCTGCTGCAACTCCGGGCTGAGTTGGGCGAAGTGACGGCAGCCAACCACTTCTTCGCCACCGCCGGGCCGGGCTCGCTGGTGATGCCCGCGGGAGCAGGCATCCTCTCGACCACCGACAACCGCGATGAGGCCGAGCGTTTCATCGAGTTCCTTCTTGGCCAGTCGGCCCAGGAGTTCTTCGCCACCGAGACGTTCGAGTACCCGCTGATCGCCGGAGTAGCCCCCGACCCGATCCTTCCCCCACTCGCCTCGCTGGCCCAGCCCGACCTCGACCTGTCCGACCTGGCAGCAGCGCTCGACCGGGCCACCGATCTGGTGGCCGAGGCCGGACTGCTGTGACCTCGGCGCCGGCCCCCGCGCCGGCAGAGACGCCACTCGCCCCCCCACTGCCCCAGTCACACCGGCGCTCCCGTTCGCGGGCGCCGGTGTGGCTGTGGCTCCCAGCGGCCCTCGCGCTCATCCCCACCGTGGTGCCGTTCGGGTTTCTCATCGGGCGGGTCGTGGGGGAGAGCACCACTGCGGCCCGGGTGGTCCTTTCCTCCAATACCGCTCTGCTGGTGTGGAACACCTCACTGTTGATCGTCCTGGTGGTGGCCACCACCGCGGTGGTGGGGGTGGCGGCGGCCTGGCTGACCGAGCGCACCGATCTTCCCGGACGCCGCATCTGGCGGGTGGTGGTCGCCCTCCCCCTGGTGATCCCATCGTATGTGATCGCGTTGGCGCTCCTCTCGGCAACCGGACCCACCGGACTGCTTCAACAGACGCTGGGGATCTCGGTGCCACTGCTCGTCGGACTCCCCGGTGCCTGGGTGGCACTCACCCTCGCCTCGTATCCATTCGTCTACCTGACCACTGCCGCCGCGTTGCGACGAATGGATCCGGCCCATGAGGAGGCTGCCCGCGGCCTCGGGGCGTCCCAAGGAAGGGTCTTCCGAACCATCGTGGTCCCCCAATTGCGCCCGTCGCTGGGAGCCGGGCTGCTCCTGGTGGCCCTCTACGGCCTATCCGACTTCGGGGCGGTGTCACTGGTGCGCTTCGACTCGTTCACCCGGGTGGTCTACGCCCAGTACGCCGGCCGCCTCGATCGGACCCCGGCCGCGGTCCTGGCGGTGCTGCTGGTGCTGATCGCCCTGGTGATCGTGGGGGCTGAACTGGCAACCCGCGGCAGGGCGGCCTATCACGGACGCCCCATCACCCGCCCTGCCCGGATCACCCGGCTGTCCACACGGAGCCGGGTTGCCGGTCTCATCGGCCTGGCGACCCTGGCGACGGTCTCCCTCGCTGTGCCGATCGGCACTCTCATCGGCTGGCTCGGCCGAGGCACCGGGGTAGGGCGGCCTTTCCCCTGGGGGGCGGTGGGTGGGTCGGTGCTCGGGTCACTCCTCGCTGCCGGCCTGGTGGCACTCCTCGCGCTCCCCACGGCGGTGTTGGTCACCCGTCACGCGTCGCGCGGCACCGCCTGGGTCGAACGGGCGGCATACACCGTGTTCGCCCTCCCCCACATCACCGTCGGCCTCGCGGTGGTGTTCTTCTCTGCCCGATACCTCGGTGACTGGTATCAGAGCCTCACGGTGCTCGTGCTGGTCTACGGGTCGATCTTCTTCGCACAGGCCGTGGGGGCGGCGCGATCGTCGCTGCTCCAAGTGAGCCCGTCGGTGGAGGAGGCGTCGCGGAGCCTCGGAGCAGGGCCACTCACGACGATGCTGCGGGTGACCGCGCCGATGGTCAGGCGGGGATTGGTTGCCGGAAGCCTCCTGGTCTTCCTGACAACCATGAAGGAACTGCCCGCCACCCTCCTTCTACGCCCCACCGGGTTCGACACGCTGGCGGTCGGCATCTGGTCGGCAGCCGACTCACTGCTCTATTCGAGGGCGGCCGCCCCGGCGTTACTGTTGATCGCGGTCTCCGCCATTCCGATGTACCTGCTGGCAACGAGAGAACGATGACCGACGCGATCACCTGCCGCCACCTATCGAAGTCCTACTCGGGCGTCGTCGCCCTCGACGACTTCTCGCTCACGGCGTCGACTGGCCAGGTTCTCGGCCTCGTTGGCCCCTCCGGCTCGGGCAAGACCACTGCGCTCCGACTCATCGCCGGGTTCGAACGACCCGACCGGGGATCGGTCGAGGTGGCCGGCGAGATCGTGGTCGACCAAGACACGTTCGTTCCGCCGGAGCGGCGCAGCGTGGGGATGGTCTTTCAGGACTTCGCCCTCTTCCCCCACATGACCGTCGGCGGCAACATCGGCTACGGGATCCCCAAAGGGGATGGACGCCATCGCCGGGTCACCGAGGTCCTCGACATGGTGGGGCTGTCCGGCATGGAGAAGCGGATGCCCCACGAGTTGTCGGGCGGCGAACAGCAGCGGGTCGCCCTGGCCCGAGCGCTGGCCCCTTCGCCGGCGGTGGTGATGCTCGACGAGCCGTTCTCCAACCTCGATGCCCCCCAGAGGGAGCGGGTTCGGCGCGAGGTGCGGGGCATCCTCGTCGAGGCGCGGGCCACGGCGATCTTCGTCACCCACGACCAGGAGGAGGCGCTGGCGGTCAGCGACATCCTCGCCGTGATGCGGGACGGCCAGGTGCTGCAGTCGGCCACTCCCCACGATCTGTACCGGAAGCCGGTGGACCGCTGGGTGGCCCGCTTTCTCGGTGAGGGCGAGTTCCTCGACGGCACCGTCTCGGCGGGTGTGGTTGACACCGCCCTGGGACGCTTCCCGGTGGACACTTCTTTGTCTGGATCGGTCGAGGTGCTGATCCGCCCCGAGCACGTCCGCCTCACCGAGGACGAAGGAGGCGCGGCCCTGGTGGTAGAGCGGGAGTTCTACGGCCACGACCAGCTGGTAACCCTCCACCTCGACGGCGGGCGGCGCCTACTGGCCCGGGCAGGCCCCGATGTGATCTTCAACCCCGGCGACCACGCGAGGTACGAGATCACCGAGGTGGTGGTGTTTGAAGCCGCCAGCCTCCAGCCTCCAGCCTCCAGCAAGAGCGGGTAGTAGGGAGCGTCCTCCCCTGTGCCGCAGGCACGGGGGAGATCCTGTCGACCCTCGGTCGACGGTCGGGATCCGTCGCGTGGAGACCGGGGAGGTCAGGGCGCAGGATCGACCAGTTCGAGGAGTTCGGCGGCCGATAGGAGCTGGACGCCTCGTTCGGCTAGCCAGCTTCGGAGGGCGGGGTCGGTGAGGAGTCCTTGATCGCCGGTGACCAGGGCGTCTGCCTCAGTGACAACTGCCGCCGCGACCACATGGGCATCGTCGGGGTCCCGTGGCGTGACCTCGAAGTCGACCGGGGGGATGAGGGGTCCGATGATGGTGAGCAGGTTGGCCACGTCCTCGGGACTCACCTCGTACTTGGCGAGTCGGGGCCGTTCCAGGACCTCAACGATCTCCTCGGCCAGTTCCCAGGTGACCAGGGCGGTGAGGCGGCGTCGGCGAACCGCCTCGAGGATCCGGCCCGGGGCGCCTTCGGGAGCGATGAGTCCCGATACCCAGATGTTGGTGTCAAGGACGACGCGCAGCGCGTAGCCTCCGCACCTCGGTCGCCGCCGCGGCGACATCGTCGGCAACTTCCGCCTCTGTCATGTCGAGACGGTCGGCGACCCGTCGGCGTCGCTCGAGCAGCTGGGCGAAGCGGCTTTGCCACTCGTCCTCCGAGAGGACTGTCAACCCTTGGGCGGAGAGCCATGCTTCGATGGCCTCCCGGATCATCTCTGACATCGGCACCCCACGCTGATCGGCGAGGGCGCGGAGCGCACGATGTTGCGGGTCGCTGATATAGATGTTGGTACGGCGCATGGTGTATATACACTATACACCACCTAGGGGCACGATCCACAGTGGGTTCCTGCTCGGTAGTCAACCGACGCTGAGGAACCGGCGGATGGCCTCGCGGATGATCTCGCTCGTGGTGGTGCCGTCCGCTTCGGCTTGGGCCTCGATGGCGGCCCGCAGTTCGGGATCGATTCTGACGGGCACAACGTCGGCCGGGCCGGACCCCATCGAAGGTCGACCGCGGCGGCGGGTCTTGATGGCTTCGACGTCGTAGTCGGTCTCCTCGACCTCGGTGGCGAGGGTCTCGAGGTCGGCGTCGGTCAGGGTGCGACCGCCGCGGGTGCGGCGGGTCTTAGGGTCCGTCATTAAGCGTCCTCCCAGAGCGGTGACCTTTAGAACCTGGAGCCCCGCGGAGTTTCCCACCCTCGCAATATCGTAATACGTAATCTCAGGAGATGGAACCACCTCCGCCGGCGAATGCGACGGGACCCGATTCAGGCCCTACCCCCAGCTGGGCTCGGCAAGAGGGTCAGGCCACCCGCAGCACTTTCACCGGGTCGCGGTGTGCTGCGACCACGGCGGGGGGGTAGGGCGGCGGCGATGGTGGCAATCACCGCGAGCACGGCGACGGCGACGGCGACGGCGACGGCGAAGGCAGGGTCGGGAGGCTGGTCAGTGAGCCGCCACACCAGCGCGGTACCGAGGGCAGCGCCGAGGAGGCCCGTGATAGCGGCGAGCCGTCTAGCCGCCGGGTGGGAGTGGCGGCGGGGGCGGAGGTGTCCCAAGCCACGGCGGCGTGACCCTGGTGCCCGAGGCCGGGTCATACCAGCCAGTCACCGCTTCACGCGGATGCCCCTTCGAACAGCGCCAATCGACCAGCCACACGTTGCTGCCGCACTGTGCGCAGAGTCCGGCGAGGCGCGGCGACTCGGACTCGGCGGATACGAGCGTCACTGGGTCCACAGCGACAGGAGCTGCGGCGGAAGTGGCTGCCGCGGGAGCGGCCTCGGGAGCAATCTCGAGGTCCCCGAGCAGGTCGACCACGATGCCGAGCGCCGCGGCCGCGTCGAGTTCGAACAGGGTCACCGCCACCCCTGATTCCGCGCCGGCGTGCCAGAGGACCGCCCAGATCGCGGTAGCGCACCGGAACACGGTGATGGGTGTGGCCGTCGCCGGGCTGCCGGGTCCGGCGACCCCGAGGCTGAGCAGGCCGACCGACAGCAACTGGGTGAGGGCGTCGGCGATCACGAAGCCTGGAGCGGAGAGGGTTGACCCCGCGGCTGCTGCTTCGACCAGCCGGGCGTGCACCAATTCGGCCAGACCGGCCTCGAGCGCTGCGGCGTCCGCGCCCACCGCCGTCGGAGCCGCCCCGGCGAGCGCTGAGACGGCCCATCGGGTGTCGTCGGCCCGGAGGCCCTCCTCCACCAAGGAGGCGAGCTCGGACACCACGAGTGCCGGCGGAGGGCGTCGCAGCGCCCGCTCCAGGCGGTTGACCAGGGCTGCCTGCTGAAGTCGGTCGGCGGCGGCGCACAGCGCAACCAGGGCAGGAAGACTCAGGTCGTAGCGTTGGGACGGCTCGCCGGCAACGAAGTCGGTGAGGCCGAGCAGTTCATCCACCAGGATCGCCGCTTGCCCGGCGTCTTCGAACACCACGAGGTCGAACTCGTCGCCCCGGTCGGCCCATGCGACCACAGCCTTCTGACCCGTGGTGGTGGTCAATCTGGTCTCCACCCAACCCGGCTTCCCCGGGCGATTGACCTTCACCCTCAGCACCCGACCCGGAGCGGACAGCACGCCGAGCGCGGTGCCCAGCGATGGTTCGAGAGCGTCACCGGCGAGTACGCCGGCGGCGCGTAGACGCTTGCGATCGGCGGCGTTCGGCGCGGGGAGGCCCGAAGCAGGATGGGCCTGTAGCCCGGCAGCGGCGAGCGCTCCTGCGACCACCTGGTTGGTGAGGCGGTACCGGCGCGGTGTGGTCACGGTCGATCTCCTTCCGGCGGTGCGACCATTTCTCTGATGATCTTCCCGTCCACCAGCCAGCGCAGGGAGGCATCACCCCCGAGTCCGAGGTACGGACAACCCTCGACACCCGTCCGTAGCCGCAGGGAGGCGTCACCCGGAGCGATCCACTGCAGGCGGTCCGAGGCGAGCCACGGCCGAAGCTCTGGATCGCGCCCTTCAGGATCGGGGTACACCGGCAACGGCGCTCCATCGTCGCCGATCCCCAGGTAGTGGTCGGTGCCCCAGTCGGCGATGGGGGTAGGTGCCGCCGCATCGGGAGCGACGAAGTAGGCGGTGACAAAGCCGAGGTGGGGACCGATGTCGAGACGGGAGATCACCGCTACCACCCCGTCCTCCCCGAGCAGCCGCGGCAGCACACACGGTGCCTCCGGACCCAGGCCGACGGTGAACGGGAGCCGGGGCGGTACGCCTTGGAGGCGAATGGTACCGTCGATCCCCACCAGGGTTCCCGGGAGGCCGGCGGGGAGTGGACGGCGCGGAATGTCGTGGTTCCACCAGGGACCATCGAGCCCGACGACGTCGAGATGCGGGGCGAGCACGGCGTCGGTGTGCGGGCACCGTGAGATCGGAACGGGCATCAGGCTCGCCTCGTACTGGTCGGCGGCATGCCGCAGTACGGCGTGGGCGATCTCCCGGTGCGCCTCCAACCGGCGGGACGCGAAGACCCCGTTGGCATCGAGTCGATCGAGGCCGCGGAGCGTCGCCAGTGCATTCCGGAATGTTGCAGCGTGCGAGTCGCGTTCCGCGAGCGTCGTCATGGCTCCGGCCTCCCGGCGTCGTGCACTCCGGCACCGACGGCGCCCTCGGTCCAGCGGGGCCGGGCACCGGCGGCTTCGCCGGGCCGGAACCATTCTCCGGTCTTCCCAGCCTCGATGTCCGAGATCAGATTGGCCCGCATCGCCTCACCCGATGAAGTCGTCGGATTCCAGGTGTATGGGCTGCCGTGGCCACCCACCGCCAACCCGCGTTCCTCGAGGTTGCGCATCACCCGGACCGCGGCCTCATCGCTCATGCGTCGGCCTCCCGCCGTCACCACGTCGGCTGGG
The DNA here is from genome assembly GCA_040882645.1 of Acidimicrobiia bacterium. Lineage (GTDB taxonomy): Bacteria > Actinomycetota > Acidimicrobiia > Spongiisociales > UBA11373 > JAUYIV01. The sequence continues at coordinate 26,160 of JBBEAX010000023.1, forward strand.
TCGAGGTCGGCGACGAATGCCGCCCCCGGCTGGCCGGTGGTGGGGTTCACGGTGTGGAGCACGCCATCGACCTCGACGACTCTCCCCGCAGCGATCGCCTCGCGGGTCGTGGCGCCGTGCTCGGCCCACTCGGCCGCGCGTTTGTTGTACTGCGCCATCGCCCGCCGGTACTCGTCGGCGTTGCCGCCGGTCGGCGGTCGTGGCGGCCCCCCCGGTACCTGGCCGATCTGGTTCTTCGGGTAGCCGAGCAGGGCGACGTCGTCGGCGGTGATCGTCTTCTGCTTCATCCACGGCAACTTCCCCGGCATTTCCGCCGCCTTGGACGCCCCGGGGTTCACCGGTCGGAACAGCAGCTCGGCGTCCGAGGCGGTCGCCTCGGCCTGGATGGCGCGCCGCTGCCACGCCACCAAGCCGGCCGAATCGGGAACATGCTCGGCGATGACCCCCCTCGCCTGGGTGCGTACGTTGACCCCCTTGAGGAGGTCGCCGGCGACGTCGAGCATCCCCACGTCTTCGCCACCAGCCAGCTTGGCGATCGTGGTGACGGGGAGGTTCTCCTCGGCGATCGTGCCGTAGGCGATGCGCAGACCGTCCCCGACCGTGAGATCCCCCTGCTGCGAGGCGCGATCCATGGCCTCGAGGACGGACTGCGACTGATAGAACCACTCCGACTGACCGCCGGAGACCACACCGGTGCCGATGCGGATGAGGGCGTTGTGCCGCGCATCGTCCCAGGTGGACTCGGCGAAGTCGGATACGAAGGTCTGGCGCAGCGACTCGTCGGATACGGCGAGGTCACTGCGAAGCATGGTGCTGAGGCCCGCTCGCATCCTGCGTACGTACTCGACGTCGATTCCCCCATCCGGTGTGAAGGCGAGGTCGTACATCTGGTCGGAGAGCATCTCGTAGCGCTCCACCCCGGTGCGGCTGCTGTCATCGACGATCTGGCGGGCCCGCTTCAGGGCGTCGAGGGCTTCACGGCGTTCCTGCAGGTCGGCTCGAGCCCGTGCCTGATCGGCGAGGAGGCGGTCACGGTCGGCGGCATCGGCAGCTCGGGCCCGCGCCTCCCAGGCCCGGTTCATGTCCTCCTGGTCAGGGGTCATCCACCCGCCGGCCTCCCCGGTCCAGCGATACCCCTGCTCCTGGAGGTCGAGGATGCGCCGCGCTTCCTCGGCGTCGATCGGTATCGAACCCACCTCCCACGGAGGCTGGAACATCACCCTTCCGTCGGCGGTCCGCGCGAGGCCGGCGAGCGGGTCGGAGGGAACGACGTGGGGCGGGGACTCCAACTGAGAAGTGGTGTACCGGATGGCGTCTTGCAGCGACATGCCGCCCTGCAGCAGCGGAAGCAGTTGGGCCAGTGATCCCCCGGCGAGGATCAGGCTCGAGAGCGCCACCGCGGCCGCGGTGTCCTCGGCGGACAGTGGTTCATCCGATCCGGGAGTCTCTCCGTTGCCCGGCACCACATCCGATCCGGGAGTCTCTCCGGTGCCCGGCACCGAAGAATCGGTGCCCGGAACGGTCTCCGGGACCGATGTGTCGCTGGAGCCCCCTTCGTCGGGCACGCATCCGAAGCTCGTCCCCTCCGGGGACCCAATTGGCACCTCGTTGCCCGCGTCGTCGAGGGTCACCACGCGCCACCCCTCAGGGCAAATCTCGACGATCTGTGCCGCCGCGTCGGGCGCTAATCCCAACCACGGCACCAATATCAGGCCGATCGTGAGCGCGAGCAGCCCCATGGCCGGAGCGCCCCGCATCGTGCCGTACCCCCACAGCACCCGCCCGTTCATGCCCAGGTTGATGCCCAAATTGGCGATGGCGAGCGAGTAGATGACGATCGGGACGGAGCGCCCGAAGATCGTCGCCAACTGGGTGATGACCATCAGCGCCGACCAGGTGACGATGGCGGGGATCGAGTAGCTCATCACCACCCCGCGCTCGGTGCGGTCGATCACCATCGTTCCGCCGTAGATGACACCCAGCACGACCCCGGCGCCAAGCAGGACTACCCACCACTCAGCCGTCGGCGGTCGCCTGGTCAGCGTCGAGAACGCCACCGACGAGGCGAGGGCGGCCAGTTGGGATACCGCGATCAGCCCGGGGCGCACCCGTCGCTGCCGGCGCCAGGTGCGCAGTTGGAGGAACACGGCGAATACGAAGACAGCGACGCCGAGCAGCGACACGATGCGCATGACCGAAGCGACCTCCGCGGACTCGCCGCCCCCCCAGGATGATTCCTTGCCACCTGGCACCCCAGGGGAAAAGGCCCCTATCTCACCAGCAGGCCAATCCCCATCGTGGAGGCTGTCGCCTCCCCGCGGGGTGTGCGACTGGCATCGGAGGCACCATGGCCGACATTCAGAAGAAGGTGCATGCGGCGGCGGTGCCGATGCTCATGGCCGGCGAGGAGGTCCTCGCCGGGATGTACGTCGTCCCGGCCCCCCAATTGCGGTTCGGTATCGGCGCCGGCACCGGCATGGCCGGCGGTGGGCTGGTCGGGCTCGCCGTTGGTGCTGCCGTCGATCGGCACTTCCAGAAGGAAGATGGCGGTGACCCCGACCCGGGCGGCCTGGCAGGTCGCCCTCCCGTGGAGCCCGCACTCCCCAAGGTCACGGGTGGCCTCCTCGTGATCACCACCGAGCGGCTCCTCGTGTGGGCACTCTCGGCCACCAACAAGCCCAAGACGCTCATCCACGACTATCCGCTCTCCATCGTGGACACGGTGGCGTGGAGACGCCTCAAGGCGGGGAGCGAGTACCTGGGCGGGCGGATCAACCTGGGCTGTACCGCGATCTGGATCGGTCTGGGCGATCGGGTGCTTCCGGTGGCCTCGCTGGGTGCATTTCAGGAACCGAACACGGCGCCGGTGCTCAACGCCCTCACCGCCCGCCGTCCGGGGCGGGTGCACGAGATCACCGACTGATGCGCCGGCACGACCCGCGAGGGACGGACGGCCCTACCGGTGCCGGCAGCGCCGAGAGATCGTGGGGACCGTGAGACCACGCATACTCGGCCTCGCCATCGCCCTCGCGCTCGTGGTGGTCACCGCCTGCGGCGACGACACCGATTCGACGAGCGGTTTCGAATACAGCACCGTGCCGGTCTTCGGCGAGGACCACACATGGCAGCCCGCCCATGAGCCCCCGGCCGATGTCGTCGAGACGATCACTGCCGACGTGTCCTATGCCGATCGAGCGATGATCCTTCCCGCCTCCCCAGCCCCCGTCGCCGAGCCCGCCAGCACCGAAGCGACCTTCGATTGGACCACCGGTTCGCTTCGTCCCGGCTACGGCATGGTGCGGCACCCCGGCGTCGTCCTCACCATCAACGACGTGTCCGGGGCCACGCTGGTCGAGGTGACCAGCCACCCGCGGGGGGACCTCACCGTCTGCCCCTCCGGCTGGATCGAGATCACGATCCGGTCTGCACCGGGCTGTCATGACCCGGGCGACGTGGTTCGCCTGCGGTGGGAGGAAGACGGCCACGGCTTTTCGGCGGAGTTCTCTGGCGCCATCCCGCTCGATGGCGCCATCGACTGGCTCGGAGACTGGACACTCCTCGCCTGAGCCCACGGCGTCGAGTAGCCGGAGCCCTCCAGCTCTCAGCCCGGTGCCACGCCTGACGCGCGCCTCTGCTCCCAGGCGGCCAGGACCGCGGCGCCCAGGCCGATCAGGAGGGCACTGAGGTAGAGCACCGCGGCCAGCAACGGCAACAGCCACATCGCGCCCCGCCACACCAGGGTCCCGACCACCAGGCCCACGACCATCCCACCCCGGGTGAGGCGTGTGCCCACCCAGGTGACCGCGGGGAGCGGCCCGAGGAACAGGGCGACCAGCCACAAAAGCAGCAGCACCAGTGCCACCGGGATGCCCACCAGCGTGAGGAATAGCGGCAGCACCAGGACGGGCACCAGCAACACCACCCCCAGGCCCACCAGGGCGGCGCGACCGGGGCGGGCGCCGACTACCGCCACCGCCCGGCGCGAGGTCCCCCGGAAGAGCCAGGATCCGACCAGGCCGGCAAACACGAACCCGAAGAGGCTGAGAATGGCGAACAGCCGGGTCAGCGCCTTCGCCCACACGGGTGCGAGCGCGTCGCGCCGGGTGATCGACCCGAAAACCTGGGCGTCGTCAGAGACTCGCGCCTCATCGGTGCCCTTGTAGAAGACGTCGCCGGTGACCACAGCGTTGTCACCCAGGATGAGGGTGTCGACCCGCACCTTGACGTCCTTGCCCACCGGGCCGTCGATCGACATCCGCCAGGCGTGGGCCCGGATCTCTCGACCGATGATCCCGTCGGTCGACATCTCGCCGGTGTAGAGGAACGCATCGCGGCCGATCCCACCGTGGATCGTCGTCTCGAGCGCCGCGGCTGCCAGGTCGTCGTGAATCACTCCTGTGACGGTGATCGTGTTGGCGGCTACCCGCACCGACCCGGTCACCTCACCGGAGATGAGGGCAGGTCCACCCACCAGCCCGAGCACGTCCCCCTCGACCCGTCCGGCGACAGTGAGGTGGCCGGTGATGACGAACAGGTCGCCCTGGATGACGCCCTCGACGATGACCCGCTCCCCCATCGCGTAGAGGTCCTCACGCACCACTTCGTCCTCGGCGACGATCACGACGCCACCCACCCGGAGCCCGGCGACGAGCAGGGGGATCGCGGCGATCAGTCCGAGGAAGGTGAGGCCGAACAGCCGGTCAGAGCGGGAGCGCATCCCGCAGCCATTCGAGCAGCGGCCAGGGCACCAGCCCGGCCAGGAGGGTCACCAGCGCAGCCACCGACAACGCGATCCCCACCCCCAGCGGCACGGACAGACGCGCCCCTTGGGAGTCAGGAACCTCGGCGGCAGGCTGCATGTACATCAGCACGATGACCCGAAGGTAGAAGAACAATCCAGCAACGGTGGCCACCACGCCGGTGATCACCAGCCACAGGTAACCGGCGTCGATCGCCGAGCGGAACACCGCCACCTTGCCCACGAACCCGGCGGTCACCGGGATTCCCCCCATCGCCAGCATCATCAGCCCGAGCATCGCCGCCAGGAAGGGCGATCGGGCCGACAGCCCGGCGTAGTCGGTGAGCGGCGAACGGCCGGTCGCCGGACCCGACACCACCGAGGCGACCGCGAAGGCGGCCAGCACCTGGACGGCGTAGGTGGCGACGTAAAACCACATGTCGGGCACCCCGGCCCCACCGGCGGTCACCGCGCTGAGGATGAACCCGGCGTGGGCGACCGACGAGTAGGCCAGCATCCGCTTCAGATCGGTTTGGGCGAGGGCGAGCAGGGTGCCGATCACGATCGACACGGCGGCGATCACGGCCACCGCCGGCGCCCAGTCGTCGATGCGGGCACCGAGTGCCACCGTCAGCACTCGGGCCAGGGCGGCGAAACCCGCCACCTTGGCGCTCGAAGCGAGGAAGCCGGTGACCGCACCCGGGGCCCCCTGGTACACGTCGGGAGCCCACACATGGAAGGGAGCCGCCGACACCTTGAAGCCGAGGCCCACCACCAGCAGGGCGATCCCGGCGAGCAGGATCCCCGGCCGCAATAGCACCGTGGTCTCCAGGTACTCCCCGATGCCGTTGATCGACAACGACCCGGTGGCGGCGAACACCAGCGCCACGCCGTAGAGGAAGATCGCCGAGGCCAGGCCGCCCAGCAGGAAGTACTTCAGCGCTGCCTCGTCGGAGTCCGCCCGGTCGCGGGTGAAGCCGGCGAGCACATACAGGCTGATCGAGAACACCTCGAGGCCGATGAACAGCATCAACAGGTTGCCGGCCCCGGCCATCAGATGAGCCCCGGTGGCGGCGATCAACACCAGGGTGACGAACTCGGCGCCCCTCCCCTCGAGCCGCCGTACCAGCGGCCACGCCGTCATCAGGCCGAGGCCGGTGAGCGGGAACACCACCAGGCCGGCGAAGGAGGAGAACCCGTCCACCAGCATCATCCCGCTGAAGAACGCCTCGCCATCGGCGCCCCGGAAATCGACCCACTGCAGCACGGAGGCGGTGGTGGCGCCCAGCAACCCCAACCCCGCTGCCATCCCCCACCACCGATGCCCCGGATGAAACTGCACATCGACAAGCAGCAGCACGACGACAGCCAAGGTGAGGATGGCTTCGGGGGCTATCGCGAGGGCGTTGAGGTTCATGATGCGCCCTTCGGGCGAGCGATTGGCAATGGCGGCCGAAGGCCGCCCGGCGATCTGGCGATTGGCAAGAGCGCGCCGGCGCGCACGCTGTCTCCGCGGGGCC
>JBBEAX010000023.1:32427-38351 GCA_040882645.1 Acidimicrobiia bacterium
CCCCCTCCGTCACCGCCCCTGGGGGCCTAAGGCCGCCCGATGGCGGTGCCACCTCCCCCGTGCCTTCGGCACGGAGGAGGACGCTCTCGAGACTGGAGACTGGAGACTGGAGACTGGAGACTCATGGCCCCACCGTTCCAAACTCCGGGACCTCGTAATCGGTGGTCTGTTCTATCCGTTCCAACACCCGGTTTACCGAGGGCTCGATCCGGTCGAGGGCGGGCTTCGGGTAGATGCCGAGGAAGAGGATGAGGGCGAGCAGGGGGGCGAGGATCGCCACCTCGCGGAACCCGATATCGGTGAGCGCCCGGTTCTCTTCGACGACGATCGGACCGGTGAACATCCGCTGGTAGGCCCACAGCAGGTACACCGCGGCGAGCACCACCCCGCTGGCGCCGACGATGGCGTAGACGGGCAGCGACAGGTAGGCGCCGATGAGGATGAAGAACTCGCCGACGAACCCGTTGAGGCCCGGCAGGCCGATCGAGGCGAAGGAAACGAAAAGGAAGGCGGCGGCGTAGCGGGGCATCACCGTGGCCAATCCGCCGAACTGGGAGATCTCGCGGGTGTGGCGCCGCTCGTAGATCATCCCCACCAGCAGGAAGAGGGCGCCGGTGGTGAGGCCGTGGTTCACCATCTGCAACACGCTCCCCTGGAGGCCATGGGAGGTGAGGGCGAAGATGCCGAGGATGACGAAGCCGAGGTGGCTCACCGACGAGTACGCCACCAGCCGCTTGATGTCGGTCTGCACGATGGCGACGATCGCCCCGTAGACGATGCCGATGACGGCGAGCACCGCCAGCACCGGCACGAACTCCACCGCCGCCTCGGGGAACAGCGTGAGGTTGAAGCGGAGCAGTCCGTAGGCGCCCAACTTGAGCAGGACCCCCGCCAGGATCACCGAACCGGCGGTCGGTGCTTCGACATGGGCGTCGGGGAGCCAGGTGTGGAAGGGGAACACCGGCACCTTGATGGCGAACGAGATCCCGAAGGCGGCGAATAGCCAGAACTGCGTGGTGCGGGAGAGGTCGGCGCCGAGCAACTCCACGAAATCGAAGGTGGGTCCACCCTCCCCGCCGGTGAGGCCGAGGAAGATGATTCCGGACAGCATCAGCGCCGACCCGAGCGCGGTGTACAGGAAGAACTTGATGGCGGCGTGAACCCGGCGCTCACCGCCCCAGATCCCGATGATGAAGTACATCGGGACGAGCATCGCCTCCCAGAAGATGAAGAAGACCAGGAGGTCGAGGCAGAGGAACACGCCGAGGATTCCCGCCTCGAGGAACAGCATCGACGCGGCGTACTCCCGCACCCGGTGCTTCACCCCGGTCGACGCCGCCAACCCGATGGGGAACAACAGGGCGGTCAGCGCCACCAGCAGCAGCGAGATTCCGTCCACCCCGACATGCCAGCCCACCCCCCAGTCGGAGTACCACGACACCTGCTCGACGAACTGGAACCCGGCCTCGCCCGCCTCGAACTCCACCAGCAGCCATCCGACGGCGCCGAGGGTCACCAGGGATGCGGCGATCGAAACCGGCAACACCAACTCGGGCCGCCGCGACGGCAAAAACATCACCAGGATCGCCCCGGCGATAGGCAGCAGGATGATGGTGGTGAGGATGGGGAAGTCGGTCATCGTGTGCCTCTGGCATTACGTCGGCAGGGCTGGCTTCCCGCTACCCGCCCCCCGCCTCCGGCAAGAGGGGCCGGAACGAACCCGTACGCGATCTCCCGTTCCTGCGGGTGGCGGGAAGCGGGTAGCGGGAAGCGCTTCATAGCGCCCCCCTGCTCAGGAACCACGCGAGTAGGGCCACTCCGCCGAGGAGGATTGTTACTCCGTAGGAGCGTACGAAGCCTGTTTGGAGGGGGCGGAGCCAGGAGGCGACGCGGCGGGTGAGGCCGCCGACGCCTTCCACTGCGCCGTCGATGCCGCGTGAGTCGAAGCGGAACGCCAGCCAGGCGGCGCCGAGTTTGCCGGAGCGGGCGAACACCTGGCCGTAAACGTCGTCGACGTAGTAGCCGCGGCCGAGGACCCGCCATCCCAGCCCCTGTTCGGCGGGGATGCGGTCGCGGTAGCGCAGGGCGGCCATCCCGATCCCGGCCAATGCGGCCACCACCGAGATCCCGGCGAGGATCCAGGCGGTGGCGCCCTCAAGTGGGTGACTCAGATGGACGGCGGCGAAAGCCGGGGCGAGGAAGTGCTCGAGCGAAGTGCGGAACGGGGTGTTGACCAGGCCGCCGACGATCGAGAGCCCGGCCAGCGCCATCAACGGCACGGTCATCACTCGCGGGGACTCGTGCGGCTCCACCCCGTCGGCCCAGCGAGGGGCACCGAAGAAGGTGAGCCACATCATCCGGGTCATGTAGAAGGCGGTGAGCAACGCGGTGAAGATGCCGACGCCCCAGAGGACGGTCCACAGCCCGCCTCGCTCGAACACCGCGCCGAGGATCTCATCCTTCGACCAGAAGCCGGCCAGCGGCGGGATACCCGAGATGGCGAGCCAGCCGATCGCCATGGTGGCGAAGGTCACCGGCATCTTCCGGGCGAGGCCACCCATCCGGGTCATGTCCTGCTCGTCGTGCATCCCGTGGATCACCGAACCCGCACCGAGGAAGAGCAGCGCCTTGAAGAAGGCGTGGGTCATCAGGTGGAACATGCCCGCCACATGGGCGGCGGCGCCGACGGCCATGAACATGAAGCCGAGTTGGCTGATCGTCGAGTAGGCCAGCACCCGCTTGATGTCGGTCTGGGCCACGGCGATGGTGGCGGCGAACAGGGCGGTGGCGGTGCCGACGATGGCAACCACCGCGGCAGCCACCGGGGCCAGTTCGAAGATCACCCCGGTGCGGGCAACCAGGTAGACACCGGCGGTGACCATGGTGGCGGCGTGGATCAGGGCCGACACCGGGGTGGGGCCCTCCATCGCGTCGGGCAGCCACACATAGAGGGGCAGCTGCGCCGACTTGCCGGCGGCGCCCAAGAGCAGCAGGAGCCCGATGGCGGTGGCGGTCCCGGTGGTGAGCACTGAGGGGGCGGCGGCGAACACCTCGCCGAACTCAAAGGTGCCGAAGGTGGCGAACACGATCATCATGGCCACGAGGAACCCGAGGTCGCCCACCCGGTTGACCACGAAGGCCTTCTTCCCGGCGGCGGCCGCCGTCTCGCGTTCGAACCAGAACGAGATCAACAGGTAGGAACACAGACCGACCAGTTCCCACCCCACGAACATCACCGCGAAGTTGCCGGCCAGCACCAGGATCAGCATCGAGGTGATGAACAGGTTCAGGTAGGTGAAGAACCGCCCGAACCGGGGGTCGCCGTGCATGTACCCGATCGAGTAGACGTGGATGAGGGTGCCGACACCGGTGACCACCAGGGTCATCAACGCAGACAGCTGGTCGAACCGGAAGGCGGCGTCCACCCCGAAGGCGGGGAACCACTCGAACCAGGTGACCGAAACCGCCTCCCCGGTACCGGCGAAGAAGTCCAGCGAGAGAAGGACGAAACACCCGAACGACCCGGCCACCGTGAGGGTGCCGATCACCCCGGCGAACGGCTCGGGAAGGCGTCGACCGAAGAGGGCGAGCAGCACGGTCCCGGCGAGAGGGAGAAGTACGGCGAGGGTGACCAACGATTCCATCAGCCCTTCAACTCCGCCAACTCGTCGACCGAAGCGGTGCTCCGGCGGCGGAATACCGCGACGATGATCGCCAGGCCCACCACCACTTCGGCGGCGGCCACGACCATCACGAACAGCACCGAGATCTGGCCGTCGATGAGGTTCAGTTCGCGGCCGGCGGCCACGAAGGTGAGGTTGACCGCGTTGAGCATCAACTCGATCGACATGAACATCACCAGGGCGTTGCGGCGGAGGAGGATGCCCGACGCGCCGATCAGGAACAACACCGCGGCGAGGGCCATGTACCAGCCGGGGGTGACGATCACGACCCGACCTCCCGATCGCCCTTGAAGAGGGCCAGGCCGATCGCCCCGACGGCGGCGATGATCAGCAGCAGGGCAGTCACCTCGAAGGGCAGCACCCACTTGCGGAACAACTGCTCACCGATCACCTCGACCGTCCCGTTGATCGGTTCACCCGCCGTGGTTGGCCCGGTCACCCAGGCGACCCGCCCCGCCACCAGCACCCCCGCCCCGAAGAGCGCCAAGACCACCAGCGCGACCGGCCGGTGGAACGGAATCGCCTCGCGGCGATTCTCCTCGCGGTCGACCCCGATGAGCATGATCACGAAGAGGAACAGAGTCATCACCGCCCCGGCGTAGATGATCACCTGGACCACCGCGACGAAGTGGGCGGCGTTCGACACGTAGAACACCGCCACCGAGAACATGGTGAGCATCAACCCCATCGCCGAATAGACCGGATTCCTCGCCCAAACCATGCTGACCGCCCCAAACAAAGCCGCAGTCCCAAAGATGACAAAGAGAACAAGTTCGACCATCAGGTCTCGTCCCTGTGCGCGGTGCTGCCCGGATCTTCTTCTTCGCCTTGCGGAAGGCGGAGGGCGGAAGGCGGAAGGCCCTCTTCTCCCTCTCCTTCTTCCTCTTGCGGGAGGCGGGAGGCGGGAGGCGGGAAGCCTTCCTGCTGGCGACTGGAGACTGGAGACTGGAGACTCCCCCCCTGCCCCCTCTCCGGTGGCCGAATCCCCACACCCGCGGTTGGAGTCCATGCCACCACGCCCTCGTAGGCGACGCGGCCGGAAGGGGCAGTGGCCCGCATCCAGCCGTCGGAGAGCCGTAGTTCGCCCTTGTCGATGAGGATGCTGTCGGGCTCCGGATGGGGGACGTTCCCCTCCGCGTCCATCAACAGTTCGTCCCGGGTGTAGATGGCGTCGGCCCGGTTGGAGACGGACATCTCGAACAGCTGGCTCATCGTGATCGCCTCGGTGGGGCATGCCTCGACGCACAGTGCGCAGAAGATGCAGCGCAGCATGTTGATCTCGTAGATGAAGCCGTACCGCTCCCCGGGGCTCACCGGGGCGTCGGGCGGGTTGTCCTTGCCGCGCACATAGATGCAGCGGGCCGGGCACACCCCGGCGCACAACTCGCAGCCGATGCACTTCTCCATCCCGTCCGGGTACCGGTTGAGCACATGCCGCCCATGGAACCGCTGCGGCTTGACCCGCTTCTCCTTCGGGTACTGAGTGGTGACCTTCTTCTTGAAGATTTGACGGAGGGTTATCGCGAAGCCTTCGAGGGGGCCGAGTGCGCTCATGGCGAGTCTCCAGTCGCCAGTCCCCAGTCGCCAGCAGGAAGGCCCCCCGCCTCCCGCCTCCCGCCTCCGGCAAGACAAAGAATCCGTTCCGCCGGCCAGCGACCAACAAGAGACGGCCCACGCTCTACGAACGCGTTAGCCCGTTCCTGCGGGCAGCGGGTAGCGGGTAGCGGGTAGCGGATTACGCCCATGGGAACCACTCCGGGACTTCTATGGGCCATCCGAAGTTGTCGAGGGCCATCACCAGGGAGAAGAGGACCAGCCACCCGATGCTGAAGGGGATCATGCGCTTCCACCCGAAGGACATCAGTTGGTCGTAGCGCATACGGGGGAGGGTGGCCCGCAGCCAGACGAAGACGAAGAGGAGCGCGTAGGTCTTCGCGAAGAACCAGAAGATCGGCATGATCCAGGCGAGCCCCGACGGCAGCCCGAGGTCGGGGCCGAGCCATCCGCCGAGGAACAGAGTCACTGCGATCGCCGAGACGTTGAACATGTTGACGTACTCGGCGAGGAAGAACAGGGCGAACCTGATGCCCGAATATTCGGTGTGGTATCCGCCGACGATCTCCGACTCGGCCTCGACCAGGTCGAAGGGCGCCCGGTTTGTCTCGGCCACCGCGGCCACGAAGAAGATGAGAAACGAGGGCAGCAGCCAGAAGACGAACCACCCCGGGATCAGCCCCCGGA
>JBBEAX010000024.1:0-6307 GCA_040882645.1 Acidimicrobiia bacterium
TGATCATCACCGGCGATACCGACCTCACCGACGACATGCCCAACATGATGTAGCGGGGCTGGTCGAACGCAGTGAGGGCGCCCTCGCGGGCCCCCACTCTGCGTTTCAATCGCGAGGCGAGTTCTACGAACCCCAGGCCCGCAGCGCCATGATGATTGCTCCCAGCAGAACGACGAACAGCAGGACCGGGATCCACAGCAGGTGGACCCAACCGCGGCCAGATCGACGCGTCGAGATGAAGCGCACGATCGTGACACCGAAGATGATGCCGCCGATGGCGAAGGGCCAGAACGGAGGGGTGGCGTCGGCGAGCCGGTCGCTGATCAGCCAGGCGAACCAGCCAAGTGAGAAGCCGGCGGCAAGTCCGAGGACCGTCTCATAGAGCAAACGGCCCAGTCCGGGGCGCTGTGTGGTTCCGTCGTCCATCAGTTGTTTTCCTCGATCAGGTCGGCGGCCATGTCGTAGACCACTCCCGCTCGGCACTCTTGGTCAGTACCGAGATCGACTTCGACGGTCGTGTCTGGCGCGGGGAATCCGTAGACCAATCCTCCCACACATGCCCCCGAGGTGTCGGCGACCGTAAACGCCACCACCCACGGGTTGTCAGAGCTCGCGACGTCCTTGGAGTCGACCGAGTTGATCGCGATCGAGATGCCGTCCGGGTCGGCTGCGACGGCGGACCCCCGCACTGAGATCGGATAGACCGAAACGATTCCCTCGGCCAGGGCCTCCGGGTCTAGAGCCGCCTCACCCCACAGGGTCACGGTATCGAACAGGAACTGACGCACAACGGTCGCTTCGGCCACCTGACCCGCGGCGTCCAGTCCGGCGGGGACGCTCTCCGTCGTTGTCGTCGGCGCACCCGTCGTGGTGGTGGCGACTGCGGTGCTCGTCGATGTCGAACTGCCTCCGTCGTCATCACCGCAGGCGCCGACGAGCACGAGCAGGACCGCCAGGGTCACGCGTTTCATGGAGAACTCCGGTTTGTTGCGGGGAGCGGAGAGTAGCCATGCTCGGTGTTCTCGCGGCCACCCCTGGATCCCAGTGGCTGTCAGAGAATGGCGGTGACGACGAGTACGCCGAGAGCCAGCGAGAGCACAGTCAGGAAGGAGCGTCCCGCCCGGCCTGCAGGTGATTGAGCCCCGTCGGTGAGTGCTGTCAGGCTGATGAGGAAGGTTCGTCGCGTTTCGGAATCCAACCTGATCGTCTGCGCCATGCTCTTTCCTCCTGGCGGAGGTGATACCCCGGACCCCGCGGGCGGTAAACGGGGAACAATTCGCGGTCTGGACGCGGTGAGGGCCCCCGGAGGGGCCCTCACGATCGTCGAGTCCGCCTGTAAGCCGGATTCTGTGCCGACCCGGAGGTCGGTGGCGGCCATCTATCTGGGCCCGCCGTCGCCGGCGGGCTCGAGCGGCCTACCCGAGACTTGGCGGACGGGCAGTCCTGTCTCTGCTTGGCCTTGCTCCCGGTGGGGTTTGCCGAGCCGCCCCGGTTACCCGTGGCGCTGGTGGTCTCTTACACCACCCTTTCACCCTTGCCGGCCGCATGCCCGAAGGCCTGCGGCTTAGGCGGTCTGCTCTCTGCTGCACTTTCCGTCGGGTTGCCCCGCCTGGGAGTTACCCAGCACCGTGCCCTGTGGAGTCCGGACTTTCCTCGATGCGGCGCCTGAGCGCCACGCCGCGGCCGCCCGGCGAACTCGTCGACAGTATGACGGTCAACCGCGGCGGAGGCCAGCCGTGTTCCCTAAGGACGTGCGTGAATAGGCTCGCCCCGGGATCAACTCTCGGCTTGCCCAAGCCGAGAGTTGATGGGATCCGCGACCTATCCGCGCACGTCCTAACGGCGAGCGCTCTCGGCGAGCACGCCGGCGGCGGTTCCCATGACGAGAGCCACCATCGCCCCGAATGCGAGGGCGGCGACGCCAGGCTCCTCGCCCGTGGCGATGGAGGTGAAGCCGATGACTAAGTAAAGGGTAAGGCCGGCGAGACCGCCGTTGAGGGGTCGAGCCCTGGTGGCGACACGAGCGGCGACATGGCCGGCGAAGAATTGGGCGCCGAATGCGACCAGGATCAGGGTGGTCTGGCCACCCACGGTGTCGGTGTCGGCGACACCGAGGAAAAGCAGCACCCCTGCAAACAGGGCCAGCCCGCCGACACCTGCCACGGTCCCGACCAGGACCGCCCCCCAGTGGAGCAGCTCAGTCGCCCTCGAGATGTTCTTCGAGCGCTGCCACCCAACCGGTGGGGAGCTTCCAGTGGCGGCCCCCGCTCACCATCAGGCGTACGTGCTCCCGCTCGGGCCGGTACTCACCTTTGTGACCATTGCGGCTCACGTGGGTTATCACGTCGTGACGGCGACCCGCCCGGTCCATCGCTTGCGTGGGCGCCGGGACCCGGCCCTCGCCCGCTTCCCATTCGTCGATCGCCGCCAGTTGATCGCCGGGAACCCTGAAGACCGCGCCCCAGACGGTGTTGCCGGGAAGGGGCCGGACGGAGGGGAGCCCGCCCTTGCCGTTCTTGATGGTGTACTCCAGCTTCCATTCGGGAAGATGAGCGATGAACTCGAAGGAGGCGGCGGGCGCGATCTCCCCGAGACGACCGGGGTCGATGTTGGCGTCGTAGGCGAAGTAGAGGCGCGTCATACCCATCACGTTGGAGCGGGAGCGAGATTGTAAACGCTCCTCCGACGGGTGAGGGAACCATTTGAGTCTCCTGCGTCGTCTTATGACACGAAGCCGTATACCCGAGGCCAAATGAGAACTCCCAGCACTCCCGTGGAACTGTTGGTGCTCGATCTCGACCAGCGACCCTGGGCGGCATACGCCGCCTGTCGTGACGCCGACCCCGAGCACTTCTTCAGTTCGGTCGAGGCCGACATCGCCAAAGCAGTGAAGATCTGCCGTGGGTGCCCGGTGCGCGAGGAGTGCCTCGACTGGGCGCTCGAAACCCGGGTGCGGTATGGGATCTGGGGCGGCACCACCGAGCGTGAGCGCCGGCGGATGCTCCGCCGCTCTGCCTGAGGCCGGGGCGGCCCCGCGGCTGCTGTAATGAGAGCATGGGAAACAGCGCGCGCGGTACCGATCCGAAGGACTTTCTTGGCATCGACGACCTCCTCGACGACGAGGAGACCCTGCTGCGTGACACCGTCCGCCAATTCGTATCCGATCAAATCCTTCCCGGGGTGGCGGAATGGTTCGAGGCGGGCACCTTTCCCAAGGAGCTGGCCAAGGAGATGGGGTCGCTCGGCCTGCTCGGCATGCATCTTGAGGGGTACGGGTGCGCCGGGACCAGTGCGGTCGCCTACGGCCTGGCGTGCACCGAGCTCGAGTACGGCGACTCCGGGGCCCGTTCGTTCGTGAGCGTCCAGGGCTCATTGGCGATGTTCCCGATCCACGCCTATGGGTCCGAGGAACAGAAGGAGGAGTGGTTACCGCGAATGGCTGCCGGCGACGCCATCGGCTGCTTCGGCCTCACCGAGCCTGACGCCGGCAGTGATCCGAGCGCGATGCGGACCCACGCCCGCCGTGACGGCGAGGACTGGGTGCTCAACGGCACCAAGATGTGGATCACCAACGGGGGCATCGCCGACGTGTCCGTGGTGTGGGCCAAGACCGACGACGGGGTTCGCGGCTTCCTGGTGCCCCGCGACACGCCCGGCTTCAGCACTGTCGACGTTCATCAGAAGCTCTCGCTCCGGGCGTCCGTCACCTCTTCGCTGATCCTCGACGACGTTCGCCTGCCCGATGCCGCGGTGCTGCCGGGGATCAAGGGCATGCGGGGCCCGCTCGCCTGCCTCAACGAGGCACGGTTCGGGATCCTCTTCGGGGTGATGGGGGCGGCGCGGGCTTGCTACGAGTCGGCCCTCGACTACGCCAAGGAACGAGTGATGTTCGATCGCCCCATCGGCTCGTTCCAGCTCATCCAGCAGCAACTGGTCGACATGATGGTGGCCGTCAATCGGGGGATGCTGGTGGCCCTTCACCTCGGGCGGAAGAAGGACGCCGGCACCCTCGACCCGGTGCAAGTCTCGTTCGGCAAACTCGACAACGTCCGGAACGCCCTCGAGGTGGCGAGGACGGCGCGCAGCGTGCTCGGCGCCAACGGGATCACCCTGGAGTACCCGGTGATTCGTCACATGAACAATCTCGAATCGGTCTACACCTACGAAGGCACCAACGAGATCCACACGCTGATCCTGGGGCAAGCGATCACCGGGCTCAACGCGTTCTCGTGATCGTGTCGGGGTGGGGTAGTACCTTGCCCACCTCTCTACGAAGGAACGCATGAGCAAATCGGGTTTCGTATCGGTGCCGGGTGGATCGTTGTATTACGAGGAGGACGATGCCGGGCCTGCCGTGGTCCTGATTCACGCCGGGGTCGCCAATCTGAGGATGTGGGATCCGTTGGTGGCCTCACTCTCGGACCGGTATCACCTGATCCGCTACGACACCCGCGGCTTCGGCCGCACCGAGTCCGAGCATGCCGAGTTCAGCAACCGCGCAGACCTGGTGGCGGTGCTTGATCACGCCGGGGTGGACAAGGCCACCGTCGTTGGCGCCTCCCGCGGCGGGTCGATCGCCCTGGATTCGGTCCTCGAGTATCCGGACCGATTCGAGGGCCTGGTGGTGGTCGCCGGGGGAGTCGGTGGCTACCAGCCCCCCGACGTCGAAGAGGACGAGGCCCTGTGGAAGGAGGCGGAGAGATTGGAGGAGGTCAAAGACTGGGACGCCCTCTCCGACTTCGAGACCCGCTTCTGGTGCGACGGGCCTGGACAGCCCACCGACCGGGTCGATCCGGCGATCAGAGAGAAGGTCCACGGATGGATCCTCGACAACTACCGCGCCGAGAAGGAGGGGGGCGTCCCCCAGGTGCTCACCCCACCGGCGGTGGGGAGGCTCGGCGAGGTGGCGGTCCCGGTGCTGGTGGTGATCGGAGAGTTCGATGAGGCGTTCACGAATGCTTCGTGCCGCCACCTTGCCGAAACGGTGGGGGCGACGCTGCTGGAGTATCCCGCCGCGCACATGCTCACCCTGGAGCACCCGGAGCGGTTCGCCGACGATCTGAGCGCGTTCTTGGCGCGAGTGCACGGTTGAGACGGGAACCCCGGGTTCGGGGCCGGCGTTGGTCTCCCATGCGACGAGTGACCGGTTTGGTGGCGGTGGCGCTGGTGTCCGCCGCATGTGCCACCCCCACCGGCACGGAACCAACCGCAGCCGAGACCACCGCAGCCGGGGGTGTGACCACCACCGAAGCCCCCTCCACGACTGCCACCACCCCGGGCACCACCGTGCCAGGAGCCGTCACCACCACCAGCCGGGTGGCGCCCGACGGCGAGGCCGCTCCCGACTTCACCCTCGCCCTCGGTGAGGGCGGCGAGTTCACCCTGAGCGACGAACAGAAACCGGTCTACATGGTGTTCTGGGCCGAGTGGTGAAGCGTGTGCCGGCGGGAGCTCCCCGTCGTCGATGCGGTCGCATCGGATTACCAGGGTCAGGTCACATTTCTCGCAGTCGCCGGTAGGTCGGACGAGGCGAAGTCGCGGCTGAGGGTGGGGGATTGGTTCTCTCCCGATCGGATTCTCTGGGGATACGACGATTCCCTTTGGGGCCTCTACGCCGTGCCCTACCAGCCGATCACCTTCCTGATCTCGAGCGACGACGTGATCGTCGACATGTGGTTCGGCGCCCTGACCGAGGCCGAGCTGCGAACCCGCATCGACGCGCTGGTAGAGGTGGGGTAGGACTCGGTCGCACTCCGAGAACCTCCTACTCGGATACGGGCCGAATGACCTCGGCGAAGAATGTTCCGTCGTACTCGCAGTCAGGGGGTGGGTCGTCAGGAGTGCGGTCGCTCTCCGCACCAAAGAGCATGACGGTGTCCCCTGATCTGACCACTGCCTCGGTGAATACTGCTTCCCAGCGGCTCATGTGGATCGTGTGGTCGTCCAGAAGCGAGACGGTTCCTGCCGGCCAGACGACGAGCAGCTGATGCTCTCCGGAACCGACGGTGGTACAAGCCCCGGCGATGGTGATCGTGGTCGAGTTGATACCTATCGCGGGAACTGCTTCCATCACCTCGACCGGGCGAGTAGTCAGCCCGTGCCCAACCGGCGCATCAAGGGCACCGAGAAGAATCAGCTGCTCGTCGTAGACGCAGCTCGAGGGCATCGGCTCGGCCAGCTCTCCATCGACTGCATCGAACGGGATGCCTCGGAATTGGTAGCGGGCGCCAGATGACAAGACCAGAGTCGGGCTAGCTGGATCGACGTCTTCGAAGTGGACCTCGACGCCTTGCACCCACACGTACCG
>JBBEAX010000025.1:0-8639 GCA_040882645.1 Acidimicrobiia bacterium
ATGAGAAACGAGGGCAGCAGCCAGAAGACGAACCACCCCGGGATCAGCCCCCGGAAGGAGCCCTGCTGAAGTTCGACGATCGTGGCGAGGGACATCGACCCCACCCCGCCTTCGCCGAGGTTCACCGCGGCGAGCACCACCACCGGCACCAGGGCCAATCCCATGGCGGCCTCGTAGGAGATCATTTGGGCGGTGGCGCGCACCCCTCCCAGCAGCGGGTATTTGGAGCCGGACGCCCAACCGGCGAGGACGATCGAGTACACCGCCAGCGACGACATCGCCAGGATGAACAGCAGCCCCACATTGAGGTCGGTGCCCTGGAGGGTCACGGTGGTCTCGCCGATGGTGATCGGCGCCCCGAAGGGAATCACCAGGAAAATGAGAAACGAGGGGAGCAGCGCCGCCATCGGCGCCAGCAGATACATCCCCAACTCGACCTTGCGCGGGGTGATCTGCTCCTTGAAGAACAACTTGAGGCCGTCCGCCAGGGTCTGGAGGATTCCGAATGGCCCGGCGCGGTTCGGGCCGATGCGGTTCTGCATGAACGCCACCACCCGTCGCTCGAACCACACGAGGAGGAGCGTGTTGACCACCAGTAGCCCGAATGCCAACACCACCTTGATTGCCGCCGACCAGAAGACATTGGCGAAGAGACCCTCGAGGAAGGAGGTCATGGCGCGTCCCCCGGACCCGTCGCGGCAGACACCTCGACCGAGTTCCCGCTGAGGGCGAGGGCAAAGTTGAAAGGCACATAGACCGTCCCCGGTGCGAGCGAGGGATCGACCGCCGCCGGGAGCACCGCCTCACCCGAACCGGCGCTCACCTTCGCCCAGCCTCCGTCCTCGATGCCGAACCGCGCCGCGTCGTCGGGATGAAGGTGTGCCATCGGTCGCGCCGCCAGCTTCGCCAGCGACGGGCCTGCGGTGACCATCGTGCCGGCGTCATAGAGCACCCTGCCCAGGTGCAGGGCGAGACCGGGCGCAGGGGAGTCGATGTCGGAGCCGGGTCGGGGCAGGGAAAGCCCGGAATTCGAGGCGAGGATGCCGTCGCGCCCGCCGCTCCACGCCAGCCCGTCCCAGGTGATGTCGCGATAAGCCGGCGCCACCGCGGAGATCTCTTTGAACAAGGCATCTGCCGGCCCGCCCAGCGATCCGCCGAGCAGTACGGCCAGGTCGCCCAGCACCTCGGTGGCCTGGCGTGACTGACCGATCCCAGGCGCGACCCGGTTCACCTTCTGCACCCGGCCCTCGAGGTTGGTGACAGTGCCCTCGACCTCCGAGAAGCCGACCACTGGAAGGATCACATCGGCAGCCCGGTTCGAGTCGTTCACGAACAGATCGAGTGACACGACGAACTCTGCGCCGGCCACGGCGGCTGCCCGATCAGGATTTTCGGCGACGGGGTCGGCCCCGAGCAGGAGGAGGCCCCGGACCGAGCCGTCGGCAAGACCCGCCAGGATCCCGTCGGCATCACGACCAGGCTCCGGGACGGACAGCCCCCAGGCGGCGGCGAGTTCGTCGCGGCCCGCCTGGTCAGCGAGCACCCGGCCCGGCAACAAGCCGGGGGCCATCCCCATGTCGACCGCCCCGTAGACGTTCCCCCGGCGGGTGACGGGCAGCACCGATGCGTCAGGGAGCCCGGCGGCAAACGCCACCACCGCCGCAGCCAGGTCCGGAGACTCGGTGAGGCCGGCGCGCCCCACAATGGCAACCACGGGACCCGCGGTCAGGGCTTCGCGCACCGCGGCGAGATCGCCGTCGCCCCGGGCCAGGCGATCAAGCAGCGCGGCGCCTTCACCCGGCCGATACCGCACGACGTGGGTCGCCTCGCGGTCGAGGCCCGTGACCCTCGGGTGGATCACAACCAGCGTTGCGCCGAGCGCAGTCGCCGCCCGCCGCACCCTCAGGTAGAGGACCGGAAGCTCTTCCTTCAGATCGGGCCCCCATACCAACACCGTCTTGGCTCGCTCCAGGTCGCCGATCAGGCCGCGCGCTTCGCCGGTGGCCATCAGCGCCGGGTCGAGGGCGTCGCCCATCCGGGCGTCGAGGTTGCCGGTGCCGATCACCCCTCGCAGCAGCTTGCCGAAGGCGTAGGCCTCCTCGTTGGTGCTGCGAGCCCCGCCGAGCCCGGCGACCGCGTCCGCACCATGGCGAGCAACGACTCCCTTGATCCCCTCCGCCGCCACCGACAGCGCCTCACCCCACGCTGCTTCGCGCAGTTCGCCGTCGTCGCCGCGCACGAGCGGCGTCTCCAGCCGGGCGGGGGACCGCAAGTACTCGTAACCGAACCGGCCCTTGTCGCAGAGCCAACCGTGGCCCACGGGCTCGGAGTCGACGGCCAGCAGCCGAAGCACCTGGTTCTGGCTCGCCTGCACCGACACCCGGCAGCCCACGGAGCACATGGTGCAGGTGCTCTCGACCGCCTCGAGGTCCCAGGGTCTTGCACGGAACCGGTAGGGAGTGGCGGTGAGCGCCCCCACCGGACAGATCTGCACCGTGTTGCCCGAGAAGTAGGAGGCGAATGGTTCGTCGGGGAAGGTGTTGACCTGGGTGTAGTTGCCCCGGTCGAGGAACTCGATGAGCGGGTCGCCCGAGATCTCATCACTGAACCGGGTGCAGCGGGCGCAGAGGATGCACCGCTCGCGGTCGAGCATCACCAGGTCGCTGATCGGGATCGGCTTCTCGAAATGGCGCTTCTCCTCGACGAAGCGGCTCTCCCCCGGGCCGTGCGACAGCGTCTGGTCCTGGAGCGGGCACTCACCCCCGCGATCGCAAACCGGACAGTCGAGGGGGTGGTTGATGAGGAGGAACTCCAGGACGCCTTCCTGAGCCTTCTTCACCACCTCGGACTTCGTGTGCACCACGGTCCCCTCGGCCACCCGCTGGGTGCAGGCAGTGATCAGGCCCCGACCACGCGGGGTCTCCACCTCCACCAGGCACATCCGGCACATCCCCACCGGCTCCATACGCGGGTGCCAGCAGAAGCGGGGGATGTAGGTGCCGTGATCCTGGGCGGCCTTGATGATCAGCTCGCCGGCCGGGACCTCCACCTCGACCCCGTCGATCGTGACCTTCACCATCTCAGACACCTGCCGGCACCTCCCCGGCGATCATCGCCACCACCTCGTCGCGGAAGTTGGCCATGATCGAAGTGATCGGCGACACCGCCGAAGGTCCCAGCGGGCAGATCGTCGTCATCGCCGGTGGCCACCGCAGTCCGGGGCTGATGTTGTCGCTGACATCCAGCAGCAGGTCGAGGTCGGACATCCGGCCCCGGCCGTGGAGGATCCGCTCGAGGATCCGCTCCAGCCACGAGGTGCCTTCCCGGCACGGGGTGCACTGACCACACGACTCGTGGGCGAAGAAGCGCACCAGGCTGAGCGCGGCCGCGACCACATTGGTGGTCTCGTCCATCACCACGATCCCCCCCGAACCGAGCATCGTGCCCAGCCGGGTACAAGCCTGGATCGTGATCGGCTCGTCGACATGCTCCGGGGTCAGCCAGGGCGCCGAGGCGCCGCCCGGGATCCAGCACTTGAGCGCCTTGCCATCGCGAACTCCTCCACCGAGGTCGTAGATGAGGTCGCGCCAGGTCATCCCCATGACGATCTCGTAGTTGCCGGGGCGCTCGACATGGCCGGACACCGAGAAGAGCCGGGTTCCGCGGGATCCCTCGGGACCGATGGCGTCGTAGGCGGCCCCACCGTGGGTGACAATCCAGGGCATGTTGGAGATGGTCTCGACGTTGTTGACGATCGTCGGCTTGGCGTAAAGGCCGGCCACCGCCGGGAAGGGTGGCTTGATGCGCGGCTCGCCCCGCAGCCCCTCGAGGCTGTTGAGCAGCGCGGTCTCCTCGCCGCAGATGTACGCCCCGGCGCCCAGGTGGATCGTGACCTCGAGGGCGAAACCGCTCCCCAGGATGTCATCGCCGATGTATCCGGCGGTGCGCGCCTCCTCGATCGCGGCGTGCAGACGGCGCGCGGGCCGGGGATATTCGCCGCGGATGTACACGAAGGCGCGGTTGGTGTTCAGTGCGTAGGCCGCGATGACGATTCCCTCGACCAACTGATGAGGATCGCGCTCGAGCAACTGCCGGTCCTTGAAGGTACCGGGCTCGGACTCGTCGGCATTGATCACCAGGTAGCGGGGAGTTGCCGGGGCGAGGAAGCCCCACTTGACGCCGGTGGGAAACCCGGCCCCGCCTCGACCGGCGAGGTTCGAGGCCTTGACCTCCGCGGCGATCTCCTCCGGCTTCATCTTGAGCGCCTTGCGCAGCGCGTCGTACCCCCCGGTCGCCTCGTAGCGGGCGATGGTGTGCGAATCGGCAGGATGCGCCGTCATCCGCGAAGTGAGAAGTGGCTCGATCATCCTGAGCCTCCCACGGTGCCGTACGGCCCGTAGGCCGGGAAAGGCCCCACTGCCTCAGCGGAGTCGGCTGGTCCCCAGTCGAAGGAGCGGGCCCCCCCGAACCGTTCTTGTAGATCGTCCGACCGCACCGTCTCAGGGCGCTCGTCGAGCAGCCACCGCACCAGGGCCCGTGCCTTGTCAGGCGTCATCCCTTCGACCATCTCGTAGTCCACCTGGACCGCCGGAGCCCCGCCGCACGCCCCGATGCATTCAACCGATTCCACCGTGATCGAGCCGTCCGCTGCCGTCTCACCCGCAGGCACCCCTGCCTCGTCGGCGACCGCATCGATGACCGCCGAGGAGTCGAGGAGGTGGCAGGAGATCGACCGGCACACCGACACGAGGTGACGCCCTACATGCTGCTTGTACATTGTGTAGAAGGACGCCACCGCCAGCACCTGGGCGGAAGAAACCCCGGTCCACCTGGCCACCTCCTGCATACCTTCGTCGGTGAGCCGCCCCTCCTCATGCATCGCCATATAGAGGAGTGGCATCACCGCCGACCGCGGGTTCGGATACAAGGCGAGGATCGCCTCAGCGCGTTCGACGGTGGCGGGGGACCAGGTCATGAGTCGCCAGTCTCCAGTCTCCAGTCGCCAGTAAGACAGTGCCCAGCCACCCGAACGCGCCGACGCGCTCTGGCTGGGGACTGGCGACTGGCGACTGGCGACTTGCTCATCGGTCCACATCCCCCATCACCGGGTCCGCCGACGCCAATGCAGCAATGGTGTCGGCTATCAGGGAGTCGGTGAGCATTGCGGGGAGGGCCTGGACGTGGGCGAAGGATGGGCCGCGGACGTGGAGGCGCCAGGGCTTGGCTCCGCCGTCGGACACCAGGTACATGCCCAGCTCCCCACGCGGCGACTCGACGGCTTGGTACACCTCGCCCGCCGGAACCTTGAAGCCCTCCGTGAAGATCTTGAAGTGATGGATGAGCGCCTCCATCGACTGGTCGATCCGGGCGCGAGGGGGCGGGGTGACCTTGCGATCCTCGGTGCGGGTGTCGCCGAGGGGCATCGCTTCCGCCGCCTGGCGGACGATCCGCAGCGACTGCCTGATCTCTTCGAACCGCACGATGAATCGGTCGTAGACATCGCCGTGCTGGGCGACGGGTATGTCGAAGTCGAAGTTCTCGATACCCGAATAAGGAAACGCCTTGCGGACGTCGAAGTCGATGCCTGACGCCCGGGCCATGGGACCGGTCACCCCGAAGGCGAAGCACTCCGCCGGGTTGAGCACCCCCACGCCCTGGGTCCGCTCGATGAAGATCGGGTTCCCCATCAGGAGGCCCTCGTAGTCGGCGAGACCGGCCAGCACCGTTTCCTCGATGGCGACCACATCCTCTTCCCACCCGTCGGGAAGATCGGCGGCGACCCCGCCGGGGCGGATGTAGTTGTGGTTCATCCGCAGGCCGGTGGTCTTCTCGAAGAACCCGAGGACCGCCTCGCGTTCCCGCCACCCGTAGATCATCATCGAGAGTGCGCCGAGGTCGAATCCGGTGGTGGCCGCCCACAGCAGGTGGCTGGCGACCCGATTCAACTCGGTCATGAGGATCCTGATGGTCTGGGCCCGCGGCGGGATCTCCACATCGAGGAGGCGCTCGACTGCCAGTGAGAACGCCAGTTCATTGTGAAACGGCGACAGGTAATCCATCCGGGTGACGTTGGTGGGTCCCTGCATGTAGGTGAGCGCCTCGGCGGTGCGCTCCATGCCCGTGTGCAGGTAGCCGATGATCGGCTTGACCCGCTTGATGGTCTCGCCCTCGAGTTCCAAGTGGAGGCGAAGCACCCCATGTGTAGCCGGATGTTGGGGACCCATGTTGATGATCTGGGTGACCTCGTCCGAGACGGCGTCCTCGCCGTAGTCGTCGACCACCAGGGTGCCCCGTTGCCCGGCGAGCACCTCCGGATCCTCGTCGAGCAGCATCTCCTGAGCGCCCTCGTCGGTGAAGCGACCGGTGTCGGTAGGGCCTTCGGTGCCGCTCAGCCATAGATCGTGAGTGACGCGGCGCTCCGAAGCCGGCTTCACCGAACCTTGCTTCGCAGCCTCGGCGAATGCCGGCGCTTCGGTGTCGCCGGTGATGATGTCGGGAGGTTTGCTCATGAGACTCGGTGCGTCCCTTTGAACTGCACGGGCACGGACCCCACCGGCACGTCCTTGCGAAGGGGATGTCCCTCCCAGTCGTCGGGCAGGAGGATCCGGGTCAGGTCGGGATGACCCTCGAACTCGACCCCGAACAGGTCGAACGCCTCCCGCTCGTAGAAGTCGGCCCCGGGGAAGACGCCGGTGATCGATGGCACGGATTCGCCGGCAGGCACCTCGACCAGGATGCGCACCCGTGCCGGCGGATCGATCGACAGCAGGTTGATGACCACCTCGAATCGAGGGTCGCGATGCAGGTAGTCCACCGCGCAGAGGTCGATGAACATCGCGAACCCGACCTCCTTGGCGGCGTCGACGAAGCCGATCAGATCGGCAGAAGGCACCCGGACGATCACCTGCCCCTTCGAGTCGCCGAACCGGGCGGACTCGATCCGCCCCGCCAGGTCCTCGTACATCGGGTCGGCCGACGGCGTCGTCATCGGATCGGGTACTCCCCCGCGCTGATGCGGTTCTGCAGCGTGAGGATCCCGTGGATCAGTCCCTGGGGTCCGGGCGGGCACCCGGGAACGTAGATGTCGACCGGAACCACCTGATCGACCCCCTGCACCAACGCGTAGTTGTTGAACATGCCGCCCGTCGAGGCACATGCCCCCATCGAGATGACCCACTTGGGCTCGGCCATTTGGTCGTAGACCTGGCGGAGGACCGGGGCCATCTTCTGTGACACCCGCCCGGCGACGATCATCAGGTCGGCCTGGCGGGGAGAGGCTCGAAACACCTCCATGCCGAAGCGGGCCAGGTCGTTGTGGGCAGCCCCGGTGGCCATCATCTCGATCGCACAGCACGCCAGGCCGAACGATGCAGGCCACATCGAGCGGGTTCGGGCCCATCCGACGGCCTTGCCCAGTACCGCCGTGAGGAAATTCGGCGGCGCCGACGGGCGAGCCATCTAGGCCGCCTCCCTCGTGGCGTCGACGGCGACCACGCGCCGGTAGCGCGCCCGATGCGCGACGTTCCAGTCGAGAGCGCCTCGTTTCCACACGTAGACGAGGGTCTCCACTAGGAGCAGGGTGAAGATCCCCACGGCGGCGATCCCGTACCACCCGAGATCGACGAAGCGGGCTGCCCACGCGAAGAGGAACACGATCTCGATGTCGAAGATCACGAAGAGCATCGCTACAACGTAGAACTTCACCGGGAACCGTTGCACCGGTTCCTGCAACGGAACGATGCCGCACTCGTATGGGTCGAGCTTGGCCGGCGTCGGGTTGTGAGGGGCGATCGCCCGGCTCAGCAGCATCGACACCCCGGCGAACCCCACCACCAGGAGGAACATCAAGGCGATGGGGAGGTAGGCGCTCAGCGTCATGGCCTTCCAAAGGTTCGCGGTCGGCCCGAGATTAGGAGAGTGTGACGCGTGGTCCGAAACGGGAAAGAGGGCTACCGGCTACCCGCTGCCCGCTTCCGGCAAGAGAGGCAGGGAGGTAGAACGCGACCTAGTGCACATTCGGGTTCTTGCGGGTAGCCGGTAGCGGGTAGCCGGAAGCGCCGAGCGCAGCGAGGCCCGCGAGGCCCCAATCACTTCCAGCCAGCTGGGCCGACGCGCTCTGGCGCCGATCGGTAGATTCGCGACGGTCGGCAACCTATGGGAGGAAGACCGTGACGTTTAGTGAATTCTTCGAATACCTCGGAGACATCGACTGGCTCGCCGTGCTGGCGGGGGCCGTCGCCATCATGGTGCTCGGTTGGCTGTGGTATGGACCACTGTTCGGCAAGAAGTGGTCGGCGGCGACCGGTCAGCCGATGGTTTCGGGCAGGCCGGAAACGAGCAAGTTGGTCGGTACCTTCTTGTACTCGTTCGTGTTCAACGTCGGCATCGCGTACACCGCCCCACTCGACGACATCGAGCACGCCCTGGTCTTTGGTGGGCTCGTCATCGGCGTCCTGCTGATCGGGTCAATGATGTACTCGGCGGTGGTGTGGATGAACTACAAGATGAATGCCTACGTCATCGACCTGCTGTTCGTGGCCCTCGCCGCGGCGATTTCGATCTACGTCCAGGGATTGATCATCGCGTAGAGGTCGGGCGGCTGTTGCCGCCCTCCTGCAAAAGGGTCGGCCGCCCCGAGG
>JBBEAX010000025.1:8649-36968 GCA_040882645.1 Acidimicrobiia bacterium
CCCCCCCCCCCCCCCCCCCCCCCCCCCCCCCCGCGATAGCGGCCGGCTATCGCCGGCCACGCGGAGGGCGAAACCCCACCGAACCCCCCGAACGTGTCAGCCGGGTTTCGCCTTTCGCTTTTCGCCCATCGCAGCCCCGGCGCGCAGCGCCGGGGCCTCACCATGGATCCGGGCCGACCCGCACCGCCCGTTCCACCATCCCGTACGCCGTTTCGGCCAGGTGGCGTTCGTCGGGGCGGAGGATGTTGGCCATCACCCGGAGCACCCACTCCATCAGCGTCCGATTCCGCAGGCCGGTGCGGGTGAGGATGCGCATCGCCCCCGGTTGGCCGATCAGCCTGACGAACGCCCGCGAGACCCGGTAGTAGAGGTCGTACTCGTCGACCACTTGATCGCGGTAGCCCCAGATGAGCGAGCCATCGCGCTGCTCGATGGCGCGACCGAGGTGATCCGCTGCGATCCGGCCGGTCTCGTACGCGTAGGCGATCCCCTCCCCGTTGAAGGGATTGATCGCCCCGGCGGCGTCTCCGACCAGCACCCAGTTGCTCCCCACCAAGGGGCCCACCGAGAACGACATCGGCAACTTGCCGCCGCGGGCGTCGGTGAGCTTCGAGTCCTCGGTCAGCCCCCAATGGTCGGGAGCAGATGCCACCATCGCATCCATGAGATTGGAGGTGTTGACCGATTTCCAGCGATGGAAGGTCGACAGCACCCCTACCCCGATGTTGACGGAACCGTCTCCCATCGGGAACACCCACCCGTAGCCAGGGATCGTGGCGCCCTCGGCATCACGCAGATCCAACTGGCTCTCCATGAACCCGTCGTCAGCCATGGGGCTCGAGTAGTACGCCCGGGCCGCCAGTCCGTAGGGACGACCCTTGTCACGAACCGCTCCCAGCGATCGCCCGAATCGCGACAACGACCCGTCGGCCACCACTACGAAGCGCGGCTCGACCCGGTCAAGGTCGCCATTGGTGGCCAGGTCGACCGCGGCGATGCGGCCCGCCTCGACGATCGGGGTGGCGGTCGTGTTCTGGCGAACCACGACGCCCTGCTTTTCGGTGAGGGCGGCCACCTGCATGTCCAGATCGGAGCGCCGAATCACCCCACCCCACGCCGGAAGAGTGGGGTGCTCGGGCCACGGCATCTCGATCATCAGCTCTGAGGAGTACGCCCTCAGACCGTTGACCCGGTGGAACTCGGCGACATCGAAGTCGAAGCCCATGTCGATCAGCTGGCGGATCGACCGTGGGGTCAGCCCGTCCCCACAGGTCTTTTCCCGGGGGTACTCCTTCTTCTCTACGACCAGCACCTCGTGCCCCGCCCGCGCCAGCCAATACGCCGCCGCCGACCCGGCAGGACCCCCACCGACGACGAGCACTTCAGGAGAAGACATGAGGGGGGAGGGTACCTAGAGCCAAGAGTCAAGAATCAAGAGCCAAGACAGGACGCGCCGGTTCTTGGTTCTTGACTCTTGGGTCTCGTTTCCTGCGTATCGTCACCCCTGTGATCGACCTCTTCTCCGACACCCACACTCTTCCCTCTGCCGGGATGCGTCAGGCGATGGCGGCGGCCGAGGTGGGTGACGAACAGCTCGGGGAGGATCCCACCGCCCGGCGGCTCGAGGAACGGGTGGCCGCCCTGCTCGGCAAGGAGGCTGCGCTCTTCCTGCCCACCGGGTCGATGTGCAACAAGGTGGCGATCTCGGCGCTGACTCGGGCGGGCGACGCCGTCGTCTGCGATCACCGGGCCCACGTCTACCGCTTCGAAGGGGGTGGACCGGCGATTCTGTCGGCGGTGGTCTTCGAACCAATCATCACCGAGCGGGGCCACTTCACCCCGGACCAACTGGCGGCCGTGCTCAACAAGGGAAGCGTGTATCAACCGCGGACCTCACTGGTCTCACTAGAGCAGACCCACAACTTCGCAGGCGGCACCGTGTGGCCCATCGACCTATATGAAGCGGTCTCCGCGGCCGCCCGTGAATTCGGGGCGGCGGTCTACACCGACGGTGCCCGGGTCCTCAACGCGGTGGCCGCCACCGGGATCCCGGCCGCCAGGTGGGCGGCGCCGGTGGACGCCATATGGATCGACTTCTCCAAGGGGCTGGGGGCGCCGGGAGGCGCCGCCATCGCCGGGTCGGGCGAGTTCATCTCCGCGGCGAATCGCTTCAAGTACCTGTATGGAGGGGCGATGAGGCAATCGGGCATCCTCGCCGCCGGGGCGCTCTACGGGCTCGACCACAACATCGATGCACTCGCCAGCGACCAGGTGAACGCCCAACGACTGGCCGATGCACTCATCGAACTCGGTCTCACGGTCGAGGCACCCGAATCGAACATGGTCTTCTTCCGGCCGCCGGCCGGCACAGACATCAACGCCTTCGTCACCGCGATGGGCGCCGCCGGAGTCCGCGCCGCCCCCGTAGCCGGCCGCATCCGCCTGGTGACTCATCTAGGCGTGAGTGGGGAGGATGTGGAGGACGCGATCGGTGCGATCGCGGGGCTGGTGTAGGCCGCGATTCGCAATAGGCGATACGCGATACGAAGGCGGGGGACCCGCATGTCGGGTCTGTCGAATTGCGAATCGCGAAGATTGCCGGGCGGCCCCTGGCCGCCTTAGCCAGCCTTTGGCTGGCCAATTGCGGGAGGCCGGCGTCAGCCGGCCGATCTAACCGGCCTCCTCCTCCGCATCGAGCCCACAGTCGGTGATGACCCCTTCTAGCGGGAGGCCGCCAAACTGGACTCGCTCGTAAAGGACCACCGAGTGGAGCTCCTGTTCTGACAGCTGGGTACCGAACGCGGGCATGACCACCCCCAACCCTCCCACCGGCTTGTTGTTGGCGCCGTAGGTCGGATCGGGCCAGCCGGCGGAGCCGAGCATCACCCATTCGATGTGGGTCGCGCAGCTCCCCTCCGGGAAGGTCTCGAGCAGTGCTCCGTCGATGAACGGGGGGAAGCTGGCGACGCCGCCGCCGGTGGGACCGTGGCACACCGCACAACGGGCTCCGTACACCTCGGCGCCGATCGCGAAGAAGTCGACCTCGTCCTGGCCGAACTCCGATCCGTCGCAGTTGACGGCGATCCCGGTCACCGGATCGATCCCCAGGCTGCCGGCGTCGCCGCAATTGGGGCCGTTGGGCAAGAAGGACGCATAAGTGATGGCGAACATGGGGACCGCCACGAACAGTGCGGCGAGCCAGCGCGGGAAGGCACCCGAAGGGGTCACCAACTCCCGCTCCGTCCTGCGGGCAGCCTCGGCAGCCGTGACCCCGGATTCCTCGGCGATGACCTCGATCTCGGCCGCCGGAGCCTCGGCGGCTGCAGGGGCCGCGGCCGCGGGGGAAACGGCAGGGGCAGCGGGCGCCGCCGGGGCCGCCCCGGCGGCCGGCGCTTCGACTCCGGCCCACTCGGCGAGAACCTGCTCGGGGGTCTTGCCTTCCGCCTTGGCGCGGGCCGCGGCGGAGCGCTTGGTCATCGCCTCGGGCAGACCCTGCGCCGCGGCCGCTTTCGCCAGCAGGTCGGCCGCATCGACCGCCGGCGCGGCAGGCGCCGCCGCCGGAGGGGCTTGCGCCTCGGACGAGGCGGGAGCAGCAGCCGCCGCCGGAGGGGCTTCCGCCTCGGACGCGGCAGGAGCAGCTGCAGCCGCCGGGGCCGCGCCGCCAGCCGCCAGTTCGACCCCGGCCCATTCAGCGAGAATCTCGTCGAGGGTCTTGCCTTCCGCCTTGGCGCGGGCGGCGGCGGAGCGCTTGGTCATCGCCTCCGGCAGACCCTGGGCGGCGGCCGCCTTCGTCAGCAGGTCGGCGGCATCGACCGGCGGCGCGGCAGGGGCAGCCGGCGCAGACGGGGCAGACGGCGCGGCAGGGGCGGCAGCCGGCGCGGCCGGGACAGCCGGGGCGGGCGCGTCGGCGGAAGGGGTCGGGACCGCATCCGGTGTTTCAGCCCTCGGTGGCGCCTCGGACGCGGGATCGACTCCCGCCCATTCGCCGAGAAGCTCCTCGACGGTGCGGCCGGTTGCCTTCGAGCGAGCCTCGGCGGATTGGCGCACCATGCTCTCGGGCATCTTCAGGGCCTCGGCAGCCAGCCTGACGAGATCGTCGACGTTCATTTCAACCCCGCAACGTAAGCGGCGAGCGCGGTCAGCTCGTCCTGGGTGAGGTACGAGTACGAAGGCATCACCGACCACGGTCGGGTCGCCCTCGGGTCGATGAGGTGATTCAGCACGTACGACGCGCTCCCGGCCGTCTCCCGCTCCTGAGAGTGGCCGAGGTCGGGTCCGATTCGCCGGAAACCGAGCGTCCCAGTCGGGTCGTGGGCGTAGTCACCGGGCTCGGACACCCGACCCAACCCGACATCGGTCACGATGGCACGCACCTGTTGTGTATGGCAGTACCAGCATCCCTCGCTGATGTAGAGCTGGCGACCCCGGTCGGCAATCGATCCCTCCGGGTACAGGCGGGACGAGTCGGCGAGTTGCGTCGGTGGCCGATCGGCGTCGACCGCCGGCAGAACGAAGGCGCCGAGCCCGGCTACGAGGAAGAGCAGTACCGCGCCCCGCACCACGACCGCCAGCCGCCCGGTGATCATCGGCGCTCCCGGCGAGACCTCCGCCTCGCCCCGGGCGATGACGAATCGGATGGTGATCGCGGCAAAGATGAGCGCGCCGAGTGTCAACAGATCGAGGCCGAGCGCCTGGGCGAGATCGGCCCCGGTGGTCGAAGAGTTGACCAAGCCATCGCTGAAGTTCTGGTACTCGCCCGACTGCACCCCGGCGAGCCACGCGTAACCCTGCTGCAGCCCGCCGACCAGACGGCTGGCGACCGATAGCCCGATTCCGCCGGCAGCGATCCACACCACGGCCCGACCCAACCCTGGTCGCCACGAGCGTCCCGACTCCGCCGGTATCACATGAGCGAGGGCACCCATGGTCCACAGCGTGAATGCCCCGAGAAGCATCGCTTGCTCGTAAGCCGACTCCCATGGGGTGAACTGCACGACCGCCGACACCGAACGCAGGCTTCCGAGGAACCCGACGAACGGGCCAACGACGAAGAAGAAGGCTCCGGCGGCCAGAAACTGCAGGGGCGGTGAGCCTGCCATCGATACCCAGCGCCGCCGCAACGCCAGCGACCAGTCGGTCACCACGGTGATCGCGGCAACGGTTACGCCCGCGCCGAAGATCACCGGCAGCGTCCCTACCCAATCACCCACCGGCCCGTATTGAAAGGCGCGGCCTGTGGTCCATGCCCACGACAGGGTCAATGACCAGTAGGCGATGCGACCCAGCCGAGGGTGGAGTTCGGCTCCCGGCACCAGCCGCCCGATCAGGTAGTAGCCCGCCCCCACCGCCGCCAGCGCCACCCAGAGGCCGGTGACGGCGGTGCCGGTGAAGGCCCCCTGAATCTCACCGGGTACCCCGCCGAGACCGGGCACTGCG
The DNA here is from genome assembly GCA_040882645.1 of Acidimicrobiia bacterium. Lineage (GTDB taxonomy): Bacteria > Actinomycetota > Acidimicrobiia > Spongiisociales > UBA11373 > JAUYIV01. The sequence goes on from JBBEAX010000025.1 coordinate 14,086, forward strand.
CCGGCGGCATAGGACAGGAAGAGCATCCATGGAGCCGAAACGAGGAACCACCCCGCAAGCGGCAGCCGGTCCCGATCACCCCGGCGAGCAGTCGCCGTAACAATGACGGCGAGTCCGAAGTAGGCCGCCACCAGTGCTCCGTCGGCGAACCACGGCATCTCGAGATAGCGCCCACCGACTCCGTCCCCGAGGAGGATGGCACCAACCCCCGCGGCGACTCCGGCCGTCATCAGGCCGATGACCCCGAACGCGGCGAGCGGGAAGAACAATCTGGCGCCCACCAGTCGGGGCACCACATGGAGGGCAACGGCCGCCAGCCCCAGCGTCAGCCATCCGAACAGCAGCGCATTCAGCCCGGCGGGGGCGAGCCTTCCGTACGAAAAGGATCCCGCATCGAGACCGGCGTCGGAAAGCAGCGTCGGCCAGCGGAGCAACACTGCAGAGACGGTGTAGAGGAGGAGGCCGAGCAGGAGAAACGCGGTGGCGGCCAAACCGGCCGTGCGAACGACGAAGCCCGTACCGGGTTGGAGAGCAGGCCGGGATGCGGTGTCGGCGGGCTCCCGCTCTGACATCGTGTCTGCCGAGGTCACTGCCTCGAACCCTCCATCTCGTTCGCGATTGCGGCGGAAGGTTAGCCAGCCAGGAGGCTCGCTTCGCTCGCCCGCAATTGGCCACCGGAGGCTGGCTAAGGCGGCCAGGGGCCGCCCCGCAATCAATTCGCAATTCCTTTATGTCGACCTCAGGCCCGCGCAACTCCCTCACGCCTTCGCGGACTCGTGTCGGGGGTCGGAAGTCTTACAATGCCACGGCTCCTAGGGAGGTTCTGCACGCGTGACCAGTGAGAAGCGCAAGCGACTCGGCGTGATCGGCGTCGTACTCGGCTCCGTCCTGCTGATCGTCGGCGTCCTGATCGCTCACTTCACGAACCTCCCCGTCGAGAACTCGGTGGGACAGCCCATCCATCCGTCGATCCCCCGTTGCGCATTCTTCGAGAGCGATGCGGCCAAGTGCTGGGCCTTGCCGACGCTGGGCCACCTGACCGCGATTCTCGGGAGCCAGATCCTCATCGCCGCCATCGTCCTCGGATGGATCTTCGATCGGCCGCTCACTTGGGCGCGAGCGACGCTGGGAGCATTCCTCTTCACGCTCGAAGCCATGATCCTGTTCGGGATCGTCCCCAACGAGTGGCTCTCGCTGACCCAGGGCCCACTGGAGTGGACCCGACAACGGGATGCCTTCACCATCCCGAAATGGCTGGTGCTCAACAACAACGTGACGATCACCTTCGGCGTGCTGAAGGACATGGTCGTCGCCGGATACATGACGACCACGCTGGTGATCATCCTGGTGGGGGCCTACAAGTACCAGGAGTGGTCCAAGCGTCGCGGTGAGCCGCGCCCGACCACGACCTCGGTGTACGGACGCCCGGTGGTCCGGGGTGGTGGTCGCTGATGGCCCGTTCGGAAGTCTGGCTCGAGACCCCGCCGTTCCGCGACGACTATCAGCTGACCCTGGTCGAGGGCGACTACCTGACCGCAGCCGTCAAGCCGAAGCAGTTCCTCCACATCGACCAGTCGGAATGCATCCTCTGCGAAGGATGCGTGGACATCTGCCCGTGGAAGTGCATCCACTACCTGTCGATGGACGCCATCGCCGAGGCGACCAACGTGTCGGACCCGCGGGCCGACGCCACCAACATCGGCATATTCGTGGTCGACGAGGACGAGTGCACCCGGTGCGCCCTGTGCGTCGATCGGTGCCCCACCGGCGTCATCTCCCTGGGCAAGTACGAGGGCTCACTCGCTGCGCAGACCGGCGAGCTGGGGATGACCGCGCCGTGGGAGATCGACTCGGGTCAGCGGGATTCAAAGAACGGTTACGCGTATGGGATGCGGTTCTGAGAGGCATGCAGCAGGCAGGCACAGGAACGCCGTGGACCAGATTTGACCTCGGGAGGGGTCAGGGCGGAGAGTACGGGCGATTTAGGGACGAGGAGCGCGGATGACCTCGAACGGCAACGGACGCAAGACGATCGGATCCCGCATCGGTGGGATCGGAGCGAAGCTCCGCGGGTCCGAGTTCTGGGAGTCGGTCTTCCGGCCCGGATCTCCCTTCCGTAAGGGCTACAGCGACAGCCCCCGCAACCGGTCCTACGTGATCATGAACAACGTGCTGTACCACCTCCACCCGGTGAAGGTGAAGCGGCACGGGGTTCGCCTGTCGTACACCCTCTGTCTCGGCGGGTTGTCGTTCTTCCTCTTCATCCTGTTGACGATCACCGGCATCTTCCTGATGTTCTATTACACGCCGGCGGTGCCCGACGCATACGTGGACACCGCCGCCCTCTCGACCAACGTCGCATTCGGGCAGCTGGTGCGCAACCTCCACCGATGGGGCGCGCACCTGATGGTGATCACCGTCTTCCTCCACATGACCCGGGTGTTCTATCACGGGGCGTACAAGCCGCCGCGAGAGTTCAACTGGGTGGTCGGGGTGGTGCTCCTCTTCCTCACCTTGCTCCTCTCCTTCACCGGGTACCTGCTTCCCTGGGATCAGCTGGCGCTGTGGGCGGTGACCGTCGGATCGAACATGGCGGGCTACACGCCGGTCTTCGGCGATCAGGTTTCGTTCGTCCTGCTGGGCGGCATCCAGGTGGGTGCCTCCACACTGCTCCGGTTCTACGTGCTGCACGTCCTCGCCCTGCCGTTCTTGATCGTCATCTTCATGGCGGTCCACTTCTGGCGGGTGCGCAAAGACGGCGGCGTCTCGGGTCCCCTCTGAGGAAGCGGCCATGGCAGAAATCCCCGAACACCTACTGAGACGATCGGCACAGGCGAAGGCGAAAGCCCTCGGCGTCCCGTTCGAGCAGGTGCTGGCAGAGATGTCCGGCGGTGCCCTCGCCGCGGCCCCGACCGCCGCAACCGCCCCAGGAGCCGCCACCGCGCAGGCACCGGCCGCGGCGCCGGCCCGATCCGCCCCGGCGATCCCCGAGGGTGTGCGCACCCAGCGATTGCTCACCGTGGTCAAGGCCAACGCGATCCAGCAGGTGAAGCGCGAGCCCACCGACAAGGTGAGCGTCTGGCCCCACCTGGTGGCGATGGAGTTCGTCGCACTGCTGGTGGTGACCGCGCTGCTGGTCATCTTCTCGGTGTTCCAGGATGCGCCGCTGCTCGAGCTGGCGAACCCCAACGCCCAGCCGAACCCGTCGAAGGCGCCCTGGTACTTCCTCGGCCTCCAGGAACTGCTGTCCTACTTCGACCCGCAGGTCGCCGGCGTGCTGATTCCCGGCCTGGGATTGGCCGGGCTGGCCGCCATCCCCTACGTAGACCGCAACCGCTCCACCCGTCCCTCCGACCGCAAGTTCGCCATCATGGTTTTCACCTTCTTCGTGGTGGCTTCGGCGATCCTGACGATGATCGGGTCGTTCTATCGGGGGCCCGGGTTCAACTTCACCTTCCCCTGGCGTGACGGGATCTTCTTCGACCTATGAGCACCACCCAGATCCTCGTGTTCGCATTCGCCGGATTGGCGCTGGTCGCCCTTGCCGCCATCTTCTCGATCGCATTCCGCCGGGAGAGCGGCAGCGACGCTCCACCCCGGGTCGGACGGCTCGACCGCAAGACCCGGACCCGCGACCGTAAGGGAGCCCGCGACCGCAAGGCAGACCGCGATCGACGAGCCCGCGCCGAGGAGGCCGCAGCCGAACCGGCTGCCGACGAAGGTGAAGTCGAACCCGTTCCGGTCGATCCCCGCGAGGATCGCGAATTGGTCGATGCCGACGCGATGGGCGTGACCCGCCGCCAGTTCTTCAACCGGGGGCTCGGCGGGGTGTTCGGCCTGTTCCTCGCCCAGTTCGGCATCGCCGCGCTGGCGTTCATGTGGCCGAAGCTGCGCGCCGGCGGCTTCGGATCCAAGATCAACGCCGGACGCGCCGAGGATCTCGCCGTCCAGGTGTTCCTGTCGGATGGCCGGGTGAGCCCGCTGTTCGTCCCGGCCGCCCAGTCCTACGTCGTGCCATTCCAGGGAGACACCGCCGGCACCTCGTTCGAGGGTCTGCCGGTGGTCGCCGGGGGGCTCATGGCCCTGTGGCAGCGCTGCGTTCACCTCGGCTGCCGGGTGCCGCAGTGCGAGGCGTCGCAGGGTTTCGAATGCCCGTGCCACGGTTCCAAGTACAACTACCACGGCGAGTACGAGGATGGCCCCGCCCCCCGCAACCTCGACCGTTTCGTGGTCGAGATCGACGACACCGGGCAGTTCATCATCGACACCGGCACCGTGATCCAGACCTCGCGGGCGTCGACCAAGAGCACTGAGTACCCGCAGGGACCGTCGTGCATTTGATCGAGCCGATGGCCTGAGCGATGGGAATCGGCGCCGCCACCCTCGCCCTCGCCGTACTGGCCGTCATCGGATGGCTGGCGTACTTGGTGACCCAATCCCGGGTCGCCCGCCGCCGCGAGGCGCCACCGCAGAACCTCACGCCATACATGACCGACGACGAGCTGGAGTCGAAACGGCTCAACAAGGTGCTGGTGTCGGCGCTGGTGACCACCGCGGTGCTCGCCATCACCTTGCCCGTGTACTTCCTCAACGAGACGAGTCGCCAGGCGTCCGCCGAGCACCGCTTCGAGGATATCGCCATCGAACGAGGCCATGAGTGGTGGCTCGAGTTCCAGTGCTTCAACTGCCATGCACTCGATGGCGGTGGCGGCGGTGCCCCCTTCATCGAGCCCCGCAGCGGGATCCCCACCACCTGGTCGGCGCCGTCCCTCAACGACGTTCTCTACCGCTACTCCGAGGATGAAGTGCGGTTCTGGATCGTCTTCGGACGCCAGGGAACACCGATGCCGGCGTGGGGTGTCGAGGGGGGCGGTCCGCTCAACACCCAGCAGGTGGATGAGCTGATCGCCTACATCCGCACCCTGCAGATACCCCAATCCGAGGTGCTGGCAGCGGTCGATCGCACCGTCGACTCCGAGATCCGCCGAATCCAGGACGCCGATGCCGCCGTCGACGCCGCCACCGCGGTCCAGCAGGCGGAGCTGGTCGCTCTGGCGTTGATCCCCGAGCAGCACGCGGCGGTGCAAGGCCTGCCCGCAGAGCTCGAGGCCGTTCTCACCGGATCGGGGACCTGCACCGCCGCCTCGTCCCGGCTCTACGGCACGACCTGTACCTCACCGGGGCCCGACCAGGACCGGGACGGCCTGACCGATGAAGCCGAGGCAACACTGAACGATCTTCTCGACCGGCTCATCACCAACGCCCCACCCAGCCCGCCCCGCACCGTGCTCGAGCGGCTGGAGTTCGATCCGGCAAATCCATTCACGACCAGCGAAGGATCCACCGCGACTCCCGACCTCGACCAGGCGAGCGTCGTGGTCACCGAATTCGATTCGATCGCCCGCGACCTTCGGTTGACCAACGAGAACCTGGCTTCCCTGGTGGCGACCGCCGAACAAGGGCTCGCCTTCCTCCTCGAGCAAAGCGAGGCGCGCCCGTACGCAATCGACATCGAGGCCATGGCCGCCAACGTGTTCGGCGGTGACATCGAGACCGCCCAACGGGCTGCCGCGCTGTACAACCTGTACTGCGCCCGTTGCCACACCGCCGGCTTCTCAGCGGGTCTGCCCTTCACCCAGCAGCCGGGGTCGGGTGCCTTTGGGCCTGCACTGTTCGACGATCGCACGGTGATCCAGTTCCCCGACCCGACCGATCACTACACATTCGTAGTGCGCGGCTCCGACAATGCCGTCGCCTACGGCGTCAACGGGATCGGACGCGGGTGGATGCCGGGGTTCGGCGCCCTGCTCAGCGCCGCCGACATCGAGTTGATCGTCCAATTCGAAAGGGCACTGCCATGATCCGGCGCATCCGCTCAGACGAGCGAGGGCTCAGCAGGCTCGAGTGGCTCGGCGTCGCGCTGCTCGTAGTTGTGCTCCTGTCGCTGCTACCCCAGGTTCGAGCGGCAACCGACTGGGCATACGAGACGCTGGTGGGCAAGAACAACGTCGGGCCTCATGGCGAGCCCCAGCCCGGCGTCCTGGTCCGAGGGATCATCGTGGCGGTGGGGGCGGCGGCGGTGTTCATCGGGACGGTCTATCTGATCAACTTCACCAACCTCGGCCAGCGCCTGGCGTTCCTGGTGACGGGTGCGGCCACCTTCGGCTTCCTCGCCGTCGTCGGACTGCTCTACACGCTGTACGCCCCCCGCGGCTTGCGGCCAACGCTGATCGACGGGTTGAACGCCTTTCAGATCAGAATCCTGCCCGGCGTGCTGATGATCGCTTCCATCATTCTGTTCGGAATGTTCCTCGCCGCGTTAGGGCGCCTCGACGCGGAGGAGTAGAAGAGGCCTCGCTTCGCTCGGCCCGCAATTCGCAATTCGCAATTCGACAGACGCGTAGACGCGTAGAAGGCCCGTCAATCGTGTCTTCTCTTGCGGGAAGCGGGAAGCGGGAAGCGTTCAGCCGCTTTGGCGGTGCAGGTAGAACGAGAGCACTTGCAGTTCCGTCGACAGGTCCACCCGCCGGACGTCCACACCATCGGGGGCGCGGATGACCGTCGGCGCGAAGTTCAGGATCGAGAGGATTCCCGCGTCGGCCAATTGCTCTGCCACCTGCTGAGCCGCGGCTGCCGGCGTGGTGACGATTCCGATCCGCGCTTCGCGGTCCGCCACCGCCGAATTGAGGCGGGACATCGGCTCGACCACGAGGCCGTCGATCGATTGGCCCACCTTGTGGGGGTCGGCATCGAAGAGGCCCACGATCCGGAAGCGTCGCGCACTGAAACCCGCATAGTTCGCTAGCGCGCGGCCCAGGTTGCCCACACCGACGATCACCACGGCCCAATCGCGCTCGAGTCCCAACTCGAGCCCGATCTGCAGTTTGAGGCGCTCCACCTCGTAGCCGACCCCCCGAACGCCATACGAACCCAGATAAGAGAGGTCCTTGCGCACCTTGGCGCCGTTCACCCCGGCGAGGACGGCGAGTTCGTCCGACGACACCCGGTCCCGGCCCGCCGGAAGGCCCTCGAGGCACCTGAGGTACACCGGGAGCCGCTGAACGGTCACCTTGGGGATCGCGGTCTTCACAATCGCGCAATATAGACCCAGCACCGCTACGCCCCGCCAGAGCCAGGGAAAAGGTCGCAGGTCGCAGGAGCAGAAGGGCCGTTCACCGCCTCTGTCGTATTGCGAATCGCGTGATTGCGGGGCGGCCCCTGGCCGCCTAAGCCAGCCTTTGGCTGGCCAATTGCGGGCCGAGCGAGGCGAGGCCTTCACCGCAACGCGCGTCGCACTGCCCGCGGGGTGAAGGCACCTGCCAGTACCTCCGACCCGTCGCGGAGGACCACTGGCACCCGATCGCCGTAGCGATCGCGCAGGGTGGGATCGCTGTCGACGTCGATGATCCGCACGGTGTGGCGGCGACGCCGTACCTGCTCCTCCACCACGGCTAGGGCTTCCACGCACAGCAGGCAGCGGTCCCGGGTGAGGAAGGTGAGGTCACTCATTCTCGATCTGCCCCGCGCTGGTTAACGTCGACGGGGTGCGACCCGCCACCGTGATCACCATCCTCCTGCTCCTGCTGATGCTCGGAGTTGCGGCGGTGGCGTTCGTCATCCGCCTCCAATCGGTCTGAGTCAGTCACCAGTCACCAGTCACCAGTCACCAGTCACCAGTCACCAGGATCAGCCTTGAGTCTTGGTTCTTGATTCTTGGTTCTTGGCTCTATTTCGACCCTCGTACCCCGACCACTGGGGGTCGCGGGGCCAAATACCACGGCAGTCCCTTCGGGCATGTTGAGTGTCTCATCTGCTCGGCCTCCCGGGACCGCCACCGCGATCATGCCGGATGAGTCGACGTGGACTAGGGGGTCGTCTCCACTCCCGTAGTCGACCCGCCACTCCAGTTCGTGGCTCGCGAGGCCGACCCGAAGCGTCACCCGGCCCCCGGGGTGCACCCCGATGGCTTCGAGGTCCCCCGGGGAGACGTTCGTCTCGGCATTGCCGAATCGATCGACCCACCAGACCTCGCCGGCGACGGTGCCGTCGATGTGCTCCACCAGGGGCAGCAGCAAAGGTGTCAGTGAACCGGGCGGCACCTCAGGCCCCAGGTCGCCGAGACCAGCCTCTCCGGATGCGAGCACCGCCGCCGCCGGGGCGAACACATCGCGCCCGTCGAAAGTGGGGCCGCTGCGGGGCAACCGGAACTCCTCCGCCTCGAGCGAGACGATGCGGGTGGCACCGCCGACAATCGCTACAGCCGGGGCCAGCAACCCGTTGTCTGGACCCACGAAGTACCCCCACGCGGTCTCGGCCGCGATCGCCCGCCGTTCGCCTCCCACCCCGGGATCAACCACGGCAAGGACCACCCCGTTCGGCAGGAACTGAATCGCCCGGGTGAGAGCAAGCGCCCCGGCGCGCACATTCCCCCGGGGAACGCCATGGGTGACGTCGATGACCTCGATATCGCCTGAAATCCGCCGGATCACGCCGTGGACCACCCCGACGAATTCGTCGGCGTGCCCGAAGTCACTGAGAAACGAGATGGGGCGTGTCACCGGATGGACAGTACTTCGCGCTCCCTACCTGTCGTCTTCGGTCTACGGTCTGGAGTGATCAGACACCCAGGGCAGCCGTGAAAGAAGACATCCACTCAGCGCTCATCGAGGACATGGTGCGCCGCCGCGGGGTCGTGATGCTGATCGGATCCGCCGACACCGGCAAGACCACCTTCGCCCGACGACTGATCGCGGCTGCCCTCGCCGCCGGGCGGTCCGTCGCTTTCGTCGATGCCGACACCGACCAGTCCACCATCGGGCCGCCCGGATGCATCGGGATGGCAGTTATCGAGAGTCCCGTCGATCTCGATGGCGCGATCGAGGCCGAGCGCCTCCAGTTCGTCGGAGCGATCCTTCCCGAGCGGGTGATCCTTCAGCAGGTCGTGGCGACTGCGGTGCTGGTGGGTGAGGCGCGCGAGCGCGCCGACCTCGTGGTCGTCGACACCAGCGGCACGGTGTCCGGCGTCGTCGGCCAGACCCTCAAGTACCACAAGATGGAGTTGTGCCGTCCCGAGGTCGTCATCGGATTCCAACGCGGCGCCGAGATCGAGCCGCTCGTCGGGATGCTGCGGCGCTTCTTCACCGCCGAAGTCGAAGTGGCCCCGGTCGACCCGGACGTGCGGCCCGCGAGTCCTGAGGATCGCCGGACCTGGCGGGCCAAGGCATTCGCCACTGCCTTTGCCGAGCCGCTGCAGAGGTGGCGAGTTCGCAACAGCGTCTTCGCCCCAACGCTCCCCGCCGGCCTCGATCTCGCTCGACTCGAAGGCGTTCTGGTCGGACTCCAGGACGGAGCCGGCAGGTGCCTGGGGCTCGGTGTGCTCGAACACGATGACGGCCAGCTGAAGGTCATCACCAACCGGGGCCAGGGAATGAGAGGCCTGTGGCTCGGCTCGCTCCGCCTCAACCTCGACACATTCGAAGTCTCCACGGTGCGGTTGGGCGACTTGATGTTCGGGATTTGAGAGAGAATCGCTAGGAATCGCTGACAGTCGCTACCCCGCTGCCAATCGCTACCCGCTGCCAGCGGTGGCGGTTCGCAGGAAAACCGCTAGCCGGGTTTTGCCTTTCGCTCTTCGCCTTTCGCCTCCCGTGTTCGATCGCGAAAAAGATGCATGAGCCCGACTTGTCGACACCGCTTGTGCACAACCCCCTGTGGATAGCGGTGGATATGTGGAGAACCCTGTCGGCGGGGCATCGACAGGGTGGAAAGGCCGCCCGGATCGACAGTTGCGTGGCCGGCATCGCGAAAACATGGCTTGTTCGAGAGGCTTGACCTTGCCGGCACCGGGCCGTAGTTTCGACGGTGCAAGGCCCAAGGTGCCGATGCGGCGAAGACCTCGTTTGGGGAAGTGCGGGGACAACGCCGTGGAGGTTCCTTGGGCCTTTGCATTCACGAGTCGCCAGTCCCCAGTCGCCAGTCCCCAGTCCAGACGCGGCGGTCATCTCCGGGGCGGATGAGATCAGGTCCCGGCCGCTACGACACACATGACTGGCTGGAGACTGGAGGCTGGAGACTGCTACTCCTCCACCATCCCGGTGTAGAGCTCCAAGAGGCGGTCGGCGGTGGAGTCCCACGAGAAGCCGGCGGCGTGGGCGATGGCTCCGGCCGAGAGGCGTGCCGCCTCCTCGGGATCATCGAGGATCTTGGAGATGGCCGCGGCGTACACCGCGGGATCCTCACCGGAGATCAGGAATCCCGACTCACCATCGGCAACCGAATAGGCGAGACCTCCCACCCGGGCAGCCACCACCGGGGTACCGGAAGCCTGGGCCTCGACTGCCACCAACCCGAACGACTCCGAGCGTGACGGAACCACCACGACATTGGCCGCCCGGTAAGCGCAGACGACTTCCTCGTGGGCGACCGGGGGCCTGAACAGCACCCTGTCCGGGGCGACCTCGTCGGCGATCGCCTGGAGCCGGGCGAGCTCGGCTTCGCCGTCGGCTCCGCTCGGGCCGCCAATGACCAACAGCCTCACGTCGTCATCGAGGTGGTCGAGCGCCCGGATCGCCACCTCGATGCCTTTGAGCGCCTGGATTCTCCCGACGACCGCGATCCACCGCGCCTCCGTGTCGATACCAAGACACCGGCGCGCCTCGACCGCATCCCCGGGGGAGAACACCTCGTGGTCGACCCCCGGCGAAGACACACACAGCCGCTCGGGCAAAGCCTGGTAGTGCTCGAGGAGGTCGGCAGCATCGGCGGGAGTAGAGGCGACGACACATCGAGCCCGCGCCACCACGTCGGTTTCGGTGGCGATCCGAACCAACGACTCACGCGGCTCCCCCGGCGAGCGAGTCGCCTCCTTGACCCGACCCAGCGTGTGGAACGAAATCGCGAAGGGAACCTCGAGCCGCTCCTGGAGCAGCAGGCCGGCCCACCCCGACAGCCAATAGTGGCTATGGATGATGTCGTACTCGACGCCCTCGCACTCGATCCACTTCTCGACCCCCTCGGTGAAGGACCGCACTACGTCGGCTCGCTCGTCGCCTGACGCGGAGATCTGGATCACCCGGTATCCGGGTTCGACCTCGGTCTCCTCCAGCACATTCGCTTCGAAGCGCCTGGTGTAGACATCGACGGCCACGCCGCGCCGCGCCAGGGTGCGAGCCAGTGAATCGACATACACGTTCATCCCGCCCGCGTCGCCTGTTCCCGGGGCGTCAAGCGGTGAGGAGTGGACCGAGATGAAGGCAACCCTGCGGATCACGGCGTGGTTCCCTGTATCGCCACGAGTGGCCGGGCCATCGCCCCGAACCGACGCTTGTACTCCTCGGTGCCCTTGAGGAAGTCGAACCGTTGCTTGCCGGCGGCCGCTGCCGCCCGGATCAGGCGGTCGCACAGCACGATTCCTGGTGAACCGGCCGCCGCCCCGGGATCGAACGAGGAGTTGTAGAGGTAATAGGTGTCCTCGTCCTCGAAGCCGAATGCGGCCGCCACGGGCCGCCCGCCCCCGTCGGTCAGAAGGTCGAGCACGGCTCCGGGGATTCGCAGCAGGTCCCGGAAAAACGCCTCCATGGCGTCGGTCATGAACTCGCCTTTCTCCCCGGGGGCGGCACGGTGCATCTCCACGAAGACCTCAAACCCCGAATCGGCTCTCCGCAGTCCCGGATCCCCCAAGTGCTCTTCGAACCGTCGAATCTTTCGCTTTATCTCGTGCCGATGCTTGCCGTCGAGGTTCAGGGTGTAATCGCCGTCAGTAAGGTCGACCACCATGGTCGCCGAATGCTCGGACGAGGCGACCGTCGCACCCGATGCGGCCAGAGCCGCAATCAAGGGTCGGGCCGCCTCCCATGGCAGCGAGTCGAACTCGATGGCGCTCCCCGCCGGAACTGCAGACAGCAGCGACTCCACCAACGCCGGCACGTCGGCTCCCAACGGTGAGTGGTAGTCGGTCAGATCTGCTTCGCCGGCGATGCGCACCACCCCATCACCGAGCACCAGAGGCAGCGCGGCGCCCGAGTGCTCCACTGCAATGGGGGTGCCGACTCCCCGATGCCGCCACCAAACTTCCACGAAATCGGCGCGCGGGAATGGCCCCACATGGGGGGCAAGGGGCGCTCCCGCCCGGTCAAGTGGCGACCACTCGCTCATACCAGCACTTCGAGGCGACCGACGGGCCGTCCTCCGCCCAGCACCGGAGGATTGGCGATCTCGGCCAACTGGGACCGGGGGTGGCCCGCCAGCATCCCCAGCCGATCGATCAGCGCTATCAGCCCCACCATGGCGGGGGCGCCCTGACCGGACCAGCACTTCACGGCAAACCCGACGTCGCCCTCGAGCCAACCCGCTCCGATACACCCCATCGCCCCGCCCTTGACGACGGCGGGGAACCACCGGGCGAGGACCGCCTCGGCCCGGTCCCCGTCCGATGTCAGCGAGGCATACCGGGCCGAGTTCTCGGCGATGGGCCGCAGCTCCGGCTGGGTGACCGCCTGCGCGAAGAACCTCGCCAGCCCGACGACGTCGCCCCGCAGAACCGGAACTCCGCAGCCGTCCACGCCGGTAGGCGTCACCGGCGCCCCGATCATCTCGGTCGCGAACTCCACCACTTCCTGTTGCAGCGGGTGATCGGCCGGGGTGTAATCCAAGGGCCACCCCTGCGCCACACACGCTCGCAGCATCGCGGCGTGCTTTCCCGAGCAGTTGTGGAAAAGCGCGCTCTTGGCGTCGGTTCCCGCAGCCTTCAGCCGGGCCTCCTCGTCGGCGCTGGCAGGCCAATCCGGAGGGCAACGAAGGTGACTGGAATCCAATCCGACCTCGCCCAGCATCTTGGTGACGATCGACGTGTGAACCCGTTGGCCGCCGTGGCTCGCGGCCGCCAGCGCAAGTTGCTCAGGCCCGAGGTCGGCCCCATTGCGAACGCACACGGCGGCTTGGAGGGGCTTCACCGCCGAGCGATAGAAGAAGGGTCGGTCGCGGTCCTCCCCCAGCACGGCCAGCACGCGCCCGGTCGAATCCACCGCAGCCGCCACAACTGGGTGAACCGCCTCGACCAGTCCGGACCTGACCGAGCCGACGATCACCCGCGGGCGAGCAACTCACCGGGATCGGCCAGGCCCTCCCGATAGCGGCGAGTCAGCTCTTCCTGGAGCCGGTCGAGGGCAGCGTGGGCGATACGGCGTTGGTGCGAGATGGCTGCTTCGACTTCCGTGAGAAACGCTTGCGTCTCCCGCAGGTCGTCGTCGGTCACCGACGGCAGCCGGGTGAGGAAATCCCCTTCGAGCGCCCGGTCCACGAGCCTCCTGCCTGGGGAGGGGATGTCGGGAACCTCAACCGAAATCATCCGCTCGGGGAGCCCGTCGGACGACTTGTAGGCGCCTTCGGACAGGATCCGGGGCAACGCGTCGATGAGAGAGTCCGTCTCGTCGCCAGCCCGGCGCCGCATCTCGAAGGCGGCCAGGTCCATCCGCCCGTGCAGCATCCGGCGGTAGTACGAGAGTTCCACGTCGAGGTCGTCACACATTTGCCTTCGGGAGCGGACAACCTCGGTGGTCAGATCCTCGAGGTTCACGAGAAAGCCCGGATCCTGGATCTGATCGATGCGGCGGCGACTGTCGGTCATGTGCGGTACAGGGTAACGGGCCATCGACGGCGCTTGGCTATTGACGACCTGGCGGGCCTAACAGGATGGAACGCGACCTGCTCCCTGACGGCCACGGCGGGGTTGGGGCCCCGCATCCGTGCCCCGCGCGATGGAGTTCGGCGAAGCCGAACTCCCAAGCTGCCCGAAGGGCAGCCGTCGACCCGGCGTCTGTTCGGCCCGAAGGGCCGAAGTCGGCCCGGGAATCGACAGGGCGGGCCTAACAGGTCGCAGCCACCGTGGGGTACGGGTTGACCGCGGTGATGCCGCCCGGGTAGATGCCGAAGTGAAGGTGATAAGCGCCGGGTGGCGGGTTGCCGGTGTCACCGACGTAGCCGATCACCTGGCCGTGGCTCACCCGCTGCCCGCTGGAGAGCCCCGCCGGGTAGGAGTCGAGGTGGGCGTAGAAGTAGTTGACGCCGTGATCTGCGTACAGCCAGACGATGTACCCGCCGAGGCCGTCGTACGACTTGCGAATGGTCCCGTCACCCACCGCCACCAGCGGGGTGCCGCGGGGGCTGAACATGTCGGTTCCTTTGTGGGTGCGGGTGCCGCCCGAGCGAGGCGCTCCCCAGGTGTCGTTGAAGAAGGTGGGGCCGTCGATGGGGCAGATGAAGCCCGGGGTCACCCACATCGGGACTCCGAGCGGCGGAGCGCCAAGGGCGGCGCGCATCTCGTCGCGGCGGCGCTGCTCCTCGGCTTCGATTCGCAGTTGCTCGGCCAGCTCTGCCTCGGCTTCCTCGAGCACCTCCTCGGCGGCCTCGAAGGTCTCGTCGGCCGATTCGAACAACACGTTCATCCGCGCCACGACGGCCTCGGCTTCGAACCGCAACGCCGCGATGCGCTCGGTATCGGCGTCGAGGCTCGTCCGCAGCCGGTCCATCTCGGCAGTGGCGGCGACCAGGCTGTCGAGCGCAGCCGAGTCCGACTCCACGGCGATCGAAAGGACTTCTCGGGCGATGATGCTCTGCTGCACTTCTTCGGGCGAGAACATCCGGGCGATCGGGTCGCGGGTGTCGCCGTTCATGTACGACTCGACCGCGCGGTGCCGTATCTGGTCACGCAACTCGAGTGTGCGGTTCTCGTAGATCTCCAACTGGCTGCGCAGCCGTCCGATTCGAAAGGTCAGTTCCTCCAGTTCGGAGCGGATCGCCTCGTAGGAGGTCACCGCGGCCTCCAGGTCCTCGAGGGCGGCCGCCCTCTCCAGGGCGGCAGCTTCGGCCTCCTGGCGCGCGCGTTCGACCTCCCCTTCATCGATCGAAAAGGCAGGTGCCGTGCTCGAGAGCACCAGGGCGAGAAGGGCGAGGGCCGTAGCCACTCGCGGTAGCCGCCAGGTCACGCCGAGCATCGTATGTCGGCCTGGGGATAAGTCACGGTAATTCCTCTTCGGCGGATTCGCCCGGGGAGTGGACCGATACGCGATAAGCAATACGCAATACGCGATACGACGGAACGGTGAACTCGCATGGGTACGCGATCGCCCTCCGTCTTGCGGAACTGGCGATTCGAAGGCGTGGTGAACTCGAAGCAACGCGATCGCCCGTTCCTTCGTATCGCGTATCGCTTATTGCTTATCGCGCTTGGGCTAGCGTCCCTGAGCATGGCGCCGCGCTATCGACCGGACCTCGATCGCATCCACCCCTACCGGCCGGGCCGACCGATCGCCGAGGTCGCCGCCGAGTACGGCCTGGCCGATGTCATCAAGCTCGCTTCGAACGAGAGCCCGGAACCTCCGTTCCCCGAGGTGCAGCAGGTGATCGCTGCGCACGCCTCCACCCTCAACCGGTACCCGGACAATGCGAAGCCACTGCTGGTCGGGGCCCTCGCCGATCACCTCGCGGTGCCCGCCGAGCGCATCTGGTGCGGCGGGGCCAGCAACGAGTTGATGCTGATAACCGCTTTCGCGATGGGCGGCCCGGGCACCTCCTCGGTGTACGGATGGCCTTCTTTCAGCCTCTATCAGATCGCATCGCGCGCGGCGTTCGCCGATGACATCGCGGTGCCGCTGGACGACCGGTATCGTCACGACCTCGAGGCCATGCGAATGGCGGTCAGATCCGACACCACGGTGGTTTACGTCTGCAACCCGAACAACCCGACCAGCACCCATGTCGCCGGTGATGCCCTCGAAGCGTTCATCGACTCGGTGCCCGACCACGTGCTGGTGGTCATCGATGAGGCCTACGCCGAGTTCGCCATCAGCCCCGACTTTCGCTCGATGATCCCCCTCGCCGCCGAACGAGACAATGTCATGGTGACCCGGACCTTTTCGAAGGTCTACGGCCTCGCCGGGCTCCGGATCGGGTACGCCATCACCCACCCGGAGTCGATCGAGCACTTCCGGCGGATCCAGCTGCCGTTCACCGTGAACACCCTTGGCGAGGTCGCCGCCACCGAGGCGCTTCGCCACCAGCACCGGGTGAAGGAGCGCGTCGCCCGCAACGCCGAGGCGGTGGAGTTTCTGAGTGGAGCTCTCCTCGCCCGCGACATCGAGGTAGCCGACAGCCAGACCAACTTCGTGTACGCCAACTTCCGTGAGGATGGAAAGGCAGTCACCCAGACCCTGCTCGAGCAAGGCATCATCGTCCGCCCGGTGATCCCCGAAGGCTGGCTGAGAATCACCGCAGGAAGCCCTGAGGAGAACGAGCGTTTCGCGCGCGCGCTCGACCGCCCGAGGTAAAGCCAAGGCGCGATTCGCAATACGCGATACGCGATACGAAGGAACCGGCGATCGCGTGAGCGCGAGTCCACCCGTTCGGTCGAATCGCGAATTGCGGCCGAGCGCAGCGAGGCCCTGCGCGATACGAAGGATCGGGCGACCGCGTCCGCAGGAGTTCACCCGTTCCGTCGCCAATTGCCAATTGCGGGCCGAGCGAAGCGAGGGCCCATACGCCATACGAAGGAGCCGGCGATCGCGTCCCTACGAGTTCACCGTTCCGTCGTATCGCGTATCGCGTATCGCGTATTGCGGGCCGAGCGAAGCGAGGCCTAAGAAAGAACCGTCAGCAGGGTCCAGAAGGCGGCGACGGCGATCACCACTCCGTCGAGATAGGAGAGGCTGCCCGGCGCGTGGCCGCCGGCAAAAAATCCTCCGGCCCTGACGAGCATGCCGAGATTCCGCCCCGCGACGAGCGCGATGGCGCCGGCGACTGCTCCGGCGATCGCCGCAAGCAGGTCGGGGGCCCAGAATGCCCCGGCCACCGCCCCGCCGAGGATGGCCCCGATGAGCATCGCTACCAGCGGGTCGACGATCGGCATCTCAGACCGGTCCGACAGCCAGGACACGAAGACGGCAACCGCGGCGACGAACAGGAAGACTTGGGTCTCTTCATACGATCGCAAGCGCAGCATCACCAGGGCCGACGATCCCAGCGCGGAGGACATCGCGATCATGGCCCCGGCCGTGATCGAATCGATCTCACGCAGCCGATGGGAGAAGACGCTCCACGTCAGCGCGAGCAGCACCGCCCCGATGGTGGCCGCTGCCGCCCCGTTCGCTCCGAATCGGTAGGTGGCAAGCACCCCGCCCAGAGCAGCGGCGATCGCGGGAACCGATGCAACCGGGAGATCACGCCGCTCCGCCGCGGTGGTGATGTCGAAAGCCCAGACCCCGACGACCAACACCACCATCACCGCGAACCACTGCAGCGAGACCGCGTTGGCCCCGAACAGCGTGGCAGCCAGGATTCCGACGATGCCGATCTCGATGGCCATCGGCGAACGCACGAGCATCGCCCCTCCCGACACGGGGGGGATCGCCGCCACCTCCGAGTCCGCGGACACCGTGGAGCCGCGGCTCGCTCGCTCGCCGTCTACCCACACCTGTGCAGGCCCGAGAGCGCGTGCGAAGTCGGATCCGAATCGGGCGATGGCCCCTTCGAGCACCTCGTCGACCGTGCCGCCGTCGACATCGACCGCGCCGGTGCCGGCGATCTCCCGCAAGTTGGCGAACAGCCTGAGCCGCGCCATCAGCCTGCCGTCGCCTCGAAGACTCCCTGCATCACGACCTTCCCGTCGGGCCGAACCGTCTCGAAGTGATGACCGACAGGGGTGTCCCAGACCCTGGTGGTCAGCTCGCTACCGGGAAACACCACATCGGTGAATCTGACCTTGACACGGCGAACCCGGGCCGGGTCGGAACCGGCACGGTGCTCCACCAGGCCCCCGGTGACGAGGGACAGTGTGCCCAGGCCGTGGTTGATGACGCCCGGAAGGCCGACCATCCGGGCCACCGCCTCATCGAGATGAATCGGGTTGTGGTCGCCACCAGCGGCTGCGTACCGAGTGGGCATGTCATCGGCCACCCAACTACCGAAGGAAACCGCCGGAGACCCCCGATCGGGAGCGGGCTCCTTGGTGGTTGCGGGCTGCTCCCGGCCGCTGCCTGCTCCGCGGACCACGATGGTGGCTCGCTGCTCGTTGACCTTCTCACCGGTGACCGAGGTGGCGTCGACCCGAATCACGAAAACCCCGTTGCGTCCCTTGTCCTCCACCGACTCGAGTGTGGGGGTGAACACCAGCGCGTCTCCCGGGCGAATCGGGCGATGGTGGATGATTTCCTCCTCGCCGTGGAGGATCATCAACGGGTTCTCGACATTGAGTTCCCGGTCGGTGGTAACGGCGCCCATGAGGGGGAAGCCGGGCACGACGGGGAATATCGGCGAAGCCACCTGGTCGGGTCCCTCGCCGTACCGGGGGTTCGGGTCACCCGAGGCGACGGCGTATGCCTGGATCTCTTCGCCGGTGATCGTCCGCTCGACCGGCTCGTAGACCTTCCCGCCGAGAGCAAAGTTGAGGGGCATCGGCAGAAGGGTACCGTGGCGGTTCGGCGCTTCGACGCCCAACGGGCGGAGATCACCGCCCGACGACGGTCCCGACACACTCGCCAAACCCGATCCGCGGCTGCCCGTCGCGCTCGCACCATCCGCGCAGGATCACCGTGTCGCCGTCCTCGAGGAAGCGACGCTCGGAACCGTCATCGAGCATGATCGGCTGCTCCCCACCCCAGGTCAGTTCGATCAGGCTGCCGTAGCTCCCGGGATCGGGCCCCGACACGGTTCCCGACGCGTAGAGGTCGCCAGGGCGAACGTTCGTGCCGTTCACGGTGACGTGGGCGAGTTGCTGCGCCATCGTCCAGTACATCGCCGCGAAGTTGGTGCGCGAGATCGACTGCGGAGCCGACATCGCCGCCGACTGGAGCAGCACCTCGAGCTCCAGATCGACCGCCCAACTCTGAGCGGTACGCAGGTACTCGAGGGGTTCAGGATCCTGAGCCGGTGGCCTCGTCAGATATGGCTCCAACGCGTCGAGGGTGACCACCCATGGCGACACGCTGGTGGCGAACGACTTGCCCAGGAATGGCCCGAGCGGCTGGTACTCCCACCGCTGGATGTCCCGGGCGCTCCAGTCGTTCACGAGCACGAGGCCGAAGATGTGCTCCCGCGCCTCGTCGATGGGAATCGGCCGGCCGAGTTCGTTGCCCGGCCCGGTGACGAACCCCACCTCCAGTTCGATGTCGAGCGATCTGGTCGAACCTTGAACCGGCGGCCCGTCGGCCGGTTTCAGCTGGCCGGCAGGTCGCACCACGGGTGTTCCGCTCACCACGACACTGCTCGCCCGTCCGTGATATCCGACCGGGAGGTGACGCCAGTTGGGCAGCAGTGGCTCCTGATCGGGCCGGAACATCTTCCCCAGGTTCGTGGCGTGCTCGATCGACGAGTAGAAGTCGACATAGTCGCCGGGCTCGAAGGGCATCAGCATCTCGACCCGGTCCCTCCGGTGGAGGGCGTCGGCGAGCGGAGCCCGGTCGGCGGAGAGCAGGGCAGTGATCTGCATCCTCGCCTCGGTCCAGACCCTCCGGCCCAGACCGAGGAATGGGTCGAGAGTTTCGGCGGAAAGGGCCTCGGCGGACGACGCTGGAAGATGCCCGGCGACCGCGCGCAGGTCGAGGACGTGGTCACCGATGGCGACACCCACCCGCGCGCCCCCTCCTGCGTCGAACACGCCGTATGGCAGGTTCTCCAGCGGAAAGTCGGACCGGTCCGCAGTCACGACGCCACCGGGAGCACGCCAAGGGCGGTGAGGTCCTCGACAGGCTCGTCGAAGGAACAGGATCCGTAAGCCACGAACAGGCCCCTCCGGGCTGCCTGCAAGTCGGAGATGCCTGCCGTGGTGCCCCGCCAACGGATCCCGCTTCGATCGAACTCGAATGCACCCGGCTCGTCGTCGGCGACGACGGCGGCAATCGCGGCCACGTCCTCGCCGCGGACGGCCAGGGCCGCACCAACAAGAAGATTGAGGAATCCGTGATGAACGAACCCGGTCGCCGGGTCGACGTGGCGAACCGGGTGATGCAACCCGGCGGTGGCCTTCATCGGGAGGGACCGATCGCGACACCCGGCCAGAAACGCCGCCACCGCCTCGGGCGACGGGAAGTCACCGGCCGCCAGCCCACCGGTCCGCAGCTTCGCTCCCAGAATGCGACCGGAACTCTCACGCGCCGCGACCAGCGCATCGAAGGATCCGGCCACATCGACCGCCCACGGGATCTCGAAGAACACCATGCGGTCGAGCCTTGCTACCGCTCGCGTGGCCCAGCCGGCCAGGTCATCTGGAGGGACCTTGGTCTCCACCAATTCGATGGTGGCCCCGCCACTCAATTCGGTGTCGAAGGCCTCGATCGCGGCGACGTCGGAGTCGAGATCGGTGCCAGCGGCGATGGCCGAGAGCCGCCAGGCCGCCTCGCCCGACGCCATCGTCGGCATCAGCACGGCGGCGAGTTCTTCGAGGCGGCCGACGGGGCAGAGAAACCGCTCGACCATCCACGCTTCACCGCCGGCCCGGGCCGCCCGATACTCCGCCACGGCATCCGCCATGCCGAGTTCGGCCGGCGGAAACAACCCGGCGTAGTCGATGAGCCCTCCCAACGCCGCCACCCGGGCGTCAGGTCGGGTGATGTCGAGCATGCAGCAAGGCTAGAAGCGCGATACGCGATACGCGATACGCAATACGAAGGAACGTGGAACGCGTTGCGAAAGCGACGACGCGGTTCGTCGTATCGCGTATCGCGTATCGCGTATTGCGTATCGCGTACTCTTAGCGAGAATGACTCCACCAACTCCACGGAGCGACACCATGACCGAACACGACGCCACTCTCGAGCGGGCCAAGGACATGGCCAAGCGCGACGACTTCCCGATCATGGGCTTCTCTCATCTCGAGTGGTGGGTGGGCAACGCCTTCCAGACCGCACAGTTCTTCCGGTCCCTTCTTGGATTCAGCATCGCGGGCTATCGCGGCCCGGAGACCGGTACTCGAGAGACTGCCTCCTACTTGCTGCGGCAAAACGACATCCACTTCATCGTCACCGGCGCGATGACGCCGGATCATCCGGTGAGCGCCCATGTGCACCTGCACGGCCCCGGCGTGCACGACGTGGCCCTCCAGGTACCCGATGCCGAAGCGGCTTTCGAGTTGGCCGTCGATCGCGGGGCCGACCCCGAGTCGAAGCCCTTCGTCGTCCAGACCGACCGGGGCCGTACGGTCACTTCGGCGATCCAGGCCTACGGCGACACGGTCCACTCCTTCGTGGAGGGTGGCCGGGTCTTCCCCGACTTCGTACCCCTCGAGGACGACATCGCCAATCCGATCGGCCTGCAGTTCATCGACCACGTGGTCGCCAATGTGGAATTGGGCAAGATGGACTACTGGGTCGAGTTCTACGAGCGGGTGTTCGGGTTCACCATGCTCCGCCACTTCGACGACGACGCCATCAGCACCAAGTACACGGCCCTCATGTCGAAGGTCATGTGGGATGGCACCGGGATCATCAAGCTGCCGATCAACGAGCCGGCCGAGGGCCTGAAGAAGTCACAGATCGACGAGTACCTGCAGTTCTATCGAGGAGCCGGGGTGCAGCACATCGCGATGCACACCGCCGACCTGCTGTCGACGGTGACCGAGGCATCGGCGAGGGGTCTGAAGACGCTCACCGTCCCGGCCACCTACTACGAAGACGTGTGGGCGCGGATGCCCGACATCGATGTCGACCGCAAGGGAGTGGAAACCCTGCAGATCCTGCTCGACCAGGACGAAGGCGGATACCTTCTCCAGATCTTCACCCGGATGCTGCAGGACCGCCCGACGGTGTTCTTCGAGTTCATCGAGCGGCGTGGCGCCACCGGGTTCGGCAAGGGGAACTTCAAGGCCCTCTTCGAAGCCATCGAGCGCGAGCAGGCGCTTCGGGGCAACCTCTGACGTCCGGGGCGCACATCTCTTGATCGAGATCGTCGAAGTCGGCCCCCGGGACGGCCTCCAGAGCGAGGATCGCGTCCTTCCTGTGCCCACCCGGGTCGACTTGATCCGCCGGCTCGAGGCCGCCGGCGCCACCAGGATCGAGACCGTCTCGTTCGCTCATCCGCGGCTCGTTCCGCAGATGGATGGCGCTGAGGCCATCTGCAGCGCTCTCGGTGAGCGATCGTTCTCGGCAATCGGCCTGGTGCTCAACGATCGCGGCCTCGAACGGGCCCTGGCCACGGATCTCGACGAGGTGAACCTGGTGGCGTACGCCTCCGACGGCTACGCCCAGAAGAACAGCGGCGCCGGGGCCGGCGATCGCAACCCCGAGGCAGTCATGCTCGCCGCTCGAGCGAAGGAAGCCGGGCTGCGAGTTTCGGTGACGATCTCGGTGGCATTCGGTGACCCGATCGACGGCCCGGTGCCGCCCGCGCGCGTGGCCGACATCGCCCGCGACCTCAACGAGGCGGGCGTCGACGAGATCGCCCTGGGCGACACGATCGGCGTCGCCGTCCCCATCGAGGTTGGGCGCCTCGTGGCGATGGTGACGGCCGCGGCCCCGGAGACTCGCACCCGCTGCCACTTCCACAACACCCGCAACACCGGGTATGCGAACGCCTTTGCCGCGGTGGCTGCAGGAGTGCAGGCTCTCGACGCCTCGGTCGGCGGTTTCGGCGGCAGCCCCTTCTCCCCGCGAGCGGGCGGCAACATCGCCACCGAAGACCTCGCCTGGATGCTGCACCGCTCCGGCATAGAGACGAGCCTCGACCCGAAACGCCTCGCCGAAACCGGCCAATGGCTGGCAACGGAATTGGGACACGCGAGTTCGAAGGCGATGCTTTCCCGAGCCGCCCCTTGGCCGGAGTAGATCGCGATACGCGATACGCGATACGCGATACGAAGGAAACCGGCGACCGCGTCAGTAGGAGCTCAGCCGTCCGTCGTA
>JBBEAX010000026.1:0-17537 GCA_040882645.1 Acidimicrobiia bacterium
GCAGCACTTCCAAGACTCCAGCTCCAGCTCCAGCCCCAGCCCCAGCCAGAGGGGGTGATTTGTTTCCTCCCCCGAAGGGGGAGGTGGATGCCGAGCGGAGCGAAGGCAGACGGAGGGGGCGCTCAGATCAGACGCGTTCTTGTAGCTTGGACCCGAGGCCAGGCTTCCAGTAGTGGATTCAGCCTGAGCGCCCCCCTCCCCCCTTCGGGGTACTCCCCCCTCCGGTGGGAGAAACGCGTCTGGCTGGGGCTGGAGCCGTGGCTGGGGCTGGCTCAGTCGTACACCCCCGCCAACCAGCACTTCCCGTCCTTCACTTCGCACAGGAAGGCGCCGGCGGAGGTGACTATCTGATAGCGGTCGGCGGCGGGCTCGCCTTCCCACCACTTGCCGGTGCGGCGCCAGGGGCCGGCCCAGCCGAGGACTGGCTCCCAACGGCTTCCCAGACGGACCCTGGTGGGGAAGCCGTCCTCCCATTCGACCTCGAAGGGTCGGGGGTCGGGGGGCACCAGGGCAGGTGAGGGCTGGGGCAGCCTTCCCGGCCAGGGCGCCTTCGGGTCCCGCGCCTCGGCGGCCGGTTGCTCGCCCCATCGGTACCAGTGGACCCGCTCCCCCGGGTCGCGTCCCCCCTCGGGCATCGCCTGGAGCACCGCGTCGGGTCCGATCAGCCCCTGGGCACGGCTGAGGGCGCGGCAGGCATCATCCTCGGAGACGGCGTCCTCCCCCAGTTTGAGTTGCCGGCCGAGGTCGGACAGGTCGGCGGGGGCCAAGCGGATCCGGATGATCCCCCCGGGCACCCCGCCCGATTCGATCCATGCCCTGATCTGCCACCGGACCCGCTCGGCCAGTTCCGCCTCGGAGAAGGGATGGGCGCTGCGCCAGGTGCGGGTGCGCAGTTCCCCCAGGGCCGACTCCGCCTCGACCTCCACCCGGTGGGGCATCCCCCCGGTGGGTGCCACCGCCTCGAGCAGCCTCCCGGCCAGCCCCCGGGCGGCGAACGATGCCCGCTCGAAGTCCTCCAGCGGATGTTCGAAGCGGTCTTCGACCGCGATCTCCTCACCGATCCGCCGCGGCTCAACAGGGCGGTCCTCCCCGCTGGCGATGCGATGGGCATCCAGGCCAATCGGGCCGAACCGGGAGGCAATGGCTGCCCGGGGAAGCGAGGCCAGATCGCCCAGCGTCCCCACCCCGAGCCACCGGAAGGTGGCGACCAGGTCGTCCACCCCGAGCGTGGCTACATCCAACCCGGCGAGGAACCCGGCGGTGTCGGCGACGATCAGAGGGGACTCGACCGCGGCCTCGGCTGCCAGCCGGGCGGCAAAAGGCCCATCGGCCAGCCCGAAGCGGCCCCCCGGTGCCATCGCCTCCACTGCCGCCACCATCTTCCCCACCAGGGCATCCTCGGACCCGTAGTAGCGGACCGCCCCGGCAGCGGGTACGAACACCAGGCCGGGAGCGGCCAGCTCCATCCGGGGCACCACCCCTTCGATGGCTACGGCCACCGGTTCGAAGGCGACCGCCTCGGCGCCGGGGTCGGCCACCAGGGTCACCGCGTTGGGGCAGAGCGCCTCCGCCTCGCGGCGACGCATACCGGTGCGGACCCCGGCCTCAACGGCATCGGGGGTGGCCGCCACCACCATTCCCTTGTCGTCGACGACTTGGCAGGGCCTATCCGGCGGCGAGTCCGGACGGCGCAACGGCCAGTCCGGGAACCAGACGCACAGCGTGCGTGCCATCGTCCTCCATCTCCACTACCCGCTCGATGCCCCGAGCCCCCTTGCCCGAGGCGCGCAGGGTGAGGTGGCGTCGCAGCAGGGCGCCATGGCCGCGGTCCACCCCCTCCCAACGGACCGCCGTCGCCTCAATCCGCAGATGGAGCACCCCGGCAGGGAGGTCTCCGGAGACCGGGCGAAGCAGCAATGCCGCCCGCCGCGCCCGCGACAGGGCGGCGAGGCGGCGCAGGTCGGCCTCACCGGTGCCCACGGGCACTTCGGCAAAGACGACGGGAAAGCCTTCGAGGAGGGAAGCGGTGACTTGCCGCCATGCCCGGCGATCGGGGCAGCGAACCACCACCAGCCGCTCGGGGGCGACCCCCACCTCCCAGGCGGCCACCGGGCACAACCAGCCCCGGACATCGACCACGGCCACCATCCCGGTGAGGGAAGGGGCGGCGAGCAGGCTCAGGCCGAGGCGGGTGAGCCCGAAACCAGCTGGCCCCACCAGGCCGAGCACCCGACCGGGCTCTGCCTGGATGGCGAAGGGCGCGGCCGGTTCGTGAGAAGGGGCACTTGCTGCGCCGGCGAGGAGAAGAGATGCCCGGTCCAAGGGCACTCGATCTTACCGAACATATGTTCGATCGGCAATCTCTCCCCCCGAAGGTGTTGGTTTACCGAGGGAGCAAAGCGACCGAGGGCGCGAGTGCACTGACCGCCGCACGGCACAGACCACTTCTCAACCGCATTGCGTTTCGATATGCTGAACGCATGACACAACTGGTCACCCGAATCGACGATCACCTCGCCTCCCTCGTCGACGAGCTCGTCGCCGACGGAGTCGTCGAGTCCCGATCCGATGCGGTACGGCGGGGCCTCACGGTCCTCGTCGACCGTCATCGCCGCGCCCAGACAGCCGAGGCCATCGTTCGCGGCTACACCGACCACCCCCAGACCGACGACGAGGGTTGGGGCGACGACGCCGCCCTCCAGATGATCCGAGACGAACCGTGGTGACGCCCGTTCAGGGCGAGATCTGGTGGGCCGAGGCAGAGGACCAGCGTCGCCCCGTGCTCGTCGTCACCCGAACCGAGGCGATCCCCGTGCTCAATCGGATCCTGGTGGCACCGGTGACTCGAACCATTCGCGGAATCCCGACCGAGATCGCCCTGGACCGCCAATCCGGCCTGAGGGAAACCTCGGTGGCGTCGTTCGACAACCTCCAACCGATCCGCAAGACCTTCCTGACCCAGCGGGTGGGATCGGTTCCCGGAGCCCGCTCGGCCATCTGCCGGGCGATCGCCGCGTTGGCAGATTGCTGAGGCTACGGGGCCGGAAGCGCGTCAGGCCGCCGCACGGCCCCTCCGTCTCGCTTCGCTCGCCACCTCCCCCTGCGGGGGAGGAAACGCGGTGCGGCCCCTCCGTCTCGCTTCGCTCGCCACCTCCCCTGCGGGGGAGGAAACGGGCTAGCCCCCCATGTCCTCCACGATTTGCTCGAGTTGGTTCTCCCGGTCGCTCGCCTGGTCGGCGACCTCTTGGGACCGCTCGACGTTTCCGGTGATTAGCCCGTCGTCCTGCCCTGCGGGCACCGACGGATCACCCCCACCGCCACAAGCAGCAACGATCAAGAAGCCGGCAATCAGTGAACGAATCCTCATCCCCCCCTATCGGCAAACACCCCAGGAGAACTGAACCGCCCGCAAACGAAGAAGCGGTTGGAACCCGAAGGCCCTAACCGCTTCTTGCTAATCGCCAATCGCCGGGCGGCCGGCTTGCGCCTTCCGTCTTCCACAAGAGGGGACCAGGCTCCTTGTGGTTCGTTTGATCTGAGCGCCCCCCTCCCCAAGGAACCCAGAGGGTTCCCGTACTCCCCCCTCCGGGGGGAGAAACGCGAACGCGCCTCGTGCGAGGAACTCTCTGTCGAATTGCGAATAGCGAATTGCGAATTGCGGGGCCGGGCAAAGCCCGGCCCTCCCCTACTTCCCGCTTTCGAACTCCTCTTCGAAGGAGACGACCGAACGGCCGGGCTTCTCGGCGGGGGGGGCGGCCGGCTTGCGGTCGCCTCCCCGGCTGCCGCTGCGGTCTCCGCCGCGGTCACGGCTTCCCCGATCGCGGCTGGCACCGCCCTCGCGGTTGCCCCGATCGCCGCCGCTGCCGCCGTCGCGGCCCCCGCGAGGGGCGCGGTCGGGAGTGCGGTCGCGCTCGCCCCGGTCGCTGTTGCCCGGTTCGGGGCCCGAATCGTCGTCGTCGCCCGAGGGCACCTCGGCGCCGGCGACGTCGAGGCTGACCTTGCCCCGGTCGTCGATCTCACGGACCACGACCTGGACCTTGTCCCCCAGCGAGTACACGTCCTCGACATTGTCGATCCGCTTGTTGCCGCCGATCTTCGAGATGTGCAGCAGCCCGTCCCTGCCCGGCAGGATGTTGACGAAGGCACCGAACTTGGTGATGTTCACGACCTCGCCCTCGTACTCCTTGCCGACCACGGCCTCGGGCGGGAAGGCGATCGCCAATACCCAGTCCTTGGCCTTCTGCAGCGACTCGCCGTCGGTTGCACCGATGCGAACCGTGCCGTCGTCATCGATCTCGAGCGTGGCACCGGTCTTCTCTTCGATTTCGCGGATGACCTTGCCCTTGGGGCCGATGATCTCGCCGAGCTTGTCCTTGGGCACCTGCACTGCCTCGATCCGCGGGGCATTGGCGCTCAACTCCGCCCTCGGCTTCGAGATGACCTTGTTCATCTCAGCGAGGATGTGGAGCCGGGCGACCCGTGCTTGGTCGAGGGCCTTGGACAGCACCTCCGCCGGCAGCGACTCGATCTTGGTGTCGAGCTGCAGGGCGGTGATGACGTCGGCGGTGCCGGCCACCTTGAAGTCCATGTCGCCAAGGGCGTCCTCGGCACCGAGGATGTCGGTGAGCGTGACGAAGTTGCCGTCGTGGGCGATGAGACCCATCGCCACACCGGCGACCGCGGCCTTCACCGGTACTCCGGCATCCATCAGCGACAGGCTCGAACCGCACACCGAAGCCATCGACGACGACCCGTTGCTCGACAGCACCTCGGAGACGAGGCGGAAGGCGTAGGGGAACTCGTCGGCCGTCGGAATGATCGGATGCACCGCCTTCTCGGCCAGGGCACCGTGGCCCACCTCCCGCCGCTTGGGGCCGCGCATGAAACCGACCTCGCCGGTGGAGAAGGGCGGGAAGTTGTAGTGGTGCATGTACCGCTTCCTCTCCTCCATCGAGATGGTGTCGAGCAACTGCTCCATCCGGAGCATGCCGACCGTCGTCACGTTGAGCACCTGAGTCTCACCGCGCTGGAACAGCGCCGACCCGTGGGCCCGCGACACCAACCCGGTATCGACGACGATCGGGCGGACATCACCGATTCCGCGACCGTCGAGACGAATGCCGTCGTCGATGACGCGCTGGCGCATCACCTTCTTGGCGACCGACTTGAAGGCCCGCTTGGCGGCGCCGAAGTCGTCGTCGTCCTCGGTGAGGCCGGCCTCGGCCAGCACCGCGACGAGCGTTTCGTCCTCGGCCGTGTTGCGGTCCTGCTTGCCCTCGATCCGGTACACCTCGGAGAGCCGAGCTTTGGCGAGGGTCTCGATGCGTCCGTAGAGCTCCTCGGAGTAGTCGGTGACGACCGGCCATCCCATCTCGGGGATCTCCACCTGCGAGCGCAGCTCGAGCTGGGCATCGAGCAGAGCGGCGATGTACGCCTTGCTCTCCTCGAGCCCGCGGGCGACCGCGGCCTCATCGGTGGGCGCCTGGCCATCTTCGATGAAGCGGAGGGCGTTTTCTGTTGCCCCCGCTTCCACCATCGCGATGTCCACGTTGCCTTCGGCATTGCGCTTGCCGGCGACGACCAGGTCGAAGACCGCCTCGTTCAGCTGCTCGAACGACGGCATCGGAATCCACTCGCCGTGCAAGTAGGCCAAGCGCACTGCGGCGATCGGCCCCTCGAACGGAATCGGGCTGACCATCAGCGCCGCCGAGGCGGCATTCAGGGCGATCACGTCATAAGGGTTGACCTCGTCGACCGACAGGATCGTGGCGACGATGTGCGTCTCGGATCGATAGCCCTCGCGAAACGACGGGCGCAGCGGCCGGTCGATGAGGCGGCAGGTGAGGACCGCCCGATCGGTGGGACGACCTTCACGGCGGAAGAACGACCCGGGGATCTTCCCGGCGGCATACATGCGCTCCTCGACATCGACCGTGAGGGGGAAGAAGTCGACCCCTTCACGGAGACGCCGGTTGGCGACTGCGGTGGCGAGGATTTCTGTTCCCCCCGCCTTGGCGACCACGGCACCGTCGGCCTGAAGGGCCAACCGTCCGGTGGTGAACTCGATCTCGACCGCACCGACTGTGGTGCGTGCGGATACTTCGGACACGCTCTCTCTTTTCTGTCGTGGAGAGCGGGCCGTCAATTACCAGTGGTCACGCCTCGATACCTGTCGAGGGGTGGCAACTAGCAACTGACGAGGCCGCCCTCCGTCAATGTGTGCCCCCCATGCAACCACGAAACCCAACCCGAGGGCGAGATTTCAGCGGCGCAGACCCAGACGGGCGATGATGTCGCGATAGCGCTCGACGTCCTGCCTGCGCAGGTAGTCGAGCAGCCGGCGACGCTGGCCCACCATCATCAGGAGACCACGGCGGCTGTGATGGTCCTTGGTATGGACCTTCAGATGCTCGGTGAGATGATTGATCTTCTCGGTGAGCAGCGCCACCTGGACCTCGGGCGCACCCGTGTCCGTGGCGTGTTTGCCGTGCTCGGCGACGATGGTTTTGGTGTCTTTCATGGGAAAGCGCTCGAGGAGAACTCCTCTAGCGATGTGAACTGTAACACGCGCGAGTGGGGGGTAATTCCGCGGCGATGCGAGATACGCAATACGCGATACGCGATACGAAGAGCGAAAGGCGAAGAGCGAAAGGCGAAACCCGGATCAAGCGCCTCCTGCGGGTAGCGGATTGGCAGCGATTGGCAGCGATTGGTAGCGATCGGCCGCGATTCCTTAAATCGGCCATATCCCTCGATGGGCTCGGGCGGCTACTGGCTTGCGCCATACGGGGTAACGGAAGGGCTCGTGGCGGGGTAGTTCGCACGAGCCGGGGTCCCACATCTCTGCGACCAGGCACCGGGCAACCTCCGGGTCGTCGAGAACGGAATCGTGCGCCTGGGAGATCCGGGCCGGCAGGCCGAATGGGTTGCGCCACAGCTGGTCCCAGAGCCCCGGCCCTTCGTCGACGGCGTTGTAGATGCGCAGCGCCTCGGGGAAGTCCGAGAAGGACGTCACCCCTGCGCGGGGATTGCGGACGACCACCACATCGACCCCGGATGCCTCGCCGAGGTTGTCCCGGGCGTCCTCGCATCCGAACCAGATGAAGTCGCAGCGCACCGGGTCGTAGCCGCCGTCGTCGGGAATCGACCCCCAGAAACGTCCGGCGCTCTGCGCCCACCCGTGCGCTCCCACCGCCAGCGGCGGGTCGAGCAGCGCGGCGCCGGCGACCGACTCGCTCGGCCCGTACGCGCCATCGTCCCAGGCGGCGATCAGATGGGCGATGGTTGCGCCGCCCTTGCTGAACCCGACCAGGTAGATCGGCCGCCCCTCTTCAGCCACCGCTCCGAGGTACGAGTTGAGAGACGAGGCGGCGTCCTCGACCGGGAGATGCTGCGAGGCCATCTCGGCATCGGGCCAACCCCCGGCCAGCCGGTGGTCGAAGAAGCGGGTGTTCTCCGTTTCGATTCCCATCAGGTCGACCAGATCCTCAAACGCCTCCTCGGCGTGGCCCTGGCCGTGGCCGGGCACGAAGACGACGAGATTCTCCTCGGGTGCCTCCAGCATGAGAGCCGCCCCTGGCCCCTCCCGCCGGGAAAGCAACAGGCCGAGCATCGCCCCCATCCCGATGGCGGCGGGAACGATGGGGTTCGCCGGACGGTCGCCGGCGGGCACCGCCGGCTCTTCCGACGGAGACTCCGTATCCGCCGGCGCCACCGGCTGCTCCCCCTCGGTGAGACCCAGGCCACCCAGCCACAGGGAGGCCACCAACAAAGAGACCACGGTGCCCCTTCCGGGGAAGGGCGGGGAAGGCAGGGTGCCCCGCCACACCACTCCAGTCAAGGGGGGCGATTCAGGTCGGCGTGAGCAGTTGCCGGGCCTGTTCGATGTCGCGGCCGATCTGAGTCAGGAGTGCCTCGGCACTTTCGAACTTCTGCTCGCCACGGATCCGGTCGATGAAGCGCATCCGCAGGTGTTGGCCGTAGAGGTCGCCATCGAAGTCGAGCACGTGGGCTTCGATCGTCTCTACCTCCCCGCCGAAGGTGGGTCGGACCCCGACGTTGGCAACCGCCGGCAACGCCTCGTCGGCGTGGCGGCCGACGGTCACCGCGTATACCCCCAGCTGCGGAATCGCCATCTCCGGTGGCACCGCCACGTTGGCGGTGGGGATCCCGATGGTGCGGCCCCGCCCATCACCCGCCACCACCTCCCCCCAGAGTTCATGGGGCCGGGCGAGTGACACCGCTGCACCGCTGACGTCGCCGGCGATGATCATCTCCCTGATCCGGGTCGACGAGACCGGCGTGTCGTCGCCGACCAACGACACGACTTCGGGGGTCAGCCCCAGCTGGCTCCCCAGCTCGCCGAGCAAGGCGACATCTCCAATGCGGTCCTTGCCAAACCGGAAGTCCTCGCCCACCACCACCAGGTCTGCCGCCAGCGGCCCGGCCAGCGTCTCGGCGAGGAACCTGGCCGGGGTCCATTCCCGCACCTTCTCGTCGAATTCGAGCACCGCGGTCACCTCCACCCCGAGGGCGGCCAGCAGCTCGAGCCGATGGTCGATCCCGGTGAGCATCGCCGGAGCGTGATCGGGGGCGACGATCCTCAACGGATGCGGCTCGAAGGTCAGCACCCCCGCAACAAGACCCGTCTCGGCCGCCCGATCGCGGAGCACCGACAGGACGTAGCGATGCCCGAGGTGGACCCCGTCGAACACCCCCACGGCGAAAACGCCGTGACCCGCCCCCGAATCCCATTCCGCCGGATTGCCGCGCAGCACTTTCACCCCAGCACCACCTCGGGCGCGGCGCGGCGCCCGTCGGACTGGTAAACCGCCAGCAGGGTGCCACTGCCGTCGAGGACGCGGTGATGCCCCGCCTGGTCGATTCCCAGCGCGGCCGCCGGGAAGACCGACCCGTTGCCAACCGCGACCGCGGTGTCGGAGGCAACGGTCACCGCGGGCAGGTCGCGAAGACCCTCCGCAGGCGACATGACCAGGCCGGCGATTCTGCCGCCGTCAGCCGCCGCGGCCAGTTGCTCGATCGTGTGGGCATCGTCCACCGAAAGCGAGCCGGTGGAGGTTCGGCGGAGCGCCGTCAGATGGGCCCGCCCGCCGAGCGCGGCGGCAATGTCGTCGGCCAGAGTCCTCACATAGGTGCCGGTGCCGCACCGAACCCGCAACTCGACCTCGGGGTATGGCCCCGGCGACACGTCGAGCACTTCGATGTCGTGGATGTGAACCATCACCGGCTCGCGCTCGACCTCGAGCCCCGCTCGTGCCAGCTCGTAGAGCCGACGGCCATCGACCTTCTTGGCCGAGACCATCGGGGGCACCTGCAGGATCCGTCCGATGAAGCGCTTGGCCGCGGCACGAACCTCGTCCTCACTCACGTGCATCTCGTCGCGCGACAGAATCCCCCCATCGGCGTCGAGGGTGTCGGTGGCCACTCCGAACATGGCAGTGGCCTCGTAGACCTTGACGCCCTCCTGGGCGAAACGAATCAGCCGGGTCGCCCGGCCGACCCCCAGCACCAATAGGCCCGTGGCCATCGGGTCGAGCGTGCCCGCGTGACCGATCTTGCGTTCCCTGAGCAGGGACCGCACGCGGGCAACGACATCGTGCGAGGTCCATCCCGTCGGTTTGTCGACGAGGAGGAACCCGTCAACCACGAAGTTGAGCCCGGATCGCCTCGACGACCTCGTCGACGGTGCCGGTGGCCGTGAAACCCGCGGCGTTGTGATGGCCGCCACCACCGTGGGCCACCGCGACGGAGCCGACATCGACCCCACCGCGGGACCGCATGCTCACCTTCCACCCCTTGTCGACCTCTTTGAGGAGCACCGCCACCTCGGCCTCCCGGGCGATCCGAATGTCGTCGATCAGGCCGTCGAGGTCCTCGTAGCGGGCACCCGAGGTGGACAGGTCCTGGTGGCCCACCCACGACCACACCATGGCGAGGTCTTCGTCTAGTTCGGCCCGCCCCAGCACCAGGGACGACGCCTTCAGGTAGCCGAATGCCACCGACTCGTAGACGTGTTGTCCGATCAGCTCGGGACGGGCGCCCGCCTCGACCAACCGGGCGGCCACCCGCAGGGTCTCGGGGGAGGTCGAGGAGTACTGGAAGCGGCCCGTGTCGGTGACGATTGCCGTGAGCAGACAGGTCGCCACCTTTTCGTCGATCGGCCAGCCCAACTCGTCGAGCAGGTACACCGCCAGTTGGCCCGAAGCCGCCACCGAACCGTCGATCACCTGAACGTCGCCAAAGCCCTGGTTGGTGACATGGTGGTCGACCACGATCAAAGTGCCCGCCCGCTTCGCCGAGGACCCGAGCTCTACCAGGCGGTCGAAGGACCCCACGTCGAAGATCACCATGACCGCCGGTTCCGCGGGGAAGTCCTTGGGCTTCACCAGCGGAGACCCGTCGAGGAAAGCGAGCGACGGAGGCACCACGAAGGGGGTACCGAAAGACACCACCGCGCCCTTGCCGGCCGCGATCGCCGCGTGGGCAAGTCCGAGGGCAGAGCCGAGGGCGTCGCCGTCGGGAGACACATGGCAGGAGATCGCCAGAGTGTCGGCGGCCTCGATGACTTCAGCCGCCTTCCGCAGGGCTTCCTTCATCGGACTCCTCCTCTCCCAGTTGGCGAAAGAGCGCCTCCATTCGGACGCCGCGCTCGATCGACTCGTCCAATTCGAACTCGATCTTCGGCAAGTACTTCATGCGCACCTGGCCGCCGGTAGCGGCCCGGATTCGCGACGAAGCCCTCTCCAGGGCGGCAGCAGTCTCCTTCTGCTGGCCGGCGTCGCCGAGCACCGAATAGTAAACCCGGGCCGCGCGCAGATCAGGTGAGGTATCGACCCCGGTGATGGTGACGAACCCGAGACCGGGATCCTTGAGGCGGGCCACCTCGTCGGCGATCACTTCACGCAGGAGCTCGTTGACGCGCCTCATGCGCGGGCCACCGCGGCTCACGGAACCTCCATGTGCGTCACGTCCATTTCGATGACCTCGATCGTCGGATCCTCCAGAAGCGAGCGCTGCACCGTCGCCACCACCTCGTCGAGGCGCCCCGCCTGCGGGGCGACCACGGCCACCCCCAGTGTGGCGCGTTGCCAGGTGTCCTGGTGATCCACCTCGCTCACCGACAGCTCCATCGCCCGCAGCCGCCGAATCACCGGCCGCAGGATCGCCCGCTTCCCCTTGAGCGAATGGACGTCAGACAGACGAAGTTCGATACGAATGGCCGCGGCGTGCATGGGAAGAGGCTCGCTTCGCTCGCCGCAATTCGCAATTCGCCATAGGTCGGCCGCTGTGCGGCCTCCCGCAATTCGCAATTCGCAATTCGCCAGAACGCGTTCGAGGCTGCGGACGCGTTCTGGCTTGGTCTTGCGGGAAGCGGGAAGC
The DNA here is from genome assembly GCA_040882645.1 of Acidimicrobiia bacterium. Classification (GTDB taxonomy): domain Bacteria; phylum Actinomycetota; class Acidimicrobiia; order Spongiisociales; family UBA11373; genus JAUYIV01. The sequence goes on from JBBEAX010000026.1 coordinate 11,401, forward strand.
GGGAAGCGGGAAGCGGGAAGCGGGAAGGCTCGGTCCCGCAACCAAACGGAAGACCGGTTCGAAGCCTAAGTACGCGCGACCTCTCGCACCTCGTACGTCTCCATCACATCGCCTTCTTTGACGTCACGGAAGTTCTCTAGGGCGATTCCGCATTCGAAGCCGGAGGCGACTGAGCGGACGTCGTCCTTGAAGCGACGGAGGGAGGCGATGACGCCGTCGTATACGACGACGCCGTTGCGTACCAGCCGCACCTTGGAACCGCGGGTGATCTCACCTTCGGTGACATACGAGCCGGCGATGGTGCCGAACCGGGGTGCCCGGAAGGTTGCCCGGACTTCGGCAGAACCGGTGACACGCTCAACCTCGTCGGGGGCGAGGCGCCCCACGAGGATCGACTCGATATCGTCGAGCAGTTCGTAGATGATCCGGTAGGTCCGGACCTCGACCCCTGCCGCCTCGGCCGCCTTGCGGGAGTTGGCGTCGGGGCGCACGTTGAACCCGAACACGATGGCGTTGGTGGTCTCAGCGAGCAGTACGTCGGTCTCGGTGATGCCGCCGACCGCGGCGTGGATGATCGAGATGGACCCGCCTTCGCGGCCGATCTTGGCAACCGAATCCCGGATCGCCTCGAGCGAACCATGAGCGTCGGCCTTCACGATGATCGGCAACTCGGCGTCGTCGGCGGTGCGGAGGTCGTCGAGCAACTGGCTGAGGCGGGCGGCCGCCGTGGGCACGAACAGATCTCGGTCGCGCGTCGCCGTCTCCCGATCGGCGGCCATCGCCCGCGCCGTCTTGTCATCGGCGACTGCCTCGAAAAAGTCGCCGGCCGAAGGAACGTCGTCCCAGCCCATCACCACCACGGGAGTGCTCGGCCCTGCGGATTCGATCTGCTCGCCGGCGTGGTCGAACATCGCCCGCACCCGTCCGGAGACGGCTCCGGCGACGATGGCATCGCCCCGCTTGAGGGTGCCGCGCTGCACGATCAGTGTGGTCACCGGACCCCGGCCCTTTTCGAGCTGGGCCTCGATCACCGTGCCGGAAGCCGGAGCATCGGGGTTCGCCGAGAATTCTTCGATCTCGGCGATGAGGCCGAGGTACTCGAGCAGCTGCTCGATGCCCTGACCGGTGAGGGCGGAAACTTCGGCACTGATGACGTCACCGCCAAGGCTTTCGACGATGATGCCGTGCTCGGTGAGCTGGGCCCGGACCGTGGCGGGATCGGCGCCGGGGAGGTCCATCTTGTTGATGGCGATCACGATCGGCACCCCGGCGGCCTTGGCGTGGCTGATCGCCTCCACCGTCTGCGGCATGACGCCATCGTCGGCACCGACCACGAGAACGACGACGTCGGTCACTTCCGCCCCACGGGCACGCAGCGAGGTGAAGGCCTCGTGGCCGGGAGTGTCGATAAAGGTGATCTTCTTGTCCCCGATGCCTGCCTGATATGCGCCGATGTGCTGGGTGATGCGGCCCGCCTCGCCGGCGACGACGTTGGTGCGGCGGATCGTGTCGAGCAGCTGCGTCTTGCCGTGGTCGACGTGGCCCATCACGGTGACGACCGGAGGACGCAGCTTCAGGGTGGCGGGATCGTCGCCGAATTCGCGCTTGGGACGCACCAACGGCTCGTCCGGAACGACAACCGGGGCGGCGGCCTTCTCCACGGTCACGTCGTAACCCAGGGCCTCTCCCACCACTTCGAGCATCTCGACGGGGATCGGCTGGGTGGCGCCGGCCATCAGGCCGCGGGTGATCAGCTCCCGAACCACGATCCCTACCGGGCGGCGGGTGAGGTCGGAGAACTCCTGGACGGTGATGCCTTCGCGGACGGTCACCGGCCGGCGCGGCGCCGGGCCGTCGTCGCCGACCAGCCGCCCCTTGCGCTTGCCGGACTTCGCCCGCATCTCGGGGCTGTCGCCATCGCCGTCCTCGGCCTCGTCGTCGTCCTCCTCGGCGTCACCGTCGTCTTCGTCCACGACCTCGTCGAGGGCTTCCACGGCAGGCTCGGCGGCGGCGGCGGGTGCTGGAGCAGCGGGCGCGGCGACTGCCTCAGTTGCCGCGGCAACTGGCTCAGTTGCCGCCTTCTCCTCTTCATAGGAGAGCGTGACGAGTGCGGCGTCGTCGTCGGAAATGCCTGATGAAGCGGTCTTGGCATCGATCCCCAACTCCTGGACGCGCGCCAGCACATCCTTCGATTCCATGCCCAGGTCACGGGCAAGTTCGTAGACGCGCATGATCAGCCTCCGGGGGTCTTCGTCATTGTGCCACGCACGGGGTCACGCCCCGGGCGCCGGCTCCTCGTCCTCGTCGGACGATGCGGCGGGTTCGTCGTCGGAAGACGCGTCGTCTTCGTCAGAGGAGTCTGAGTCGTCTGAATCGTCTGAATCGGCTGAGTCGGTCGCTTCCTCTCCGGCTGCGGCCACCGGGGCCTCGACTTCTTCGGCGCCTTCATCTGGCGTCTCGGCGGCTGCGGCTGCGGGGGCCTCTTCCGCGGGGGCTTCGACGGGGGCGCTCTCGGGCTCGGGTTCGTTCTCGGGGCGAATGTCGATGCGGTACCCGCTGAGCCGGGCGGCGAGGCGAGCGTTCTGACCTTCCTTGCCGATGGCGAGCGACAGCTGGTGGTCGGGCACCACCACGATGGCCTCCATCGCCTCGTCGTCGAGGGTCACCGAGCGCACCTTGGCGGGGCTCAGGGCTTCGGCGATGAACTGCTTGATGTCGTCACGCCACTCCACGATGTCGACCTTCTCGCCACGCAGCTCGTTGACCACCTGCCGAACCCGGGACCCGCGGGCACCGACGCATGCGCCGACCGGATCGACGTTGGAATCGTTCGATGCCACCGCGATCTTGGTGCGATGGCCGGCGTCGCGAGCAATCGCCCTGATCTCAATGGTGCCCTCGACCAACTCAGGCACCTCGAGCTCGAAGAGCCTCCTGATGAAGTCGGGGTGGCTGCGGCTGACCACGATCTGCGGACCCTTGGGCTCGGCTCGTACCTCGAGGATGAGGGCCTTCACCCGGGCACCCCGCTCGAGCCGTTCGTAGGCGATGCGCTCGCCGGCGGGCATCACGGCTTCGGCGTTGCCGAGGTCGAGGATCACGGTGCGATGGTCGGACTGCTGGACGATCCCGGTGACCAGGTCGCCTTCACGGCCCTCGTAGATGTCGAACACCTGGGCTCGCTTGGCGTCGCGCAGCCGCTGCAGGATGACCTGCTTGGCGGTCTGGGCGCCGATACGGCCGAAGTCGCTGGGGGTGTCTTCCCATTCACGGGTGACGTTACCGTCTTCGTCGAGTTCCTGGCCGTAGACGGTGATCTCGCCGGAGTCCTGATCGATGGTCACCCGCGCCTCCTCTGCCGCTCCCGGGCTGCGCTTGTAGGCCGATACGAGGGCGTTGGCCAGGGCGTCGAGGATCATCTCCTTGGGCACGCCCTTCTCGCGCTCGAGAAGGTCGAGCTCTTCCATGAAGTTCTCGTTCACGCCGCACCTCGTTTGCCGGGCTTGGCAGGCTTCTCCCACCGAAAGACTGTCTTCGCCTGCGCGACCTCGGAGAGGGGGATGCGAACGTCCCGGCCGTCGACGGCGACGGCTACGGAGTCGTCTGCGACCGCATTCAGAATCCCCCGATGACTCTGGGCGCCCTCGATGGGCTCGCGGGTCTTGATGATGACCTCACGCCCGATGGCCTTGCCGAAGTGAGCCGGACGGCGAAGGCGACGCTCGAGCCCGGGTGAGCTGACCTCGAGGGTGTAAGGGCCGTCGAGAACCTCTTCTTCGTCGAGGAGGCGGGAAAGGCCCTTCGAGAGATCGGCGAGGCGATCGACGCCGATACCGCCTGAAGCGTCGACTATCACCCGGACGATGCGGCCCGCGCCGCGGCCGAGCAGCTCGACATCGTCGAGCTCTGCTCCCTCCGCAACGAGAAACGGCTCCAGGGTCTCCCAGAGCCGGCCATCCGCCTCGACCATCCGTCGACTCCTCACAAAAAGAGAAGTGGGTTCGGGAGACCCACCTCTACGCGTCCTCTCGGTTGACGCGTGAGTATACCAGGCGGTTTTCCCCAGAAAACGCCACGAAATTGAGAGGTTCTCGGTTCGAGGAAGCCCTCAGCGTCGCTCCGCCAGGACCGCCTCAGCCACCGTCGCCACGGCCTGGTCGACGGGCACCGACTCGGTGACACCGTCGCTTCTTCGGGTGATCTCCACCATTCCGGAGGCCAGACCCTTGGGGCCGACGGTCACACGATACGGGATGCCGATCAGTTCTGCGTCGGCGAATTTCACCCCGGGTCGTTCGTCACGGTCGTCGATGATCACATCGATGCCCGCGTCCCCCAACCCCTGATAGATCGCATCCGCCGCCGCCACGGTGGGGGCGTCGTCCATCTTGATCACCGTGACCACCGCCTCGTATGGGGCCACCGCCGTGGGCCAGACGATGCCCTTGTCGTCGAAAGACGATTCGACGATCGCCGCCACGCTGCGGCCGACGCCGATGCCGTACGACCCCATCCAGATGACGCGCTCCTCGCCCTGCTCGTCGACGACGCTCGCCCCGAGCGCCTCGGCGTACTTGGTGCCGAGCTTGAAGATGTGGCCCACCTCGATGGAACGGAGCACCTGCACGGGCGACCCGCACTCGATGCATGGGTCCCCGAGCCTCGTGAGCCGTACGCCGAGCCACCGGTCGACTGCAATGTCCCGCTCCACGTCTACGCCCCTCAGGTGCCGGTCGTCTCGGTTGGCCCCGGTCACCATGTTGAAGCGTCCCCGCAGTGCCGGGTCGGCGATCACCCGGAGGTGGCGGACCCCAACAGCACCCAGGCTGCCGGGGTGGGCACCGAGGGCGGCGACGATCTCGTCGTCGTGGGCGGGACGGAGGTCGAACGTCCCCAGGCCGTCGATCAGCTTCTGTTCCATCAACTCGTGGTCCCCGGGAAGCAGGATCAGGGTCAGCTCGCCCCCGACGACGTAGGCAAGCGTCTTGATCTGCCGCTCGGGGGAGGCGAAGTCGAAGGCGTCGGCCAGGGCTGCGATAGTCCGGACCCCCGGGGTATCGAACTCCGCCGGCTCACCATCCCACGGCTCGTCCTCGACGGGCGGGGCCCCCGATGTGGCCCGTTCGGTGTTGGCGGCGTACCCGCAGTTGGGGCACACCACGATGTCGTCCTCGCCGGCCTCGCTCTCCACCATGAACTCGACCGACTCCTTGCCGCCCATCGTCCCCGACGAGGCTTGCACCGGGATCACCTCCAGCCCGAGGCGCTCGAAGATCCTCGAGTAGGCACCGCGGTGCGCCTCGAATTGCACGTCGAGGCCCGCCCGGTCGACATCGAAGGAGTACGAATCCTTCATGGTGAATTCGCGTACCCGGAGGAGGCCTCCCCTGGGCCGGGGCTCGTCACGGAACTTGGTCTGCAAGTGGTACCAGAGCTGCGGGAGCTGCCGGTACGACGAGAGCTCCGCGGCGATCAGCGTGAAGATCTCCTCGTGGGTGATCGCCAGGAGCAGGTCGCTCTCCTTGCGATCCTGGAACTTGACCACGATCCCCTCGACGTCGTCCCAGCGACCGCTCCGTTTCCAGGGGTCGGCGGGATGCACCACCGGCAACAGCATCTCCTGGGCCCCGATGCGATTCATCTCCTCACGGATGATCCGCTCCACCTTGTCCGCCACCCGCTTGCCGAGCGGCAAGAGGGACCACGATCCGGCCATCAGCCGGCGAATGAAGCCCCCACGCACCAGCAACCGATGATTGGCCGACTCGGCGTCGGTCGGATCGTCCCGAAGCGTGGGAATGAAAGCGCGTGACCATCGCATAAGACGGTCGAGGATAGGGAGTCTCCAGTCTCCAGTCGCCAGTCGCCAGGAAGACGGCCTCCCGCCTCCCGCCTCCGGCAAGAAAAGGAGACTCCGACCGGGTTTCGCCCTTCGCCCATCGCCTCTCGTCAGCCACGGACCGCCGATGCCGGTAACGCGGCGGTCGCCAGCCAGATTGGCCTCCGCCCTCCGCCTTCCGCCATCCACAAGAAACGCGTCGGGACTCTCTTGCGCGTTCTGACCAATCGCCAATCGCGGGCCGAGCGAAGCGAGGCCCCCCAACACCCCCCCCCCCCCCCCCCCACCCCCCGCCCAA
>JBBEAX010000026.1:17547-36862 GCA_040882645.1 Acidimicrobiia bacterium
CGAGCAACTCCCGAGCGGCCTGCTCGGCGAGTTGCTCGGCGCCGGCGTCGGCCGCGGCGAGCCGGGCGTCGACGCCTTCGGCCACCAGCTTGCGCGCCTCGTCGACGAGGGCGTCGACCATCTCCGCTTCGGGGACCACCCGAACCACGCTGCCCTTGATGAAGAGATGGCCCTTGCCCCGGCCGGCGGCGATCCCGATGTCGGCCTCGCGGGCCTCCCCGGGGCCATTCACCACGCAGCCCATCACCGCCACCTGGATCGGCAGTTTCTCGGCCTCGAGTCGCCGTTGCGCCTCGGCCGCCACCGCCACCACGTCGATCTCGGCCCGTCCGCACGACGGGCAGGCGATCAGGTCGAGGCTCGCCCGCTCGCGGAGCCCCAATTGCTCGAGCAGCTTCCTGCCGGCCTCCGCCTCCTCCACCGGGTCGGCGGTCAACGAGAACCGGATGGTGTCGCCGATACCTTCGAGCAGCAGCGTGGCGATCCCGGCCACTGACTTCATCAGCCCCGACGGTGGAGGGCCGGCCTCGGTGACCCCGAGGTGGAGCGGGTAGTCGATCCGGTCGGCGAGCAGCCGATACGACTCGACCATCGAAGGCACGTGGCTGTGTTTCACCGAGATCTTGATGTCGTGGAAGTCGACCTCCTCGAGCAGCCGTATCTCGTGGAGAGCCGATTCCACTAGCGCCGCGGGGACCGGGGCGCCGTACTTCTCGAGCAGGTCTTTGTCGAGTGAGCCGGCGTTCACTCCGACCCGAATCGGCACCCCGCGTTCGCGTGCGGCGATTGCGACTTCCTTGATGTGCTCGGGTTTGCGGATGTTCCCTGGGTTGAGCCGCAGCCCGTGGACCCCGGCCTCGAGGGCCGCCAGCGCCAGCCGGAACTGGAAGTGGATGTCGGCGATGATCGGCACCGGCGATCGCGGCACGATCTCGGCCAGACCGGCTGCGGCGTCGGCGTCGTTACAGGTGATCCGAACGATGTCGGCGCCTGCGCCGGCCAGGGCGTACACCTGAGCAAGGGTCCCGTCGACGTCGGCGGTCTTCGTGGTCGTCATCGACTGGACGGTGACGGGGGCTCCCCCGCCCACGGCCACCTTTCCCACCATCAGGCCTCGGGTCTTGCGGCGCTCGATCATTGGAGGCGGAACGGGTCGGCGATGTCGAGGTAGATAGCGAGCACCCCGAGCAGGACCATGAAGAGCACCACGACCGCGGCGATCGGAGCGAGCTTCCTGACATCGGCGGGCCGGCCGCGGATCCTCTCGTAGAGCGCCACCGCGAAGTGACCGCCGTCGAGCGGATACACCGGGATCACATTGAAGAGCCCGACGAAGATGTTGATGAGGGCAACCAGTTCGAGCGTGAACGAGAGGCCGAACTGCTGGGTTTCCGCCCCGATGCGAATCAGCCCGATCGGGCTGGCAGGACGCCGCTCGTTGATGCGGTCGGTGTCACCCGAGATCGTGGCCGCCACCAGATCGCCGAAACCCGACACCAGGCTCCACAGGCCCTGGGCGGATACCACGGTTGCCTCCCCGATGGCTGCGGCGGAGTGGCCGATCCCCTCGATCGGCCCCACTCGCACGGTCCTCCTCACCGGCTCGACACCGAGAAAGCCGCGGGTACCGCCGTCGCCGTCGGGAACCGACGCCAGCGTCGCCTCGAGCTGCACCTGACCGCCATCGCGCTCCACGACCAGGTCCACCGTCTCGCCGGGATGGGCGGCGATGACATCGACGAGCCCTGGCCAGGTGTCGACGGCCATGCCATCGATGGACACGATGCGGTCGCCGCTCCTGATGCCGGCCATTGCCGCCGGGGTAACGGCCCCACCCTCGAGAGTCGGTTGTACCGACATCACGGTGGTCGTCGCCTGTCCCGTGCCGATCACCGAGGCGACCAGGAAGAAGAGCAAGAAGGCCACCACGAAGTGGCTGGCCACGCCGGCGAGCACCACGATCGACTTCTGCCAGAACGGCTTCTCGCGATAGGTGCGGCCGAAGTCCTCGGACGCGACCTCCTCGTAGGGGTTCATGCCGATGATGCGCACGTACCCGCCGAGCGGAATCGCCTTCACCCCGTACTCGGTCTCCCCCTTGCGGAAGGACCACAGCTTCGGCCCGAAACCGAAGAAGAACTCGGTTGCCTTCATCCCCAACGCCTTGGCGGCGACGAAGTGCCCACCCTCGTGGACCATCACCATGGTAATGATTCCGAACAGGACGATGAGGCCGCCGATCACAGCAGGGGGCTCCGATTCCGTGGGGACATCACGCTACCGGCCGCATTCAACACGAGGATCCGAGATACCCCGTCGCGACCGCCCTCGATTCGAGATCCACCGCCATCACGTCGTCGACGGTGGTGAGGGCGCTCACGCCGACCGCCTCGAGGGTGCGCTCGACGACGATCGGGATCGACGAGAAGCCGATCTTGCGGTCCAGGAAGGCGTGGACCGCGATCTCGTCGGCGGCATTGAGGGTCGTGGGCGCCGAGCCGCCCACACGCCCTGCCTCGTAGCCGAGCCGCAGGCAGGGGAAGGCGTCGAGATCCGGTGACTCGAAGGTCAGGCCGCGCCCCGCCAGGGCGAATGGGTCGGCGAGGCCCCGGGCCCGGCCGGGGCCGGTCAGGGCATACTGAATAGGGACCCGCATGTCCGGGTCGCCGAGGTGGGCCTTCAGCGATCCGTCAACGAACTCGACCAGGGCGTGGATGATGCTCTGGGGATGGACGACCACGTCGATCGCGTCGTAGCCCAACCCGAACAGATAGTGGGCTTCGATCACCTCGAAGGCCTTGTTCATGAGCGTCGCCGAGTCGATGGTGATCCGCGGCCCCATCTTCCACGTCGGGTGCTCCAGCGCCTGTTCGACCGTCACTTCGGCCAGTTGCTCCACGGAAATCCCACGGAATGGGCCACCAGATGCAGTGAGGACCACCCGACGCACGCCACTCGGGTCCTCGCCGACCAGGCATTGGTGGAGCGCACTGTGCTCCGAATCGACCGGGATGAGCTCACCGCCGCCTCGCTCCAATGCTGCTGCCACCACCGGGCCCCCCGCCACGAGGCTCTCTTTGTTGGCGAGCGCAAGACGGTTGCCGGCCTCCAGGGCGGCGATCGATACCGGCAAGCCCACCGCACCGACGATGCCGTTGACCACGATCGTCCCGCTCGTCGATGCCATCTCGACCAGGGACTCCGGGCCGAAGCTGACCCTCGCCCCCAGCGCGGCCTCGAACATCTCTCGTTCGCTGTTGGTCGGCGCGGCCACCGCCACCCGGACCTCGGGCCGGGTGCGGGCGATCTCGAGCAGCTGCTCGGAGCCCCGGCGAGCCGCGATGCCCACCACTTCGCAGCCGAGATGATCGGCGACGTCGAGGGTCTGGCGACCGATCGAGCCGGTCGCCCCGAGGACGACTAGGGGCTTCACCCCAAGAACCCGACGGTCTGATAGAACGCCCAGGCTGTGGGAATCACGAAGAGGAGGGCATCGACCCGGTCGAGGATCCCCCCGTGCCCGGGGAGGATCGACCCCATGTCCTTCACTCCGAGGCTTCGCTTGAACATCGATTCAGCCAGGTCGCCCAGAGGCGCCGTGAACACCACGACGATCCCCAACCCGATGCCGGAGAGCAGGTCGAATGGCTCGAGAAAGTTGCCCACGGCGGCTCCGGCGAGCATGCACAACCCGATCCCTCCGATCAGCCCCTCCACCGACTTGTTCGGCGAGAGGACAGGTGCAAGCGAACGAACCCCCCACGCCCGACCGACCGCGTATGCGCCTATGTCCATGGCTGCGGTCACGACGACGATGGCAATCACCAGGACCCGATAGTCCTCATTGGCCAGGATCGGGTAGACGAACGCCGCGGTGCCAACCACCCACGCGGGGCCGAGCACGGTGAGCCCGCCGTTGGTCAGTGCATCCCGGCGCAGTGGCGAGAAGGCGAACACGAAGAAAGTCACGACCGTCGTCATCGCCAGCGTCGCCGCGACCGCGATCGGGCCATGGAACCAGGTGGTTGCCAGCATCGAGATGGCGCCGAGAAATCCGAAGAGGGCGAGCGGCCGCCAGCCGCGTTTGCGCGCGGTTGCGAAGAACTCACCGAGTCCCAGCAGCAGGATGATTGCGATGAAACCCGCCAGGGCTTCAGGAGCGACCCACAGCGAGCCAAGGAAGAAGCCGGCGAGCACGACTCCGGTGAGAATCCGGGTGCCGAAATCCGACTGCACCTTGGTATCGAGGTACTCCTCGTCGTCGCCGAGGTCGGCGACATCCTCGAAACCCACCACGCCCGATTCGACCCCGGGCATCGCCGCGGCCATCGCCTGCCATTCGTGCTCTTGGTCGCCCGTGAGGGCGATCTCCTCGGCGAGGCCGCGGTGTTCCGTCGTCGACGAGGTCCGATAGGTGGCGTCGTCGAGTTCGTCGATGGACTCGTAGTCGCCAGAGTCATCGGCCGCACCGAGGTACTCGCCGCCGAGATCGATGGGGCCGGTCACCCAACGGTCTTCGTAGCCCTCGTCATCCTCGTCGGAGGTGAGCTCCTCGTCCGGACCCGCCGATTCACCGTCGTCGAAGCCCAGGGGGGCCACCCCTTGCTCCACTGGTGCCTCCCCGGCCCCGTCGTCCTCCCAATCCGGGGCTGCGGGAAGGTCGGGAGCGACCCCTCCGATGCCGGCCGCGATCGGATCGAATTCCTCCGTGGCGTGCCGGTCGTCGAAGAGTCCCGCCTGCGGCGCGGCAGGCAGATTGGAACGCACCCCCTCGACCGACCAGTCCAACGGCGCCACCGGCACCACCGAGACCTCTTCCGCCCAAGCCCCCGGCACCACCGGCTGATCCGGCAAGTCCTCGACCTCATCCGACCAATCCCCCGGCACCACCGGCTGATCCGGCAAGTCCTCGACCTCATCCGACCAATCCCCCGGCGCCACCGGCACAACCGGCAACTCCTCCACCTCATCCGACCAATCGTCGGTCGGCGACACTTCTGGTGGCACGGTCGGCGGCGCACCCGCGGCTATCTCGTCTGGTTCCGGATAGTCGGTGTCGGGGGCTTCGACCGGGGGCGTGACCACGGTGTCTTCATCGACCTCGGCGAACCATCCCGCCGGAATCGCGGTGCCGTCGTCGGCCCAATCGGCCGCCTCCTCTGCGACCACCTCCGACTCGTCCGGTTCCTCGACCTTGCGCCGGAACCAACGACCGCGCTTTCCACCTTCGCCCGGCTCAGGCACCGGAGGATCAGCCGCCACCTCGATGGGCAGCGTGTCCGACTCGTCGCCGGTGGCTCCCGCGAACTGATGCCAGTCGCCGAGGTCATCGGATTCATCGAGGTCTTTCAGCGCATCGAACGCTTCGGGCCCGGCCACCCCGTACTCGGAGCGAGCAGCCGCGTCTTCGGGCGATGGATCCTGGAAGCCGCCGGCTGCTCCGACGAGTGACTCGAGATCGGGCAACTCCTCCGGGTCCACTTCCTCGTCCTCGACTTCGAAGGCGTCGACCGCGAGGACTTCGATCTCGTCGTCGCCGAGGTCGCCGAGCGCGTCGAGCGCCGCCGCCAGGTCATCGGGAACTCCATGAGGGAGCACCGGCGCTATCTCGTCCGATGCCTCGACCGCGGCTGGCGCGCTGACTCCGTCGTCCAACGCGTCGTCGCCTTCGTCCCCTTCGTCCTCCTCGCCGAACACCTGATCGGGGAACTCGCCGCCGACGCCATCGGCACCGGCAGTCGCTCCCCCGACCCACGACGGCAATTCGACGCCGAACGCGCGCTCCTCCGGGGACTCCGTTCCGGACTCAGCCAGCCAGGCGGGGAGTGGGGCGCTGTCCTCGGTCGGCGGTCCGACTAAGGGTGCCGCCGGGAGATCGAGGTCGCCCTCACCGCCGACCGGATCATCTGCTGACGCCTCCTCGGCGTCGCTTGCCACCTCAGCCGACGAATCCTTGCGACGGCGTCCGAAACGACCCCGCTTTGCCCGCTTGGTCTTTTCGGAGGCAGATCCGTCCGCGTCGGACTCATCCGGTTCGGGAGCGTCGGCGGGCCGATCGACGGCTTCTGAGCTATCCCACGTCGGATGCCAGGGGTCGCCCGGATGGGGCTGAAAGTCGTTGTCTCCCCTGTCGCTCACGCCGCCTCCTCGCCTGCCGGGGCTCACACCTCCAGCAGTTCGGCCTCTTTGTGCTCGAGCAGCTCGTCGATCCGACTCGTGTGGCCGTCGGTTATCTCCTGGAGGCGGGCCTCTCCCCGCCGCACGTCGTCCTCCGACACCTCGCCTACGAGCGCTTCGAGATCGGACTTGGTATGCCGGCGTATGTTGCGGATGGCAACCCGACCCTCCTCCGCCATGTGGCGGACGACCTTGATCAATTCCCGGCGCCGTTCCTCGTTGAGTGGCGGGAACGACAGTCTGATAACGGTCCCGTCATTCGATGGGTTCAACCCGAGGCCCGACGACTGGATGGCCCGTTCGATCTCACCCAGCGACCCCCGGTCGTAGGGAGCGATCACGAGCAGCTGGGATTCGGGGACCGAGACCGAGGCGAGCTGTTGCAGAGGCGTCGGCGTGCCGTAGTAGTCCACATGCACCCGGTGGAGGATCGATGGATTCGCCCGGCCGGTTCGCACCGAACCGAACTCGCCCCGGACGTGCTCGATCGCCTGATCCATCTTTGCTTCGGCTTCGCGGAGCAGTTCGTCGATCACCCGTGCCTCCTGTGGTGCCCGGCGGTGACACTCCGCCCGATCGCCGTCACCGGCACTAGCGAACGAGGGTCCCGACGGGCTCGCCGCGTACGGCCCGGGCAACATTGCCCGGAACCCCGATGTTGAAGACCCTGATCGGGAGGTCGTTGTCCATGCACATCGTAATGGCGGTGTTGTCCATCACCCGAAGACCCTTTTCGAGTACCTCCATGTACGTCAGTTCGGTGAGCAGAACGGCGTTCGGGTTCTCCTCAGGATCGGCGTCGAAGATCCCGTCGACCCGGGTGGCCTTGAGCACGGCGTCGGCGCCGATCTCTGCCGCCCTCAGCGCGACGGTCGTGTCGGTCGTGAAGTACGGATTGCCGGTGCCGGCGGCGAAGATCACGACTCGCCCCTTCTCGAGGTGGCGGATCGCTCGCAACCGGATATAGGGCTCGGCGACCGATGTGATCGTGATGGCGGTCTGCACTCGGGTGGGCACCCCTACGGATTCGAGGCCGTCACGCAATGCCAGGGCGTTGATCACGGTGGCCAGCATTCCCATGTAGTCGGCATTCGCCCGATCCATGCCTTCGGCCGCAGACGACAGTCCGCGGAAGATGTTGCCCCCACCGACCACTATCGCGATCTGGTGTCCTTCAGCGGCGACGACGGCGATCTCGCTGGCGATGCGGTGAACCGTCTTGGGATCGATGCCGTAACCCAATTCGGGATCGGCAAACGACTCGCCGGACAGCTTGAGCGCTACCCGGCGTCCCACTATTCGGGTTCCTCTCCGACGGCCACCCGCGAGAACCGGGCGACCTCTATGTTCTCCCCGAGCTTGGCCACCATGTCCTGGATCATTGCTCCGACCGTGCCCTCGAACCGCTCCGGGTTGACGAACACCTGGTCGTAGAGAACGTAGTCCTCGTAGAACGAGCCGATCCGACCCTCCACAATCTTCTCGATGATCGCATCGGGCTTGCCCTCGTTTCGGGCCTGCGCTGCGATCAGCTCCCTCTCCTTGGCGATGGCATCCTCGGGCACCTGTTCGCGGCGCACCCAGCGGGGCCGGGCGGCCGCGATGTGCATCGCGATGTCGTTGGCGGCCCTCTGGAACGGCTCGCTCTTGGCGACGAAGTCGGTTTCCGAGGCCAGCTCGACGAGGACGCCGATCACGGGCCGGTCGGCCTGATTGTGCAGGTAATGACCGATGGACCCCTGTTCGGTGGCCCGTCCCGTGCGCTTGGCCGCCGAGGCGAGGCCCTTCTCGCGAAGCAGATCCTTGGCCCGATCGACGTCGCCGCCCGTCTCCTCGAGCGCGCGCTTGGCATCCATCATCCCGGCGCCCGTCACCTTGCGGAGCGCCGAGACCGTCTGTGCCGTGATCTCAGCCATCTTCCTTCACCGGATCCCGGTCCTTGGAGCGGGCACCCGCCAGCTCGGCTCCCTCCACACAGGCGTCGGCGATCACGTTCGTCATCAGCTGGGCCGCCCGGATGGCGTCGTCGTTGCCGGGGATGACAAAGTCGATCAGATCGGGGTCGCAGTTGGTGTCGACCACGGCGATGATCGGGATCTCGAGTCGGCTCGCCTCAGTGACGGCTATGTGCTCGGTGCGCACATCGACGATGAACACCGCATCCGGTGCCCGTTGTAGATCGCGCACCCCGCCGAGCACGGTGACGAGCTTCTCGAGCTCACGGCGCAGCCGTAGCCGCTCCTTCTTGGGGAGCGAATCCATCTCGCCGGACTCGTCCATCCGCTCGAGTTCGCGCATGTAGAGGATGCGCTTGTGGATCGTCTGGAAATTGGTCAGCATCCCGCCGAGCCAGCGCTGGTTGACGAACGGCATGCCCGCCTTGACCGCCGCCTCTTCGACCACCGCCTGCGCCTGCTTCTTGGTGCCTACGAAGAGCACCACCCCGCCGGTCGCCACCAGATCCCGCACGAACGCGTAGGCGCCTTGGGCGGCCTCGAGGGTCTGACGCAGGTCGATGATGTGGATGCCGTTGCGCTCCGAGAAAATGTACGGGCGCATCTTGGGGTCCCAACGCCTTGTCTGATGCCCGAAGTGGACCCCCGCTTCGAGCAACTGCTTCATGGTGACACCAGCCACCGTTACCTCCCTGTTCGCGGTTGTTCCTCCGCCCGTCAAGCGGAGCGCCGCAGCGCCCCGACCGCGACTGTGCGCGACGGACGTGTGTTATTGACGCGGGAGTGTAGGGGTTGTTCGCAATGCGCAAATTCGTGGATGCGCGATACGCGATACGCGATACGCGATTCGACGGAACTGGGAGAGGTCACCGAAGCACTGGCGCGGGACTCGCTAGAGGCGGAATTCACGATGCGAAGGGCGAAAAGCGAAAGGCGAAACCTGGACCAAGGTTCTTGCGGATGGCGGAAAGGCCTTCTTGCTGGTGACTGGCAGCGATTGGTAGCGATTGGCAGCGGCTGGTGGCAGCGACTGGCAGCGATTAGCAGCGACTGACAGCGATTCCTATGGCTTCTGCCCCGGCTCCAGCATTCGGTTGCGGAGGGACATCACCGACTTGGTGTGGATCTGGCAGATGCGCGACTCGGTGACGCCGAGGACGCCGCCGATCTCGGCGAGGGTGAGTCCCTCGTAGTAGTAGAGGGTGATCACGAGGCGTTCGCGCTCGGGGAGACGATTGATGGCGTCGGTGAGGAAGTATCGGTTCTCCTGCTGCTCTTGCTCAGACCCCAGCTCGCCGACACGGGGGTCGGAGAGGAGATCGCCCATCGTCGCCGAGCCCCGGTCGCTGGCGTCGACCAACTCGTCGAGGGCGACAAAGCCGAGCCCGGCGATCTCGCCGAGTTGTGTCTGCAGGGTCTCGAGCGGAATGTTCATGTGCTCGGACAGCTCGTCTTCGGTGGCGCTCCGCTTCAGCCGGTGTTCCAGTTCATCGAGGGACCGCTGGATCTCGCGAGCCCGAGCCCGCACTGATCGCGGCACCCAGTCGAGCGCCCGCAGCTCATCGAGGATGGCCCCCTTGATGCGATTGACGGCGTAGGTCTCGAACTTGATGTTCCGCTCGGGCTCGAACTTGTCGATCGCGTCGATCAAGCCGAACATCCCGTACGAGGCGAGGTCGGACTGCTCGACGTTGCGAGGGAGCCCGACACCGACGCGGCCGGCCACGAACTTGACGAGCGGCGAGAAATGGAGGATCAGACCCTCGCGGGCCGCGGGGTCGCCAGTCTTCTTGAACCGCCGCCAATGCTCGGCGATGTCCGGTTCGGAGGGCTCAGGCGCGCGGGTGCGATCGCTCATATGCCGCCTTGAGGTGGGAACGGGACACAGCAGTGTAAGTCTGTGTCGTCGTGAGTTCAATGTGGCCCAGCAACTCCTGCACCGTCCGGAGGTCGGCGCCTCCTTCGAGCAGGTGGGTTGCGAAGGAGTGTCGGAGGGCGTGAGGGAACGTCCCGAGACGGCGCTGGACCAGGTGACGCACCCCCCGGGCACCGAGCGGGCCGCCTTTCGCCCCCAACCACAGATGGCGATCTGAGTCCGCCTTCACCAAGCCGGGGCGCGCCGTCTCGAGGTATCGGTCGACCCATTTCCGGGCCTGGCCCGCGAGGGGAACGACCCGTTCCTTGTCTCCCTTGCCGCGGACCCGCACGAGGTCGACCCCCTTCACGTCGTCGACCGTGAGCGAAGCCAATTCCGACACGCGCATCCCCGTCCCGTAGAGCAGCTCGAGTATCGCGCGGTCACGGACGTCGATCGGGTCATCGCCGACCAGGGCATCGAGCATCTCGCCGAGTGGACGGGCGCCTATCGCCTTCGGAAGGCGTGACGGCCGTTTGCGCGGCGGAAGGCCGGCCGACGGATCCACCGCGACATCGTGTCGGCGAACGGCGTCCCGGTAGAAGGACCGCACCGCCGAAGCCTTGCGGGCAATAGAGGCCGCGACGTACTGCCGGCTCACCAGCTGGGCCTGGAACCTCCTCACCACCCGCCGATCCACCGATTCGATCGAATCGAGCCCAAGGCGCTCGCAGAAGTCGAAGAACTGGGCGAGATCTCGCCGGTAGGCCGCGACCGTGTTCGCCGACAAGCCTCGCTGGGCCGAGAGACGGCCGAGGAAGTCATCGACACGGATCCGCGCCCATCCGGGGAGCTCGGGGATTCTCGCCATGGTTCCATCGTGGCGGGGCCAGCCCACCCGGTCAACGACCGTTAACTGGGCACTTCGGGTTTACCGCTGATCGGCCGCGGCGACCACCCCATCACCTGTCACGACATGGCCGGCGAGTTCGAGACGGGCGATGGCGCCGAGGACCTCCGAAACCGGCAACCCGACGATCTCTGCCACGCGATCGGCGGTGACCGGGGTTCCGGTGGCAGCCAGCACCAGGGCGTCCACTCCGCTTATCGAGGCGGCCATGGCTGCAGGGCTCATTCGTCGAGGAGGGCCTAGTACCAGGGAGAGAGCCTCGATCAGATCCTCGGCGCCAAGCACGGGGATGGCGCCGTCCCTGATCAACATGTTGCAGCCAACCGAGGCTTCTCGATCGACGTCGCCCGGCACTGCGAACAGCGCGCGTCCCTGTTCCCCGGCGCGCATCGCCGTCACCAGCGCACCGCCGGTCACCGCGGCCTCCACGACCACGACCGCGGCCGACAGGCCCGAGATGATCCGGTTGCGGGGCGGGAAGCGCCATCCGTCGGGACGAGTGCCCGGCGGATACTCGGTGATCACCGCGCCGCCCGATTCGAGCAATCCGTCGTGGAGCTCCCGATGATCTGGCGGATAGAGCACATCCGATCCTGACCCCAGCACCGCCACGCCAATGCCACTGGCCTCGAGGGTGCCCCGATGGGCAGCGCCGTCGATGCCCCGCGCCAGCCCCGAGATCAGCGGCCACCCCGCCCCCGCGATCGACCTGCCGAACGCGGTCGCCAACCGCCTCCCGTAGCCGGTGCAGCGCCTGGTGCCGACCACCGCCACCCCGGGGCTCAGCGGAAGTGATCCGCGTACGAACAGGATATCCGGCGGGTCGCCGAGTTCGGCAAGCGCTCCGGGGTAGTCGGGATCCCCGAGGAGCACCGGCCGGCAGCCCGCCCGTTCCATCGCCTTGACACGGTCCGCGGGCGGAACCACCCGGTGGGGTGCGACGCCGTCGAGCCGAGCGCGGGCAGCGAGGCGCAGCACAGAGCTGGCCGAGCCGTGGCGCTCGACCTCGGTGCGGGCCCGGTCGGGATGAAGACCGAGGAACGCCACGCCGACCCGATCATCGCGGCTCACAACACGCTCCTGAGGGCGAGCGCCTCGGCCACATGATTGCCCCCGGCCTGTTCGGCACCTTCGAGATCGGCGATCGTTCGGGCGGTCTTGCGCACCCGGTCCCATCCCCGCCCGGTGAGTGCCTGCCGATCCATCGCCAACGCCAGCATCCGCCCTGCGTCGACGTCCCACGGAAGCCCGTCGAGTTGGTCGCGACTCAACGATCGGTTGAGCACGCCGCGGTCCTGCTGAACCCGACGAGCCGCCAGCACTCGAGAGCGGATGGCAGCCGACGGCTCACCGCCCGCTCCCAGCAGTTCGGCCGCCTCGACCCGGGGCACGGTGACCCGCAGGTCGAACCGGTCGAGCAGCGGGCCCGAGAGGCGGGTGCGGTATCGGTCGACCGCCGGCCGCGAGCATCGGCACGGCGTTCGGCCGTCGCCCAGATATCCGCACGGGCAGGGGTTGGTGGCTGCGACCAGCTGCACCCGGCACGGAAACGCCACCGATACCCCCTTGCGGGCGATGTGAACACGACCCTCCTCGATCGGCTGCCGCAGGGTGTCGAGGAGATGCGACGGGAATTCAGCCAGTTCATCGAGGAAGAGGACCCCACGGTCGGCGAGCGTCAGTTCCCCCGGAACAGGCACCCCTGACCCACCGCCGAGGATGGCTGCCGGGGTGGCGCTGTGATGAGGGCTCCGAAACGGCGGCCGGCGTCCCACCGCCGGAGGGCGGCCCGCGGCCGAGTGGGCCTGGGCTACCTCGAGTGCCTCCGTCGGGGAAAGGTCGGGCAGCACACCGGGCATCGCCCGGGCGAGCATCGTCTTGCCTGCGCCCGGTGGGCCGACGAGCAGCAGATGGTGGCCGCCGGCCGCCGCCACCTCCAGGGCGCGCCGGGCCGTCGCCTGCCCTCGCACCGCGGACAGATCGAGGCAGGTTTCGATGGGTGGCGCCGCTTCCGGCACCGGAAGACCCCGATCTTCGCCGCGGCAGACCGCCATGGCGTGGGCGAGGCTGGTGACCCCCCGAACATCGGCACCCGACAACGCTGCCTCGGCGCCGCCGTCGACCCCCACGATGCATGGCATCCCTCGACGGGCGGCGACGATCCCGGCGGCCAGCCCGCCGCGCACCGCCCGCACCGCACCATCGAGAGCGAGTTCGCCCAGGGCCACCACCTTGGTGGCATAGGGCGGGAGCCCGCCGATGGCCGCCAGCACTCCCAGCGCGATGGGCAGGTCGTACGCCGAGCCAACTTTGGGCAAGTCGGCCGGTGCGAGATTGACCGTGATGCGGCGGTCGGGAAAGTGGTGCCCGGTGGCGAGGATCGCCGATTGGACCCGCTGACGGGCCTCTCGAATGGAGGCATCGGGCAGGCCGACGATGTTGAACCGGTCACGGCCTCCGGCGGTGCCGGAGACATGTGCTTCGACCCGAACGGGCCGGGGATCGACCCCGACGAGAGCAGATGAGGTGACTGAAGCGAACATGAGGGCAACGTACGCGCGGGGTACGACGCGGAACAGTGGTACGGCCGGACTCAGGCGGTGCTCATCGTCCCTTGAAATCCGGAGAGCGCTTCTCGATGAAGGAGGTGACGCCCTCGATGAGGTCCTCGGAGTTGAAGAGGACGGTCTGCGCCTGTTGCTCGTATGCCAAAGACTCGTCGAACGACATCTCAAACGATCGGTCGATTCCCTGCTTGGCAAAGCGCTGAGCCAACGGCGCCCCGGCGGCGATCTCCCCGGCCGAGTCGGCTGCGGCCGCGACAAGGTTCTCCGGTGCCACCACGGCGGCGATCATCCCGTAGGCGAGGGCCTCGTTCGCGCCGACCATGCGACCTGTCAGGGCAATTTCCTTGGCGCGGGCGAGGCCGACGAGCCGGGGAAGCAGCCAGGTGCCCCCGAAGTCGAGTGTCAGCCCCCGCTTGACGAAGATCTCGCTGAAACGGGCGCGGTCGGAGGCGATGACGATGTCGCAGCCCAGCGCCAGATTCATCCCTGCACCAACGGCCACCCCATCGACTGCAGCGATCGTCGGCTTGGTGAGCCGATGAAGCGCCGCCGCCGCCGCCCCCACTTCCGCCATCGTGGCGTACGCCGCCGCGCTACCGCCGGAGGTCATTCCGGATCCGACATCGGCACCGGAGCAGAAATCCTCTCCCGCACCGGTAACCACGAGCACCCGGGCTTCAGACGAGGCGAAGTCGGCGAACCGAGCGGTCAGATCGGGCCAGGCACCGAACGGAATGGCGTTGCGCCGCGCCGGATTCTCGATGGTCAGCCATCGCACCGGCCCCTCGTCGCGCACCACGAACATTCATCGGAGAATACCGGCGGGCGGTGCCCACCTACGATCCCTGCATGGGCTTCAACCCGTTCCGCAAACATCGCACCAACCGCCTCGACATCGCCCTGGTCGTCGGAGCGATGCTGGTCGCGACCGGGTTGGTCGTCTGGGCGATGATGGGCTGAGGTCGCAGCCGACCGCTCCTGCTCCTGCCTTCCGCCTTCCGCCTTCCGCCTTCCGCAAGAGTCGATAAGCCTTGTATGAACGCCTCTCGCAGGTTCTGTCGTATCGCGAATCGCGTATTGCGAATCGCGCTCTTCGCCTATCGGCCTATTCGGGATCTATCGGCCGGCCATGGCGGCGCCGCTGCTCGAGATGCCAGCAGGCGCGATGCCAGTGGCGGCGAAGATCGGGCCAGTCCTCCGGGACCACCACCAGATGCCCCTCCCCTGGCTCGACGAAACCCTCACAGCCGGGGCATACGTAACGCTTCCGGGCCGCATACGGCTGCACGGGCGTGACGATCTCGGGTTCGAGTCCGCGGGAGCGCATTGCGTAAGACGGTAATTGAGGCTTGGAATGTCGGAGGGGCTGACGGCCTACAGCCAACGGCCCCTATATCCCCCTCACCCACCGAATGGTTGCGCCGGTGGTGTCGAACATCACCGCGATCACATCGATCCGGGTCGGTCGCGGGTTGGCGTGATGGGCAGCCCGGCGGAGACGGTCGTGCTTCAGTTCGGTCATCTGGGTGAGCGGATCGACATTCACCCGGGTCTTGACCTCGACCGCAACCACTCGACCGTCGACACGCACGAGCAGATCGATCTCACCGCGACCCGACCGGACATTCGAGGCGATCAGTCGGGCACCCCGGCGTCGCAGGAAGGCGAGGGCAATCGCCTCGCCGCGGGCCCCTAGGCCTCGTCGGCGTCGGGCGGCTGCAGCTCCGGATGCTCGAGTTCCTCGACGTTGACGTCGCGGAATGTCAGCACGCGGACGTTCTCGAGGAACCGCGCCGGGCGGTACATGTCCCACACCCAGGCATCCTCGAGCCGAAGCTCGAAGTACACCGAACCGCCGGCCTCGCGGGTGTTGAGTTCGACCGCGTTCGCCAGGTAGAAGCGCCGCTCGGTCTCGATCACGAACTTGAACATCGGGAGTACGTCGCGGTACTCCCGATAGATCTGCAGCTCGACGTCCGATTCGTACCGCTCGAGGTCTTCTTCGCTCATGGTTGGCAGGGTCTCCTGAGGGTCCAGCGGGATCGCCGGAGCATGCCGCGGATGTTAACGCCGGCGCAATCGGAAGGGTTCGGAACATAGGTGCAATAGGTATCAGGTGCGGGTGACAAGGGAGAGTCGCCAGAGGCGGCCATCCGCCATCCGCCATCCGCCTTCCGCAAGATTCGACCAATCCCGAACGGAAGCGTTCGGCGGGTTCTGTCGAATTGCGTATTGCGCATTGCGAATTGCGGGGCCGAGCGAAGCGAGGCCCTACAGCCCTCCCCACCTACTGGGGGGCCACACTCTCACAAACGCGCGGCCGATGATGTCGGAAACGGGGACCGGGCCGAAGCGGCGGCTGTCCTCGCTCTGGTTGCGGTTGTCGCCCATCACGAAGACGAATCCGTCGGGGACCGTCAATGGGCCGAAGTCGCCCATTTGCACCCGGTCGTTCAAGTAGGGCTCGGCGATGGGCACCCCGTCGATCCGCACGGCGTTGCCCGAGATCTCGATCACCTGACCCTCGATGGCGATCACCCGCTTGATGAGGGCGGAGTCGGGTGTGGAGAGCCCGAGGGCCTCGCCGATGTGGCGGATGACCGCCGCGACGAAGGACTCCCTGTCGTCGCCGGGATCGAGCGGTGACTCGAACACGATGATGTCGCCTTGCGAGGGTTCACCGAACCGATACGAGAGCTTGTTGACCATCACCCGGTCCCCCTCGATGAGGGTCTCCCGCATCGAGGCCGATGGGATGTAGAACGCCTGAATCAGGAATGTCTTGATGATCACGGCGACCACCAGGGCCACCACGATCAGAAAGGGGAGCTCCTTCCAGAACGACCGGACCGCATCGGAGCGCTCGCCTCGCCCCTGGGCTTCTAGCCGCAGCCTCTCCAATGCATCGGCATTCTCTTCGGGGGGAACGCCGAAGAAGTCATCCGGATCGTCATCGGAAGGCTCGCGCCGATCCGGCGGAAGGTCGGAAGTCACGGCGAGACGGTAGCGGGAGAGTCGAGAGTCGAGAATCAAGAGGAGCGAAAGGCGAAGGGCGAAAGGCGAAAGGCGCAACCGCGTTGGGCCGCACGCTGTCTCCGCTGCCCCCTCCGTCACCGCCGAAACGGCGGCGCCACCTCCCCCGCCGAGGACGGCGGAGGAGGACGCTCTTGCTGGAGACCGGCGGCTGGCCGGCCGGAGGCCCAAGGCGCCGGAGGCTGCCCGGAGACTGGAGGCTCTACGTGTCGCGCTTTTCCTTGATTCGGGTGGCCTTCTGGCCCACCCGGTCCCGCAGGTAGTAGAGCTTGGCGCGACGGACCTTGCCGCGACGCATCACCTCGATCGAGGAGATGATCGGGGCGTGGACCGGAAAGATCCGCTCCACCCCGATCCCGAACGAGATCTTGCGAACCGTGAACGACTCGCGCAGGCCGCCGCCGCTGCGGGCGATGACGTTGCCCTCGAACACCTGGACACGCTCCCGACCGCCCTCGACGACGCGAACGTTGACGCGAACGGTATCCCCCGGTCCGAAATCGGGAATGTTGTCGCGCTTGTAGGCGTCCTCGACCTGATCGAGCGTGTTCATCGGATCCTCCGAGCAGCGGGCGAGCGCCCGAGGGGCCGGAGTCTATACGGTGTCGCCGTCCTCCTGGAAATCCGCCATCAAGTCGGGACGCCTTGTTCTGGTGCGCTCCACCCGTGCTTGGCGCCGCCACTCCTCGATTCGGGCGTGGTCGCCGGACAACAGGATCTCAGGGACCACCCAGCCGCGAAAGTCGGCGGGCCGGGTGTATTGGGGTTCCTCGAGCATTCCCCCCCGGAAGCTCTCACTGGCCGTGGATTCGGGGTTGCCGACGACTCCGGGGAGGAGTCGCGCGATGCCCTCGATGACAGCGAGGGCCACGACCTCGCCTCCGGCCAGCACGAAATCCCCCAGCGATACCTGCTCGTCGACCAGATGCTCGGCGACACGTTCGTCGACGCCTTCGTAGCGCCCGCAGACGAGGGTGACCGCGTCCATCGTCGCCCACCGATCCAGCGCGGCCTGGTCGAGCGGGGTACCCGCCGGGCTGAAGAGCACCCGATGGGTGTCGGCGAGCGGGGTGAGGGCCGAGGCCATCGGCTCCACCATCATCACCATGCCGGGGCCTCCCCCAAAGGGGGCGTCGTCCACCTGACGATGCCTTCCCAGCCCGTGATCTCGCAGATCGACCACTTCCACCTCGAGCAGCCCCTCGGCGACGGCGCGACCGACGATGCTGACCTCGAGCGGGCTGTCGAAGAACTCGGGGAAGATGGTGACGACGGTCAACCGCATCGGGCCAGGGTATCGCCATGGCTCCGGGTCTCCGGTTGGTATCGTCGGCTGATGCGCCCCATCCGGCTGGTCCTCGCCCTCGGGCTGATTGCGGGCTGGACGATGGTGGGCGTCGGCCCCGCCGCGGCCGGCATCGGTGAGTGCGCCGCGACCTTCAACGGGATCGAAGCAGAGCGAATCGACTCGCTGTTCTCGCCGCTCGAACTGCGGGTCACCGACACGCTCATCTTCTCCGGCGTCGACCCCGGCGGCACCTCGGAGGCAATGGTGAAGGTCATCATCGGCCCCGTCGTCGTGGATTCGGGCTCGACTGCCTACTCGCCGCCGACAGAGGAATTCACCGCGTCGATCGACCTCGACGATGTGTCGCCCTATGCGGTCGGCCTCGTCCGGATCCGGGGCACGACCGACGGATGTGCCGCCGAAGCGTGGCTGCGCATCACCGGGCGATTTCCTCTCGCCACCCTCACTGGTGTCACCGCCGCGGGGCTCGCCATCGGTGGGATCACCGGGCAGTTGGGGGCCATCGCCTCGCGTCGGCGATGGTCACGGGCCGCGGCGGCGTTCGCCGGATTGGCCACCGGAACCGGCGCGGCCGTGCTCGGGCAACAGTTCGGCTGGCTCCAACTCTCCTATATCTCGGTGGCGATCATCGTCATCATCGCCTCGACCCTCGGATTCTTGCTCGCAGGACTGTTGAGCCCAGCAAGGCGGCAACGGCGACGGGGCCGCGACGCCGAAGCCCATGACGACACCCCGGCGCCGACACCCGAGCACACCACCGAACGCGCCCCGGTGCGCTCGGCCGAAGTGCCACGACACGCTCCGGAGCCGATGCCGTCGGCGGCGCCCTACTGGTGTTACGTGCTGGCCGACATCGACGTTCTCGACCTCCGCGATCACACCCGGGTGGTCGGCCACCTCAAGCCGGGCAACTGGTACCTGGCGAAGCGCGAGGTCGGCCCCTGGCTCCACGTCGCCACCGGAGAAGACACGGAAGGATGGGTGGCGCGGACGTCGGTGCATCGGTAGGCGTCGCTGCGCTCGGCCGCAATTCGCAATACGCGATACGCGATACGACAGAACGGGAAAATCGCGGCCCGTGTGGGCTTGGTCGATTCTTGCGGGGGGCGGGAGGCCTGCGGTATTTCTGGCTGGAGCCGGAGCTGGAGCGGGAGCCGTTGAATTCGCAAGGCTCAACCCTCCCTTTAAAACGCCCGACATGAAGGAATGGACTCCTGGAGTGGACGCTTCCGCCTTGTCGCCGCGCTCGCGGTCGCTCTCGGCGCTTGCGCCACCCCGGACGGCGGCATCTCGCCGAACAGTTCGGCGGCGCCGGCCGCGCCGGTCACCACGGTTGCGTTGAACGAGGACGCTGCGGTCGAGACCTTCCCGCTCCCCGACATCACCGTCCGCGCGGTCACCGGAGCCGATCTGTTGGCCATGCTCCCGCCGCCGGGAGCCGGCGGGACCACCGAACTCATGTCGAACGCCGATCTCGTCGCCGGCTCGACCTTCGACTCGGACGACCAG
>JBBEAX010000027.1:0-36247 GCA_040882645.1 Acidimicrobiia bacterium
GGGGGCGGGGGCTACGCCCCGGCCTAATACTCCGCCAGTTCGCGGGCGTGCTCCATGATTCCCTCGACCGAGGGGTAGACTTGCTCCTCCAGGGATGAGGAGTAGGGGAAGGTGGGGATCTCGGGGGTGGCGTACCGCGTGACCGGGGCGTCGAGCCATTCGAAGGTCTTCTCGGCGATCTGGGCGGAAACCTCGGCGCCGTAGCCGCCGAACTTGTTGTCCTCGTAGACGATCAGCACCTTGGAGGTCCGCTGCACCGCCGCCTCCACCGAAGCCCAGTCGAGCGGGCGAAGGGTTCGCAGGTCGAGCACCTCGGCCTCGATGCCCTCTTCGGCGAGTCGGTCCGATGCTTCGCCGGCGAAGTGCGCCATCGCGCCGTAGGCGATGATCGTGAGGTCGCTGCCGGTGCGCCGCAACGCCGCCTTGCCGATCGGCACCCGGTGCGCCCCCTTGGGCACGGGTGCCTTGCCGAGGCGATACAGCTTCTTGGGCTCCATGACCATCACCGGGTCGGGATCCTCGACGGCGGCCCACAGCAGACCCTTGGCGTCGGCAGGGGTCGACGGGATCACCACCTTGAGCCCGGGGACATGCGCGTAGAAGGCCTCGATCGACTGGCTGTGATAGAGCGCTCCGTGGACGCCGCCGCCGTAGGGAACCCGGATGACGATCGGGCAGTTCCAGGTACCTCCGGATCGGTAGAGCAACCTCGCCGCCTCCGACACGATCTGGTCGAAGGCCGGGTGGATGTAGTCGGCGAACTGGATCTCGGCGATCGGGCGGGCCCCAGCGGCCGTCATCCCGATGGCCGTTCCAACGATCGACGACTCGGCGATCGGCATGTTGAAGCTGCGATCGGCCCCGAACTTGTCGGTGAGACCCACCGAGGCGCGGAAGACGCCTCCCTTCGGGTCGGCGACGTCCTGCCCGAAGAACACGGTCTCGGGGATCGCCTCCATGATCTCGTGCAGCGCCTGGTTGATGGCGGTGACCATGTTCATTTCCTCACCGTCGAGGTCGGGTTCGACCGCGATGGCGGGGTTGGTGTTCTCGATGACATTCACGTAGACGTTGGCCAACGGGTCGGTCGGGTCGGCCGCGGCATCGGCTGTCTTGACGGCGGCGCTGATCGCACTGATCGCCTCGTCGTCGAAGGCGTTCTCCCGCTCCTGGTCGAGGAGCCGGCTCTCGATCAGGTACTGCCTGAGGATGCCGATCGGATCACGCTTCTTCCACTCCTCGATCTCCTCAGCCGGCCGATACTTGTCGTCGTCCTCCGAGGTGTGGGCGTAATGCCGGTAGGTGTGGCACTCGAGGAAGGTGGGCCCTCCGCCGGCCCGGGCGCGTGCCACCGCCTCCGACGCCGCCCGGTAGACCTCGAGGATGTCGTTGCCGTCTACCTCCTCGGAGTGCATGGCGTATCCCTTGGCACGAAGGGTGAGCGAGCCCGCGACCTCGTGCCGCACCGGCACCGAGATGGCGTACTGGTTGTTCTCGATCACGAACACGCACGGAACCTGGTGGATGCCGGCGAAGTTCATCGCCTCGTGGAAGTCGCCCTCCGACGAGGAACCTTCTCCACCCCACACCATCACCACGCCGGGATCGCCGGTCCGCTTCAGCTCGTAAGCGAGCCCGGCGGCATGTGGGAACTGGGTGCCGATGACGGACGAGTGGCTGAATATCCGAAGGTCCTTGTGCGACCAGTGGTTTGGCATCTGGCGTCCCGCGCTGTTGGGGTCGCTCTCCTTCGAGAACACCCCGAGGAAGAGCTCTTCGAGGGAGAGACCCATCGTGAGCGCCACCCCGGCGTCGCGGTAGTAGGGGAGTGCCCAGTCATGGCGCTTGTCGAGGGCGGATGCAGTGCCCACCTGGGTGGCCTCGTGGCCGGACGACGAAACCACGAAAGGGGCGCGGCCCTGCCGGTTGAGGGCCCACATGCGGTCGTCGAGCCGCCGGGCCCGCACCATGAGCCGGTACATCTCGAGCAACGCATCGTCGCTGATCCCGAGATCCAGATGGTTGCGCATCGGGTCGATGCCGATCGCCACGCTTGCCTCCTCAGTTCCGGTCGTCACCACCGCGACGGAAGAGTCGCAGGTTCCCGATATCGGCGATCCGCTCCTCGGCCAGGGTCACTGCCGCAACGTTCGGGGTGACGTTCCGTTCGCGCGAAGCCTCGAGCACGCGCAGCGTGTTGTCGTAGACCCTCTCGACGTGCGCCGACGCCTTTTCGGCGTTGTAGTCACCGAGCTCTTGACTCACGTTGATAAGGCCTCCGGCGTTAACCACGAAGTCGGGAGCGTAAAGGATGTCGCGATCGGCAAGCCGCAGAGCGTCCTCGTCGGTGGCGAGCTGGTTATTGGCGGATCCGACGATCGCCTGACAGCGGAGCCGGGGGATGGTTTCTTCGGTCAGGGCGCCGCCGAGGGAGCACGGGGCGAAGATGTCGCATTCCACGTCATAGATCTCTTCACAGGCGACCACTTCGACGTCGAACCTCGTCGTGACCTTCTCGATGGCGGGGGGGTGGACATCGGCGATCACCACCGAGGCGCCCGCCTCGACGAAGCGCCGGACGAGATCCGAACCCACTTTCCCTACGCCCAGCACCGCCACCTTGCGGCCGTGGAGGTCGTCCGTTCCGTGTATGAACTTCCATACCGCGCGTGTCGCGGCCATCAATCCTTGGGCTGTGGCCGGCGATGGGTCTCCCGACCCTCCCTCTTCCACGGGCACACCGCATACCCACCGGGTCTCGCGCCGGATGAACTCCATGTCGGCGGTGTCGGTGCCGACGTCCTCGGCGGTGATGTAGCGGCCCCGAAGAGAGTCGATCAGGCGCCCATAGGCGCGCCACAACCGCTCGGACTTCACCTTCCGGGGGTCGCCGATGATGACTGCCTTGCCGCCGCCGAGGTCGAGACCGGCCGCGGCCGCCTTGAGCGACATCGCGGCAGAGAGGCGAAGCACGTCGTGGAGAGCCGCGTCCTCAGACTCGTAGGGATAAAAGCGAGTCCCGCCGAGGGCGGGACCTAGAGCTGTCGAGTGGATTGCGATGATGGCCTTGAGCCCCGAGGCCGCATCGGAACCGAATACGACCTGTTCGTGGCCATTGAGCGCGTGGAATACCCCCAACGCCGGCTCCTTTCGCGAGGCAACGGAACATGACGAGTGTAACCGTCAGGGTGGCGAGCGGCCCGGGGAGGGTGAGCAGGTTGCGCGCCGCGAAGGGCGAAAGCCGAAGGGCGAAACCGCGTGTCAGGCGGAGGGGGTGCGGACGCGGTTTCGCTTTTCGCTCGTCGCCTTTCGCGGTCAGGTGCCCGCCCTTCTAACCGGACACTTGCCTACCATCGCCCTATGGCAAAGGCGGCCTATCTCCGTGTTTACCTTCCGGCCGATCGGGTCGAGGAGCCGCTCGTCCATGTGGCCGAGGCCGATGCGAAGAGCCGCGTGCTCACCCGCGGCGAGTACGGCGTCTGGGACGAGTCGGTGCGGGAGGACGCGTTCGTGCTCGAAGACGATGGGCGGCGTTACGTCTGCCCTCGTTACCCCCGCTTGCGGATGCTCGAGGGCCTGCTCGCCTTCCGTAACGCCTACCGCGGGCCGACCGCCTCGATGCTGGTTCCCGAGGCGACGGCTGCCCGGGCGGCGCGTGAGCTCGATCGGATCCAGGAACGATTCCCTGCGGCGCGCAGCCACATTCTCACCTCTCCCTTCTTCGTGCCGCTGCGGTGGTTTGCGGCTTTCGACCCGTCCGACCGTCGACTGCTGGACGAGGAGTCCGGCCTGACGATCCGGTATCGAAGCCGGATGCGCGATGCGTTACGACGGATGCGGCGGTCGGTACAGGTGCTCGAAGAGGCGGGGTTCGACGACGCGATCGTCGACCAGGTAGCCGACCTGGTGCGGTGGATGGAGCAGTTCCCCTCACGCGCCATCCTCGAACTCGATTACGCCGACGTCGCTTCCCTCTTCAGTCGGGCGGAGTTGGCCATCGACGAGTCGGCTGCGGAGGTGGCGGCGAGTCTCAGCGCCCTCGAGGATGGAGACTTCGAAGGCGCCGCCGATCATTACTCCGCGGTGGCATCACGCTGGGCCCATGCCCAGTCATTGGTGTATGCCAACTGAGCCTCCACCCGACGCGCAGTATCTCGATCCTGTCGAGCGAAAGATCCGCGAAGCGATCGAGCGGGGCGAATTCGAGGCGCTCCCTGGCGCCGGCAAGCCCATTCCCGACCTCGATCGGCAGTACGAGCCATCGTGGTGGGCCAAGCGGTGGGTCGAGCGGAGCAGGCTCGAAGACGAGGCAGCGGAACTGCGGCGGCTCGTCCGGCGAGAGACCCCACTCCTCAGAGCGGCCGCCGACCCCGAGGTTGCATCCCGCCGGGTCGACGAGCTGAACCGGGCGATCGCGTCGATCAACCAGCGCCTCGATGAGGCCGACCGGATTCGACCGATATCACTTTGAAGGTCATTGATTGGCTGACCCTCTAAGTTCTCCCTCACCATGAATCCGCGGTCGAGGAGCGCTGAAGAACTGAACCTGGTGTGACCGACTCTGACGAGAGGAACAGGCGGGACCGATGAGCTCCGGACACACCAGAGGAAATGCCTCCGAGGGTGGCTCGGCGTGAGTCTGCTGCAGAAATCTGTCGGCTTCACCTCGCGGCGCGTCAGCAGGCGGGGGTTCCTGTCCAGGGCGGCCATGGTCGGTACCGCTCTCGCCGTTGCTCCCGAGCGGTTCCTGTTCGAGCCGAGGTCCGCTTATGCGGTGGCCTCGCGATACTTCTGCCACAACTGTTCGTCGCTGTCGCCGGGCAACTGCGGCTGTGGAGACCTCTGCTGTTCCGGATGGACCGAGTTCTGCTGCGCCACCCACCCGGAGACGGGCAACACCTGTCCCCCGGGAACCGTGCCGGGCGGTTGGTGGCGAGCCGATGGCGCAGGGCTGTGCGACGTGAAGGGTGTTCGGCAGCCCAGGTACTACATCGACTGCAACGCCACGTGTGCGCCTGGATGCACCAAGGTGAACGACAGCAATGGCACCTGCGGCGCCGACTGCCACGACTTCGAATGCGGCTGCGCCAACGATCGCTGCGACCATCGAAAGACGGCTTGCACCCGCTTTCGCTACGGCCAATGCAACGACGACATTCCCCATCTCGGCGCCGTGGTGTGCCGCTATGTCACGTGCAGCCCGCCGTGGATATGGGATCCCGATTGTGCGGCGGGGCCAGTGCTGTTCTCCCCCGACACCACCTTCCACGACCGGCCCTGCCTCCACGAGCGCGAGCCGATCCACGTCAGGTTTGCGGGGCAACGCGGTGACCAGATCAGGCTGCGGAAGGGTCCGAGGCGCGAGTCCAAGGTTCGAAAGTTCAAGTTCGGTGACGTGGGCGACCTCGCTGTCTTCGGCAGCTGGGATGGCAAACGCCGAAGGACCGTCGGCGTGGTGAAGGCGGCCGTCTCGGGTGGAGCTCCTGGACAACCCATGACCTGGCATCTACGGCACACGAATGACCCGGGTGATGCCGACCTGATCGTCCAGTTCGGGAGCCACGGCGAGATTCCGGTCGTGGGCGATTTCAATGGCGACGGGATCGATGAGATCGGGACATTCCGCGCCGGTGTCTGGAAGCTGCGGCGCTCGCTCGGTGCGAATCCCTCCTACGACACGATCAGCTTCGGCACGGAAGGTGATGTGCCCGTAGTCGGGGACTGGAATGGCGACGGCACCGCCACGGTCGGGGTCGTGAGGGGAGATACCTGGATGTTGCGCGCCCCGCGTGGGCCGGGGTCGGAGGACGTTCAATTCCAGTTCGGGATTTCTGGCGGCAAGCCGGTGGTCGGTGACTGGGACGGTGACGGCATCGATGGCCCGGGACTGGTTGTCGGCCGGGAGTGGCATATTCGACGGGATTGGTGGCTCGACGAGACCTCCGTGTTCGAGTTCGGGCACGCGACAGACCTGGCGACCGTTTGGGGGCGGAAGGTGCGGCGCAAGTGACGGCCCTGGTGATCGTCGAGGCCGTGGTCATCGTGCTGCTTGCCGTGCTGGTGATCGGATTGCTGCGCAGTCACGGCGAGATACTCCGCGCCCTGCGCGACCTGGGTGTCGAACTCGACGAGACAGAGGCGAATGCCGTGCCGCGTCCACTGCCCCGGAGGTCCACCGACAGCTCCGCCGCCGCCGACATCGCTGGCGTCACCCCCGAGGGGTCGCAGCGGATGGTGGGGGTGGTGGGCACTCGCCACACGACGATGCTCGCCTTCTTGTCATCCGGCTGTCTGACCTGTGCGAACTTTTGGGAGGCCTTCGGCCGGGAGGACCTGGTGCTGCCCGGCGAGAACACCCACCTAGTAATCGTCACGAAGGGTCCTGAGGCTGAGAGCCCGGCCGCGATCGCGGCGAAGGCTCCCCGCCGGATGACCACCGTCATGTCGACCGAGGCCTGGGATCACTACGGCGTGCCCATCACGCCCTATTTCGTGCTCGTCGACGGCCCGAGCGGCCAGATCGCCGGAGAGGGCGCAGCCGCCAATTGGCGCCAGCTCGAGTCGTTGATGGCACAGGCGGCGGCCGACGGGGGCCTGCTCAATCGGACCACCCGGGGCGGGACCACGTCCGATCGGCTCGACCGAGTCGACGAGGCGCTCGCCGCAGCCGGCATCATCCCCGACCACCCCAGCCTTCACCCGGACCGGTCCCAAGACGTAGAAGAAAGGGGCGAATGAATCCTGCCCTGCTGTCCGCCGCTCTGGTCGGGCTGACCGCGGCCCTCCGCAGCCATTGGTCTCCTTGAGGGGAGTCGATGCTGTCCAGCATCCATCCGCTCGGTGAGCGGACGAGAGGGAACCGATGGGGAACGACGGCGACGTATTACGTGGTCGGCTCGATCCTCGGCGGCGCCGCGCTGGGGGCAGTCTTCGGTGTCATCGGAGCCGGAGTCGCATCGCTCTGGAGCGTCTCGGACTCCTTCGTGGTCGCGTCGGTGATCACGATTCTGGTTCTGTCGGCCCTGCTCGATCTGCGGCACGTGCCCGTTCCGTCGCTCGACCGGCAGGTGGACGAGACATGGCTCAACCGATATCGATCCTGGGTCTATGGCGGCGGGTTTGGATTCCAGCTCGGGACGGGCGTGATGACATTCGTGAAGACGGCGTCGATCTACGCCTTGTGGCTTCTGGTGGTTCTGGGCGGCTCCCCGGTAGGCGGATTGATCGTGGGCGCATGGTTCGGGCTGGTCAGGGCGTCGGCACTTCTGACCGTCGCCGGGATACACGACCCGGCCGGTCTGCGGGCATATTTCCGGCGCATGGCGGATCTCGGTCCCGCCGCCCACGCCGTCTCGGTGGGAAGTCCGATCGCCGCGGCGATCGTCGTCTGGGTGGGTTGGGTCGGAACGTGAAGATCAGCAACCTCGGAATCACGATCGAAGCCCCGGCCGGGTTCGACGTCGAGATTTTCAGCCGGCCTGACGAGAAGGGTCGCTACGAAGGCGGTGCGCCGGCAATCGTTCATGTCGCGAACTTCTGGCTCCCGCGTGAACGGTCCGACTTCGGGCATGAGGTGGTGCAGAACATGCGCTTGATGGATGTGTTCCTGGCCGTGATCGAGTACGGGCCTATCGCAGCAGGGAAGCGCCTCTTCGCAGCGTCGGGGGTACCGAAGCTCGATTCCGAGAGCCTGAGCCAGGATGTCGTGCTGGGCGCAACCGGAGGCCAGGCCGGGGTACAGCGGTTCTTTCACGTGGGTTCTCGCGCGTTCGGCCTATACGCGGTCGTGGGATCTCATCGGCTGCGCTCGCGCACGGTTCCCCTCCTCAGGGGGATCCTCGAGTCGCTCGAGGTGGAGTCGGTCTGAGGAACGGGGTGGCTTCGGTACCAGGTAGCGACCGAGCCGGGATATGGTGCGCTCGGTGCAAAATCCGCCCGCGCACGAGAAGTCCCTGGTCCTCAAGTTTGGAGACACGGCGAGCCGATGGTTCAAGCATGAGAGTATTTCGTCTTGCGGTCGTCCTCGCGTTTGCGGCAGGAGTGCTGTTCATCGCCCCACCGGGGGGTGCCAAGTCGTCCGGGTGGAAGAGCCACTCCGGCACCGTGGTCGCGGTTATCGATGGCGACACGCTCGATGTCCTCTTCGCCGACGGCGTGGTCCGCCCGGTTCGTCTGTACGGCATCGACACTCACGAGTGGAATGAGTGCATGGGCCCTGAGGCGACCGCACGGATGCGGCAGCTTGCACCCGTTGGTAGCGCGGTGACGATGAAGGGCGACCTCACTTTGCCCCTCGACGGGCTCGGACGGGACTCGATGCGCTTGTTCCGCGACGGAAAGGACGTCACTCGAGTGATGCTCAAGGAGGGATATGGAATCCCCCGCAGTCCCAAGGAGATCGGGTTCAAGGCCATCCGCTCGTACCGGAAGGCCGTAGCGAAGGCTCAGAATGCCGGTGCGGGCATCTGGGATCCGACGGTCTGTGGGTCAGGACCTCAGCAGAGCGCGACGATTCGACTCCGTGTCATGTACGAGGTGGACGGTTCCGACGAGGCCAACCCCGCCGGAGAGTGGGTTGAGATCCGCAACGATGGCGGCGAAGAACTCGACCTGAGCGGCTGGCGCTTGCGCGACGCCTCGCGGAGGACCGTTCTTGTCTTTCCCAACGGGACCACGGTCGCTGCCGGCACGGGCCTGCGGGTGGTGGGAGGAACCGGCTCGGGGGGAGGGGTCCTCTACTGGGGTAACAAGGCGGCCCACCTCGAACGGACCGGGGACGGTGTGTATCTCCAGGACCCAGGCGATGACATCCGCGCGTATGTCGAGTTCCCGTGCTTCGTAGCCTGCTCCGATCCGCTCCAGGGCAAGGTCGTGATCGCCGTCAATTATGACGCCGAGGGCATCGACAAGGCGAACATCAACGGCGAGTGGGTACAGATCACGAACACCTCCAGTTCGACGGTCGACCTCTTTGACTATGTGGTCGAGCGCGATACCTACGTCTATCACTTCGACCAGTCCATGCCCGTGGCCCCGGGGACATCTGTTCGTCTCCACGTGGGTTTCGGATCAGACAACGGTTCGACCGCCTACTGGGGGAAGAAGCGCCCGGTCTTCAACAACTTCTCGGGGACGGTCCATCTCCGAACCCTTGACGGCCGGATCGTCGCGGAGTACTCGTGGCCATGATGCCCGGGCCTACGCCACAGCCCTGAGTCCGGCTGTCGCGGCCTTGAGCTGCCTGGGTACGCTGGTCGGGTGCCCGAACAGAAGAAGCCGACCAGCCTCATCGGCAAGGTGGGCAAGGGGATCAGGGATCCAAGAGCCGCATGGCGGTACCTGGTGCGTGTCCGTCGGAACCGCAGGATCTCGCAGTCGACCGACGGCGATCACATCTCCTTCTACCGCCGGGTGATGGCCGACGACGTGGTGCGCAAGTCGCCCGACGGCGCAGTCGGCACCGAGGAGCGCGAGGCGTGGCTCGAGCTCGGCAATCGACAGTTCACCTACCTGCGCGACCGCGGGCTGCGCCCCGACCACCGCATGCTCGAGATCGGGTGCGGCAACCTCCGTGCCGGATGGCGCTTCATCGAGTTCCTCGGGGAGGGCGCCTACACCGGGGTCGACATATCGCCCGAGATCCTGCTCGCCGCCCAGGACACCCTGGTGGAGCAGGGGCTCGTGGCCAAGCGCCCCCACCTGATGATCGTCAACGACATGTCCTTCAAGGCCCTCCCCGACGATCATTTCGACGTCGTCCATGCCCACAGCGTCTTTTCTCACACGCCGATCGAGATCTTGGAGGCGGCATTCAAGGCCGTTCGCCGGGTGATTCGAGAAGACGGGTTCTTCGACTTCACGTACAACAAGAGCGGTGACGGCCGCTACTGGGGCACGCTGCGAGAGGACTACTTCTACCCGCTCGAGATGCTGGTGCGGCTGGCCGGGGAGCGCGGCTTCGCGGCCGAGGAGATGGAGGGGTGGGTGCACCCGCAGTCGAAGCTGCGGTTGCGGCCCCGTTAGCGGCATGGCGGGACGTACCCTCGTTTCGTGACTGCAACCTTCATCGGGGCCTTTGGCATCGCCTGCGGCGTGTTGATGGCGTCGGGTGCCTTCAAGGTCGTGCAACCCGCCGGGGTGGCGGGCGCCGTGCAGACCCTCGGGGTGAGAGTGCCCCGGTGGAGCGGTCGGCTCATCGGGTTGGCCGAGATCGCGGTTGGGGCCGCCGGCTTGGCCGCACCCGGCCAGGTTCCGGCCATCGCGGTGGGTATCGCTTACCTGGCGTTCGCCGGGGTGGTGGTGGCATTGATGCGTCGGGGCGAGACATCGTGCGGGTGCTTCGGGCAGATCGAGAGTCCGCCGAGCTGGCTTCATGTGGCGATCGACCTCGGGGCTGCCGCGGCCGCGCTGGGTCACGCCGCGGCGATGTCGCCGAGTATCTTCGAATACTCCCGAACGCTTGGCTGGGAGGCCATTCCGTTCCTCGGGCTGATCGCGGTCGGAGTGCTTTGCACGGTGGCCATCCTCACCGTGCTCCCCGCTGTCGTCGCCCAGACGCGGGCGGCGGCCGCGGAGGCCGACGCGCGCCATGGACGACTTCACCACCGCTCGCATGGGACGGATCTCGTTCAGATCGAGAGCCCTTCGGATCCGCGGTGAGCGGGGTCAGGCTGCAGCGAGCGCCGTTAGCGCGGCGTCGAGGGCTGGATCGGTGTCGAACGTGAAATCTTCCCAATCCGCCAGGATCTCGATGTCGGGGCTGATGCCATCGCGTTCCCAGTCGGCGTCGGGATCGGCCAGGAGCCGGAACACCTCGGCGGCGATCCACAGCTTCGACCCTCCGGGGAGCGAGAACCCATGCAGGGTCTCGACGTTCCCGGTAGTCGTGGACCCGATCAAGACGGTGCGGTCCCTGGAGCCGAGGATGCCGGAAATGATCTCGCCGTAGCTCTCGGTGTGCTCGCCGATGAAGACGGCGAGGGGGACTGTGGCGGAGTTGTGGATCGGATCCGCCTCTATCGAGAGCTGCCGGGTGTCCTCCCGGCTGGCGTATTCCCCAATGAGGCCCGAGACGAACAGCGACATGATGGGCTCGGCGACGACGCTCGAGCCCCCGCCGTTGACTCGTAGGTCGAGGATCAGCCCGTCCAGGGGCCCCCACTCCTCGAGAGTGTCGCGGACCTGGTCGTCGATGGTGTTGTCGGCGAACGTCGGGATCATCATGAAACCGACCCGGCGTCCTGCCGTGTCCGGGACGATCATCGCCTCGATCGGAATGTTGCCCGTGACGCGGGCGCGCACCGCCGCCACCGAGCGGTCGGGTTCCCCGGGAGTGCGGACCGTCATGGTGACCAGGCTGCACTCGGGCCCGCGCAGCCGCGCCGACTGCCGCCCCGGCTCGTCGCCCAGTGCGATTCCATCGACAGCCAGGATGCTGTCGTGCGACTCGATGCCGGCGAGGTCGGCTGGTGACCCCGGGAACACGGTGATGATCGTGATCAGCTGGTCCTCGGGGACGGCGGTCGCCACGATCCCGATCCCTTCGTAGTCGTTGTCGCCGGCGAAGATCTCGTCGGACTCGGCCACTTGGGCCGGCGTCTCGAAGCGCGAGTGCTCATCGCCCAGCGACTCCACCAATGCGTCGAGCCGCTCGTAGAGGACCGCGGTACTCACGCCGCTGTTGATCTCGGCACGCAGACCGGCGATGGCGGCATCCCAGTCGATGCCTCCAAGATCCGGGTCGAAGTAGGTGTCCCGGAAGAGCTGATCGAATGATTCGAGGACCAGCAGTTGGCTCGCCATCGTCAGCTCCTCGGGAGTGATCGTCGTCGACGTGGGCTCCACCGGAGGAGTGGTGGTGATCGTCCGACCTTCACACTGGGGAGGGATCACGAGTCCCTCCGGCAATGTGCTGGTCGAACTCGTCGGCGACACGAGAGTGGTAGAGGTCGTCACCGGCGAGGTCGTCGAAACCCCCGCGTCAGGTGCACACCCGGCGACGAGCACCGTCATCGCTAGGACCGCAATTCTTCGCACCGCCGCCTCTCCTAGGTGTCGAGCGAGAGTAACGACGGGCGTTGGATAGAGGTTCAACGGGGAGTCAAGAATCAAGAATCAAGACGCTCTTCGCTCTTCGCTCTTGGCTCTTTTTGTGGTCAGGGCCAGGATCGAACTGGCGACCTCTGGTTTTTCAGACCAGCGCTCTACCAACTGAGCTACCTGACCGCGTCCGAATTGGACTGGCGGGGACGACGGGATTTGAACCCGCGATCTCCGGCTTGACAGGCCGGCGTGAACTCCAGGCTTCACCACGCCCCCAGCGTGCCCCCAACGGGATTCGAACCCGTGTTGCCGGCTTGAAAGGCCGGCGTCCTAGGCCGCTGGACGATGGGGGCCGGCGTCGGGCGAGGATACACCCGACACCTCCATCTCCAGCCGGGAGGCGGCCCGGAGTATATACCCCGGCACCCGATCACCCTCCGGGGCGGTTCTCCTCACCCAAACGCGACGGATGGGCCCCCGAGGGCCCATCCACACGAATCGCTCGACGCTAGGCGGACTTGCCGCGGCCCATGACGAGTCCGACGATGCCGATCACGACACCGAGGAGCATCAGCCACATGCCCATGCCGATGCTGCCGACGCCGGCGTCATCGAGCACACCCTGGATGTCGAAGTAGTTGATGATGGCGACGGCGGCGCCGACGGCGAGTGCCACCCAGGCCAGCCAGAACGGATACTTGCGGCCTGCATAGGTGAAGTACCCCAGAACCGCGAGGGCCAGGCCGGAGATGAGGGTGAACCAGCCATCCCCACCGTCCATGCCGGTCACGTCGATTCCGAGCACCGTTGCCCACGCGAGGAACGACCCGATGGCGAGCAGAGCCCCACCGACCATCATCGCGATTCCCGCATTCTTGCTATTCACTACAGATCCTCCCCGGGGTTGACTGGATCCGGATGCTATCCGGAACGGCTCGGCCGCGCCGACCGACCGGTCGAAGGTCTCAACCGGGGGAGGTCCGCCGCCGATGCCATCCCCAGTGATCGCTGTAGTCCACATCCACAAGACTGCCGGAACCACTCTCGCCGGCGTCTTCAAGCGTTCGTTCGGCGGCCGGCACTGCGACGTCCGGCTGACCGATCCCGCCGCGGACCATCTGACGCCCGATGGGCTACGGCAGCTCCGCCGGTGGTATCCCCGGCTCGAAAGCATCCTCGGTCATCCGGTGCGCGCCTACGCCGGGCTGGAAGAGGTGGTGGGGGAGATCCGATATGTCTCGTTCTTGCGTGACCCGATCGTCCGCACCGCCTCTCATTATCAATACGACGTGCAGCGTGGAGGAGTCGATCTTCCGTTCGAGGATTGGATCACCCACGACGCGGTGCGCGACCGGCAGACCCGAATTCTGGCAGGGCCTGACGGGACCGCCTCCGAGGCCGTCGGTCACCTCGACCGTTTCGCGTTCGTAGGGCGGGCCGACCGGTTCGACGAGTCCCTGGTGATGCTGAAGCGCTTCGTCGGGATGCCCGATGTCAGGTACGCATCGAAATGGGTGGCGCCGACCGACGACATCAAGAAGCGGCTACTGGCTGATCCGGAGGCAGTTGCCAGAATCTCTGCGGTGAATCAGGCCGACCTCGAGGTTTGGGATCACCTGATCCACGAGGTCTACCCGAAGCAGGTGGCGCGGTACGGGGCGGGCCTCGCCCCGGATACGGCCGCGCTCGAGAAGGTGAACTCCCGCATGACAGTTCGTCGGATGTACGCGCATCCCCGATACGCCTGGTACGTCGCCAAGTGGCGGTGGGGCTATTCGCCCTGGGTGAATCGAAGGCGCGCCGCGCTGGGACGGCCGACCCCCACCGAAACGCAGCGCACGGAGCGCTAGGCGGGCGCGGGTTTCGTGTCCGACGGTCGCTCTATCATCCCGACGCTCTGTCGGGACAACCGGCAGCACTGATCTCCGACCCTGGTCGGAGCGGTCCGAGGGGGACTGTTGAACGCTGTCATCGAAGCCACCGGTCTTGTCATGAAGTACAAGGACGTCGTCGCGCTCGACGGGCTCGACCTATCGGTCGCCGAAGGCACGGTCCTGGGCCTGTTGGGCCCCAACGGCGCCGGGAAGACGACCGCGGTGTCCATCCTCACCACCCTGCTGCAGCCGGATTCGGGGACTGCCCGGGTCGCCGGGATCGACGTGGTCCAACACCCTCAGGAAGTGCGAAAGCGCATCGGGCTGTCGGGCCAGAACGCGGCGGTCGACGAGCACCTCACCGGGTTCGAGAACCTCGAAATGATCGGCAGGCTCTATCGCCTCGGGAAGGCACGTTCCCGCGTCCGGGCCCGCGAGTTGCTGGAGAGGTTCGACCTCGTCGAAGCCGCCGATCGGCCGGTGAAGACCTACTCAGGCGGCATGCGCCGCCGTCTCGACCTGGCGGGCGCCCTCGTTGCCGAGCCGCCGGTGCTGTTCCTCGATGAGCCCACCACCGGCCTCGACCCGCGGAGTCGTACCGAGTTGTGGCGGGTGATCCGCGAGCTCGTCGATCGGGGCACCACGCTGCTGCTCACCACCCAGTACCTCGAGGAGGCCGACCGTCTCGCCGACGAGATCATGGTGATCGATCACGGCAAGGCCATCGCTCAGGGTTCCT
This sequence comes from Acidimicrobiia bacterium, assembly GCA_040882645.1. GTDB lineage: Bacteria > Actinomycetota > Acidimicrobiia > Spongiisociales > UBA11373 > JAUYIV01. The sequence continues at coordinate 14,656 of JBBEAX010000027.1, forward strand.
CGAACGCCCTCAAGCTGATGGTCGGCGGGGACCGCATCGAAGTGGTGGTCGACTCGGTGGAGGCGGTGGAACGGGCCCGCCTCGTGCTCTCCCGGTTCTCCGAAGGGGACCTGCAGACCGACGAGCGAACCCGCACCATCGTGGCGCCGATCTCCGGCGGCGCGTCAGTGTTCACCCAGGCACTGCGTGCCCTCGACGAAGAAGGTCTCGATCTCCACGACGTCTCGTTGCGCCGACCCACCCTCGACGATGTGTTCCTCACGCTCACGGGCCATGGGGCGGAGATCGCCGACGACGCCGAGGTCAACCCATGAGCCTCTTCGACCCGATCATCGACGGCGCGGTCATCGCCAAGCGCAACATCATCAAGATCAAGCGAGTGCCGGAGGTGCTCGTCTTCGTGCTGATCTCGCCGATCATGTTCGTCGCGCTCTTTGCCTACGTGTTCGGCGGCTCGATCGACATCGCCGGTGGCTCGTACAAGGAGTTCCTGATCGCAGGGATCTTCGCCCAGACGGTGATTTTCGGCGCCACTTTCACCGGCGCGGGGCTCGCTGACGACATGCAGAAGGGGATCATCGACCGGTTCCGATCGCTGCCGATGTCCCGCGCCGCGGTCGTGGTCGGGCGCACCGCCAGCGACGTCATCTACAACGTCCTGTCGCTGGCGATCATGGCGCTGACCGGCCTCGTCGTCGGCTGGCGCATCAACAACGGCCCTATCGACGCCGCACTCGGGTTCGGTCTGCTGATCCTGTTCGCCTACGCGTTCTCGTGGGTGATGGCCTATGTCGGGTTGCTGGTACCCAGCGTCGAGGTGATCAACAACGCCTCGTTCATCGTCATCTTCCCGATGACGTTCATCGCCAACACTTTCGTCCCCGCCGAGAACCTGCCGACGGTGCTCCGCAACTTCGCCGAATGGAACCCGGTATCGGCGGTCACTCAGGCAGCGCGGGAGTTGTTCGGCAACATCCCCCCGGGAACCCCCGAACCCACGGCATGGCCGCTGGAGAACCCGGTGATCTACACCCTCATCTGGGTCGTGGTGATCATCGCGATCTTCGCACCCCTGTCAGTAAGCCGGTACAAGAAGGCGCGGTTGAAGGGCTAGGGCAGTCCCCAGTCCCCAGTCCCCAGTCTCCAGCCTCCAGCCGGAAGGAGGGCTTCAGGGGTGGTGGGTCGGGTGGGAATCGAACCCACAACCTTCGGGTTAAAAGTCCCGTGCAAGTCGTATCGGCTGGTGTCGCCACCTACCGAAAGGTGTTGTCCCGTAGGGCTCTCGGGCGATTGACGTCTCGTCTTGTGGCAGCCGATATCGGCTGTTTGTGAGTGGTTCGGTAGAAGATCGGTAGAAGCCGCAGGGACCAGTCGAGCCCCAGACCACCCAACAAGGGCGCGGTGCTCGGGAGGCGTGGAGGTTCACGTCGGTTCTCCGACACGCTGAAAACTAGACCCTCCGGTGAGGCCCACCTCCCGGAGGGTTACGTTCATCCGGGGCGCTCCCGACACCTTGACTTCCAGATGGTCTGGGAAGAAGACGATCTCATCGAGCAGGTCCGAGGCGATGATCCAGCGTTCCTGATCGGTTGCTTCCTGCCATATTTCGTCGATGTCGAGGTCCGCCAGGTGCCGGGCAACATCCTCGAAGGCCTGGGCAATCTCGTTGCGTTCCTCCAGCCGGCGTTGGGTCTCGCTGAGTTCGGCCTGGAGCCTGCCCAATTGCATGGTGAGGTCGGCTTCCTGTTCGGCGAACAGGTCGGCACCGATCTTGTCGGCGTAATGCAGGTCGAGCAGTTTGCGACGCCGCTCCTGGAGATCATCCACGAGTGCGGGGGACCGGCCCGGACCCCTGCGGGGTACCGGCCCGGTCGCCCTCCGCAACTCGGCCCTGATCGCCTCCTGCAAACCGGCGTCACCACCTACCAGCCGCAATCCGAGCAAAGCGGCCCGTTCGATCCCTTTGACCGACCGCCTCGGCTGCTTGCAGCCCTGGCCCCGGTGAACGCAGCGGAAGAACCGGCCGCCGTTGCCGTTGCCGTCGACCCCAGCGACACGACGACACAGCCCGCAGCGAACGACCCCGGAGAGCGGGTGGCGGCTCTGGCGACGACGGCCTTTGACCCAGCCTCGCTGTGCCCGTTCCCACTGAGCCTCGGTGACGATGGCCTCATGGTGTCCTGGGAACCACTCGCCACGCCAAACCACTTCGCCCCGGTAGATGCGTGATTCCAAGATGCCCCGAGCCGTCGAATAGTTGACACCGGTGCGCTTCTCGATGTCCGAGTACGAACTGCCCTCGGCCCGCAGTTTGAAGATGCGTCGGACCGTGTCAGCGTCGCCGTTGGGAACGAGCTCGCCGTTGAGGAGGTCGTAGCCGGTCTTGGGACGGTTGATCCACTTGCCCTCCTGAACGGCCCTAGCCATTCCCATGACGACGTTCTCGGCGAGTTGCTCCCGGTAGAACTGAGCGAACGATCCGAGGACGTTGTAGAACATCCGACCGGTGGCCGACGACAGGTCGAGGCGTTCGGTGAACGAATGCATAGCAACATCGGCCTTCCCGAACGTGTCGGCCAGCAAGATCAAATCCCCGAGGTTGCGGGAGAGTCGATCCAGCCGCCAGACCAGCAGGTGAGCGACGTGGCCCTGCTCGACCATTGTGAGGACTTGCTGGAGGCCGGGACGGTCGAGGTTCTTGCCCGATGCCCCCGGTTCTTCGATCACCGTGACCGGTCCGAGGTCGTGGAGTTCGGCGTAGGCACGGAGCTTGTCAGCCTGCCCGTCGATCGAGTAGCCCTCGGCGGCCTGCTCCTCGGTCGAAACCCGGCAGTAGGCGACCGTCAGCACTCGACATCCTCCTGGCGCTTGCGAACGATGCGCAGGCTTACAGCGACGAGGACCGACGCTACCCGCTCGTAGTCCCGGGCGCTCATAGCCCCCACTCCCACTTCTGGCGCTTCTTGTGCACCCGGGCAGAGAACGGGATACCGGTCTCCCGCTCATAGTCACGCAGCACCGGGTCGATAAGGTCGAGGCTCGCTCCAATCGAATCGACGTTGCGGATAGCCGCAAACGACGAGAGATACCCGCACAGACCTTGGATGATCTGCCGCTCGGTTGCCGCCTTCTTCGACGATGTTGTCCGCTGGACCGTCACCGCTCGATCCCTCAGCGACACGTTGCGGATTGCCTCCCACTCGGGAGCGACAGGTGCCCGAGATCGGGTCTTGTCCGCCGTCGGCTGGCGATACGAGAGCCACTCGGTGCCGTAACCCCACAGCCCCGCAAGGTTGGAGAACAGATCGTCAGGGGACTCGATCTCGCATTGATGGAGCACCTTGCGCCCGAATTCGATCTCGACCCGTGCAACCGGCTCCCCAGGCCGGTACTTCTCGCCCCACATCTCGAACCAATAGTCGGCACCGGTCTTGCGAGCCTGCCCCGACTTCTCATACATCCGGGCCGTGATCCCACCGCCTCGACGCTTGCCGAACTGGAACCCGGTCAGATCCCCGGCCTCCTCGAAGGTGGCGAGGGTCCGGGCCCGGCACACGAACCGCTCCCGAGTGTTGGCCCCAGGCCAGAACCCCTGCACATCGGCGAACAGGTCCGCACGAGCCACCGACCACTCCACGCTGGCAACCGTCGAGACCACCGACGAGAAGGTGTCCACCGTCGCCGCCGGCCCAATGCCATGCAGCAACTGCGCCTTGGGCTGGACCCGAACGGCCGGCAGATGCTCACTCGGGGTGAACCCAATCAGCCCGTACTCGTGCGACAACCTGTACGGATACCGACCCCACCCGAACGGAGTCAGCCCGAACTCCACTCCGCCAAGATCGAACCCAACCGGCTCACGGCCGTCCAACGCTCGACCCCTGGCACGCTCCAACCGGTCGACGAACGCTTCCGGCAAGACCGCACGACCCGACAGGTACATGGAGTCGATGCCAGACGCCAACTCTCGTACTTGCGACGATGCGACTATCTCGAAAGACCGGTCAGCCTCGGAAGGAGAGTGGGACATCGAGTCGACCTAGCCCTGGTTCTCCGGGCGATTCTTGAGATAGTGATCCCAGAACGCTTGACGATCGAGTTTGACACCGACCACCGAGTACTCGTCCGGATGCACCTTGAAGACGGTGCGGAACTTCTTGAGCTTGCGGTAGATCGTCGCTCGGTGCCACCCGATCCGCTCCAGCCCCTCGAAGCCCCCATGCAAATGCCACATCATCCAAAAGCCCATCAGATCAGCCGTCCAGTTACCGGCTAGGCGCTTGATCGCCTGATCCACCCACCCCGGCCGAACCGAGTTGGCCGCAGCCGCATACGCCTCCCAAGCACGCCGAGCCCGCCCCTTCCCCTCCGAGGACTCCGAACGCTGCTTCCTAAGGTCATCGCTCATAGTCGCAGCATAGCGACCAGGAATGACAGGCGTGCAATTCCGTCCGACACTCCACCTACGATGCTGTTTGAGGGTGCTGTGATACAGGACACGCACCCGAGAGAGAGCAGGGGTGGACGATGCCGAGGTATTTCCATGTGGACCGAAATGGGCGTCTCTCACCCGATCTCACTATCGAGCTTCAGGTATTCGATGATGTAGATCCTCCCGAGATGCAGGCCCATCTTGCATCGCTGTTTCCTGACGGGGTCACCCACCACGGAGATCAGTACTTCGTGACGGAGAACCGGGCCCTCGACACCAGTGCGGCCATAGAACTGTTGTTCGAGATGGTCCGCCGGGCCGACTTCGTAGAACGTCCATCCAGGTATCAGTCATTCTTCGCCGCTACGGATGTCGATCACGCTCGGGCTTTCGGTCGTACCTATGGTCACGGCCGGCCGTTCAGCATCTGGGAGGTGGAGGCCTCCGAAGGATTCGAAGCGGACATGAATCTCATCACTACGGCTGCCCGGTTCTCCTCGCTGGGCATGTCTCTCAGGGCGGCGGACTATTGGGCGGGCCGTACTTCTCCGGGTTCCCCCCTCCTTGAGGTGTTGCTGAAGCCTCCCGTTCGGGTTGTCGAGCAAGTCGAGGAATGGGACTACCAGCCACTCGGCGATTAGTGGGCTTCGGTGTGGTTCGTCTCTCGGCGCAGGGAGAAACGAACGGCCGCCCTCCGTTCTGCCTAGGAGTTGGCCATGATGGTGATGATGGCGGCGTAGATCTCTGCACAGTCCATTTCCATCCCGTCGGGGATGGCTAGATCAACGGCTTCCATCATGGTCAGATTCGTCTCGCCGACCAGCCCCTGTTCCTCCAGGAGCTCCACCGAGCGCACGGCCATGTCCCCGATCATCGAACGGGATTGCGTGCACTTCAATTCCAGGCGGTCCAGAACCTGCTCGTAGGGTCGCACCTCGGCGTCCGATACGCTCACCGAACCCTTGTCGATGGCTGCGAGTAGGAATTCCGGGTCATCCTCTGAGTAGCGAGCGGTCGTCGTTGTCGCACGACTCGTGGTCGTGGTCGGCGCCTTCGTCGTTGTCGGGGCAGCAGTGGACGTCACCGCAGCCTCCGTGGTGCTGGGCGCTTCCGGAGAGGTTGTGGCCGAGGTCGTCGCTGGCGAGGCCTCTTGGGTTCCGTCGTCACTATCGACGAAAGGCCCCACCACGACACCCAGCAGGAGCAGACCGAGGAGAATCTGTTGCCACAGCTTCCGTCTCCGCCACCATGCCGCCAATGCGTTCACGATGAGCCTCCACGCCTGGGATTGCTGGTGGCTAGCGTAGCGGGACTCGACGGGCCGCTTCATCTCCCGCAAATGGACTAGGTCACGGGAGCGACTCGCAGGCGATGCCGTCGTTGTCTGCATCCAGTCGCGCCACGTCGCCGTAGTAGGGGTAGTACTTGTCGAACCATGCCTGGGCCTCTCGCTGCGTGGGGAAGTCGCCGCAGTTCTTTGAGTCTCCGGGGTTGTTTGGAATCGCCTTGGTCGTTGTCGTGGCCGGGGCAGGTTGGGTGGTGGTCACGGCTTGGCTGGTAGTACTCACCTGGGTGCTCGGAGTCGCCACGGCCTGAGGACTGGAGGTCGTCGTGGTAGGAGGGAGGGTGGTTGAGGGAACGGCAGTGGTGGTGGTCGATTGGCGCGTCGTCGTGGTCGGTTCGACCGTGGTCCTGGGCGTTTGGGTGGTCGATGTTTCCAAGCCTTGCACGATTGTTGTCGTCGCCTCCGTGATGTTCGGTCCTGCGGTCCGAACCCCAGGGCCTTCAGAGGACAGGGCGTTGCCTGCGACTCCTAGCGCGATCACTCCTCCGATGATTCCTAACTTGGAGTTGCGGCTCGCGCCGCTCCAGGCCGATCGGATCTTCTCCCACACTGTTACCTGCTCCTTGAGTCTCGAAGCATGGCATACCCTGGCATCTGATGTGGGCTCCTCGTCTGACATTCGGCGCCGGCTCCGACTGCGTCTGCGCAAGCCGTGCCCTCTCAGCAGCCTCCGGCACCGCCGCAAGCAGTTTCTCCCGAGCGTTGCGGAGCCCCGCAATCTCCTCCTCTAGCGATCGCCCCCTCAAGCTCTCTATCGCCCGGTATACGTCCGCCAAGCTCCCAGGGTCAGAGGCTTGTCTGACCTCGCCACCCGACGGCTCGTCCGCACTCATTAGCCCTGGCCCCAGGGCTTGAGTCTCCAACCAGGGTCTGACTCATCGACCGAAGGCTCTCCGACGCGACGAGTTTGGTTGGCCTAATCAAGTCAAGAAGACACGATCGAGGGTGTAGGGTCACGAAGGCACGATCTAGGGTTCAGGGCAGTGTCAGAGTTGAATTCCATGAAGCAGCCGCACTCGCAGTCACCTTTCTCGTTAGGGGCGACTCTTCCTAGGAGAAGCCTCGGATGACATTCCCGCGCTCTAGCCGATACGACCGCGCCGCAACCGCATCACGCGCTCCTCTCCGAATGGTTCGGTCATTCGCTATTTGCTCTCTCATGCTTCTCATGCTCGGGTGTGCCCCGGGTGATCCCGAACCGGAGCCTGCTACCCGTAGCGACCCCGACTGGCTGTGTTCCGACTACGCCTACTACGTCGACACGCTCATGTGGGGCTTGGTCGAGGCGACCGATGACGGCGAAATCACGGTTTCACAGCGGAACAGCACATTTCGTGACGCCGAGCGGACGCTCAGGGACGAGGGTTGCTATCAGTTCTCCGACTTCCCATGGGATCGCTACAGGTAACGGCTCATGAGTATCTATACAGAGATGACCGAACCTGAGCTGGTGCAATACACTGCCTCACACGCCGGTGCAGCTGGTGCCGGGGCGCTTGCCGAACTCACCCGCAGGCACGCCGAGGCCATGCGAGCGAGTAGTAATTCCATCAGGCGGCTCACCTACACACTGGTTGTTCTCACCGCGAGCCTCGTCGGCCTGACCGTTGTTCTTCTCGTACTCACAGCCTCGATTGACTGAGGCCCCCATCGACCTCACACTTGCCGCTCTCGTGTCACATTCCGGCACGCTGCCCGGCGCCAGCATGATGACTTCGATGACACCGGAGGCGGTGTATTTGGAAGTCCCTCCCCCGGCGTGCGGAAATGTCAGCGGAACGCTGTTTGAGGGTGCTGTGATACAGGAAGCGCACCCGCCGACTGATTACCTGGGCGATAGAAGCCTGGTGAGCCAACGCTCTAGGCGCGTAGACGTCCAGCCCTCCACCGCCCGGACGACGTTCCTCATTGAGCGGCCGGAGTAGAGGTTCCAGATCGCCAGAATCGCAAAAGCGAACAGCAAGAGCCCAACGAGCACCCCTAAAGAACCCGAGACATCTTGCGCTAGGGGTCCGAAGGGAAGGGCAGCGAGACCGGCCACGAACAGGATGCTCACAACGACCCAGAACATGGCTCGCGACGCCAGGCGGCCTCCAACCTCAGCAAGCTCGCGTACGCGATCCCGGCGCCCGGCAGCCTCCGCTTGGGACGCGCCAAGATCCTTCACCAAGTCCGCTCGGACCTCACCTCGGGCACGGTCGAGGACCTCCTGCACGGTCCCAGGCGCAAACGCCTCCGAAAGACCCTGTGTCTCAACCATGAGTGCTGTCTTCGCCTCGAGCGAGTACCGGAGCAGCGCGTAGTCGGCGGCGGTTACGTCCCCCGACGATTGCAGCCGCTCGATCTCATCCAAATACGCCTTCCAGAGATCATTCCCTGGCTCCAGGGCTGCGTATGAGTCGGCCAGTACTCGCTTTCGGGGCAAGTCAGGTGCCTCGGCGGGATTCTTCAACCACGCGAGGGTGGCAAGGTCGCGCATCACCATCGCATGGGGAGCGGCGCTACCTACCTCGTTGAAGAACTTACGTCCGACCCCCACAACACCAACGTTCGGGGTCGCGAAAACGGCGGAGCAAGTCTCAAGGCGTGAGCAGCTTCCACCGCGGCGCAAACGATGAATGGCGGTAAGCGACTCCAGGTCGTTTCGCAGAGCAGACGGATTGTCCTGATGTACATTCTCGCGCAGACGGGTCTCGAGCTCGATCTCGTCGACGGACACAGCGGCAGTAACCGGGGGCTCCTCAATGATGTCGATCTTGAGCGACTTCAGCGAGCGCGGCAGTCTCGCCACCATCAGCTGGATGTCGCTTCCTGAGAACCCACCATTGGACAGGTAGTAGAAGACGGAGCCAGAGGCGCCAGTTGTCTTCTGGCCCGCGGCGATGGCGGCGGCGCACCCTTCGAGGACGCTCTCCGTCTCGCGGAGAGTGTGTTTGAAACATCCCAGGCTGCATCCAAGCTTGTAAAGCAGACGGACAATCTCCCGAGCCGCTTCCTCTCGTGCGGGTCCGGCGAATCCGAGCGCGTCCAGCAGGAACGGGGTGTCGAGCAAGACCGAGAGGTCGGTAAACCCCTTCTCAGCCGTGGACGGGTCAGGCAAGTACAGATAGCTCGCCAGCATGCTTCCCTTTACGGCGGTCTCGAGGTACTCGAACGCTTCCGGATCACGCTCGAACGCGTTCACGATGAACCGTCCAACGACGTATCCAACGTCTCCTCCCTCATACCCCGTGACCTTGACTGAAGTACCCGACATGTGGGCACGCATTAGAGGGATGCACTGACCCTCGACGAACGCGAGGAGTTCGGCTTCGGCCTGACCGGCATCCATCTCGATGCCGAGTTCCTCCTGCGCGAACCTCAGGAACTTGTCAGCAAGACCCTGGAGTTGCCTCTCAGCGGCGGCTCTGGAGTGTCCAAGGTCGTATGAGTCTCTTACGCTCTCGCCAAGACGCAAGGTGCCTTCTGACCGCTCGAGAACCCGCTCGTGATACCCCCGGCGAGCGATGCTCTCGATCACCGCCTGCGGGATTACGAGACCGAATTCCGCTCTGACGCACGACTGGGCGTCGGTGAGCGAAAGCACCTGGCTCTTGGCGTTGCCAACACAGTGCACAAGAAAGGGAACCAGGCTCGACAAGTAGCTGCGCTTCGAGCGATCCCAATTCGTCTTTAGGATGGCTAGGCCGACCAGAGCGCGCTCGTTCATGATTGCCACAATACGTACAACGAGGGTCGGGGGTCGCTGCTACGAGTCGTTCCGCCACGGTTGCAGGCGCCAAAGGCCATCTGACCTATCACGCGAAGGCTCCCCCGCAAACAAACGGCACTTCCGGTGGTGTGCCTAGTCGTTGGGCTTGTCGAAGGCGAGCACCAGTTCGTTGGCGACCCTGACTTCTGCGTTAGCGCCTTCGCGGTGTCGTGGGGTCTCAACTCTCGTGGCGTCGACCAATGCCAGACCGATGTCGAGAATTGCACCGACATGCCACGACGATACAAACTGGCGCTCGCCCTGGCGGATGTGATCAGAGATGTTGAGTACTAGCCGACCTCCAGGACGAAGTACTCGGGCCGCCTCGCTCCAGGCTCTTTGATGAAACTCTCGATAAGCCTCGCCCCAGTGGAGGTCCCCCGAATTCTCAGCAGAGAGCTTCCGGCCAAGATCGTGGGTGTAGCTCCGTCGAAGGCTTCCGTCCTTCGCGTTGTGAGAGTCGGCCAGGCGATTGCCATACGTTGGTGATGTCACCACTGCGTCGAACGATGCGTCGTCGAAGTCCAGGTCAAGAGCATTTCCAACCAGAGTCTGGTCGTGGAGTGCGGCCCACTCCGGTTCAATCTCGACCCCCACTGTCTTCACGGCCCAATCGACGAAATTCGGCAGCTCGTGAATCCGGCCGACCCCAGCGAATGGGTCAAGAATCTCCTTGTGCATCGGGTCGAGCAGTTGTGCGAGCACGGGAAGGATGGCGTTGGAGAAGGGCGCCGGGTGCGCCACTCCGTTCTCATAGAGTTTCTTGGATCGTCTGCGAGCTGTCATTGGTCGACATCCTTGCTGTCGCCTGTGACACGTCTGGCGGATCCGTCCTGATCGAACGACCTCAGCCAATCGGGAAGGTCCGTAAACGCAACAACGCCAGCAAACAGACCGTGTGCCTGCGCTGCTGTCAGCAGGTCATCGGAGTAGCTCCCCTCGTTGGGCATGTGGCTCGTGACAAGGAGGTAGGGGGGCATTGCGTCGCCGTGGGAAGCTCGAAGATGCCAGGCCGTTGCGACTGCCTTCTTCGATGTATCGCTTCGCTTCAGACCTGGGATGTTCTTCTTGGCGACATTCCAGGAGCCCTTGCACTCCAGCCACATGAGGGTTCCGGAAGGGGTCTCGATGATGAGGTCTATCTCTTCGTGGGATACGGGGTCGGCGAAGTGGGCAGCCAGAATCTTGCATCCTTCGGTGCGAAGAATGGTCTCAACGGCATCCTCGAACTTTCTGCCCTGCGCCGACGATGAAGCCTGGAAGTCGACCATGCACACGACGATACCGCTCCGTGTCGACGGGCACCCAACATCGGCACAGGCCAGGGCACCGGCCGTCACCTCCACGTCATGCGGGCTTCCTGCGTCATCGGTCCGTTCCCCTCGGCCCGGCCCTCGGAACCGCCTCTACTCGGATGAGCCCGAACCCCACGGCCTAATCCGCCACCCTTGGTCGGACTCATCTCCCGAAGGCTCACCGACCCCCCTCCCGCATTCCACCAGCAACCAGACCCGCACCGGGTGAATCGCTTCAGCACCCCTGTCAGGACTTCGCCGGAGTGCCGTTTCTTCTCAACAGCGTTTAGGCCCTCCCCGCTGGGTGAGCGATTCCTCTCCATCGGGATCGACCGCTTCGGCCTACCGTCGTAGCGTGGAATCCATGGAGTACTTCAGCGACAGAGAAGCCGAGCCCCGTCCTCGAATGCTTGAGGCGATCACCGAGGGTGCGTGGGCCGGCCTTGTCGGTCTCATCCGCCAACGCGTTGCCGATGGCTCGTTCGGCCTCGCCTTCCCTGACGAGTGCCAGGACCGAGGACCTACGGTCGGCACGGACTGGCACATGATGCAGCTTGCCCTCCGGGGCGACCTGCCCGACATAGAACTGCCGCTCGACCCCCACACCCCCCCGGACACGCTGTCTGCGCTTGACCTCTTGGAGTTCTGCTACCGACACGTTGCACACGCAGAAGAAGCCGGGACCCACAGCTACTACCGCCACGCACATCTCCGGTTCGACCAAGCCAAGGGCCGTGTCGAGTTCCGCCAGCGAGTCAACACGATCTTTGCCCGCCACGGCATCGCCTTCAACATCACCTCGGCAGGTCGCGTGGAGCGACTCGTCAACAAGCCGCTTCAGCAAGCGTTAGGGGCCAGGGGCACGACCGGCGATGACAAGCTCAATGACCTATTAGCCGCAGCCGAGACGAAGTTCCTCTCGCCGGACCCCTCTACCCGCCTGGAGGCGCTGGACAGTCTCTGGGACGCATGGGAGCGGCTGAAGACTGTGCTCCCTGGGTCGAAGAAGACATCCTCCAGAGCGCTTCTGGATCGATTGGCGAGCGAGCCGGAGTTCCGCGCCCTCCTGGAGACCGAGGCACGTGAGCTGACCCGAACTGGCAATACCTTCAACATCCGCCACTCAGAGACCAGCCAGATTCCACTCGATCGCCCCGAACACGCCGACTACCTGTTCCACCGGCTCTACTCGTTCATCGACCTCGCTCTCCGGTCGCTCCCTCCGGACACCGAATGACCCTGCGCGACTACGCCCCGCGGGGCTCCTAGGCAACGGTCGACCACTGATCCTTTCCAAAGTCGCGCCCTAGCCGCACCTCTTCGAGTGCGACAGGCCCTTCTCGTCCTGGGTCGAGAGTGACCCCGAATTACGATCACCGGGTGCATCTCCCGTTGATTCGCGAAGACGGTTCCATCTTTTCCGAGTCAGACGTAGAAGAGACGACTAGAGCGATCTCGAAAGCTGACCAGGCCGAGCGCGTGGAACTTCGCAATAGCAACGCCGCGGCCCTCGCACGACACGAGGCATCCCACCTGCTCATCGCCGCCGGCCCGGGAACAGGTAAGAGCTACCTCTTCCTTGCTCGTATCGACATCTGGGCGCGCCGTTTTCCCGGGACGCCAATCTACGTCTCCACTTTCACGCGCAAACTCGCGCTCGATCTCGCAAATCGTGTCCAATCGAGCGACCTCCCGGATGGCGTCAAGGCTCGTGTCACCGTCTCAACTCTCCACACACTCGCGCGAAGCATCCTCGAGCAGAACGGCGGCACTTCGACCACCCCAATGGCGCCTTTCATTCGGATTATCACCGAGGAGTGGAAACCAGTTGTCTGGTCAGATGTCCTCTACTTGACCCCGCCCGACATCTCAGGTGACCTTCGCCACCTGGAGGCGAGGTTCCACGAATCGGAGCACCGGACTGACGACGGCCCTTGGCTGACGCTGCACCCGATGTACGAGCGCCTCTGTCAGTTCTACAACGCCGTGGGTTTCGCAGACTCGATCACCCTCGCCACGGAGGCGCTACAGCAGAACCCGTCTCTAAGGACTCACGGACTCTGGATCTTCGACGAGTTCCAGGACTTCAACGTCTCCGAGGAGAAGCTTGTGGCTACGTGTGTTGCCGGCGCCGATGCCATCGTCCTCGCTGGCGATGACGACCAGGCGATCTACCAGACCTTCAAAGGCAGTCGCCCGGAGATTCTGCGCCGCTGGTACCGGGACCCCGGCATAGCGAACGCCATGCTTCCACTCTGCGACCGCCTTTCGCATCACATCTGCATGGGTGCCTCCCGGTTCCTTGAACGCCACGGAGGCACGGAACGGATCAGGAAAGTCTTCCTTCCGATCGACACCGACTCCACGTCAACACGCATTCAAGTGGTATACGCAACGAGCCCCAGGACAGCTGTCGACTACGCGACCGACTTCATCGCCGACCACGTCGATGAGATATCAGCGCGAGCGGACGCGATCCGAGAAGGCACTTCCGACGAGCCGTTCCTTCTCATCCTTAGCCCGGACGGCGACCTGTCAGGGTATCTGGACGGCCCAGGAGCCGCGCTAGCGGCCGACGTCGACGCGCTCCGCTTGGCGGACGCTGAGCCCGGCGATGACTACCTCCATGTTCGCCTGTACCACACACACCACCTTCACCCGAGGGAGAACTTCCCGCTGCGCAAGGTCCTTCACCTCGAAGGCGTGAACCCTGAGATAGCTGCCTCCCTGGTTGGTACAGCCCTCGCCGAAGGCCTGACTCTTTCGGAGGTAGCTCACGAGGCCATCGCAGCAGTACGAGCGAAGTGTCGGCGCGTCCACGACGTCTTGGAGGACGGTTCTCTAACGCATGATGAGGCAGCTGACGCAATCGGCCGACTCATCCGAGTGGCCGACACCCGCCGTCTAGCAGCCGATCTTGCCGCCTTCCCTATCTCGTCCGCACTCGCAGAGGATGACTCCAAAGTAGAGACCGCCCGCTACGTGTCCCCGGTCGAGGTGATGACGATGTTTGGCGCCAAGGGCCTCACTGCCGACCACGTCATCCTCATCGGCGCCGATGCCACGAACATGGCCTACACCTCCCACGACCTGTTCTACGTGGCTCTCACACGGGCTCGCCGATCACTCCATGTCCTCGTCCCGCTTCGCGCCCGCGGGGCCGACCGCGCGCATCAGTTTGTTCTCGACCTGCCAGAACAACACTGCGACTACTGGAAACGCCTCGCCTCAGGTCCTACCCAACTCTCGCGAGCGCAGTTTGTCGCGGGACTCGACGCTTACCGCACTCGCCTTCGTCGGTAATCTGGCCAGCGGTCGAGTTTGATGGCCAACTCTCAACAGAGTGGCCTCGGCACCCCTGTCAGGACTTCGCTATCCCGTTCACGATCTGACGGCGGTGGCAACGACTGCTTCGCATCTCTTGATGCCCGACGGTCCACTCCCCGGCGACTCGTCGCAACGGAATCGTCCGGCTCGCGGGTACGGCTGGTACATCTCCCGAACGGCTCAATGTGAACGGGAAACTGACGGGGTCTCAGCTCGGCTGACACGCCGCGCCAGCTCGTTTGTTGCGCGCGCGCGGCGATTGCGGAGGTAGCCTTCGCTGGTGTCTATTGAGGTCTTCAGGCTGACAGCATTCGCAAGGCTCCTCGAAAACGGAATGAGTCAAAGCGCAGCAACTCTGATCACGCTCGCACTCCATCCATTCGATGACGCGCCCCCTGTACCGGTTCGACGGTACGAGAAGAAGGCACGAAAGCTCTCGAGGGATTTCGCACGACGCCTCGGGCCGTTTCTTCAGCCCGGCGCCACCCTCAACGAGCCAGAGGTCGTTCGTATCGCACTTGAGACACTGGATGCCTATAGGGACTGGGCAGTCGCGGCCGGCGACAACTATTACGCAACACGCTACGACGCAGCCCTCCGGCCCAGTTCTGGCGACTAGATAGGCCCCAAGTGGAGCCGGATGGACGCTCCAAGGCTAGGGCCGGTTATGACCTCCCATCTCTCGGCGCTGACCTCTCCTCCAAGGCGTAGCAGCCCAGGTGGTGCCTCAGCACCCCTGACCTCTCCAATGGGTGTACTTAGAGCGCGCGCAGATAGGGCGCGACCTGGGGGAACGCGTTCGCCAGGGCCGCAGCCGGGAGCCATTGTCAGCAACGGATTCCCGGGCGTGGCAGCTCGCTCCTGGCGGGAAAGCCGTACCTATCTGCGCGCGCTCTTATCCTTTCCTGGTCTGTCTTCGCACTGAGGTTCCCAAGGGCTTCAGGTCCGGTGCGCGTGTGACGTGCTTGGTGCTCGCGCTGGTCAGCGGCCCGCGTCGTAGTCTCGGTAGTACTCGGTTGCTCCGATCTTGTGCAACATCATGTACAAGCCAGCCAGCCCTGCTGCGACAGCGGCACCCGCGAGCCAATGCGGAAGCTCGCCTTTCTCCACGGTTGGAGGCTCGTGTTTTGCTGATCCGATTCGGGGGGCGGCGCATGCCACCGCCACAGGTTTGAGTCGAGCGACCACTCCGGCGCCGTCACGGCGCGGTTGCGCCTCCGTAACGGGTGCGGACCCGGTGATCCGCGACTCTTGGGCCCCAGTTTGTTGCTGCAGCTGCTCCGAGGCTGGCGGTGCTGGTCGGATGGGTGCGAGACTGGTGGCCGCCTCCGTGTGGACGAGGACATCCGTCTGCGGTAGTTGCGCTGCCCTGGCAGCGTGTCCGGTGTCACGCTGTCGGGGTCTCGCGAGGTCGGAGGCGGTGGTCTTGACGAGCTCAGCGGCGAGTTCTTCTGTGCGCCGCTCCACCTCGGCTCGGAACGCGGGGTCTCTTCTGCGTCGCCGTACCGTGCTTTCGCTGACACCGGCCGCCCGAGCGGCCGCCCGTATGCTCAACCCTCGGGCCAAGCCCATCTGCAGGGCGAGATCAGCCCTCCGCCAAACACGTTCACTTCCAATCATCTGTAGCTCCTTTCTGAGCACACCCTGACCAGATCCGTCCGGCTTCGATCGGCCGTCGGTCAAAGTCGGTCATCCTCGACCAATCCCCGCTGTAAGCGTCCGTTCTCAGGTGGTTTCCGAGCGTTTCTCTCCGGATCTGGCTGGATCGTCTGGCGGTTAAACCCGGCCGCTTTCGGCCAGCCACCGAAGGTGGGGCTGACGCTTGGTTCCGGGCGTGTCGCTTCGCCTGGGTGGCAGCAGGCGCGAGCAAGGTCCATGTGGGAAGGGAGGGGCGGCGGTCGAGGTTCCAGATGTTCACGGGAGTCGGTACCTGGATTCGTCCTGTGGAGAGGGCGACACGCCCCGATGGCGTCGCCGTGGGGACGTGTCACTGTTGGGCGCCACCTGAGTCCGTATCGGATGCGCCCAGCCACTCAAGGAACCGGTGACGTGGGATCACAATCCGCCGGCCGATCCGGATGCTCGGAATCTCGTTGCGGCGGACGGCCTCGTAGGCAGAGTTGCGGCCGATCCCCAAGAAGCGGGCAGCCTCCCCAACCGTCATCGTCAGACTGGGGACCTCAGGCGAGTCGCTCATGACGACTCCCTCTCCGCAAGACGAGGCCCGTCCTCCCCAATGCAGCGTACTTCGGTCTGACGCTTCATACGGAAGGCTACCACACTTCTTGCATGGCGCGTCTCCCCTGGGTACGCTTCACACTGGACTCTGGAGGTGACTGTTGGGATCGGACAGAGTGCCGTGGGACCAGTTCATCGGTCAACGGATCCGCCAGGTCCGCCAGAACAAGGGTTGGACCCAAGAACGTCTCGCCCTAGAAGTCCAACAGGCTTGGGACCTCGCCTGGACCCGAGCCACGGTCACCGCAACCGAATCGGGTCAACGCGAGTTGAGCGCCAAAGAACTCTTCGCCCTTCTCGACGTGTTGGTCATCACACCAGCCGAGTTCCTGGCGGACCCCTCGACTGATGCCACCACTCAGCTGCTGGTAGGCAGGCCACGCGAGATGGCCAAGACGGCTTCTATCACCCTCGGAATCGTCCGGAGAGTCCTTGGGGGAAGCCGGACAAGCCAGACCGCGACCGGTCGTGACACGCCGTGGACCAGAAGAGCCTCCCAACAGATACGTTCCCTTCCACAGATCAGCGGCGAGCTCGAGGAGGCGGGTGTGCGCGCCACCGCATCCAGATGCATGGCAGTCCTCGAAGGCGAGAACGGGGAGGCCGAGAAGAAGCTGGCAGCGCAGCTAGGGACCACCCCAAGAAACGTCGCCATCCAGGCGATCAAACTCTGGGACCGCACCCTCACCGCCGAACGCGACGCCCGACTCGAAGACCGCCTCGGTCACACCCCCGGAAACAGCGCTGGGTCGCTACGAACCATCCGAGGCCACATCACACGACAACTAATCACAGAACTCACACACGCGACAGCCGGAGACTGACATGCCCCGACACCCAACCCGCAACAACACCGCCCGGCACGCGGCCACGGGCGAACCGCGTGATGCGGCGACCGACAAGGTCCGACTCAGCTGGCGCTCGGGTTTCCACACGAGCAGGGAGATCGATCCCGAGTACACCAGACGAATTGAAAAGGCCATCAGGATCAGCTCAAAGCGAACAAGCCAGGTTGATGATCTGACGAATGATGCCGCCCAACCTGTCGAGAGTCTGTCGACCACGCTCACGCGCGTTCGTGAGAGCCTTGACCGCGTCCAAGGGGCAACGAGTTGAACGGCAGCGTCGTCAAGAAGGGCAACCGCTGGTACATCATCATCGAACGCCGAGATCCTGAAACAGGGAAGCGGAAGCGAGAATGGCACAGCGGATATCGAACCAAGCGGGAGGCAGAGGCTGCCCGGATCGAGATCCTCTCAAGACTGCAGAGAGGGGCCTACGTAACACCGTCAACTCAGACGCTCGGTGAGTACCTGACCAAGGAATGGCTTCCATCCATCGAGGCCTCAGTTAGACCCAGCACGCTGCAGTCATACCAGCAGGCGGTTCGGAACCACCTGATTCCGCGGCTTGGATCCTTCCGGGTTCAAGACCTCGGGGCACCACACATCAACGCTCTATACGCCCACCTACTCACCGACGGACACTCGAAGCGTCAAGGAGGCCTGTCGCCCAAGTCTGTTCGGAACGTTCATGTCGTACTGCGCAAGGCGTTACGAGATGCAGTGCGCTGGTCTCGTCTATCGGTCAATCCGGCTGACAGTGCGAGTCCGCCCAGGATCCGCGATGCCGGCTCCCGCGATCTCAAGACCTGGACCGCTAAGGAACTCCGCCAGTTCCTCGAGACCGAGCGCGAACTTGGAAGTCCGTCGTATGTGGCCTTCCTGCTCGCAGCCACAACCGGAATGCGACGGGGCGAAGTGCTGGGACTTCGTTGGCGTGACTGTGATCTTGAAGCTCAGCATCTCTCGGTACGCCAGACACTCGTGTCCGTCGCCTACAAGCTGCACTTCTCGACACCCAAGACCAAGAGCAGCCAACGGCTCATCACCCTCGACCGTCAGACAACCACGGCCCTTCGCGAGCATCGCGCCGCTCAGGCTCAGAAGCACCTCATCGCTGGCTCTGTCTGGCAGGACCATGACCTCGTGTTCTGCCGCGACGACGGCTCGCCCATACACCCGGACTACTTCAGTCACGCATTCGAGCGCCACGTGGCGGCGTCAAACCTGCCGCGCATCCGCCTCCACGACCTTCGACACACACACGCCACCCTCGCTCTGACGGCAGGGATACACCCGAAGGTCGTAAGCGAACGACTCGGACACGCCAACATCTCGATCACCCTCGACACCTACAGCCACGTGATTCCGAGCCTCCAGCAGGAGGTCGCTGATGTCGTCGCCGACTTAGTGTTCGGCTCGTAGCGGTAGAAATCCGGTAGAAGAGTCGGTATTCAGCGACCAGCAGCCAGGCACGCGGTTCCAGGAGACCCTTGATGTGAAAGGGCTTGTCGGGTGGGTCGGGTGGGAATCGAACCCACAACCTTCGGGTTAAAAGCCCGCTGCTCTGCCAATTGAGCTACCGACCCGCCGCGAAGGTAGCACTACCCCTCGTCAGCCCGTCTGTCTTGGTGCAGGCAGAGTGCACCCCTCCTATGTTGCGGGAGGCGGAAGGCGGCTGCTCTTGCTGGAGACTGGCGACTGGAGACTGGCGACTCAATTGATCACCTTTGGCATCTCAGGGCTCCCACCCGAAGACGGTGACGACGCGGCGTTTCTCGATGGCCTGGTTGCCCGGGGGCATCAGGCGTATGAGTTCGCATTTGTGAAGGGCTTCCCCTGGAAGGAGAAGCGGTGTGCCGCGTTTGGGGCGCTCGCCGCCGAGCGCGGGATCGCCATCTCGATCCACGCCCCCTACTTCGCCATCCTCACCTCCGACGACCCCGAGAAGGCCAAGCTCACCCGCTCAGCGCTCGAGCACACCATGAAACTGGGGGCGGCCTTTGGTAGCCGGGTG
Source organism: Acidimicrobiia bacterium (assembly GCA_040882645.1). Lineage (GTDB taxonomy): Bacteria > Actinomycetota > Acidimicrobiia > Spongiisociales > UBA11373 > JAUYIV01. The sequence continues at coordinate 33,903 of JBBEAX010000027.1, forward strand.
ATCGTGGCCCACACCGGCTACACCAAGGGTCGGGCACCCGAGGAGCTGCACGCCCTGGCGGCGAAGAGCCTCGAGGTGATCGAGCCCAAAGTGCGCCACCTGGGGGTTGCCCTCGGCCTGGAGGTCGGCGGGTCCGATCGTGCCTTCGGAACCCTCGGCGACATCGCCCTCATTGCCAGGAACTTTCCCTTCGTCCACCCGGTGGTCGATTGGGCTCACCTCCATGCCATGTCGCGGGGGGCGTTGACCAGCAAGGAGGCCTTTCTCGGAGTCTTCGCATTCCTGCGCGACAACTTCCCCGGCTGGTCGTTCGATCCGCTCCATTGCCAGTTCACCGACAACGAGTTCGGGCACGCTGGGGAGATCCGCCACCTTCCGTACGGCGAAGGGTCGTTGCGGGTGACCCCGCTGGTCGAAGCGGCAGTCGAAGCAGGGATGCGGATGACCCTGATCTCCGAGGCCAGGGAGCAGTCGAGCCATGAGGCGATTCAGGCGGAGCTGGAGCAGGCGCGGTCGGCGACGCGACCCCCCGCGCCGAACGATGACGACACCCGCCCGCTCGCCTCGGGGTCCGTGCCTTTCCCGGCTGAGGTTCAGGTCCGCGCCGAAGCCGACGGATGGATCCCAGTCGGCCGGGATCGCCCTCTGCGGCTCACCAACATCGACAAGCCCTTCTTCCCCGACGGCTACACGAAGGGTGATCTGATCGCCTATTACACGGTGATCGCCCCGCTCTTGCTGCCCCACTTGCGTGACAGGGCGATCGTGCTGGCACGATTCCCCGACGGCGCCGACGGCGACTGGTTCTATGAAAAGCGGGCTCCATCACACGCGCCGGTGTGGCTGCCGACGGCCCCGCTGTGGTCCGGCCACAAGGGGGAGGACATCGACTTCGTGACCGTACCCGACGTCGAGTCGTTGATGTGGATCGCCAACCTGGGTGCCATCGAGATCCACCCGTGGTTGAGTCGGATCCTCACCTCGGCGGAGCCCGACTTCGCCATCTTCGACCTCGACCCGGCCGAGGGTGCCGAATGGGATCAGGTGGTCACGGTGGCCGAGGTGATCCGGGTTGCGCTCGAACGCCTCGGACTCGCCGGCTATCCCAAGACCTCGGGCGCCACCGGCCTCCACATCTATGTGCCGCTCGATCCGGTGCACCCCTACGAACGGGTACGGAAGTTCGTCGAGACGGTGGGGCGTCTCGTCGTCGGTGCCGACCCGACCCTGGCGACGATGGAGTGGGATATCCCCAATCGCAAGGGCAAGGTGTTCATCGACCACAACCAGAACGTCGGTGGCAAGACCATTGCCTCGGTGTACTCGGTGCGCCCCCATCCCGGCGCGCCCGTGTCGACGCCGATTCTGTGGGACGAGGTCGGCGCAGTGGTTCCATCTGATTTCACCATCGCCACCATCTGGGACCGCGTAGCCCGCCACGGCGACCTCTTTGCCCCAGTTCTCTGGGGCGGCCAGACATTGGAGCGCGCTGAGAAGGCACTCGGGGCATAGGGCTCTGTCGGCCTGCGATTCTGCAATGCGCAATGCGCAATGCGCGACGCGGGGGGCCGCCCGCTGGTAGCTAGTCGCCAGCCTTCTGGGGACGAGCGAAGCGAGGCCCTCCGTCGAATCGCTAATCGCTAATCGCCAATTGCGGGCCGGGGCGTAGCCCCGGCCTAATACGGAAGCACCTCGCCTGGTTCGTCTCCTGTGACAAATGGCATCTCGGCGCTGCTCCAGTCGCTCCAGGAGCCGGGGTACAGGATCGGCTCGCCGAGGCCGGCCACGACCATGGCCAGGGCGGCGTGGCAGGCGGTGACGCCGCTGCCGCAGTAGACGACGGTGTCGTCGCCGTGGGCACCCACTGCGCGGTAGCGGGCGGAGAGCATCCGGAACGGAAGGAACCGGCCTTCAGTGTCGATGTTCTCCTCGTAGGGGATGTTGACAGCCGTGGGAATGTGGCCGGCGATCGGGTCGATGGGTTCCTCGTCGCCGCGGTACCGCTCGGCCGAGCGGGCGTCGATGAGGGTGAACTCCCCGAGACTCTCCGCCAGCGCCTCACGGTCGATGGTGCGGGTGGTGGCGGGCCGAACCGTCATTGTTGCCACCGGCAGTGCGGCTGTCGCCGACTCCAGCGGGTGGCCGGCCGCCACCCACGCAGGCAGTCCGCCGTCGAGCACCCGGACCTGGTCGTGCCCGATGTCGCGGAGCATCCACCAGAGTCGGGCGGCGATTGCTCCACCACGGTCGTCGTAGGTCACGATCAGGTCGTCGTTGCCGAAGCCGACTGATCCCATCGTCGAGGCGAAGTCGCTTCGGGTGGGGAGGGGATGCCGGCCCGCGCC
>JBBEAX010000028.1:0-35981 GCA_040882645.1 Acidimicrobiia bacterium
GGCAATGGCAATGGCAATGGCAATGGCAATGGCAATGGCAATGGCAATGGCAATGAGGGTTGCGAGTCTCGCCAGGGCGCACCACCTGGTCCCCGTCGCCGCCCTTCTATCGTCCACTCCGATGGACGACCTCCAACTGGCCCGTGCCGCGGCGGCGGCAGCCGCCCGAATCATTTCCGAGGCTGGTTCTCGGGTCGCCGACTTCAAGGGAGCCGTCGACCCCGTAACCGCGGCCGACCGGGAAGCCGAGGCAACGATCACGGCGATCATCCAGCGGGAGCGCCCCGGCGATGGGTTCCTTGCCGAGGAGGGTTCCGCCGCCGCAACGGAGGTGGGACGCATCTGGGTGTTCGACCCGTTGGACGGCACCGTCAACTTTCTCCACGGGGTTCCCCACGTGGCGGTCTCGATTGCCCTCGAGATGGACGGCCAGGCGACAGTTGGCGTCATCCGCGACGTGTACCGCGACGAGGAGTTCTGGGCGGTGCGGGGCGCCGGAGCGTTCCTCGACGGGGCACCCATCGCCGTCTCGACGACGGCCCACATCGGCGCCGCTCTCGTGTCGACCGGCTTTGCATACGACCGGCAGGAACGCGCCGATGACTACACCCGCATGGTCAACGCCGTGCTCCGGGTAGCCCAGGGGTTGCGCAGGATGGGCTCGGCTGCCCTCGATCTCGCCTGGGTCGCCTGCGGCCGCTACGAGGGTCATTGGGAGATACGGCTCTCACCGTGGGATGTGGCCGCTGGTCTGATGTTGGTCCAAGAGGCCGGCGGCACCACCACCTCCTCGGATGGCGGACCGGCCACCCACCACGACCTGGTGGCAACCAACGGTTTGATCCACGAGGAGTTGAGAGGGGTGGTGCGCGGGGCGATGGGGTAGGAACCGCTACCCGCTTCCCGCTACCCGCCAGGCCACATGCGGTTTCGCCTTTCGCCTTTCGCCTTTCGACCCTCGCCTCCGTCGCGCCCCCCGTTACCCTCGCGCCGATGCGCTACCTCCTGATCGCCGACCGGGTGCGTGACGCCACCCGGGTGCTGGGGACCGCGGTGTTGGTCGACAGCGGGCGCATCGTGGAGGTGGGCGACGCCGCCCGGCTCCGTTCCCCCGATCACCTCGAAGTGGCGTATCCCGGGGCGACGATCGTGCCGGGGATGGTCGATGCTCATCTGCATCCGATCGGGTATGCCGCTTCGCTGAACCGCCCGGTGCTCAAGGATGCCCGCGACCTCGACGACGTCGCCGACATCTTGCGCACAGCGGCCGGAAGCCAGTCGCCGGGGTCGGCCATGGTCGCCCTCCGGCTCGACGACGAGTCACTTGCCGAAGGTCGCCTGCCAGACCGCCACTTCCTCGACCGGGTCATGGGCGACCGGCCCAGCCTGGTGATTCGTTACTGCGGGCACATCGCGGTGGCGAATTCAGCCGCCCTCGCCCTGGCGGGGATCGACGATGCCACCCCCGACCCTCCCCGCGGCTCGATCGACCGGGACGACCAGGGACGACCCACCGGCGTCCTCCGTGAGACGGCGGTCGAACCGGTGGCCACGGCCCTCGGTTCGATCGCCCCCGAGGTCACCCCGGATGACATGGTCGACGCCGCCATCGCGCTGGCCTCGCTAGGACTGACCGGGATCGGTGCCATCGTCGATCACGAGGCGGGATGCTGGGCCGGAGCGGGGTCAGAACTGGATCTGCTGATCGAGGCGTCGGAGCGAATCCCCATCGCCATGGAGGTGTTCGTGATCGCCCAGACGCCCGCCGACCTCGAAGCCGCAGCCCGACGCCTTGACGGCCTCCGGGGCCGGGTGCGGTTCGCTGGCTTCAAGATGTTCTCGGACGGAAGCCTGGGAGGGCACACCGCGGCAATGCACGAGGGCTTCACCGACGATCCTGAGCAGCGGGGCACCGATCGGCTCGACCCGGAGTGGGCCAAGGAGATGGCCGCCGCCGCCCTCGACCTCGAGGGTCGGGTGGCATTGCACGCCATCGGCGACCTCGCCAACGAGCGGGCGCTGAACCTGATGGAACATTTGATCGCCCGCGGGGCGGACCCGACCGGGTTACGGGTCGAACATGCCTCGGTGCTTTCCGAGCGGGACATCCGCCGCTTCGGGTCGCTCGGGGTCACCGCCTCGGTGCAACCTGCCTTCATGCCGTCCGAGACCGGCTGGTTGGAGAAGCGCCTCGGGTCCGATCGCCTTCGCCGCACCTACCCGTTTCGGTCCCTGGCGGAGGCGGGAGCCCCGCTCGCCGGCGGCTCGGACTCCCCGGTGGAGACCCCGGACCCGCTTTGGGGAATGGCCGCCGCCCGTGACCGTTGCGGCATCGTGCCCGAGGAAGGACTAGGCCCGGAGGTCGCGCTCGGTCTGTTCACTTCGGGGGCGGCAGCAGCCACCGGCGCCCCCTCGTCCCTCGAGCCGGGAGGTGCCGCGAACCTGACGGTGTTGACCAAAGATCCGGTGGTAGCAACGCCTGACGAGGTGCGGCAAGCGAGAGTCGTCGCCACCTGGGTCGACGGATCGATCGTCGAGGTACCGGTCGGGACCGTGGCCTGGAGGGGCTGAGAGCGCGCGGCAATAGGTCGCTGGCTCTATCAGGTTTCGGCTTGCGGCAAGCCGAAACCTGATCCCGGGGCGAACCTATTGCCGCGCGCTCTGAGGTCAGCCGGCGGCGCGACAAGGGCCGCACGCGGCGGCCTCGCCGGAGCGGGTCAAGAAGTCGTCGGCGACCACCGACTCGCCACACCCGATGCATGAGCCCGCAACGAACCGATCGGCCTGCTCCCCGTGGGGTCCATCACCGGAGAACAGTTCGTGAAGAAGAATGGCGGGGGTGGTCCCAGTGCTCACAAGGTCCGCGAGGGTAGTTGGGTCGGCCCCCAAACCGGCCCACCCGCGATGGGCGAAAAGCGAAAGGCGAAACCGCGCGACCCTCATTGAGTGTGAGGTTTCGCCTTTCGCCCATCGCCTTTCGCCGCGCGCAGCGCCCTACTCGTAGACCCTGATCAAATGCTCCGCCACTACTGCGGGGCGGTCGGTGCCTTCGACCTCGATGGTGAGTTCGGTCTTGGCCTGGGCGCCGCCCTCGACCGGGGTGACCTCGGCGAGCCTTCCCCGTGCCCGGATGCGGCTGCCCACCGGCACCGGGGAGACAAAGCGCACCCGGTCGAATCCGTAGTTGATGACCATGCGGGAGCCTTCGTTGAGGCTCCGGGTGACCGGTCCCGACAGTGGGGTGAGCAGGGAGAGCGTCAAGAACCCGTGGGCGATCGGCCCACCGAACGGGCCGGCGGCGGCGCGCTCCCCCGCCTGGTGGATCCACTGGTGATCCTCGGTGAGGTCGGCGAACCGGTCCACCCGATCCTGGGTGATCTCCATCCACTCACCGACCCCGAGGTCTTCTCCGACGCGGGCGCCCAGTCGCTCGGCGAGGGTCACTTACGAGACCGGACCTGTGGAGCGACGCCCTCGTAGTCGGCGTGCTCGCCGGTCGCCTTCTTGCTGTAGATCAGGTCACCGTCGACGGTCACCTCGAAGACCCCTCCGCGGGAGGGGATGAGCGTGATGTTCTCGATGTCATGCTCGAATTCCTCGAGCAGTTGGTCAACCATGCGCACGGCACGGTCCCGATAGCCTCAAACGGCGCAGTACTCGATCGTAAGGTCCATGGGTCCGAGGTTAGCGACCGCCGATCCAGACTTGGTCCAGCGTTCCTTTACAGTCGGGCCATGAAGAACAAGGCACAGGTGGACCTGCCGACGCGACTCAAGGACCTTCTGGATGGCCCTACCTTCGCCCATCTGGTGACGCTGGACCCCGACGGCTCACCCCAGGCGAGCGCGATGTGGGTGATGCGCGACGGCGACCACATCGTGTTCAACACGGCCGAGGGTCGTCGCAAGTGGCGGAACATGCAGACCGATCCGCGGGTGGCGATCTCCATCAGTGTGCCGGACGAACCGTATACGAACTACTCGATCCAGGGTCAGGTCGTCGAGATGAGGACCTCCGACGGTCTGGAAGTCATTGACGCGCTGGCTCAGAAGTATCTCGGGGTCGAGAAGTACGAGTGGCTCCAACCGGGCGACGTCCGGGTAACCATCATCGTCGAGCCCACGAGGATCGCCTCCAATAGTTGAAACGACCTCAAAGGAGCAGATCGTTGGCAGTCAGCAAACAGCAGCAGCGGAAGATCGACAGCCTTCTCCAGAGCGAGTCCCGGTGGCTCCAAAAGCTTCTGTTCTCCGTGGGGAAAACCCGAGAGGCGCGCGAGAAACTCGCCGAGGCCAAGGGCGAGAAACTCGACAACCTGATCGTCCTCAAGGGCGGGAAGAAGGTCTCGCTCGACGACCTAGAGGAAGCTCTCCGCGCGCGGGTGTTCGAGAACATGACCGCACTGGGTCAGCGGCCCCCCGCCCGCGGCTGACCGGAACGGACCACTGCCATTGGGCTGATCGATCCAGTACGTTGACCGCATGACCCGCTACTTCACCGACGCCACCTTCTCGTTCCTCGAGGATCTCGCCGACAACAACGAACGCGACTGGTTCAAGGCCAACCAGCAGCGATTCGGCGACCATGTGCAGAATCCAGCTCTTGCCTTCATCGAGGACTTTGCATCGCCCTTGATGAAGATCTCCCCGCATCTCGTGGCGGATCCGCGCAAGGTGGGGGGATCACTCTTCCGGATCCACCGCGACGCCCGGTTCTCCAAGGACAAGACGCCATACAAGACCCACATCGGGATGCAGTTCCGCCACGTCGCGTCGAAGGACGACGTCCACGCCCCCGGCCTGTACCTTCACATCGAACCGGGGGCCTCTTACGCCGGTGTCGGCCTGTGGCGTCCGGCCACCGCCGACGCGTATGCGATCCGAGCGGCGATCGCCTCGGATCCGGCCGGTTGGAAGCGTGCCGCCCATGGCAAGAGGTTCGCTGACGCCTTCACCCACAACACCGACGACACCCTGGTCCGGGTTCCGAAGGGCTTCGACCCCGACCACCCATTTGCCGACGACATTCGGCGGAAGGACTTCATCGGCGGCACCACCCTCACCAAGAAGCAGGTGACCGGCTCCACCTTCCTCGCCGACTACACCGCCCTGTGCCGTACCGCCAAACCCTTCATGCAGTTCCTCTGCGACGCGCTGGGCGTGGCGCTCTAAGAAGCAGGGGACAACAGCCACGGGCGTCCCTACTCAAGAGTCAGAGCGACCGGGACTCGGTCATCGATCGTGGTTCTTTGGTCTTGATCGCCAGCAGCGTGAGCAGCGCCAGGGCCGCGTGCAACAGGTTGGCGGCCTGGTTGGCGGCGAGACGATTCGCCTCCGGGTCGGCCCACCCGATGATCGCCAGGGATAGCAGTCCCGCCGCGGCACCGATCAGCGCAAGCCGAGCCGCGGCACGCGACTGGATCGACGCCCGCACCACGATTCCCCCGAGAACCAGGTGAAGGATGTTCTGGAACGGGTTGAGTTGGAACACCAGAAGTTCGGTCCCGGCGATCGAGAAGAGTTGATGCATTCCTCCAAGAGCGAAGCCGAGCACTCCCCACACAATGAGGGTCGCTGCAACGACCGCCGCCAAACCCGAACCCGCACCGATCGCCGGCCGACGACGCCCCAGCCCCCGCTGTTCGAACCGCCCCAGACCCAACACAAACACCGACAGGATCACGAGCAGCACCGCCAGCCATACCGGGCGCAACGCCCACCACGACGCCGTTCCGACCTCGGGCTGCGGCCAGCCCAACGGATAGAGCACGCCGATACCCAGCAGCATTGCGGTGAGGTGCCACAGGAAGATCGTCATGATCACCGAGTTCACATAGATCACTCCTGCCCACACCCGGAGGCGAGCGAGCCACCGTGAGATCGGGGCCCGCAGCATCATCGCTCCCCCGACCTGCCAGACGATGAGCGCGACGATGGCCAAAGTTGGCGGATCCATGTTGGAGAACTCGTCGGTACTAAGGCCCACCATCGAAGCCGGATACGGACCCAAATTGATCAGGGCAGCCATCCCCAGGAGGCCGAGCGGCGCCATCCACGGCCCGGTGCGGCCGGCGAGTCGGCCATCGGCGTAGAGGAACCCCATCTGGTGGGCGAGCAGCCACACCACGGGGTAGTTCAGATACCCGGCGGCGTTGACATCGAGACCGAAGCGGACCACATCGACTCCGATCGCCACCCCCACGAGGCCGACGACCGCCCAGACTCCGAGTCGGTCGTGGATCGCGATCATCGCCGGAGCGAGTGTCACGACGATCATGTAGACCCCAAGGAACCACAGCGGTCGGGTGATCAACTCGGAGGCGGGGAACACCACGTTGTCGGCCACGTTGAGAGCGTCGAGGGTCACGGTGACCGCAAGTCCGAGTCCGAGGAACACGAGGGTCGGTCGCATCAGCCTGACCATCCGCCCGTGAACGAAGGCGGCATACCCCCGACCCGCCTTCAACTCCGATCGCCAGGTGCGCAGGTTGGCGAAGCCGCCGACAAAGAAAAACAGAGGCATCACCTGGAAGACCCAGGTCACGATCCAAAGACCCTGGATCGCTTCGAGGGCGCTATAGCCCTCGACGACTCCGTCTCTCCACACAACGACAGCGATCAGCCAGTGGCCGGCCACCACCGCCAGAATGCTGAAGGCGCGCAGGAAGTCGACATACCGATCGCGGTCAGGAGGTGTCGCCGCGGCGAGGGCGAGAAGGCCACGCGGCGCGGATTCGATGGAACTCACGTCCTGAATCCAAATCGAAGCGGGTAACGGGTAACGGGTCTACCCCAACGCCCGGTCCAGATCCTCGATGAGGTCATCGACGTGCTCGATTCCCACCGAGAGTCGCACCAGGTCGGAAGGAACTTCGAGGTCGGTTCCAACGACGGATAGGTGGGTCATCGCTGCCGGCACTTCGATGAGTGATTCCACCCCGCCGAGGCTTTCGGCGAGGAAGAACAGTTCGGTTCGTTCGACCAGCCGGTGGGCGACCTCGACCCCGCCGGCGGGGCGGAACGAGATCATTCCTCCGAAGGCGTCCATCTGCCGCTGGGCGAGAGCGTGGTCGGGGTGCTCCTCGAGCCCGGGGTACATCACCTCAGCCACCCGCTCGTCGGCGGCGAGGAATCGAGCAATGGCCATCGCGTTCTCGCAGTGCCGCTCCATCCGCACCGCCAGGGTCTTGAGGCCGCGCAGCACGAGCCATGCATCGAACGGGCCCGGCACCGGTCCGGCGGCGTTCTGGAGGTAGCGCAGCCGCTCGTGCAGCTCGGCGTCGGCTGTCACCAGCGCACCGCCCACCACGTCACTGTGTCCTCCGAGATACTTGGTGGTGGAATGGAGCACGATGTCTGCCCCCATCTCCAGCGGCCGCTGGAGGTACGGCGTCGCAAAGGTGTTGTCGACCACCAGCAGAGCCCCGGCGTCGTGAGCGATCTCGGCGATCACCGCGATGTCGGCGACCCGCAGCAACGGGTTGGTCGGTGTCTCCAACCACACGATCCGGGTGTCCGGCCGGATGGCGGCGGCAACTGCCTCGGGATCGGTGGGGCGAGCCACGCTCCACCCAAAGCCCTGATCGCCGAGCACCCGAGCGAAGAATCGGTAGGTGCCGCCATACGCGTCGTCGGGCAGCAGCACGTGATCGGTGGACTTCAACAGATAGCCGCAGAGCGCGGCAGCGGCCATCCCGGAGGAGGTCGCCACCGATCCCCCACCGCCGGCTTCGTCGACACCCTCGAGCGCGGCGAGGGCGGTCTGCAGCGCCGTGCGGGTGGGGTTGTCGGTGCGCGAGTACTCGTACCCGGAATGCTTGCCGGGTGCATCCTGGGCATAGGTGCTGGTCGCGTAGATCGGCACCACGACCGACCCGGTGGTCGGCTCCGGCTCCTGCCCCGCGTGGATCGCCTTGGTCTCGAACTTCACGATTCCTCCAACATGCCCCGCGCCGCCATCCATTCGTTGTCGAAGATCTTCGAGATGTAGCTGCGGCCGCCGTCGGGGATCACCACGACCACGAGGTCGTCGGGATACTTCACGGCAGAACGCAGGGCACCGACGAGGGCCATCCCCCCCGAGCCCCCCACGAAGACTCCCTCTTCCCGCACCACCCGCCGCGCCATCAGGAAGGCTTCCTTGTCCCCCACCATCTCGTACTCGTCGACCACGGAGCGGTCGAACGCCTCAGGCCAGAAGTCCTCCCCGACGCCCTCGATCAGGTAGGAGGTCACATTGTCCTCAGACGCCGCCGTGTAGATCGACCCCTCGGGGTCGACTCCCACCACCCTGATCCCGGGGTTCTGCTCCTTCAGGTATCGCCCCATGCCGGTGATCGTGCCGCCCGTCCCGACGCCGACGACGAGGACGCCGATCTGCCCATCGGTCTGCTTCCACAACTCGGGTCCGGTGGCCCGATAATGCGCTTCGGGATTCGCCGGGTTCGAATACTGATCGGGGCGAAAGTGACCCGGCTGAGAGGCGAGGCGTTCGGCCACCGAGTAGTAGGACGTGGGATCATCAGGAGCCACCTCGGTGGGGCACACCACCACCTCCGCCCCAAACGCTCGCAGGAGATCCTGCTTCTCCTTCGACTGCTTGTCGGCCATCACCGCGATGAGTCGGTAGCCCTTGATCGCCGCCGCCATCGCCAGGCCGACCCCGGTGTTGCCGCTCGTCGGCTCGACGATCGTGTCGCCCGGCTTGAGAAGGCCCTCCCGCTCCGCCCGCTCGATCATGCCCAGCCCGATGCGGTCCTTGATCGACCCGCCGGGGTTGGTGTACTCGATCTTGGCGACGAGATTACCCGGAGGATGCAACCGGGAGAGCCGCACCAGCGGGGTGTTCCCGATGGCCGAGACGATGTCGGGGTGAATCTGCACGAGCCCGAGGTTAGGAGAGAGGGCAAACGGCGGAGGAGGACGTGCCCAAATTGCGGGCCTTGCGCGCCCTTTCGAATTGCGAATAGCGAATTGCGGGGCCGTAGGCCCCACTCTCGCGGCCTACCCTCTGGGTGATGGCCGAACGACTGCGCCGCATCAGCGACAGGATCAGCGACAGGATCAGCTACGTGCCGCTGTTCGGGATCCTCGTGGCCGTCCTCCTCGCCGTCGCCACCTCGTGGATCGACACCAGCTTCCGGGGCACCATCGACGGGATCCCCATCCTGCTCAAGACGACCGTGGACAGCGCCCGGGCCATCCTCACCACGGCGGCGACGGCCACGATCACTGTGGCAGGAATCGTCATCTCGATCACCGTGGTTGCGGTGCAGCTCGCCTCGAGCCAATTCTCGCCCCGGGTGGTGCCCACGGTGTTCGGAACCCGGTTCCAACAAACGGTGATCGGCATCGTCATTGGATCGTTCACCTACACGCTCCTCGTACTGAGCCGGATCCGCATCGATCCCGGCCCCGAGGTGGTCGTCGGCGCCTACCGAACGTTCGCCGTCACCCTCGCCCTCGTCCTGGCGATCGTGTCGGTGCTGGCGATCGTGGCATTCATCGACCGCAGCGTCCAGGTCATGCAGGTCGGCGAGATCATTCGGCGCACTACCGACGAGACGATCGCGAGGATCCAGACGGTGCTGCCGGAACGTGGCACACCGCCCCAGGCCGACGACGACGCCGTTATGCCGGAGGGATCCTCGACGGCGCTCCGCAGCCGGGACGATGGCTGGGTGGTGGGCATCGACATAGCCGCCGTTCTCGACGCACTACCTGCCCGGAGCATCGCCCGGCTCGACACCACCGTGGGGGGGTTCGTGGCGGTGGGGTCGCCGCTGGTCACCGTGTGGACGTCCGATGAGGAGAGCGATATCGACGAGTCGGGGCTAGTCGCCGCCTTCGGCGTGTCGTACCGGCGCAAGGCTCGAGCAGATGCCACCTTCGGAGTCCGCCAGTTGGTCGATGTCGCGCTTCGAGCATTGTCCCCCGGCGTCAACGACCCCACCACCGCGAACGAGGTGGCCCTCAACCTGACGGCGATTCTGCGCGAGGTGTTGGTACGTGAAAGCGCACCGCGAATCATTTACGGAGATGACGGAAGGCGACTGTTCCGCCCCCAGGAGTGGAGCCGCACCGACTGGGTACGGCACGCCTTCGGCGAAATCCGCGTCGCCTCGACCACGCAACCTGCGGTCGCCATGACGCTCATCGGGGCATTCGGTGCCCTCCGGCTGCACCTCGAAGACCAGGGTCTGCCGGAGCGAGTCGAACCTCTTCGCACCGAAGCGGAATTGGTCCTCCAAGGCATCGAAAACGGGGGCGACCTACTCGCGGCGGACATCGAACCGGTCCGCGCCCTTGCCCGACACCTCGGACTCGTCGGATAGGCATACGAGCGACGCTTGGCCCAGGCGGGTCAGCAGGATTGGACCAGGTTTTAGAAGAAAGTCGTTGGAGTGCTCGTAGGGTCCGCTACCCCCTCCGTCACCGCCCCAGGCGGGAGGCCGCCCGACGGCGGCGCCACCTCACCCGCCCCCCGAAGACGGCGGAGGAGGACTGCCAATCGCCAATTGCGGCCGAGCGCAGTGAGGCTTCCCCCTCCCCCGGTGGGGTACCATACGCCGATGAAACCCGAGCACAAGACCTCGGCGCTGAATCGACTCAAGACGGTGCGCGGCCATCTCGACGCCGTCATCGGCATGGTCGATGACGAGCGGTACTGCCCCGAGATCATGAAACAAGTGTCGGCGCTTCAGGGTTCACTGGAGAAGGTGAACCGGGTTCTACTCGCCAACCACGTGGAGACTTGTGTGCTCCACGCCGTGGCCGAAGGCCGGACCAGTCAGATCGTTGACGAGTTGATGGAGACCCTGCGATACACCCCGGTGGCCACCGGACCGACCCGAGAGGAAGACTGATGAACGAGAAGACCTTGAGCGTGCCCGAGATCCATTGCGACCACTGCAAGATGTCGATCGAAGGCGCGGTCGCCGCACTCCCCGGCGTCGAGCACGCCACTGTCGACATCGCCAATGCGACGGTGTCCGTCGCGTTCGATGATCCGGCCACCATCGAGGACATCGTGGGCGCCATCGAAAGCCAGGGCTACGACGTCTCCGCCCAGGCCTGATCCGCTGCCAACTACCGGCTGCCCGCTGCCCGTGAGGATTGTTTGTGACTGACACCAAAGACGGAACGTCTGTTCTCTTCGACGTCGAGGGGATGACTTGTGCGTCTTGTGCGGTTCGCGTCGAGCGGGTGCTGTCGAAGCAACCGGGGGTCGAATCGGCGGTGGTGTCGCTGGCCGGTCAGGAGGCGCGTCTCGTCGTCGGCCCGACCGTGGACCTGGCGGCACTGAGCGAAGCGGTGTCCAAGATCGGATATACGGCGTCGCTGATCGAGAAGGACACCCAGCGGGAGAGTCTCGCCGACCGTTACGACGCCGAGACCCGCTACCAAGCCCGCAACGCCATATCCGCGGCAATCCTCACCATCCCGGTGGTCGCACTCTCGATGTTCGGGCCCGAGGCGCGCTGGGTGGGCCTCATCACCTGGGCTCTGACCACTCCGGTGGAGTTCGTGTTCGGATGGCAGTTCCATCGAGCCGCCGCCGTCCGCCTTCGCTCGTTCTCGGCGAACATGGACACCCTCGTCTCGATGGGCACCCTCGCCGCATACGGGTATTCGGTCTGGGCCTTCTTCGCCGGAGAGCACTTGTTCTTCGAGACCGCCGCGGTGATCATCACCCTCATCCTCCTCGGGAGGTTCTTCGAATCGAGGAGCAAAGGGCGTGCCTCGAGCGCCATCACCCGCCTGCTCGAACTGGGGGCGAAGGAAGCACGGGTGATCCGCGACGACGGTGAAGTCACCATTCCTGTCGATCAGATCAAGCCGGGCGACCGGATGATGGTTCGCCCCGGGGAGAAGATCCCCACCGATGGTCGCATCGTCGAAGGCGCGTCGTCGTTCGATGAGAGCATGCTCACCGGAGAGTCGATGCCGGTAGGAAAGGGCCCCGGCGACGACGTGTTCGGAGCAACGATCAACCAGCAAGGAATGGTCATCGTCGAAGCGACCCGAATTGGGTCCGACACCGCCCTCGCCCAGATCGTCCGGTTGGTCGAAGACGCTCAGGCCACCAAGGCTCCCATTCAGCACCTGGCCGACCGAATTTCCGGCATCTTCGTGCCGATCGTCATGGTGATCGCCGCCATCACGTTCGCCGCCTGGATGGCGCTCGATGGTGAGGTGGTAGCGGCAATGCGCGCCTCTGTAGCCGTCCTCATCATCGCCTGCCCCTGCGCTCTCGGCCTCGCCACCCCCACTGCCATCATGGTCGGCAGTGGTCGAGGCGCCGAGTTGGGCGTGCTTTTCCGCAATGCCGACGTCTTCGAGCGCACCCGGTCGATCGACACCGTCGTATTCGACAAGACCGGCACCCTGACCCGAGGAGCAATGACGCTCGCCGGGTTGGTCACCGATGAATCGAAACCGCGGGTTCTCCACCTGGTGGGGTCGGTCGAGAGCGCCAGTGAGCACCCCATCGCGAGAGCGGTGGCGCTCGGGGCCGAGGAGGGTGGCGCCACTTTGGTTCGTCCCACCGGCTTCGAGAACCTTCCCGGGATGGGGCTCCGCGGCACTGTCGACGGCGTGGTCGTGACTGTGGGTAGGCCCAAGCTGATGGCGGAAGCCGGGTTGATCGTCGCCGCCAAGTACGAAGAGGCGCTCGCCGACATGGAGGGTCGCGGTCTCACCGCGTTCCTCGCCGGATGGGACGGCGAAGTGAGGACCACCCTGGGCGTGGCCGACACGGTCAGGCCGACGGCAACCGCGACGGTGCAGGCCCTGCAGGAACGGGGCATCGAGGTGGCCATGATCACCGGCGACAACAAGCGGACCGCCATGGCGATCGCGGAAACCGTTGGCATCGGCCGCGTCATCGCCGAGGTGCTGCCCGGCGACAAGGCCGAGGAGGTCGCCCGCATTCAGGCCACCGGCCGCAAGGTGGCGTTCGTCGGCGACGGCGTCAACGACGCACCCGCCCTCACCCGCGCCGATCTCGGCATTGCCATCGGCACCGGTTCGGACGTAGCGATCGAAGCGGGCGATGTGGTCCTCATGTCCGGCGACCCGGCCCTCGCCGAAGTCGCCCTCGGCCTAGCCGGGAAGACCTTCCGGGTGATCCGCGAGAACCTGATCTGGGCGTTCGCCTACAACGTCGCCGCCATCCCCCTCGCCGCCCTCGGCCTCCTCAACCCGATGATCGCCGCCGGAGCCATGGCCTTCTCGAGCGTCAGCGTCGTAAGCAACTCGTTACGGTTGCGACGGTATCGGCCGAGGGGTTGACGCTCCAGAACCACCGGAGGGCCCACAGGTTGACGGCCACGTTCGTCCCATCGAGCAGGCGAAAATCGACGGAGGCCGAGTGACGGTTGGCTGACGAATCCCCCTCGCCACTCTCGGGGACGAGGGTGACATGCGTGTCGTAGAAACTCACGCTGCCACCCACCGGGTCGAGCATGCAGGTGTTACCCAACGCCGGGTCGACCCGCCCCACGAAGTCCATCTAGGTGTCCGGCAGGCGGTCTGAATCCGGTGTCCACATGGCGCGCCTCCAATTCGGTGAGACAGTCCGACCCCATTCAGCAGGCCGGACCGTTGAGCCGGCCGCGAGGGAGGGTCACGGGTCAGAACACCATCGTGGTGCCGCGGCAGTCAAGGCAGACCGACGAGAGCTGCTTGATGAGGACTGCGTCGTCTCCGAGGGCTTTCTCGATCCGGCGCAACGCCGCTTTCGGGGCGACGCTGCCACCGCACTTCACACACCGGGCGACCTCATGCTCGATGAGCCGTCGCCGACCGGCCCGAAGTTCTTCGGTGTCCACCACCCGGCGCAGCGAGATCGCCCCCTCCTCCGGGCAGCGATCCACACACTGCCCGCACGCGGTGCACAACGACGGTTCGAACCAGAGTCCGAGGTCCCTCGGTCCTCCCACCGACGTGACGGCGTCCGACGGGCACACTGTCGCGCACATCTCGCACCCGGTGCACGTCTCCGCATCGATCGAGACCACGCCGAGCGGCGCCAGAGCGCTGTCCCACACAGCCGCACCGAGGGCGTTCGCCAGGATCGCAGCGCCGTGCGCACCGAAGACACCACCCGCTCGGATCGGCAGGGCACCTCGCAGCGGAATCTCCCCGGCACTGCCCGGCACTCTCGCGGCGACATCTCCGATCCCGGCTGCACGCAGCCACTGGCGTGCCGCTGTGACTGCCGCCGTGGCGCGCTCGTTCGAATCCGATTCGATACTGCAATCGCAGTGGGCCACCGCTACGGCCGCCGCGCCTTGAACCAGCGGGCCGATGATCCAGTGCGGCATGAGCATCCCGACACACGGGAGAGCGACTCCGTGCCAGCCGGGTCTCGGCTCTGGTCCGGCGCCGCGGGAACAATGAAAAAGGATCCCGGTCGGCGCGCTATGGGCCGCCACGAGTGCGCCGATCTCGGCTTCGAGCTGTGAGGGGGTGAAGCGCGGGTCGGTCATCGCGCCCGCCGGACAGACCGCGACGCATCGGCCGCATCCTTCACATGCCAGACGATCGTGCGTCACGACCCCGTTTCTCCACTCGAGGGCACCGTGCGGACATGTGTCGACACAGGCCCGGCATCCGTCGGAGGCGCCGCAGGTGCGAGCGTCGGGATGCGGGACACTCGTGTACACCGGCCGCATGAAGGTGAGCAGCGACCGGCGCGAGGCCACCCTGGGCACGACCGGCTTGAGGTGCTCCGGGCGGATTCCCCCGTAATGACGGGACCGCGTCTCGGCCGCCGCGAGCAGGGCCCCCACCCGGTCGGGGTCCGATCGATCCACATGCGATAGCACTACCAGTGGAACCGCGAACGGATCGAACCCCGCCGATCTGAGTCGCCGGTCGAGGAGCGGCCGATCCAGGTCCTCGGTGCAGCCAACGAACCCGAATTCGTCCCCGTGGGGCACCACCGGATCGCTGCACCACCCCCGATGTTCGGCGACATCCAGGCCGGTGTGGTCCCAGTGGAGCCGATCGGCGCACACGATCCATCTCACGCGGTGCCGCCTGTCTCCGCCGGCAGGAGTCGCAACATGTCCGACTCGTGTATCACGAAGGCCTCTGTGGCCGCCGCCAAGGCCGCCAGGGCACCGCACGCATCGCGGTCCGCCACCTTGGAGGCGAATCCGGAAATCCATCGCGCCATGACCACGATCAGCTCCCTCTGCATCTCGAGCCATCGAGAGACGTCCACGCCCGCGGCACGATCTGAGGCTTCCGCGCCACACAGGGCGGAGGCGAGCTCGAGCTCGACCAACAGATGGTCCGGCGGCTTGTCGTCGTTGCGCAGCTCGACCCCGGCCCGACGCATGAGGTCTTCGATACGGGCAGCATGGCGAGCAGGATCGCCCTGGAGGTTCTCTCCCAGGTGCTGCGACTCGACGGGTGGTATCAGGGCACCGTCGATGCCGGAGCCGAAGAGGCGAACGTGCTCGGTGGCGACCAGGTCCAATGGTGTCCGCTCCAGAACCCCCACCCAGGCCCGAAGCACCGGGGCATGCGCAAAGGCATCGAGGCCCATGTCTGCGAGCAACGCCACTCCCGCACCGATTTGCCCCACCCGCTCAGCCGAAGGCGGGCCGTATCCCGCGCTGAGCACCCGGTAGCAGCCCTGCCTCAAGCGAGCGAGCTCGGCGTACTCGTTCATGACCCTCGGCGCCTCCCTGGGTAGACCCCAACCCGCGGTTCAGTCTCGGTCGAAACGGTCTGGAAGCATCTCGTAGACCAACGCCGAACCGAAGGTCATCATCACCCCCACCACGAAGACAAGCGGGGCGAACTGCATTCGCGGGTTGCTGTTGGCCACGCTCTCGACCCCCCAGGGCGCACTGAGCACGAAATACGAGATCGCCATCAGCGCGATCCCCACGACGATCATGCCGATGGTCAGACGCTTACGCATGGCCCGTCTCCTCGAGCTCGACGATGGGAAGAACCTTCATGAACACCCCGATCACCAGCGCGCCGAATGCCAGGAGGCTCGCCACAACGGCGAATTCCACCCACGTGGGCGTGTACGACCCGTCGACATAGGGCAGGAGCTGCCCATGGGTCTGGGATGGCACCGCGATCAGATATCGCTTGCCGATGGCGCCGAGGTTCACCGCGATGCCCGAGACCACGAGCCACGGGATGCTCCAGCTGCGCCGGATCGCCTGGATCGTCAGGCCGAGGAGCGGAATCACAAGCATGATGACCGCCGACCAGAAGATCCACGAGTATTCGCCCCACAGCATCTCGCGCGTCACCTGAAGCTCCCGCTCGCTCCCGGCATAGGTAGAAGTGAGGAGCTCGGTCACCATGAAATACACGTAGACGAACAGCAACAGCATCAGGAAGCGACCGAGCCAGGCGAACACCTGCAGGTTCAATCCGACATCACGCACCATCATCTTGCGCACGATCGCGGCCAGGACGATCAACACCCCGGTCCCGGACACGCCGGCGAGCACCACGAACGCCGGAGCCTGCAGGGCGCTGTACCAACCCGGGCGACCGACCTGGAGCCCGAAGACGAACCCGAGGGTCGAGTGAGCAACGACCAGCATCGGGAGAATGGAGATGGCCAGCCAAAACGTCGTCTTCGAGTGGCGCTCGCGCTCGGCCGGAGTATCGGTGTAGCCGGCGGCCACGATCTTGTGGATCCACCGGAGCCTGCTCGGCCGCTGTGCCAGCACCGCCGCGTCACGCCGGCTCGTCAGCCACAAGTAGACCAGGCTGGCGAACAGATACCCCGAGATCACCAGCGTGAACGTCCCGAAGAACGGCGATTGCGGCCGGGCATACCGGAAGAGGTTGATCATCCCTCGGAGTGGCTGGCCGAGATCGGCGACGATCGCGATCGCCCCCAGGATCAGGCTCACCACGGTGAGCACCTCTGCCATCCGTGCCAATGGCCGCAGATGGTCGAGCTTGAAGAGCCGGATCACCGCCGCGATCGTGATCCCCGCAAAGCTGACACCGACGAAGTACACGACGAACGTGATGTAGAGCCCCCACGTCGCCCCACCCATCGTCCCTACATTTCGCATCCCGGTGACGGTCATACCCTGGGTGAACTCACGGATGTACGCAATCCACCCGAGCGCTGAGATCGCCACCATGGCGAGGATGAAGATCGTCCACCCCCTGGTGAGCCGCCCGACACCGCGGGGGAGCCGCGCCTCCTGGGTCGCTGTCGACATGGCTACACCCTCGCCTTCACGGTTTCGATCTCCTTGCTGTCTCCCGTCGGCGGAGCACCGCCGAAGTACATGACGCTCGGCCGGGTGCCCGCCTCCTCCAGCAGTCGGAAGTGGGCACGGTCCCGCAGCATCCGTGCGACCTCACCCGATTCGTCCTCCACGTCCCCGAACACCAAGGCCCCGACGGGGCAGGTGGCCACACACGCCGGCTGGAGCCCCTTCTCGACTCGATGCACGCAGAACGTGCACTTCTCCATCACGCCCTTGAAGTGCCCTCCGCCAGCCGTGAGGCGCTGCTCCTCGCCGTGCTTCACCGCAAGGTCGGGGTTCTGGTACGGAGGAAGCACGCCGCCGGTGACGGCCGCGATCCCGGGATCATCGAAGTCGAGGTATTGCCGCCTTTCGGGCTTGGTCCAGTTGAAGTAGTTGACCCCGTATGGACAGGCCAACTCGCAGTAGCGACACCCGATGCACCGCTCGAAGTCGGTGAGCACCAAGCCATCTTGACGCTTGTAGCGCGCTCCTACGGGACAGACCTTCACGCACGGTGCGTTGTCGCAGTGCTGGCACGGCCGGGGAAGAAACGACATCTTGGTGTCCGGATACTCCCCCGACTCCAGTCGGAAGACGTACATCCAGAACACCGACTGAACCGTGTTGTTCTCTATCTTGCAGGCTTCCATGCAGGCACGGCAGCCCTGGCATCGATCGAGGTCGACCGCCATGGCGTACTTCGCCATGTCAGCCCTCCCCTCGGGCCGGATAAACCCGGACCTTCACGTGAAAGGACTGATCTGCGGTCTGCCCCATGTACCCCTCGCCGGTGTAGAAGATCTCGTTGGGAGACGCCCCCTGGCCGCGGTTGACCGGATGGGTCCACAATCCGAAGTGATGGGGCATTCCTACGGTGTCAGGACGAATCGAGGAGGTGATCGCCGCGACGCTCTCGATCCGCCGGGTCTCGCCAGTGATCGCGTTCTGCGACTCGACCCATACCGGATCACCGTGCCCGATCGCTCGTGCGGCAGCGGTCGACGGGTTGATGTCGACCCGCGAACCCGGGGACAGCTCGGCAAGCAGCGGCACAAAGCTGGTCCTTGACTGTTTGTGCTCGATCTGCTTGTAGCTGATCAGGGTGAGGTCGTATTCGGGAGGCGACCTGTCGAACGTGAGCTGGCGCCAGGTCGGCAACGCGGTGTAGTCCTGCCAGTAGATCTCCTCGGCGCCCTTGTCGCGCATCGTCCGTTGGGCGACGAGGAGGCTCTCCCCGTAGAGACGGTGCAGCGCACCCCCAAACGGGGGATCGACCGCGTAGCCGTAGCGCTTGTCGGCGGCGATCGGCCCCTTGACCTGCACCCCGTGCTCTTCGAAATACGAGACCCCTTCGAGCCCCTGCGACCGGGCCCACCGATCGAAGATCTCCCGGACCGTCGGCTTCACGTAGAGCGGAAGGGCGAACTCGCCTTCCAGGGTGAGCCCCTTGTTGATCTCGTCGAGGTATCCCCCCTCGCCAAAGAGGGTGCCGATCGCCTCGGTGAGGTCGAGGTAGATGTCGATCTCGCCCCTCGACTCGAAGAGGGGCTCCATCGGCGGGATCCGCAGGGCGGTGGCATCGATGTAGCCGTCGGATGCGTTGATCGGGCCCTCGTACTTCTCGATCGTGGCCGAAGGCAACACCACGTCGGCGTAGTAGTCGGCGGTCTCCGACAACCATGGGCTGATCACCGCGACGAACTTGAACTTGTCGTACCCCTCCATGATCTGCTTGCGGTCGGGGAAGGACGCCATCGGATTGACCATGTGGAGGATGGCGACCTCGGGGATCTCCTCGACCCCGTAGCGTCCGGGATCCGCCATGACCTTGGCGACCATGCCGGGGAACCCGGTGTTAATCGGGAAGAACTTGCTGTTCTTGAGAGTGAAGTCGTATGGCGGGTCATCGACCCGGAGGTCTCCGAACGGCTCGTAGTTCTTGTGGATCTTCCAGGTGAAGTCGCTCATCACACCGCCGACGGCGCCAACGGCGCCGACCAACATCGTCACTATGGTCATCGCCCGCAGCGCCTGGAACCCGAGCTCCTGCTGTGCCATGTGATACGACATGATGGACACCGGCCGATACGGGATCTCGATCCCGTCCACCACCATGGTGGATCCGATCATGGCGTGGTCGCCGAAATCGCGGGCGATAGTGCGGATGTCCCCTGCGGCGATACCCGTGATGTCCGCCGCCCACTCCGGTGTGTAGCCCACAACGTGAGCCTTGAAGACCTCGAAGGCGGTCCGACAAGAACCACCGGCGTGTTCGAACGTGCCTTCGAGAGCCGGCGACTCGATGGAGCCTGCCCGCACAGGCCCTGCGGAGGCCGGATCCCAGACCGCCTCCACCATCTCGTCGCCCTCGCCGGGGAGCCGCAGGATCAACCCGTCATCACCCACGAGGTGAGGAGCATTGGTGTACGTGGTCAGGTAGGGACGGTCGAGATATCCCATCTCGATCAGTTGCTGGCACAAGGCCAGCGCGAGCGCCAGGTCGGTCCCCGGCTTTATCGGCAACCAGGTGTCGGCGAAGGGACCGGCAGACCGCAGCCGGGGGTCGATGTGGACCACCTTCATCCCCCGCTCCCGCGCCGCCACCAGTTGCTGCGGCCAGGTGATCCAACAGAACTTGTTGCCACCGGCATTGGTGATGTTCCACCCCCATGCCAGCAGGTAGTTGGTCGACCGCATGTCCGGGTGCTGGACCCCGTGCAGACCGATCGTGTACTCCAGCGCCCGGTAGCCGGCGTCCGAGCAATACGCTCCGTGCCCCAGCTTGGAGGAGCCGATCGCATTCACGAAGGCGTCGTCGTAGAACTTCTCCGCCTTGCTGCGGCCCTTCTGCCAGAGGACCATCTTGGGGCTGCGAGCTCGAACCTCGTTGACCTTCTCGGCGGTCAGCGCCAGCGCCTCATTCCATGACACCTCACGCCACCGACCGGTTGTGCCCTTGGGATTGGTACGAATCAAAGGCGTCTTGACGCGATTCGGGTCGTAGATCGCCCCGATCTGGGCCTGGCCCTTGGGACACAGGGTGCCGGCGTTGCGGGGATTACCCGCAAGGCCTTCGAACTTGACGACCCGGCCGTCGATACGGCGAGCCATCATCCCGCAGTCCTGCTTGCCCACCCAGCACATCGTCGGAATGAAATCCTCGACGAACGGAAGCTGGCTCTTGGCCGCGGGTGATCGGACAATCGAGTCGAGCCCGCCGAATAGGAACCCACTCCCTGCGATCGCCGCCCCGGCGGCAGCCGACCCCTGGATGAAGCGGCGCCGAGTCAGCTTCAATGCCCACCTCCCGATCGGCGGCGGAACCACGCCAAGGGCGCCGTTCCTCCTTCCCCGAGCCTCCTCCTGTTCGCAGGCCATCGTCTATCGACGATCCACGAACTCGTGGCAGGATCCACGACCAGGCAGGCCTCGGACAGGGTCTTTCGCCCCGTGTTCCATCTCCCACCCCCCGACAGCAACCAACCGGGGACCGACAGAAGGGCGGACCGGAGTCTGTTCGGTGACAGAGCCCGTACCACGGGGCGGCCCGTCGGGCACGGGCCGCTGAAATGGCCGTCGGTAGCATGCGAACTCGAACCCGAGGAGGACGATGTGACAGACCGGGCACAACCACAGCCTGAGGAGTTGCCGGCAACCTACCGCGCGTTCGTGGAGCGGTTCCCGGTACTCGCCGAATCCCACGCCGCCGCCAACCGCTCGGTCGTCGACGGCGGTCCCCTCGACGAGAAGTCGTGTGAATTCGTGAAGATTGCTCTGTGTCTCGGGGCTGGCCTGGAGTCGGCCCTGAAGGCTCACGTCCGCCGGGCACGGGCGCTCGGCGCATCGATGGACGAGATCGAGCAGGTCGTCGCTCTCGGGATGACCACCCTCGGGTGGTCGCGAACCGTCGCCGGCTGGAAGTGGGCACACGACCAAGAAGGGCGGGACGCGCCAGACCGGTGAAGCCACCCCTGTACATCCTGGCCGGCGGAACGAGCCGACGGTTCGGATCCGACAAGGCACGGGCCGAGTATCGAGGCGAGCCCCTGGTCGTCCACGTGGCGAACGCCCTGGCCGCGGCGACGACCGCACCGGTGATCGTGGCCGACCGTCCGGGTCGGTATGAGGACCTCGGCACGCCCACCATCGGTGACCGCACACCGGGACGCGGGCCGCTCGGGGGCCTCGACCGTGCCTTCACCGATCTCGCTGAAAGGCACCCCGGCAAACAGTGGCTGCTGCTGGTCTCGTGTGACTTCGTTGACCCCGACCCAGCCTGGGTGGCCTCGCTTGTGAGCCACCGCGATGGAGTCGTCGCGGTGGCCTTTCGCGGGTCCTCCGGTTGGGAACCGCTGTTCACCCTCTACCACGCAGCCGTCCACGACGAAGTGCGGACCCGTCTGTCCGACGAGAAGCGATCGCTACAGGGCCTCCTGGATGGCATCGCGGCCGCCTCCCTTCCGACGCCCTCCACCTTTCGCCACGTGTCTACCCCGGCCGAGCTCCGAGAGTCGGCGCTCCGACCCCGTTAGGGCTGAGGGCGTCGGTACATCACCTCCCATCTGATGCTCAAGTCGCTGACTGCTGCCAAGGAAAGCGGGTTGGCAACGGCCGCGCTGGAAGTAGACGAGACCAGCCATACCAATGCCACCGAGGTGTACCACCGGCTCGGGTTCGAAGTCGCGTCGCGGACCGTGCACTACTTACGGGAGATATAGTCGCAATTCGCAATTCGCAATTCGCAATTCGCAATTCGCAATTCGGAATGAATGCTCTTGCTCGGTTCTTGCGGAAGGCGGAAGGCTACCGCGTCCCCTAGTGGGGCGGGAGTGAGGGCCTTTACGAGAAGGAGTTACCGCACCCGCAGGAGCGAGAGACGTTCGGATTCTCGATGTGGAATCCGGCGCCCTGGAGGCCGTCGCGGTAATCCACCGACGCCCCCTTGAGCATTTCGAGACTCTCCGCGTCGACGGCCATCTTCACGCCGTCGGTTTCGGCGATGAAGTCGGACTCGCTGACCGTGGAGTCGAAGAACATCTCGTAGGAGAAGCCTGAGCAGCCGCCGGCGCGGACGCCGATACGGAGTACGAGATCCTTCTCATCCTCGCGCTCGATCAGTTCGGCAACCTTGGCGGCGGCGGCCGAAGTGAGCGTAACCTTGGGCGCCGAAGCTCGTGGGGTAATGGAAAGGCCCTGCATGGAAGCTCCTGATCGGGTCTCGTGTTGTCCAACTATACCGGCAACGGGTTGATTCCCACCGGACGGTTCGGCGACAGCAGGCAGTACCTTGAAGACCGACATGGCCCCCACTACCCCAGCAGATGTCGAAGCCGCGCTACGCGGAGTCGTCGATCCGGAACTTGGCGGCGACGTCGTCGAGTTGGGGATGATCCGCGGGATCACCATCACGGACGGGGTGGCGACCGTGAAGATCGCTCTCACGATCGCCGCATGCCCCATGCGCGACCAGATCGAGAACGATGTGAAGCGCAAAGTGAGCGCCCTCCCCGGCATCGAGAAGACCGAGGTTGAAGTCACCGCGATGACGAGCCGGCAGCGTACCGAGCTCATGGCTGTCGCCCGCAAGCGGGCCCGCGAGAACGCCAACCCCACCATGGTCAGCCCCCTGACCCGGGTGATCGCCGTCGGATCCGGCAAGGGGGGTGTCGGCAAGTCGTCGATCGCGGTCAACCTCGCCGTCGCGATGCAACGCGCCGGATTCGCCGTAGGGCTTCTCGACGCCGACATCTGGGGGTTCTCGGTGCCGCGGATGCTGGGGGTCAGTGAGCGCCTGGAGGCCAACGAGGACCGCAAGATCATCCCCATCGACGTCGACGGGCTCCAACTCGTCTCCACCGGCCTGCTGGTCGAAAACGAGGAGACGGCGCTCATGTGGCGAGGCCTCATGCTCACCAAGGCACTCGAGCAGTTTCTCCAGGACGTGGCGTGGGACCGCGGTCTCGACTACCTGGTGCTCGACATGCCACCCGGCACCGGCGACATCCAGATGGCCCTCGCCCGTCTGCTCCCCCAGGCTGAGATGGTGGTGGTGACGACCCCGCAGCTAGCCGCCCAAAAGGTGGCGGCACGTGTCGCCGACATGGCCCGCCGCTCGTACATGCCGGTGGTCGGGGTGATCGAGAACATGTCCGGTTTCACCACCGAGGACGGTCGCCATTACGAGTTGTTCGGGTCCGGTGGAGGCAGGGCGCTCGCCGACGACCTCGGCGTGCCCCTCATTGCCAGCATCCCCCTCGACCCGATGGTCGTAGCTGGAGGCGACCACGGCCAGCCGGTGGTGAGCGCCCACCCGGAAGCGCCCTCCGCCCAGGCGTTGATCGCCGCCGCTGCCCGCATCGTGGAACTGGTCCCCCCCGCCGAAGACGAGACCTGCACCGCCCGCATCGCCGTCCTGCTCGAACAGTTGGAGAGCCCTGCGTGACTTCAAATATTCGAGTGAGTCGGGGCGTTCGCCCGCCTCTCGCCGCACCGCCGCTTCAGCGATTCGCAATTCGCAATTCGCAATTCGAAGGAACTCGCCGAAGCAGACAGGGCGCCATACCGGCTCCGCCACTATTACGAGGAGCCCGGTGATACCGACCGTCCTGGTGATCGCGTTCCTCGGAGCCATCCTCTGGCCCACTCGCGCGGTGCTGGTGGTGGCGGCCACTGTTGTGGTCTGGATCTCCCTCGCCACGATCGACGGGTCGGTCTCATCGCCGGCCGAATTCGTGGGCTCGGCAGCCCTCGGAGTGGCCAACGCCGCCGTCGGGTTTGCCATCGGGTGGGCCCTACGCCGTCAAATCAGCCAATGGTCATTGGGCGATTGACCGAACAGACATCCCCTGGTCAATTTGATTACGGCCAGTCGTGCTCGTCAGTGGTGCGAGTCGTAGGAGAACACGGCGACGAACGAGACGGTGTCGTCCGAACGGAGATCGCCCACCCCGGTGCACCGGACCTGACCGGTGTAGTACGGGACGATGATGAGTCCGACCCACGGGTTGGTCTCCCCGGCATAACCGGCGGTGGTCAGCTCGAGGGAGCATTGCCCGGGATGCGAGGCGAACGTTCGACCGTCTGTCGTGAGGATCACCGTCAAGCGATCCGAGCGGAGGACACCCGCCTCGGCCTGATCGGCCACAACCGTCAGCGTGGCGTCTGCGGCGAGGAACCTCACCTGGACGTCGACGGGAAAGCCCTGGCCCGGTTCCGGTGGATCGCCCTGAAGCGGAATCCACACCGGAGGGGCGTGGGCAGAACCGAGCGCAAACCGGCCTTCGACCTCGCCGTCGACCTCGAGAAGAGCCGGCACTCCCAGGGAAAGCCGTTCGACGCGCAGGGCGTCGAGCAACGCGGCATGCGGATCGGGTTGCCCGGAGGCACCGGTCGCGGTCGTCCCGGCCGCCAGCTCCTCCAGCGTCGATCGAAAGGTGGGGATCAGCGCTCGGCCCACGGCGTAGATCAATGAGAACACGACGAGGAAGGCGACCAGGGCGGCGAGAAAGTCATCGCCCCGGCTTCGTCGGCGACCGGCTTTCATCCAAGCGAGTCTACGGGCGACGGGAAGATCGCACCCTATGGGAAACTGGCGGCGACATGTCAGGCTTCTTCGTCGTCGGCGCCATCGTCCTGGTCTTCGGTTTCATCGGGTTCGTCGTTTGGGCGTCGAACTCGCGCATCGCCGGGGAACGCGGGTGGGTCTACAACAAGCACAACCCGCGGCCCCGTGGCATCGGGACGCTCGGGCTCCTCGAGACGATCTACCAACCCTCGATGGAGCATGTGATCGAAGAGCGCTCGTCCGAGAAGGCCCGCGGCAACCAGACCAAGACCGGTGGCAAGCCCCGGCCTGGCACTTCCGTGGAAGAACCGCGCTGATCCCGAGGACTGCGATCCCGCCTACCGGCAGACCTTGAGCAACAGCTGATAGGGGTTGGTGAGCGCCCCACCGCCCGGTTGGAATCCGAGATGGAGGTGGGGGGTGCTCGTCGCCCCGGTGCTTCCCACCCAACCGACGATCTGCTTGACGACGACCCGGGAGCCCGGCTCGGTGCCTGAGGCGTAGCCCTGCATATGGGCGTAGTAATAGACGTCGCCGCTGTCGCCCCGGATGTACAGCCCATTGCCCCCCGCCCAGTGGAAGCCCCGGCTGTAGATGTAGCCGTTCTCGATCGCCACCAAGGGGGTCCCGGGGGCGGCGATCATGTCGGTTCCGTGGTGATAGCCACCCCGGTAGGGGCGCGGTTCGAGCCAGGAGTCGCGAAAGGCGTTGGCACCCGCCACCGGGCAAGTGCGGCCCGATGCATCGACAAACGCGCTGCTGGCGAATCCGGAGTTCTGGGCGGCCGCCGCGGCCGCCGCCGCGTTGGCCCGCTGGCGAGCCAACTCAGCCGCCCGGCGGCGGGCGGCCTCTTCGATTTCCCATTGGCCGTACAGCGCCTGGTACTCGTCGTTGTACTGCCCGAGCTGCTCGGTGAGGCGTTCGGTTATCTCGGCCGCTTCGACGGCGAGATCCTCCTGCTGGGCGATGAGCGATTCGAATTGGGCGGCGAGCGAGGCCCGGTCCTCTTGCAGGAAGAGCAGTTCGTTGACCGCGTTGTTGTCGGTGTCGACGACGACGTCGAGATATGCGGTCTTGGTCTCGTTCCGGGCCACGCCTTCGGGGGACACCGTCGACCCCGTGGCACCACCGCCGGCGCTGATATACATCTCCCGGGCGCGATCTCGGGCGGCAAAACCGGCGATCACAATCTGACGGTCGCGATCGGCCATCTCCTTCTGGATGCGGCCGATTCGGGCCTCGTAATCGGCCTGCTGGGAGAGGATGGCGTCGAGGCGCTCGAGTTCGTCCTCGAGCGCGGACGACTGCTCGTTGACCTTGGTGCGTGCCTCTTCGAGCTCCGATCGGGTCACTTCCGCGCCGACCGGTCCGGCCGTGACCACGAGGAAAACGGCCACCAGCACCGTGAGAACCCTGCGCACTCTTAGGATCGCTCCCATTCGCTCGGGCGGAAGACTAACTGTCCGCCCCGCCTAGGCGGCGTGAGCGGTCGCCTGGCCGCCTCCGGTCATCCGCAGAGGCCCTTTACGACGCTGTAAGGGTTCTGATAGGCCCCTCCCCCGGGCTGCCAACCGAGATGAAGGTGGGGGGTGCTGGCGTTGCCCGTCTGACCCACGAAGCCGACTCGCTGACCCGCCTCGACTCGAAGCCCGTCGACCAGACCGGTGACATAAGCGTTCAAGTGGGCGTAGTACCAGCGGTCTCCGCTGTCACCCCGGATGTAGAGCCCCAGGCCGCCGGCGCTGTGCCAATTGGGGCTCCAGATGTAGCCGCCTTCGATCGCCACCAGCGGGGTGCCCTGTGCCGCCAGCATGTCGGTCCCGGCGTGAGACCGGCCACCGGGTCGGGGGGCGCCCCACGAATCGGTGAACGAAGTGGCCCCGTCGACGGGGCAAACCCTGGTTCCGGGGGGCTGGGGCGGCACGGTCGTCGTGGGGGCGGGAGGCAGGGTGGTGGTCGTCACCACCGGGGTGGTCGAGGTCGCCCCGGGCTGGGTGGTCCCGATGCCGGCAGTCGTTGTCGGGGCCGGGGGAAGGGTGGTCGAGGTGGCGAGGAACTCCAGCCGGCGCTGCTCCTCCTCCTCCCGGCGGATGCGCTCGGCCTCCTGCGCATCCCACTCGTCTTTGACCGCCTGATACTCGGCGTTTGCCTCCTCGAGCTCCGAATACACCTGGTCGAGCAGCGCCTCCATCTCCCCACGGAGCAGCGCCTGCTCCGCCACCGCATCGTCGACCAGCGTCTTCTGCTGCTCGTAGTCGCGGCGCGAGGTCTCGAGCCGGTTGACGAGGTCACGATCTGTCTGGGACACCGACTCGAGGTAGACATATCGGGCCGGCGCCGAGGCGACGTCAGCGGTCAGCACGGTCGAAGACGACGCCCCGGCGGTCATGTACATCTCTGCCGCACGATCCCGCGCGGAACGGCGCGCCAACAGCAACTCACGCTCTCGGGCAGCGAGACCCACCAGAAGCCGGTCGAGGCGGTCCCGCAACAGCGCCTCCTCAGCCACCACGTCGTCGTAGCGGCCCACCTCGTCCTCGAGTCGCGATTGCACCTCGCGCAGGGCATCGCGAGCCGCGGCGACCTCGTCGGCGGTGACGTCGGCGGACGCGGGCACCGCGGCCAGCAGCGAGTACCCAAGTGCCACCACGCCGACCCAGGCGATCAGGGCCATTCGCCTCGTCACGCCACCACCACCTTCGTGGACCATCCGGCGGCGGAGGCCGAGAAGCGCACTTCGCCGTCGGCGGCGAGTTTGCGAAGGTGGGACGCCACCGACAGCGCCGCAGCAGGATGGAGTGCCGGGTGAACATCGGCGTAGACCCTTTCGACCACCTGTCCCACCGTCGCGGCGCCCGCCCGGACCGCCGCGAGGATCTGCGCCTCCCGCTCGAGGCGATGGGCGATGTAGTCGCTGATGACCGCATCGGGCTCCTCGATCACCTCACCGTGACCCGGATAGAGGATGGTCAACCCGGTGTCGCGTAGGGTGTGCAAGGAGTTCAGGTAGGCGGCCATGTCCTCCACGATGACGGTGGAGCCGCCCATGATGTGATCTCCGGTGAACAGCGAGGTCCCGATCCGGAAGCAGGTCGAGTCGGGCGTGTGACCCGGGGTGGCCACCGCCACGACGTGAAGGGTGCCGAATGCCACAACATCTCCATCGGCGACGATCCGGGTGGGGCTGAAGTCGGGTCCGGGCGCGGCTCCGATCGACGGCACTCCCAACTCCGCGGCCAGTCGGTCCGCCATCGGAGCATGATCGGGATGAGCGTGGGTCACGAGCACGGCACTCGGCTCGAACCCCACCAGCGCGCGATGGATCGCCTCGAGATGATCGGGGAGGACCGGACCGGGATCGATGACGATCGCCTCGCCGGCCGACGACACCATCCATGTGTTGGTCCCGGACCCCGTCATCACCGACGGGTTGGGGGCGAGAATCCGTTCGACCTTCATTTCGCCGCCTCGAAGTCGGTCTCGCCCGGCAACAGCACACGCCACGCCCCGTCTTTGCCGACCACCAACCGCGGCTCGATGCGATGGGGCTCAGCAGCCCGGGCGTGGGCCATTACCTCGTCGGCCGCCTCGAACCCGGTGAGCAATTCGAGGTGCACCCTCGTCGGAAATTCGATCTGCCAACGCCCGGCGTCGGCGGCGTCCAGCGCCGCGGCAGGGTCGACCCACACCGCATCGAAGACCTCGCGGCGGTCGGACGAGAGAGCAGTCCCTGCCGATACCGTGGTCACGAAGAAGCGCGTGTCGAACCGGCGGGGCGGTCCGACCGGGGTGACCCAATTACTCAGGTATTCGAGACGCCGTGCGTCGAACACGCTTCCGGTTTCGAGCAAGAAGCGGTACAGGGCGGCACCTTCACGGCCGCCGTGCTCGAGCGGGGGCTCACACAGGAGAACACCGGCCTCCTCGGCCAACTCCCGCAACGCAGCGGCACGCCACGGATGTTCCTCGGGCAACCCATCCCAGGCGATCACTCGCCGGGCGTCGTCGGCGTAGTCGGCGGGGTCGACTGCACCGCCGGGGAACACATGGGCACCGCCCATGAACGCCGATCCCCGGTTGCGACGAACCATGAGTACGTCGAAACCGCTCCCCCGAGGGGAGAGGGCGAGCACGGTCGCTGCGGGCCGAATAGGGACGTCCGCCGACGCCGGTGTATCCACGGTCTTCGAATATAGGTCGGCTTGTAGGCTGTGCATATGGGCCTGCGTCCCCTTTCGGTCGATGCACTGGCCGCCTCGATCGACGATGGGACCCTCCCCCGTGCGCTCCTGATCGAAGTGGCACGGGCAAGTGTCGAGGCCTGGCGACAGGACGAGCACACCGATCCCCTCGTCGAGGCTCACCGAATCGCCGCGGGCCTCCGCCGCATCCGCCCTGGTCGAGTCATCAACGCCACCGGTGTGCTGCTCCACACCAACCTCGGCCGGGCGACGCTCCACTTGGACGCTGTGGCCGCATCGGCCGAGGCCGGGGCCGGATTCTCGGCACTCGAGTTCGACCTCACCGCAGGCGAGCGCGGTGGCCGAGGTGAGTACGCCGAACGCCTGGCGGCCGCCCTCACCGCCTCCGAAGACGCGCTCGTCGTGAACAACAACGCCGGGGCGCTTTTCCTGGCCATGGCCGCCCTCGGCGCGGGACGCGAGATAGTCGTCTCCCGGGGCGAGCAGATCGAAATCGGGGGCGCCTTTCGCCTCCCCGAGCTGATCGCCGCCTCCGGCGCCAAGGCCACGGAGGTGGGCACCACCAATCGCACCCGGGCCAAGGACTACGCAAAGGCGATCGGCTCCGCCACCGGCGCGCTGCTCAAGGTGCATCCGTCCAACTACCGCATCGAAGGATTCACCGAGGAGACCGGCTACGCCGAGCTGGCCGCCTTGGCCCATGAGCGCAACGTGCCCCTCGTCGCCGACATCGGCAGCGGCCTGCTCGACGCCCGGGTGCCCTGGCTGGAGGGCGCTCCGCCGGCTTGGCTTGCCGGTGAGCCGGGGGCGCGTCAGGTGATCGAAGCCGGAGCCGACCTCGTGCTCTTCTCGGGCGACAAGCTGCTGGGGGGCCCGCAGGCCGGGATCGTGGTGGGTTCGGCAGACGTCATCGAGCGACTCCGCGGTCACCCGGTCGCTCGGGCGGTCCGTATCGGTGGGCCCGCCCTCGCTGCCCTGTCGGTCACTCTCGAAAAGTACGCCTCCGGGCGCGGGTCCGAGATCCCCTTCTGGCAAATGGCGTCGACGCCGTACTCCCAACTCGAAGCGCGCAGTAGCCAGGTGCTCGCCAGTTCCGGCGTCGAGGGCGCCGTCGGTGAGGGCCAGTCGGTCCCGGGCGCCGGCACAGTGCCCGGGAGGGGAATCCCCACGCCGGTCATCACGGTGCTCGGGGCCGAACAGCGGTGGCGACGCCTTCTCGACGCCCTTCCCCCCGTGGTCGCCCGAAGAGAAGCAGGTCAGGTGGTGCTCGACTTGCGCGCGGTCGGCGAGGCGGATGACGAATCGGTGGCCTCTGCGCTGACCAACGCATGCCGGTGATCGCCACCGCCGGCCACGTCGATCATGGCAAGTCGACCCTCGTCCGAGCACTGACCGGCCGTGACCCCGACCGGTGGGAGGAGGAGAAGCGGCGAGGGCTGACCATCGACCTCGGATTCGCCTGGGCGACGCTCGGCGACAGAGAAGTCGGGTTCGTCGATGTCCCGGGGCACGAGCGTTTCATCAAGAACATGCTCGCCGGGGTCGACGGAGCGGATGCGGCGCTGTTCGTCGTCGCCGCGGACGAAGGATGGAAGCCTCAGTCCGAGGAGCACCTGGGAGTGCTCGACCTGCTCGGTACTTCCCCCGGTGTGGTCGCGTTGACCCGGGCCGACCTGGTCGACGCCGATCACCTCGAGCTCGCGGCGGTTGCAGTGGCCGAGCGCCTCGACGGCACGACGCTTGCGGGCTCGGAGATCGTGCCCACCGCAGCCCCCACAGGCATGGGCCTCGATCGACTCCGCGCCGCCCTGACCACGATGGTCGCAGGGATGGAACCACCGGACCGCGGTCGCCCCCGCCTTTGGATCGACCGCGCCTTCACGATCGACGGCGCGGGGACGGTGGTCACCGGCACCCTGGTGGATGGGGTGATCGAGGTCGGAGACAGCCTCGCCCTGTACCCGGGCGAGATTCCGGTGCGGGTCCGCGGCCTGCAGGTGCACGAACGATCCGTCGATGAGGTGGGGCCGGGTAATCGCACCGCGATCAACCTGTCGGGGACCGATCGGTCACTCATCGAACGGGGAACGATGCTGGGCAGGCCGGGTGAGTGGCGAGCGACGCGGCGGCTGGTGGCAACCCTCGAAGCGATGAGAGGTCACGAGCCGATCCGGGGAGACCGGGGCTCCTTCCACCTTCATGCCGGGAGCGGCTCGTGGCCCGCCCGCGTCCGTTCGATTGGCGCCGGGGTCGTGCTGATCGACCTCGACGGCGAGGTTCCGCTGCGGGCGGGCGATCGCTACATCCTGCGTGAGGTGGGCAGGGGCGCCGTCACCGGAGGCGGCCGGGTGCTCGATCCGCGGCCGGCAGGACGTACACGGGCGGTGCGCAACACGCTGGGTCATCTCGCCAAAGAGGTCACGACAGCCGACGATGCGGCGTCGCGCCTGCTGGCGGTGCGAGGGGTCGCCGGGGTGTCCGATCTTGCCGCAGACACGGGTGGCGGATCGCCAGACGATGCCGTGATCACGGGCGGGATAGCTGTGTCGCCCGAAACCCATCGCGCCACTTCACAGCGGGCGGTCGAAGTAGTGGGCGCCTTTCACGAAGAGAACCCCTTCAAGCCGGGGATGCCCCGCGCCACGCTCGCCCGTGAGTTGGGGCTCGGCGCGGACACCCTCGACGCCATCATCGCCGCCCTCGGCGGCGTCGTGGTGGATGGCGCGGCCGTGCGCCTTGCCGACCATCGGCCGGCAGCGGCAGCGACCGACGATCCCGGCTGGGGAAAGGCCCGAGCCGTCCTCGACGGCTCGGGCGCGGCCCCACCCCGGGCGGATGAGTTGGGCCTGCATCCCGACGCAGCACGCGCCCTGGTCGCCTCCGGAGACCTGATATCGGTCGGGCCGTTCGCCTACCTGCCCGAGACGATCGATTCTCTGCTCGAAACTGTCGCCACCCTCCCCGACGGATTCACGGTGGGCGACTTTCGCGACACCATCGGGATCACTCGCAAGCACGCCATCCCACTACTCGAGTGGCTCGACGATCGCGGGGTCACCCGTCGGGTCGGCGACGGGCGGGTCGTCAGACGGTGACGCCGCGCTTCAAAGCCAGGTGGCGACGCTCGGTCTCGGTGTAGCCGCCCCAGATCCCGTACGGCTCGCGAATCTCCACCGCGAATTCGAGGCAGTCTTCGGCTACCGGGCACACCGAGCAGATGGCCTTCGCCTTGTGCTCGCGGCGCTCGCGTTCCTCCTTGCGCTCTGCATGACTCGGTGGAAAGAACAAAAACGAATGATTCCCCCGGCAAAGCCCCTTCATCTGCCAGGAACGATCAGCGGACGCCACGTCCAACACAGCGGTACTCCTCCCAGACACCAGCGGCGCGGGACGGTACCAGCCGACCCCTACCGCCGCCAGGGAGGAAATGTCAGGGGCGGCTTTGCCGCCCCTGACGCAATTCGCAATTCGCAATTCGACAGAACGCGTGGGAAGCCTTCGGTCGCGTCTTCTCTTGCGGACGACGGAAGGCGGAAGGCGGGGAGCCGCCCGGCGACTTCTACTCCGCCGGTTCCACCTCGAGCACCACGCCTGAGACGCCGGCCACCTTCACCCGATCTCCGGCGGCGATGCCCGAGGCGCGGGCGGACCGCGCCCGCCACTCGGCGCCGTCGACGATCACGATCCCCTCCGGTGCAATCCGGCCGGCGGCAGTGCCCACCCGGCCCACCAGGTGCTCCCGGCCGATGGTCTGGGTCGAGAACCTCGCCCTGACCACCGTGGTGAGGGCAAACCCGAAGAAGAGGGCGGCACCGAGCACGACGAGCACCACCACCCACCAAGTGGTGCGCAACTGAGGGGCGGCGTCGACGAAGCGAAGACCCCCCGCGGTGAGCAGGGCAGTGCCGAGAAGGCTCTTCCATCCGAGGTCGTTTCGCTGGAACTCGACGACATACAGGCCGATGCCGGCCAGGACCGCCGCGACCGACAGCCAATCGACCGGGAGGAGAGCGATCCCGTACCCCGCCAGCAGCAGGCAGATTGCGGCGACGCCGGCGGCGAGTCCCGGCCCGGCGGCGTAGAACTCGAACGCCATCAGAGCCAAACCCATCACCAAGAAGAAGAATGCTGCCTCCGGTGACACCGCGAGACGGAGGGTCCGATCCACCAATCCGGGTTCGATGAACGTCGCGGACACGGGTGAAACGACCTCGGCGCCATCGACGACCTCACGCCGCGCGGTGACGAGCGTCACTTCCTCCCCCCGCACCGACACCGTGGTCCCATCGAGCGCCACGATGAACTGCCCGATGGAAGGCTGCACCACGTCGATGAGTCCCGGGATCGGCTCGGAGCCGACCAGAATCCGCCCGGAGCGCGCCTCTGCCGGCAGGTCCGGAGCGAGGGTGACCAGAGCCCTCCCCGCCTCCCCGTCGGCTGAACCCCCCGCCACCAGAGGCAACGCCCAGCCGATGTGCACCCCGGGGGCGGCCCCCCGGATCGGTGCCGCCGAGACGATCGCGGCCGCCGTACCGTGGGCCACCGCGGGGGCAGGCCCAACCCAGACGGCCACCGGCACCGGTGGGTCGTCGAGGAGGGCAACCAGGTCGGACGCCTCGGATGACAGCACCGCGTGGATGTCGAGTTGGATCACCACCAGCGAAGCCGCGGAGCCTTCGATCGAATCCCTGACGAATTCGACGGCGCGGCCCTCGAGCACCCCCTCCACCACCACCACGTCCACGGTGGGTGCATCCTCTCCCCGACCGATGCCTGGCGGAAGCACCATGAGGGCCAGGGGTACCAGAAGGAGCAGGCGGCGGAACACGAAGGCGATCATAGGAACGACCCGACGACGCCTCTCCGCAGCGATCGGCGCTCCAGACCGCGGCCGGTCGACCCGCTACTACCCTCCGCGCCGAATGACCGACATCCTGGTCGTGGCCGACGAAGAGTGGGTTCTCGACGACGTCAGAGCCGCCCTGTCGGAACCGCGCTTCACGCTCCACGAGATCTCCGATCCGCGACTCGTCGCCGAACGTCTCGACGAGCTCTCAGCAGATGCCGTCCTGATCGACATGCAGATCGGCTCGATGGGGGGGATGGCGGTGACCCGGGCAGTCCGCAATACGGCCGCCGTCGGCGGCACGGCAGCACCACCGGTGGTGCTGCTGCTCGACCGAGACGCCGACGCGTTCCTCGCCGGCCGATCGGGTGCCACCTCCTGGGTGCGCAAGCCGTTCTCGTCGCATGAGCTGCGGGCGGCGCTCGCCGACGCAATGAGCCGATGACTGCCGGCGGGGGTGAGCCTCCCAGTACGAGGCCGCTGGGATGAGCAGCGAGCAGATCGTCTACGTGGTGATCCTCGGTGTCTGCATCCTGGCATCGGGCTTCTTTTCGGGAAGCGAGACCGCACTCGTCTCCGTGCCCCGGGAGAGGGTCGAACAGTTGGCGGCCAGCGACCGGCGAGCCAGACACCTCCGGGTGCTTCTCGAAGAACCCGAGGCGATGCTCAGCACGCTGCTGGTAGCCAACAACTTCGTCAACATCCTCGGCGCGTCGGTGGCCACGGTGCTCTTCGTCGATCTACTCGGCCACGACTGGGGACCGTGGGCAGCAACGGCTTCGGTGACCGCGGTGATTCTCGTGGTTGGCGAGATCACCCCGAAGAGCCTGGCCAGCCGCTTCCCCGCACGCTTCGCGCTTGTGGTCGCCCCGACGATCTGGCGGCTCAGCCGGTTCCTTCGGCCGATCGCCAGGGTCTTCGTCGCGATCGCCCGGGGGCTCTTCCGACTTTTCCGGATCGGCGCCGGCCACGATCGCAGCGCGGTGACTGGCGACGACATCCGGGCAATGGCGGTGCTCGGCGAGCGGGTGGGCAGCATCGACGCCGCCCAACGCGAGATCATCCATTCCCTTTTCGAGCTGGCGGAACAGACCGTCCGCGATGTCATGACCCCGCGCACCGACCTCGACCCCCTGGAATCTCCGGTCACGATCGAGGCGGTCCGCGCCGCGGTTGCCGCCACGGGCCACAGCCGCTTCCCGGTGATCAAGGACTCGGTCGATGAGCTCATCGGCATCCTCCAGGTCAAGGACCTCATCGGCATGCCGAGCGAACCCAGTACCAGCGACATCCACCGCGTGATCCGCGAGCCGGTCTACATCCCCGAATCGAAGTCGGTGCTCGACCTTCTCCTCGAGATGCGGCGCGACCGATTCACCCTGGCGGTGGTCACCGACGAGCACGGCGGGATCGAAGGAATCGTCACGATCACCGACCTGGTCTCACAACTCGTCGGCGAGCTGCAGGACGAGTACGACACCGAGGACCCGTCGGTGTTGGCGATCGGGGATGGCGAGTGGCTGGTCGACGGGCGCACCCCCGTCGAGGAGGTGGCCGAAGCCATCGCAATCGATCTTCCCCCAGGGGAGTACACCACCGTGGCCGGCCTGGTCCTCGACCGGGGCGGACGGGTCCCCCGCGAGGGCGACGTCGTGGTCGTCAACGGAGTCACCATCGAGGTAGCCCGTATGGTCCGCAACCGGGTGGACAGCGTCAGGATCATGAGAGAAGAAGAAGAGGGCCGAGGCAAGTAGCAAGACGCTGCCCGCTTCCCGCTACCCGCTACCCGCCAGCAGAGAGCGGGAGGCAGAGAGCGGGAAGCGGGTAGCGGGTAGCGGTCTTAATCACCGAAGCCCGGCACTTGATGCCGGGCTTCGGTGATTTAGACATCCGGCACTTGGTGCCGGGCTTCTGGTCGGGACGGCCGGACTTGAACCGGCGACCAACCTAAAGAGAGCCGAGCAAAGCGAGGCACCACGGAGGGATGATTCGAGGCCGAAAAGGACTCGAATCGTTCCGACCCTCCCGGCCCGACTACCGCCCCAGAAACACCGAAGCCCGGCACTTGGTGCCGGGCTTCTGGTCGGGACGGCCGGACTTGAACCGGCGACCCCA
>JBBEAX010000029.1:0-5765 GCA_040882645.1 Acidimicrobiia bacterium
TCGGCTGCCGGTGCCGGGGCCTCTTCGGCTGCCGGTGCAGCCGGTTCGGCTGCCGGAGCCGGGGACTTGTCGATCAACTGCTTGATCATCGAGGCGAGGTTGCGCGGCATCGCCGCCATCAGGCCGGCCATCGCCGCCATCGGCGCCTGCAATGCGCCGGCGATCTTCGCCAGCAGCACATCGCGCGGTTCGAGATCGGCGAGAGCGGCAACCCGCTCCGGCGTGAGGATCTCGGTGCCCAGCAGAGCGCCCTTGATGATCAGCCTGGCGTGGTCCTTGGAGAAGTCGCGCAGCACCTTCGCGGTCGCCGCCGCGTCGCCCCTGGCAAACGTCAGGCCCGTCGGACCGACGAGCATCTCGAGCATCTCGTCGCGTCCCATCTCGGTGGCGGCAATTCGGGCGAGGGTCATCTTGTAGACCTTGAACTCGCCATCGGCGTCGCTCAGGGCACGACGCAGCGCCCGCTGCTCCTTCACCGAGAGGCCGGCGTACTCCGCCATGAAGACGGCCGACGAACCCTCGAGACGCTCTTTGATGTCGGCAACCGCCTGGACCTTCTCCGGTCGTGGCATGGCCGTTCTCCTTGTTATGGGGATCGCTCCCCTGAAACGGAAAAACTCCCGACGCGAGACATGCGCGGGAGCGGCAGAAACCTCTCACGCCCACCTACGTTGGCGGCCTTATGGCCTTATCCCCAGCGGGACCAACGGTCTCGGGTCGGCTATTGATTGTCGAGCGGGAGCGTAGCGACACCGGCGGGGTTGAACAAAAGAGCGGTCGCCGACCCGACCCCGACACCAGTCCGCGAAAAACGTCATTGGACACCGCCGCTGAGGGGGGAGACACTTAGGCAGCGGGAGCACCGGCGCTGGCGGGGCCGACCACCACCGCCCTGCACCGGCCAACTCGGAGACGCAGGCTTGGATCCCTACCCCGGCCCGTCTGAGAAGAGGGGGAAATGCGGCAACCCTGGCCCGCCGCAGGTCCCAGTGCCGACGAAGGCCCCGGTGCTCCCGCATTTCGTCCCGCCTCGCGGGAGAAGCGCGCCGGCGCCGGGCTACTCGTCCAGGGTGTCCAATGCTCCGACGTCCACCTTGACGCCGGGGCCCATCGTCGAGGCAACGGCGAGCTTGCGGATGTACCGGCCCTTCGCCGACGCCGGCTTCACCCTCATCAACTCGTCGATCGCCGCGGCGAGGTTCGCCCGCA
Organism: Acidimicrobiia bacterium; assembly: GCA_040882645.1. GTDB lineage: Bacteria > Actinomycetota > Acidimicrobiia > Spongiisociales > UBA11373 > JAUYIV01. The sequence continues at coordinate 1,210 of JBBEAX010000029.1, forward strand.
AATGGGCTGCGTCGAACGAGACCTTCCCAATGGGCACGTGGACATTGCCAAATTTGTCATTGCGATACTCCACCCGTCCAGAACGGAACTCGTCGACCGCCTTGCCGATGTCCTCGGTGACTGTTCCCGCCTTCGGGTTCGGCATCAGGCCGCGGGGTCCCAGCACCCGACCCAGCTTCCCCACCGCCGCCATCATCGACGGTGCGGCGATGGTCACGTCCCAATCGGCGGCCTGGGCGCCCGACTCGATGGCGGCGGCGAGCTCGTTACCGCCTACGACGTAGGCACCGGCCTCTTGGGCGGCACGCGCCTGGTCACCTTCTGCAAAGACGAGCACCCGCACCGACTTGCCGGTGCCGTGAGGAAGCGAGATCGTGCCGCGGACGGCCTGATCGGCCTGTCGGGCGTCGATGCCGAGGTTGAAAGCGGCTTCGACGGTCTCGTCGAAGCCGGCGGTGGCCGTCGCCTTCACCAAATCCAGGGCCTCGATGGGGGAATGCAGCTTCTCTCGGTCGAGCCGCTTGATGGCGTCGTCGCGCTTCTTGCCCATATCGTTCATCTCCTTGCGGTGCAAACGGCGCTCACGCGCCTCCCACATCTGTCAGTCGGCAGTCACTTGGTCAGCAGCCAGGCGCCCAGGGGCGCTCAGCCTTCGACCTTCAAACCCATCGATCGTGCGGTTCCCTCGATGATCTTCATCGCGGCCTCGACGTCGTTGGCGTTGAGGTCGACCATCTTGGTCTCGGCGATCTGCTTCACCTGCGCTCGGGTGACCGTGCCCACCTTGTCGGTGTGCGGTACCGCCGAGCCCTTCTCGATACGCGCCGCCTGGCGGAGCATCACCGATGCCGGCGGTGTCTTCGTCACGAAGGTGAACGACCGGTCGTCGTAGATGGTGATCTCGACCGGGACGATCGTCCCGGACTGACTCTCGGTGGCCGCGTTGTAAGCCTTGACGAAGTCCATGATGTTCACGCCGTGCTGGCCCAGCGCGGGACCCACCGGGGGTGCAGGGGTTGCCTGCCCGGCGGGAATCTGCAGCTTGAGCATCGCGGCGACTTTCTTGCGGCCCATTGGTCAGTTCCTCCTAGAACTTCTGAATTTGCTCGAAGTTGAGCTCGACCGGGGTCTCCCGGCCGAAGATGTCGACCAGAACCCTGACCTTCGACTGGTCGAGGTTGATGTCTTCGATGACACCGTTGAAATCGGCGAACGGACCTTCGGTGACCCGAACCGTCTCCCCCACTTCCCAGTCCGGCTTGAACCTGGGTGCCTTCTTCTCCTCGTCCTTGCGGACTCCGAGGATCCGTTCGACTTCGCGCCGCGACAGCGGGGTCGGCTTGGTACCGGATCCGACGAATCCGGTGACGCCGGGGGTGTTGCGGACCACGCCCCACGAGTCGTCGTCGAGGTACATGCGCACCAGCAGGTAGCCCGGGAACTGCTTACGGGCGACGGTCACCTTCCGCCCACTCTTGATCTCGACGACATCCTCCATCGGAATGACGACGTCGAAGATGGCGTCCTCCATGTGCATCGAGGTGATGCGGGTGGTGAGGTTGGCTTTGACCTTGTTCTCGTAGCCGCTGTACGAGTGGATCACGAACCACGCGCCGGGCAGGTCGAACGGGCTCGAGGGCGGACGAACCGGCTCGCCTTCGGCCCCCTCGCCGGGGGCGGAACCAACCGGCTCCTCCGCCGCGGACACCTCTGCTTCGGGTTCCTCGGGGCGCTCCTCGGTGGCGATCGACGTACCCAAGAGCTCACGGGCACGGTCGAGCGCGTCCCCCGGGGAGTCGGCGACGTCGTCGGCCGCGTCCGGTGCTGCAGCCAGGTCATCGAGGGCTTCGTCGTTCACCGCAACTCCAGAAGCGCCAGGATGCCGCGCTTGAGCGTGAGGTCGAGTCCGAGGGTATAGAGGGTGACGAATCCTGAGGTGATGAGGGTGACCACGGTGAAGGTGATGGTCTCGCGCCGTCCCGGCCAGGCCACCCGACGAAGTTCGGTGCGGACCTCGGACACGAACTGGCGGAAGCCGACGCGCTCCTTGCGACGCCGTTGCGTCATCGCCTGAGCGCGACGATCCTTCGCCCGCTTCTCTTCCTTCTCCTGTAGCCGCCGCAACTCGCGGTTCATGTCGTTACCTCTCGGTCCGGATCACAGGCCGCAGCCACCGGTGGTCCGTCCTCTTGTTGTTGGGGCATCCAGCAGGGGCGGAGGGACTCGAACCCCCAACCGCTGGTTTTGGAGACCAGTGCTCTGCCAAATTGAGCTACGCCCCTTTGGGGTGTTCGATCCCGCGCGCGAGCCTAGGAGGCGAACGGCGGGCATTGTAGGCCTGCAAACCGCGACTGCACACATTGCGGAGGGCCTTCGGCACCAGCCACAGCCCCGGCTCCAGCCAGAGAGGCCCCCACCAAAGCCGCGCGCGGTGGCTGGCTGGGGCTGTGGCTGGAGCCGGAGCCGAGAACTCTCAGTTCTCTCGCTTTGCCAGGGCGTGGGCGATCAGGGCTGCTGCTGTTGCTACGGCTATCGCCGCGGCTACCGAGTAGCGGACTGCGAGGCGGACCACCAGGGGTCGTCGCGGATCCGAGCCATCCTGGGCGGGAAGCCGCGACATCACGGTCGTGGCCAGCCCTTCGGGGGCGACGAGCGTCTCATGCCCGATCGAGGAGAGGTCGCGGGACATGCCGGTCGAACGGGCGACATCGGCCTGGCAGCGCAGGCACTGCTCTCGGTGGGCTTCCAGAACGCGATTGAGGGGCGTGTCAGGCGGGACCGTCGAAACCAGCCGGCAGATGAGAGCGCTCATTCCGACCCCTCGAGGATCGACCGAACCCGCTTGCGCGCCCGATGCAACCTCACCTTCGCCGTGGTCTGGGTGATGCCCAGCTCGCGCCCAACCTCGGCGTGGCTCCACCCATAGACGTCCCGCAACACGAGTACCGCCCGCTGACCGGGACTCAATTGGTTGATCGCCGAACCGAGTTCCGCCCTCACCTCCGCCAGCTCCCCGGCTCGCTCGGGGCCGGTGCCAGGGTCGATCAGCATCTCGTCGAGTTGCTGCACCTCGTGCCGATTGGCTCGTTTGCGAAGGGTCCACGCCGTGTTGACGGTGATCCGATGCAGCCAGGTTCCCAGTGCCGCATCGCCCCGAAACCGCGGTATGGCACGCCAGGCGCGAATCAGCGCCTCCTGGGTCACATCGGGGGCGAGGTCGGGGCCAACGAGCCTGACGGCAAGCGTGTACACGCTGTTTCGATACCTCCAGACGAGTTCGCCGAATGCGTCCGAGTCACCACCCCGCGCGGCCTCGATGAGCTCGGCCTCGTCGCGTTGGACCCCGCCCCCGGTCATCGGGTTACCCGGGCGCGGCCCGTCACCAGCCGGTCTCCCCCGGATTCGAGGACCAGATCGATGTCGGCGCCGTCTGCAGCCATTGCGCCGACGGTACCGGTGACCGTCGCCGGCTCGGCCGGCCGCAGCGGCTTGCGAAACCGCACGCTCATCGCCGCCAGCGAATGGGCGTTCGGCGAGTAACGAGCCGCGGCCCGACCCATCCATGCCGCCATGAGCAGGCCATGGACGATCGTCCCCGGCAAGCCGGCTGCGCGGGCCGAGTCGTGATCCCAATGGATCGAATTCCAGTCGCGGGTGGCTGCGGCGTAGCGGATGAGGTCGAGCCGGGATGCCCCCACGTGCAGCGGGACGATCGGCTCCCCTTCATTCGGCAGTGGCCTCGATGGGGCGGGCGGGTCGGTCGGCGGCCGTTCCCCAACTGCTGGCTCGGGTTGCTCGGGGAGGGCTCCCGCGGCCGCATCGGCCATCACGAACACCGCCGTACCGTCGAGCCACTCGCCGGCATCCGACTCTGCTTGCAGGCCGAACGTGACGAGGTTCAGCCCCGACCGGGCCTTGACCCCCTCGACCTTGCCCACCACCCGAAGCCGCTCGCCAACCACCAGGCTGCGATGCCACTCGAACGACTGCTCGGAGTGAATCAACGACGTCGTAAACGGCACCACCGCCGGGTCTTCGAGAAATGCTGGAGCCGCCGCGAACAGGGCGACATTGGCGAGCAATGGAGGAGCATGCTCCACCCACCGGGCGGCGTCGTCACCGGTGGCGTCGGCGAACTCGGCCACCCGATCGGCGGTCACCTCGAGCGTGAACGGCCCGTAGGAATGGCCTACCAGGTCTGCGAGGTCGCTCATCGACGGACCCGGGCTGGCGACGGGTGGCGAGCACCGGGTGGCGGGAGGGCGCCGACCATCAGGTCGCCCAGTCCACTACCGGGTCTCTTTGTGGGCCGTGTGCTCGCGGCACCAGCGGCAGAACTTCTTCAGCTCGAGCCGATCGCGCGTATTCGTCTTGTTCTTGTTCGTCACGTAGTTGCGGCGCTTGCACGACTCGCACGCGAGCGTGATCGGTGGCCGCTTGTCACTAGGCATCTAGAAAGCTCTTCTCTGTTCGTCTCTTGCTGGGGCTGTGGCTGGTCTATTTGATGATCTTGACGACGCGGCCGGCGCCCACAGTGCGGCCACCCTCACGGATCG
>JBBEAX010000030.1:0-5733 GCA_040882645.1 Acidimicrobiia bacterium
AGTTCGGCTTCGCCGAACTCCATCGCCGTGGCCGTCCCGTTGACGGCTCTTCGGCCGGGTCCCCCCCCAGCCGACCGCGGGGGCCGTGACGGGTCTACCCGTGCGGCCAGGGCTCCACGGGATTGGTGTCGAGGATCCCCTTCGTTGCGTACCGCTTCGCCGCCTTCGGGTCGACGGCAATGCGCAGCCTTACGCTCTCGTGGACGGTGGCCCCCGGCGGCTCGGCGGTCCGGCGCGAGATGCCGGTGAGCACCCAGAACCACCCCATGCGATGAACCTCACCGTGGGCGTGGTCGCCGGGCAGGGTTAGATAAGGCTCGAGGGCGTCGTCGTCGACGTCGAGGCCGGCGGCGCGAGCCGCCGAGCCGATCCACCCCAGAGTGATGTCGGCCAGGTCATGCTCGGGTTCGAATGTGCCGCCCACGTCAGAGTGGACACCGGCGAACCAGACCTCCCGCATATCGCGGTTCGGCTTCGCGGCCTCGTCCTCGGAGATGCGGTACGACTTGTACTGCCCGCGCCATTCGTCGAGACCGCAGGCGTGCCGGGTAGTGCGGACGCTCTTCAGCAGCCGGGTGTAGGGCAGCTGGATACGGCGACGGAACCATCCGACCGACTTCACCGTGTCCCAGGACCCGAGGAACTCGACCGGGTAGCCCCACTGATTGAAGTCGGCGCGGCAGAACTGCTGGTTCCAGGCCTTGACATGATCCCATTCGATGTCCTTGCCGTGCGGCTTCCAGAAGAGCTTGAGCGCGTAGGGGACAAGGTTCTCCTGGTCGGGCGGGAGAAGGCCGATCACCCGCAGCATTCCGGCCACCGCCCGCACCGTGTATGCGCCGCGGCTGAAACCGAACAGGAAGATGCGATCCCCCGGCTCCCAGTGCCGCATGATGAAGGTGTACGCCTCCACCACGTTGCGTTTGATCCCGTACCCGAAGGCGAGCCCGAGGAGGCGGGTCCAGGTGCGACCGATCCAGGTGAGCGCCTGCGGGGCCGCCTCCGTGCCGACGCCCGGGTCGTAGAACCGCACCTGCTCCGGTGTCTCCCTGGTCATCGCGTGCAGGCGGAGGACGTTCGTGTTGCCCTTTGCCTTCAGTTGGTTGCCGGTTCCGTCGCTGAATACGACGAGATTTCTGCCGATGACCCACCTCCGAGCCATGATGCGAGCCCGAAGGAAAGGGTAGGCGGCGGGGGGCGACAGCGCCCCGAGCGCCGCCTAGACGGTGAGAGGGACGGTTCGCGTTCCGTCCGCGATCAGCGAGTTGTCGTGCCAACGCCGTGAGGTTCTGTCGGACCAGCGCACCCCGATAGGCTGTGCCTGCACCTACCAGGGGAGATCATGACTGACAGGGACCGCTGGGTCGACCGGGGGGTCATCTCTTTCGAACAGGCGGAGCGCCTTCAAGGCGATGCGCCTCCGGACAAGCCGGGTGGGCCGAGGACCGCCGAAATGCTCGGCTACATCGGAGCCATCGCCCTCTTCATCGCCACCTTCGCGGCAATCGTCAAGGTGATGTTGCCCGACGACCCGACGTTCGCGCTCCTCACCGGCGACTTCGACAACCTGCAGGGCGGTGGGGTCGCCCTGCTCGGCGCCGCGATCGTGTTCGGTACCGGATACCGATTCGCCGACCGGACCGGCGCCGTCCGCCGCAGCTCGGGATTCCTGATGCTTCTGGGTTGGTCGCTGGCAACGGTGGCGACGGGACTGCTCTTGCTCGACCTGGACATCGGCGACTTCACCCCGCTCGTGGTGGTGATCCCTTCGGCGGTCGTGGCCCTGATCGGATACGGCCGGCTGCGATCGGTGCCAACGTTGCTTGCGCTGTTCGCGGTGGCCACGAGGCTCCTCTCGGCGATCCTCGTGCTCATCCAGGTGGAGGAACCCACCGAGGTGAGCGATCTCGTGCTGACGGCGGCACTCGGGGCACCGCCCGACCTCGGCAGTTGGATCTCGTTCCTGGCGAGTGTCGGCCTCGGGCTGACATGGGTCTGGCTGGCCCGCACCGGCGGAGTAGGACCGCGGAATGCAGCCTTCTTCATCGGCGCGGTGTACGCGATGCTGTTCTCGATCGCGCTGTTCTCGACGGCGGACGGGTGGCTCGTCCTCTCGCTGGGTCTCGTCCTCGCGTACCTCTGGGGTGCGCGGCAGTGGGGTACCTCGGTGTTGGCCGCGGTCGGATCAGTCGGGGTCATCGTGGTGATATTCCAGTTGATGACGCTCGTTCACGACGGAATCGGCACCAACGAGGTGCTGCTCTGGTTCGGAGTGGCCGGCGCAGCGACGACCGGAGCGTTCTGGATGCTGAATGGCAAGGGTGCCTCGGGGTCGCCGGCGATGCCGGCTGCTGCTCCGACTCCGGCCCCGGCCAGTCAGGCGGGGGGCGAGTAGCGGCGAGGAGTGAACCGTGGACTTAGAAGAGAGGGCCGGACTCACCCGGCCCTCTCTTTCGTATCGCTCTAGCTCGGTTAGCGAATGATTCCGCTCTGGGCCATGTCGGTCAGTCGCCTGACCCGCTCCGGAATCGGCGGGTGGGTGGAGAACATCCGGGAGATTCCGCCCATGCCACCCGAGCCGCCCCGGCCGAACGCCTTGAGAGGGTCGGCGATGAACAGCTGTGCGGTGGAAGGGTTCACCTGCATCGGGATCCGGGCCGTGCCCGCCTCGAGCTTCTCCAATGCCCGGGCGAGGTTGAGCGGAGACCCCGTGATCTCGGCCCCGCTCCTGTCGGCCTGATACTCGCGCGACCGGCTGATCGCCATCTGGATGACCATTGCGGCGAGCGGTGCCAGGATCAACGACAGGATCATGATCACGCCGGAAAGGGGGTCGTTGCGGCGCCGGTCGCCTCCGGTCCAGAAGGCGATCCGCACCAGGAACGACAGGGCGACCGCGACGGTCGCCGCGATCGTCGAGATAAGGATGTCGCGGTTCTTGACGTGCGACAGCTCATGAGCCAGCACGCCTTCGAGCTCGGAGTGGTCCATCAGGGTCAAGATCCCGGAGGTGACGGCGACCGCGGCGTTCTTCGGGTTACGTCCCGTGGCGAATGCATTGGGTTGCGGCGAGTCGATCAGATAGATCTTTGGCATCGGCATGTTCTCGCGCTGAGCCAGCGAACGCACGATCGAATAGACGTTGGGGAGATCCTTCTCCTCGACCGGCTTGGCCTTCGCCGAGGCGAGGGCGATCTTGTGCGAGAAGAAGTACATGCCGAAGTTGATGAGCCCGGCGATCACCAGGGCCGTGATCGCGCCGCTGGTACCCCCTAGCAGCTGACCGACCAGGACGAAGAGAGCCCCGAGCCCCGCCATGAGAACCAGGGTCTTGAAGTTGTTACGCATGACTGGGTCAGATTAGTGAGAGGCGTGTATTCCGGGACATTCCCCTGACGCGAAGGAGGGGCGCCGGGTTGGCGCCCCTCCTTGACTGTTCGTTCCAGCCGTGCGGATCAGGTATTCGCCGCGATCCACGCCTGAATGTCGGCGTGATCCACGCGAAACGCGAAGCCGCTGCCTGCACACTCAAGGTTCAGGACGAATGAGTTGACTGCAACGATCGCTCCTTCGTGGAGCACTGGACCGCCACTGTCACCGAAGCACAAGGCGCCCCCTGTTCCGGGCGCGGCCGTCACCTGGACGTTGGCACCATCATTGTTGGCGCTGTTCAGGTTGATGAGTCGAACTTCTCCGCGGTAGCGCTGCTGGAGGAATACATCCAGATGCCCTTGTCCATTCGTCGCCTGGACTCCATACCCTGCAATCTGGAACCTGGTGTTCTTCGTACCTCGAGCAGTTGCGAGCTCCGTCAACGTGTCAACATCCGCCAACTCCACTGGAGTCATCGCCGCGAACGTCCCCGCAGGGAAGTTCACAACCCCAATATCAGACGTGTCCGGGAAAGTGGCGAAGTCGTCGTAGTCGGGGTGTGTAGCCCAGTCTGAAGCGGCCACAGCACCACTCGCGAAGAACGGGATCGGGGTCTGCAGGAAGTTCACCCAGATCGCCACCGAGTCGACTGTGCAGTGCCCCGCCGTGAGAACGCTGTCGGCATCGATCAGCGTACCCGAGCAGACGTAGAAGAACCCATCGGTCTTCAGCATGGCGAGCATACCTACTGACGGATACATCTCCGGAGATGTATCCGGCTCGCCGTACTTGACCGCAAACGCCGGAATCGCCAAAGCGAAGACGGTCACCATTGCCACCATGGAAACAAAGAGGCGCTTCCTCTTCACATGTCCTCCTGACGGTCAGAGGGTCCATCTTCGGCCATGACCCTCAGTTGTCGCGACGGTCACCCGTCGTGGCCGCTTACCAGGCTACGCGACACGTGAGCACTATGTGGTTTCAGATTTCGCGCTCTACCGCCACGAGCCCGAAGAGGTCGAGTCATGAGTCTCAAACCGTCGCCACCAGCACCCGGAAATCGCCGAGACCCCTCGGATGGAGCAGGGCTTCTGCTCCGGTGATCTGGCTGCGCAGGGTCAACCGCTCCATGGTTTGGCCCGCGCGGGCGGCATCCAGCTCGGCTTCCCGCAGCCCACGCAGGGTGTCGCGCAGGCCCCAGCGAGTCAGGAAGTCGTCTTGCCGCTCGACGGTGACCGTGGCTCCGGCGGATTCGGCCGCCGCCGCCAGCGAGGTGAAGTTCACGTCCATGGTGATATCGGTCTCACCGGGGGTGAGTAACGGATCCGGGCCCAAATGATGTGACCGGTATGTCCTCACCGTGCCCTGGGCTCGTCGGTGGCTCAACCCGTCCGCGGTCTCGCCGTAATCGACCACCACCACCGAACCGGCGTCGAACCGCCCCAATGCGGTCGCGATCCACTCGCCGGCGGCGATTTGCACCTCCACCAGGTCACCCTCGGCCACGGGTCCGGCGAACGCGTCGGCCCAGGCAGCCACCTCGAGGCGCGCCGGTACCTCCCTCGTGACCAGACCGGCGTCCTCGACATCGACGACTTGCTCGGTCCAGCCCGTTCCCCGCCGCCCCGCCACCGCCGCGGGCAAGTTGTCGATCAACTCGTTGGCGATGATCACGGCCGCTCCGGCTCGAGGGACCTGGGCCAGGTCGGCAACGACGGCGGCCGCCGGTACCGAGCCTCTGAGGCGGTCGGTGGCAGCAGCAGCCACCTCCACGGCAAACACGGCCGCCGGCGCCTCGGGCAACTCCTCGAGCAGGGCGCGGAGCAGAGAACCCGAACCCGCCCCGGCCTCGATCAGGGTGAGCGGCCCGACCCGCTCGATTTCGGACGCCACGAAGCGGGCGAGGGTGCCTCCGAAAAGGGGACTCACCTCCGGGCTCGTGAGAAAGTCGCCTTCCTCGGAGGACCGCAGGGTCGTCGACGCGGCGAAGTAACCGCCGTCGGGGTCGTAGAGGGCAAGCGTCATGAAGTGGTCGAACGGCAGCGGTCCGTGGGCGGCGATCTCGGATCGGATGCGGTCCAGCACGGGCGCATTGTGCCCGGGCGGTCAGGCGAGCGCGGTCACGTTGATCGTCGCGCCCAGCAGGCGTTGCACCTGAGAGGCGAAGCGTGCCGGATCGCCGGTGGTGAGGTAGGTGGCATCGCCAGAACCAGGGGCGTCGCCGGCGACACGAACCACCTGCCGGGCGACCGCGCCGGCGGGATCGATAACCGTGAGACCTGGAGCAGCCTCTGCAATGGCGCCGGCGAGGAAGGAGTAGTGGGTGCAAGCGATCACCAGCGTGTCGACTCCCTGTTCGAT